>DIWP01000048.1:74302-143975 GCA_002423545.1 Thermoleophilia bacterium UBA6103
CCAGCCAGGCCCAGCCGCTGCCGAAGCGGCCCACAGCCGCCGCCTTGAACTCCTGGGCGAACTTCTCGTAGTCACCGAACGTGGAGTCCAGACAGCCGGCGATGTCGCCGTGCGGCTTGCCGCCGCCGCCGTCGGGCGTCATGCAGTTCCAGAAGAAGGTGTGGTTCCACACCTGGGCGGCGTTGTTGAACACGCCCGCCTTGGCCGCGTCGCCGGCGGTCGCCGTGATGATCTCCTCGAGCGGCTTGTCGGCCAGATCGGTGCCCTCGACGAGCTTGTTGAGGTTGTCGACGTATGCCTTGTGGTGCTTGCCGTAGTGGAAGCTGATGGTCTTGGCCGAGCACATCGGGGCCAGCGCATCCTGGGGGTACGGCAGCGGGGGCAGTTCGAAAGCCATGGACATCCTCCTGGTCGACGTTGGTGAGCGGTCGGGAGACCTTCCCTACATCTCCACTTCGACCACCCCGTCGCGCACGCGCACGGCGTAGGTGGCGAGATCGTGGACGCGGACCTTCCATTCCAGCCGCATCTGGACCTTGCCGAACCGACGGTACGGTTCCGGCGGCCGCTGGTCGCCGTAATCGTGGTCGATCGGGTTGCTGAGCGCTTCGCCGGTGCGAACGTCGAACTGGACGTGGTGCAGCGGACAGGTGAGGTATGGACCGTCGAGCGGTCCCTGCTCCAGCGGCGCGTTCATGTGCCCGCAGCGCCGGCTCACGGCGTAGAACGACCCGTCGACGTTGCACACGGCGACTTCGACCTCGCCGTCCCGGACGTACTTCACGCCGCCCGGCGCCAGCTCGCCTTCCCTGCATGCCTCGATCCACATGGGCCCGCTCCTCACTCGCCGGGGATCTGATCGACGGGGATCTGCGGCAGGCTGTCGGGATCGTCGACATCCTGATGAACGAACAGCCCGCACCAGCAGCGGCGCATGGCATCGAAGTGCCGCCGGTGGTAGGGGATGCACGGACAGACGATCCGCATGTCTGCGGCGCGCTCCTCGGTACGCCCCTGGCACGGGCAGTAGGGGGCGCCGTGCTCGGCCTCCAGCTTGACTTCCTGCTCGAGCAGGAAGTCGGCCAGCTCCTCGTCGGGCGTGAACTTGTACCCCAGCGCCTCTACCACGCGAGTGTGGAAGTGGCGCAGCGCCTCCTTGCGCGCCTCGGGATTCATGCCCGCCTCATCCCTGCGGCTTCCAGCCGGCCTGCTTGAGCAGGTCGGTGAACTTGTCGGGGTTGTAGCCCTGGACGGCGGTACCGTCGATCACCGCGACCGGATACTGCAGCGACCCCACCAGCTCGACGACCTTGTCTCGCGCCGCCTGACGGTCTTTGCGCCCCAGCGTGTCGATGTCGAGGAAGTGGTACGTGAGGCCGCGCTCGTCGAAGAACTTCTTGGTCTTGCGACACCACGGACAGGTGCTGAGGGTGTACAGCATGATGTCGATCTCTGGCATTGGCTCACGCTCCGGGCAGTTCGATCAGGATGTCGTCGCCGTCCTTCTTGACCGGGTAGGTGGTCACGCGGATCTCAGGCGCGGTGACCATCTCGCCGGTACGGACATGGAAGGACCAGTCATGGCAGGGGCAGGTGATGATGCCGCCGTCGACGCGGCCGGCTTCCAGCGGACACGACATGTGGGGGCAGCGGTTGGCGATGGCGTAGACCTCGTCGCCCTGAGGGACCAGCAACACTGCCACGCCCTTTGGATACACGGGCAGGACACCGGCCTTGGGAAGCTTGCTCCGGGTCGTCACGACCACCCATTCTGACTGCGACACGCCACCTCCCTCGGGCCTTTGCGGGTTCGGCCTCACACTTCCCACAGAACGAGGGGCACAAACGCGGCGGCACGTCCGGGAGCGCTCGACGACGGCGACGAGCTCGAAGAGCGAAGGAGAGGCGTGCCGACCCGAGAAGACATGCGGCCACCGGTCCCGGGCCGTGGCCTGCGGCCGTCCGGCGGCCGTGTCAGGGACGTCTCAGGCTCGTCTCACCGCACGTCGACGGTCAGAATGAAGTACTCTGGAGACTGGGTGGGATCCCACTCCTGTCGGTAGACACCATCGATGGTCTGCTTGCCGGTGGCGGTGACCTTGATGTGCCACTCGTGCGTCCCGCCGGCACCGACCAGATCGCCGGCGTCCTCGCCCTGCACGTACGCTTCGCCATCGAGGCTCAGACCCTCGGACAGGGTCATCGACCAGTTGTAGCCGGTCGTGAGGTTCTCCGGCAGCGTCAGCACGAGCACATCGCCGGTCGCCGCCGTGATCGTCGTCCCGCTGGCCGACCTGCCGACGGGGATCTCCGTGCCTCCGCCGCAGGCGCTCACGGCGAGCGACGATGCCACGACAAGGCAGCCGACGACGACAGAGCAGCGGCAGAACACGAGCAGATGCATCGATCCCTCCCCACCAGACGATCACCTCATCCGGGGCGGTATTCGTGCCTGTCGCCGGCGGACCTGCCGGCCACACGCGGAGCGACACACTGGGACGCAAAGGTCCCTGGGGTGGGCGGCCGTTTGTGTTCGTGGCAGTCGGGGACTAGTATCTTGGGCTTGGGAGCCGCCTCCGGTCCCGACCCCAGAGCACCATGGATCGCACCCGTTTCGACGTCGTCATCGTTGGGGCCGGCCCTGCCGGCATCTTCGCCGCACTCGAGCTCGTCCGTCGCAACGGTCTCTCGGTACTCCTCGTCGAGAAGGGCCCGGACATCGACAAGCGGCGCTGTCCGGCCCGCGCCACCGGCGTCTGCGCGCACTGTGAGCCCTGCGGCATCACCTGTGGCTGGGGCGGCGCCGGCGCCTTCTCCGACGGCAAGCTGACACTCTCACCGGCGGTCGGCGGCTGGCTCACCGACTTCGTCTCCGAGGCCGAGCTGCAGGGACTCATCGACTACGTGGACGGCGTCTGGCGCGAGTACGGCGCTCCCGACAAGGTGCATGGCGGCAACGGCAAGACGATCGAGCGCCTGCGGCGCGAGGCGCTGCTGCACGGCCTCACGCTGGTGGCCGCCCCGCTCCGTCATGTGGGTACCGAACGCGCCTACCTGATCCTCACCCGTCTGCGCGCCGAGCTCGAGCGCGAGGTCGCCGTGGCCACCTCGACAGAGGCGGTCCGCATCCTCACTCAGGACGGTCACGCCGCCGGCATCGAGCTGGCCAACGGCACCATGTATCACGCCGACGCCGTGATCCTCGCCCCCGGACGCCAGGGCGCCGGCTGGCTGGTCGACGAATGTCGGCGCCTCGGTCTCCAGATCCGCGCCAACGCCGTCGACATCGGCGTGCGTGTCGAGGTGCCGGCGGTGGTCATGGAGCCGCTCACGACGCTGCTCTACGAGAGCAAGCTCATCTACTACACCCCGACCTTCGACGACCAGGTACGCACGTTCTGCATGAACCCGTACGGCGTGGTCTCGCTCGAGAACTACGGCGACGTGCTCACCGTCAACGGCCACAGCTATGCGGACCAGCGCACCGAGAACACCAACTTCGCGCTGCTGGTCTCCACGCAGTTCACCGAGCCGTTCGACGACCCGATCACCTACGGCAAGTCGATCGCCAGGCTCGCCAACCTGCTCGGAGAAGACATCCTGGTGCAGCGGCTCGGCGACCTGCAGCAAGGCAAGCGGTCCACGCCGGAGCGGCTGGAGCGCAGCACCGTGCAGCCGACGCTGCAGGGGGCCACGCCGGGCGACCTGTCGTTCGTGCTGCCGTACCGGTACCTGCGTGACATCCTCGAGATGCTCGAGGCGATGGACGCGCTGGTACCCGGCGTCAAGGCGCGCGACACGCTGCTGTACGGCGCCGAGGTGAAGTTCTACTCAGCGCGCCCGCAGCTCGACGACGGCCTGCAGACGCGGATCCCCGGGTTGTACGCCGTCGGCGACGGCGCCGGCGTCACCCGCGGCCTGGTGCAGGCCAGCGCCGCCGGCGTCCTGGCCGCCCGCGCCATCCTGGCCGGCCGCACGCCGGACTCGGGCGCCGCAGCGATGAAGGCGCCGGCGACCGCCGACATCGGCGCCTCACAGACTCCCTCCGACCCGGCCGCGGCGCCGGGCAAGCAACCGACGAGAAAGGGGCCGTGATGCCCGGGACAGTCGTGATCGGCGCCCAGTGGGGCGATGAAGGCAAGGGCAAGATCACCGATCTGCTGGCCGCCAAGAGCGACGTCGTCGTGCGCTACCAGGGTGGCAACAACGCCGGGCACACCATCGTGCGCGACGGCGAGGAGTTCAAGCTTCACCTCATCCCCTCGGGCATCCTCTACCCGGAGAAGACCTGCGTGATCGGCAACGGTGTCGTGGTCGACCCACACATCCTCTTCGGCGAGATCGACGCCCTGCGCTCCCGCGGCCTGCCGGTCCAGAACCTGCGCATCTCCGGCAACGCCCACCTGATCATGCCCTGGCACCTGCTGCTCGACGGCGCTTGGGAGAAGCAGCTCGGCAAGCTCCAGATCGGCACCACGCGGCGTGGCATCGGCCCCTGCTACACCGACAAGTTCGCCCGCCTGGGCATCCGCGTGCAGGACCTGCTCGACGACGACATCCTGCGGCAGAAGGTCCGCGCCGCGCTGGAAGAGAAGAACTGGCTCCTGCACAACCGCTTCGACATCGGCATCCTCGACCCCGACCAGGTCACCGACGAGTACCTGGCGTACCGCGCCCGCATCGAGCCGTACATCTGCGACGCCAGCCTGCTGGTGAACCAGGCGCTCGACGAGGGCAAGGAGGTCCTCTTCGAGGGCGCCCAGGGCACGCTCCTCGATGTTGATTTCGGCACCTATCCGTTCGTGACCAGCAGCAACCCCATCGCCGGCGGCGCCTGCGCCGGGGTGGGCGTGGGACCCACCCGCATCGATCACGTCGTCGGCGTCGCCAAGGCGTACACCACACGCGTCGGCGAGGGACCGTTCCCGACCGAGCTCTTCGACGATGACGGCGAAGCGATGTGTGAGGCCGGCCGCGAGTTCGGCACCACCACCGGCCGCAAGCGCCGCTGCGGCTGGCTCGACCTGGTGGCGCTCAAGTACGCCGTGCGCGTCAGTGGCGTGACCCACCTGGCCATCACCAAGCTCGACGTGCTGACCGGCTTCGACCCGATCAAGGTGTGCACGCGCTACCGCTCGATCGGCGGCGACGCGCACGTCGACGGCGGCCGGCCGGACAGCGCCGGTCCCGACGCGGGCACCGTCTTCGAGGAGTTCCCGCTCCGTCAGACCGACTTCCACCACGCCCGGCCGCTGCACCAGGAGCTGCCCGGCTGGAGCGAGGAGATCCGCGACTGCGAGGAGTGGGCCGACCTGCCGCAGGCGGCGCGCGACTACGTGCAGTTCATCGCCGACTTCACGCAGACGCGCGTCAAGTTCATCGCCGTCGGCCCCGGTCGCGACGAGACGATCATCCTGCCGCGCAGCATCGGTCGCGGCGGGGCGGTCTGACGTCGCACCCGGACCCGGTACACCCACCTGCCATCGTGGCGCCGGCCGCCACAGGCAGCCGGCGCCACGACCGGCGGCAGCACGTCCGGCGCCGCCCGACACGGTGTTCCGCGGCGGCGCAGTGCCGCGTGCGCTTCGTCGTGCAGAGCGCTGTCCGTGCTTGACGCGCGGGTATAATCGCGAGCGAGGGTGGGTATCGCCCACTCCGGCCGTCCCCGTCGCTCTCGCTGGTGACCACGGTGGAACAAGCGACCGCAGATCAGGCGCGCCGCTCACGCAGCGTCGCGGCCCTGCTTGCGCTGCGTTGCAGATGCCGGCGGCTCGACTACGAGCGGCTCTCGCAGGCGGCCAGGGATTCGCGTGACGTCCTCTGCCGCCTGAAGGGCACCGTCCACTTCGTCAGGCGCGAGCCCTTCGATGATCCCGGCGACCACAGCGCCACCGGCGTGGTCCCGCTCCCGGAGAGTCCAGCACCGGGCAGCCGGCGGGAGCGCATGCGGCTGATCGTCTCGGTCACCAAAGACCGGCTGGGCAAGCTCTGGCAGGACGATGTGATCGTCGAGTGCGACCGGCACGAGCCGGTCGACTGCGGCGACCTGGTGACCATCTGGGGCCGCTGCGCCGGCACTCACTCGTTCGTCTGCAGCGGCGGCTGGACGTGCACCGTGCCGCGCATCCTCGCACTCCGCCTGCGCAAGCGCTGAGCCGCGCCGTCCGCGGGCGGGAGCTGCGCTCGCAGCTCCCGCCCGTCGTCCCTCACTGAAGGAGACCGGTCCCTCGTCCCTCGACGACGAGTCACTGCTTCACGGTCACCCACGTGGACCACACGGCCTCCGGTACCACGTCCTGGTCGGGGGTGCTCACCTCGCCGGCCGGCTTGTACATGGCGAGCACGAGCTCGCTGCCGGGTCCGGTGGCGCTCCACTTCATGGTCACGATGCCCGGTGCGCCCATGGCATCGCTCTCGGGCTCAAAGGTCGGGTCTCCGTCCTGGATGAGGATCGCGTTGTCGGGCGTGGCGTCCATCCACTCGTAGCCGGTGGTCGGATTGCCGGGCAGCTTGACGGCCAGCGTGTCGCCGGCCTTGAGCTCCACCGGCTCACCGGGCTTGGTGATCACGGCCTCGAACGTCTTGTGCCGAGCACCTTTGGCGACCGCCGCCCGGAACGCGAACGTCGACTCGGGGGCCTGGCCCTGCGCGGCGTGCAGCAGGATCGGCGTCGTGCCGCCGGCGCCCACCGCCTCGAAGGTGAGCGTGACGATGCCGGCAGCGCCGGGCTCGGAGCTCTCGGCCGTGAACTTCGCCTGACCGACCTGCTTGAGCACGCCGCCGTCGATCGACTCGACGACCCACTCGTACGCGGTGCCGGCCTGACCCTTGAGGTGGACCTGCAGCCTGTCACCGACGTGCAGCGGCACGAGCGGCGCCGCCTTCTTCTCGAGCGCCCTCACGACGATCGGCTGCTCGGGAGCGACGCTCTGGAACTTCCATTCACGCGAGCGCAGCGGGCCGGTGCTGCCGCTGTTCTGATCGTGGTAGGCGGCATCGAGCGTGATGTCGCCGGCGCCCTTGACGGCGAACGTATACGTCAGGGTACCGCCGGCGCCCATGGCATCGCCGTCGGGCTCAAAGTCCGGCTCGCCCTTCTGGACCAGCGCCCCCTCCGGGGTCGCCTGCATCGACCACCCATAGCCTGTCGTGGGATTGCCCTTGACGACGACCTCGAGCGTGCCGCCTTCGACCAGATGCGTCACGACGCCGCGCTCGGCCGTCGTGGCGTCGACCTGCACCGTACCCGGCTTGGCGCTCGGCACCACCTCGGCGGTGACGGCGTAGACGCCGGCGATGCGATTGCTGCCCGGGGCGCGCAGTGAGAAGACGACCGTCGCCTGGCCGGCGGCGGCGCCCTTGAACGAGAACGTGGTCAGGTCCGGCGCGCCGGGCTGCTCGCCCTGCGCGCTCACCTGCGGCTGGCCCGTCTGAGCGAGAGCACCGCTGCTGACCTCGTCGACCTGCCAGACGTAGCCGGTCGAGGCGGACGCTCCGTGGAGCGTCACCTCCAGCGTGTCGCCTTCATGCATCATCGCCGTCTCGGAGATGTAGCTCTCGTTGATCTTGACACGTGCGGCGCGCGTGCCCTCCTGCACGTCGATGTAGACCGTCGAGACGTGCGCCGGGGTCGTATCGTCCTTTCCGGGGGGCATCTCCTTGAGCACCACCAGGGCGCCGCCGGCCTTGACGGCCTTGAGGGGGATGGTCACCACGCCGGAGGCGCCGTCCAGGTCGCTCTCGGCTTTGAACGTGGGCTCGCCCGCCGTCTCGACGACGCCGCCCTCGTCCAGATCCGCCTGCCACATGTAGCCGGTGCTGGGATTGCCGGGCAGTGAGATGTCGATGATGTCGCCGACGTGCACGCTGAGGGTCTTGGCCTCTGCCGCCGTGCTCACCTCGACGGTCACCGTGCTCGCCTTGGGTGACGGGGTCGATGCGGCGCCTTCGTCGGACGACCCGCAGCCGACCAGACCCAGTGCCAACACGGCCAGCGCCCCGCAGGCTGCCGCCGCTCCCAACAGCTTGTACCTCATGTGCCCTCCTCGACTGGTGCCGGATCCGTGACTCGGCGGACAGCGACCGCCACGTCTCTTCCGGGAGGAGTATCGACCGCGTTCCGGGCCGACTTGACCGCGAGTCGCCGCGGGTCGAACGGTGCGTCTCGGCGGGCCCGCTCCTCAGCGCAGGAGAAGGTGACTCACAGGCAACGCACAGCAAAGCGCGGTAGAGTGCGTCTCACACAGAGGAGGCGCGCGCGTGGAAGACAAGACCCGCATCCTGGTCGTCGACGACGAGGCAAGCATCACCGAGCTGCTCGGGCTGGCCCTGCGCTACGAGGGCTTCGAGGTCGCGACGGCGGCCGACGGCCGCCGGGCCCTGGCCGCCGCCACCGACTTCCGTCCGGAGCTGATCGTCCTCGACATCATGCTGCCGGACTACGACGGCTTCGAGGTCGCCCGCCGTCTCAGCGCCCAGGGGCAGCGCATCCCGATCCTCTTCCTCACCGCCAGAGACACCACCGAGGACAAGGTCCGCGGGCTCACGCTCGGCGGCGACGACTACGTCACCAAGCCGTTCAGCATCGAGGAGCTGATCGCCCGCATCCGGGCCATACTGCGTCGCGCCGCCGGCGCCGACGAGTCCTCGCGGCTGTCGTTCGCAGACCTCGAGATGGACGAGGACACGCACGAGGTGTTCCGGGCCGGAACGCCGGTGGATCTCACGGCCACGGAGTTCAAGCTGCTGCGCTACCTGCTGCTGAACCCGCGCCGGGTGCTCACCAAGGACCAGATCCTCGATCACGTCTGGCAGTACGACTTCGGCGGCAATGCCAATGTCGTCGAGACGTATATAAGCTACCTGCGCCGCAAGCTCGACCCGCTCGGCCCGCCGCTCATCCACACCGTCCGCGGCGTCGGCTACAGCCTGCGCCTGCCGGCGGACTGACCGCCCGTGAGGCTCCCGGCCATGACCCTGCGCCTGCGCCTCCTCCTGGCGCTCGTGGCCCTGGCGGCGACCGGCCTGGTGATCGTCGACGTGGTGACCCACGCCCTCCTCGAGGACTACCTGGTCGACCGCGTCGACCAGCAGCTCTCCCTGGCCCGGCTGGCGACCGGCGTGGCGCTCGGCACCGGCATGGACGACATGATGGACGACCACGGCATGGACCTTGCGCGGCCGCGGCGCGGCACCGGACAGGCCATGCTGCCACCCGGCACCTACGGCGAGCTGCGCAGCTCGAACGGGGAGACGCTCGATTCGGTCACCTTCTCCTACGATGCCGGCGACGACAGCCGGCCCGACCTGCCCGAAGACTTCGACGAGCTGACCGATGACGGCCGGCGCAGGGCGCTCCTGACGGTCGATGCCGAGGGTACGACCCATTCGCGCTACCGCGTCCTGGTGACGCCGATCGGGGTCGCCGACGCAGACCTGATAGTGGCCGTCCCGCTCACCGAAGTCGACGAGACGCTCGCCCGGGTGATGTGGATAGAGATCGTCGTCACGCTGGCGGCGCTGGTGGCGCTCGGCGGCACCGCCTGGTGGCTTGTGCGCCGCGAGCTGCGACCGCTCGACCGCATGGCCACCACGGCCGGCGAGATCGCCGCCGGCGACCTCTCCCAGCGCGTGCAGCCGGCCGAGCGGACCACCGAGGTCGGTCGTCTGGGCCTGGCGCTCAACGAGATGCTGGCCCAGATCGAACGCGCCTTCGCCGCCCAGGAGGCGTCGGAGCAGCGGCTGCGCCGCTTTCTCGCCGACGCCTCTCACGAGCTGCGCACGCCGCTGACCTCGATCCGCGGCTACGCCGAGCTGTTCCGGCGCGGCGCCGGCGAGCGTCCCGAGGACCTGGCGGTCTCGATGCGCCGCATCGAGGACGAGGCGCGGCGCATGGGCGTGCTCGTCGACGATCTCCTGCTGCTGGCCCGCCTCGACGCCGACCGGCCGCTGGCTCAGGAGACGGTCGACTTCGCCGCCCTGGTCGCCGACTGCGTCCGCGACGCCACGGCCGCCGATCCGGAACAGGGGATCTCCCTGGCCGGCCCCGACCGGCTGCTCCTCACCGGCGATGCCGACCGCCTGCGGCAGGTCGTGATGAACCTGCTCACCAACGCCGTCCGCCATACGCCGCCGCAGACGCCGGTGGAGGTCCGGCTGGAGCTGGACCGAACGGCCGCGTCCCGGACCGGGACCGCCGCCCAGGACCAGTCCCGGGCGGACGGCACCCCCCCGGCCGGCACCGCCGTCCTGACCGTCCGCGACCACGGCCCCGGCCTGCCGCCGGACCAGCTCGACCGGGTCTTCGAGGCCTTCTATCGAGTCGACACCGGCCGCGCCCGGGACACCGGCGGCTCGGGGCTCGGGCTGGCGATCGTCAAGACGGTCGTGGAGGCACACGGCGGCGCGGTCGTCGTCGAGTCGGCTCCCGGCGAAGGGGCCGCCTTCGTCGTGCGGCTGCCGCTGCGGCCGGATCCCGCAGGTGACGACGGTCGAGCGCCGGCAGAGGACGAGTCCGGACCGGTCCCTCCCGACTCGTCATTGCCCGCCTTCGGCGAGCGCGGATAGACTGACGGGCGCGGCACACCGGCGCAGCCGGCCTCTGCCGCGCCCGGCTTCCGTCCCGTCCCTCCCGGAGGTGCTGCATGAAGGTCCTGGTCGTCGGCGGCGGCGGCCGCGAGCACGCACTCGTCCACGCCTTCGCCTCCTCCTCGCTGCAGCCCACGCTCTTCTGCGCCCCCGGCAACGCCGGCATCGCCGCCGAGGCCGAGTGCCTGCCGATCGGCGCCGAGGACATCGACGAGCTCCTGCGCTTCGCCTACAAGGAGAAGATCGACCTCACAGTGGTAGGTCCGGAGGCACCGCTCGTAGCCGGGATCGCCGACGCCTTCACCGCTCACGGCCTGCTCACCTTCGGCACCGACCGCGCCGCCTCACAGCTCGAGGGCAGCAAATCGTTCGCCAAGGATGTGATGTACGAGGCCAAGGCGCCGACCGGACGCTTCCGGCGCCACGACAATCTCGACGACGCCCTGCGCTGTCTCGAGGTCCAGGACACATACCCCCTGGTGATCAAGGCCGACGGTCTCGCCGCCGGCAAGGGAGTCGTCATCGCTCACGACTTCGAGGAAGCGCGCCAGGCCGTCGAGGAGAACCTCCGGCACCACCGGTTCGGCGGCGCCAGTGACAGCGTGCTGATCGAGGAGTATCTCACCGGCTCCGAGGTCAGCCTGCTGGCGCTCTGCGACGGCCGCACGATCCTGCCGATGGCTCCGGCCCAGGACTACAAGCGCATCTTCGCCGACGACGAGGGACCCAACACCGGCGGCATGGGCAGCTACTGTCCGGTACCGGGCTTCGGGCCGCGTGAGATCGATTTCATCGTCGAGACCGTCTACGAGCCGGTCATCGAGGCGCTGCGCCGGCGCGACATCACCTTCCGCGGCGTCCTCTACGGGGGCCTGATCATCACAGATGACGGCGCCCGGGTCCTCGAGTTCAACTGCCGCTTCGGGGACCCGGAGACGCAGGCCATCCTGCCGCGCCTGCGCAGCGACTTGCTCGAGGTCTGCCTGGCGACGGCTCGCGGCGAGCTGGCCGGGGTGCGGCTCGACTGGCATCCCGACGCCTGCGTCTCGGTCGTGATGGCCTCACGCGGCTATCCTGAGTCGAGCTCCAGGGGCGACGTGATCAGCGGCCTCGAAGACGCCGCCGGACTCGAGGCGGTCGATGTCTACCACGCCGGCACCACCTTCGGTGACGTCTGCAGCGACGGCACCCGGCCGATCGTCACCGCCGGCGGCCGCGTGCTGGCGGTCAGCGCGCTCGGCGAGACGTTCGCGGCGGCGCGCGAGCGCGCGTACCAGAGCGTTGAGCGCATCGCCTTCCCGGGCATGCAGTCCAGACCGGACATCGCCGCGCGCGCGGTGCGCGCCGAGCAGGACGACTGGAGCCTCTTCCCGCCCGGCTGGGCCGGCTGAGCAGGCAGGAACGGCGGCACGTCGATGCGTCTCGCGACGCGCCCTGCGGACTCGTGTCGAGACGCGCAGCGCCACCCCCGACAGAGCGTCACGAGACATCGTGATCACGTCACGCCACCATGGACGTCCAGCTACGGACATCCAGGCAACGACACCGCCCGGGACCGCCGGGACGAGAAGGAGCAGAGATGGATGAGACACGGACCGAGGTCGAAGCGCTGATGGCCGACATGGACGCCAGCCCGGTGCTGGTGGGCATCGTGATGGGCAGCGAGAGCGACCGTGAGGTGATGCAGCCGGCCTCGACGGAGCTCGAAGAGCGCCGTATCCCCTTCGAGGTCAACGTGCTCTCGGCACATCGCACCCCCGACAAGGTCGCCGAGTACGCGCGCGGCGCCCAGGCGCGCGGGCTCAAGGTCATCATCGCCGGAGCCGGCAAGGCGGCGGCGCTGCCCGGCGTCATCGCCGCGTACACCAACCTGCCGGTGATCGGCGTGCCGATCAAGACCAGCGACCTCGGCGGACTCGACTCACTGCTGAGCATCGTGCAGATGCCGCCCGGCGTGCCGGTCGCCTGCGTGGCCATCAACGGCGCCCGCAACGCCGCCATCCTGGCGGCGAAGATCCTCGACGTCTGAGCCGCGCGCCGGCTCGCCGCGGCCGACCGGACCGACGGTCTAGCGCCGCGGGACCCGGCCGACGTTCAGCCACGCCGTGGCCACGGTCGCGGCGGCGACCGTGGCGGCGGCGATACCTAGCGTCCACGACACCCCCAGGGACGCGGCGACGTGACCCCACACCGCACTCCCCAGCGCTGCCGTCAGGTAGAGCGCCGCCAGGCACGCAGCGAGCATGCGCGCCCGCATGGCATCCGGCACCGCCGTCTGCACGGCCATGCAGAGCAGGACGATGACGCCGGTCCAGGCCGCCCCGATGACGACCATGGCGACGACGATCGCAGTGATCGACGAGCAGAGGGCCGGAACGAGCATCGCGGCGGCGCACGTCAGCGTCAGCGCCGTCACCGCGATGCCGGTCGGGCGCCGTCGCAGGAGGCGCAGGACAAGCACGACGCCGCAGATGCCTCCCAGCCCCGAGGCCGCCTGCAGCAGTCCGAAGCCCGCCGGCCCCAGATCGAGCGGTCCGCGCGCCACGACGACCAGCAGCGACCAGATGGCGCTGGCCCCGAAGGCCAGCGCGCCGACGCGCAGTGCGGCGTTGCGCACGGTGGGCGTCAGCGCCGCCGTGTGGACACCGGCGCGCAGGGCGCCGCCGACCCGGGCCGCCGTGACCGCCTCCGCCGCCCGTCTCGCAGGCATGCGCCCCACCGATGCCGCGGCGGCAAGAAAGGCGCCGGCGTCGGCGCAGAGCGCGGCGGCGATGCCGGCGCCGGCGATGATCAGGCCGCCGAGCGATCCGGCAGAGGCGCGGCCGAACCACTGATGACCGGCGTGTGCGGCGCCGGCCGTGACGCCCCCTGTGAGACCGCTGCCGGCGCCGCCGGCAGCCAGGGCCGGCCAGCCGGCCGCCAGCACGCCGTGACCCAGCCCCATCGCGCCGGCCACGAGCAGCAGGAGCACCGGGCCCACGACTCCGGTCAACACCAGCGTGGCCAGTATGACGGCGATGAACGCGAGCACCACCGACGTTCCGCGCACAAGACGTCGCATGTCGACCAGGTCCACCAGCGCCGCCGAGATCAGCACCGCGATACAGACACCGAAGGTGATCACCGCCTGCACGCCGGCCAGGAGCCGGGCATCCCGGGTGAGCTCGGTCATGAGCCAGGCAGCCGTCGTCTCCTGCAGCCACGCTCCGACGGCAGCCAGGATCGCCGCCGGCCAGAGCCAGCCGACGCCGCTGCTCCGGTCTCTGCCGGTGCCGGCGGCACGGGTCGCGGTATCTGCCGCGGTACGGCTCACCTCGCCATCACCTCTCCGTGGCGTCTCTGCGCCACACGACGTTCTCCGGCGCGTGCGCCCAGTGGAAGGCTGCCGCCCGGCCGAGGACCCCGTGTCGGCGGGCCGGCTCACACAAGAGCTCAACGACCGGCGGTCCGCTTGCTATGCTCGACCGCACAGTGCCGAATCTTGACCCCGGCCGGCGGCCGGTAGCCGCCGACATGCTTCGACCGCAGACGATGAAGGGATGTCAGATGAGCAAGACCCCGTACGCCGCCGCCGACGCCGCCCCGCCGGTCGGTCCCTACTCGCCGGCCGTCGGCAGTGGCGAGCTGCTCTTCCTGTCGGGACAGATCGCCCTCGACGCCGGCGGCGGAACGGTGGGCGAGACCGCCGCCGAGCAGGCCCACAAGGCTCTCGAGAACATGCGTTCGCTGCTGGCGGCCGCCGGTCTGGACATGGACGCTGTGCTCAAGACGACGATCTTCCTCACCGACATGGCCGACTTCGCCGCCGTCAACGAGGTCTACGCCGGATTCTTCACGCCACCGTTCCCGGCCCGGTCGACGGTCGCCGTGGCCGCCCTGCCGAAAGGACTTCGCGTCGAGATCGAGGCCATCGCCCAACGCTGACAGGCCGGCGGCCGCGACCCGACATGCACGGCCATAGCCGTCGTGTCGAGCTTTCGCGCCCGCTCATACGCTCGGTGAACGCATCAGCGACACGGACTCCCGCCGACGGGGAACACTGCGGGCATGAGCAAGCGTGCCGTCACATCGCATCTGGCCGGCGGAACAGGCGGGCCGTTCCCAGCGGCCGCCGACACGGGCAAGCACGTGTTCGTGTCGATGCAGCTGCCGGTCGACGCTCACGGCAGACTGGTGGACGGCCCGGCGGCACAGCAGGCGTCCCGGGTCCTCGAGAACATCCGCCTGCACCTGCAGGTCGTCGGGCTGCGTCTCGACGACATCGTGCAGATGACGTTCTACCTCACCGACCTTGCCGATCTGCAGCCGGTCGACGCGGCGCTGGGCGCAGCCTTCGCGGCGCCGCTGCCGACCCGCACCGTGGTCGCCGTCGCCGACCTGCCGGTGGGCGCGGCGGTCGGTGTCGAGGCTGTCGCCGTCCGCTACTGACGGTCCGGCGACGGCCGTCCGGCGTCGCGGACACGGCCGACGCTGCGTCCGGCGCCTCACGAGAGCAGGACGCGGCAGCGGTCCGGCGCGGACCGGTCGGGAGGTCCCTCGACGGACCGGAGGAGCGTCCACTGACGGCCCGGCGGCGGCCCCGCGGTCACCGCGGACGTTCGGCACGTGACGACCGCGAGTGGCAGGCGGCCGTCGCGGCAGGCTGTGAGAGAATCGCCGGCAGCAGGGCATCGCCCGGCGCCGTGACCACCGCTCGTGGCGCCGGACCACGACCGGAGGCGTCGAGATGATCGAGCGTTACACCTTGCCCGAGATGGGCGGAATCTGGACCGACGAGGCGAGGATGCACGCCTGGCTGCAGGTCGAGATCGCCGCCGTCAAGGCCTGGGCGCAGCTCGGCAAGGTACCACCGGAGGCGGTCGCCGAGATCGAGGCCCGGGCCGACTTCGACGTCGCCCGCGTCAACGAGATCGAACAGACGACCAACCACGACGTCATCGCGTTCCTCACCAACGTCGCCGAGCACGTCGGCGAGTCGAGCAAGTACATCCACTACGGCATGACGAGCAGCGACATGCTCGACACCGGCCTGGCGCTGCAGATCAAGGCCGCCGGTGAGCTGCTGCAGCGGGACCTCTCGGCACTCGGCGTGGTGCTCAAGCGCCGCGCCCTGGAGTACCGCGACGCGGTGCAGGTGGGCCGCACCCACGGCGTGCACGCCGAGCCGATCACCTTCGGCATGAAGCTCGGCATCTGGGCCTTCGAGGCACGCCGCGACCTCGACCGCCTGCGGCACGCCACGGACGAGGCCGCCGTGGGCAAGATCAGCGGCGCCGTGGGCGCCTACAACCACATCGACCCGCGCGTGGAGGAGCTGGTCTGCGGCGAGCTCGGCATCGGCTTCGAGCCGATCTCCAGCCAGGTGGTCCAGCGCGACCGGATCGCCTGGTTCCTGAACGCCGTCGCCGTCACCGGGGCAAGCATCGAGAAGATGGCCATCGAGGTCCGCCATCTGCAGCGCACCGAGGTCCGCGAGGCCGAGGAGGCGTTCGGCAAGGGGCAGAAGGGCTCCTCGGCGATGCCGCACAAGCGCAATCCGATCCTCAGCGAACGCATGGCCGGCTGCGCCCGCGTGCTGCGCGCCAACGCCATGGTCGGCCTGGAGAACATCGCGCTCTGGCACGAGAGGGACATCAGCCACAGCAGCGCCGAGCGCATCGTGCTGCCGGACAGCTGCATCCTGCTCGACTACATGCTGCAGAAGTGGACGAAGCTCGTCGACGGGCTGATCGTCGACACCGAGCGCATGCGCGCCAACCTCGACCTCAGCCACCGGCTGGTCTTCAGCGAGGCGATGCTGCTGGCGCTCATCGACACAGGCATGCTGCGCGAGGACGCCTACAGGGTGGTGCAGGAGAGCGCCATGACGGCCTGGCAGGAGGGCCGCGACTTCGGCGAACTGATCGCGGCCAACCCGGGAGTCCAGGCCGTGATGAGCGCCGACGAGGTCGCCGCCGTGCTCGACCCGGGCCGCCACGCCGCCGGGCGCGACGTGATCTTCGGCCGTCTCGAGGCGCTCTCGTTCGACGACTGACCGCAGGGGCTGCCGAAGGGAGGCTCACCGGTCTGCCGGTCTGCACCTTCGACGCTGGCTTTCCAGCATCTCGGCGTCGAGACACAGGCACCCGGCTGACCGTCGGTGGCCCCGTCGGTCAGACATCGCCGAGGCCGACGCCGCCGGCCGACAGGAACCATGCCTTCTTCTGCAGCGGCGTGAGCTTCACCCGACCGCCCGCGGCAGAGCTGGTGTGCACGGATCTCTCCTCTCATCGGAGACCCCGGGACGTCCCCTACCAAGGCGCCCGTGATCTGTGTTCTCCTCTCGGCGACTGCTGCGCCGCCGGCGCTGCGGCGCTTCGACCCTCTCTCAGATCGGATCACGCAGGATCGGGCAGCTCATGCAGTGCCCGCCGCCACGACCGCGGCCAAGCTCGAAGCCCGGCATGGTGAGGACCTCGATGCCGGCATCGCGCATCTTCTGCACCGTGTACGTGTTGCGCTCGTAGGCCACCACCACGCCCGGCTCGAGCGCCAGGGTGTTGTTGGCGTCGTCCCACTGCTCGCGTTCCTGCTCATACCTGTTACCGCCGGTGGAGACCACACGCAGCGGACCCACGTCGAGCGCATCCGTGACGGCCTCGATGAAGCCGGGCTCCACGGTGACGTCGAAAGCGCCCTCCTTGTCCGCCGGGCGCAAGCTGATGGCCGTGATGTTGTCGGTCACCTGCGTGTACGCGGTCACGACGTCACGGTCGAGCATCGTGAAGACCGTGTCGAGGTGCATGTGGGCGCGGTCGCGGCCCATGCCGCAGGCGATGACCCGCTCCACGGCTGCCGCAGCGAACAACTGCCTGGCGACCGCTTCGATCATCTCCCACGAGGTCCGCTCGCTCATGCCGATGAGGACGGTGCCGTTGCCGATCGGCTGCACGTCGCCGCCCTCCATGGAGGCATGGCCGAAGTCGGTGGCGTGCAGACGCGCATGCTCGTCGAGCCCCGGATACCAGAAGTGGAAGCCGGCGTCGGCGAACATGGGGTGGAACTTGTAGATGGCCAGCATGTTGAAGGCCTCGCGGCGGCGGGCCGGCCAGTACATAGGATTCACCGTGACGCCACCGTAGATCCAGTCAGACGAGTCGCGCGTGAACAGGGAGTTGGGCAGCGGCGGCAGGATGAAAGCCGCCGCATCCCGGCCGACCCAGGCGGCCCCCAGCGAGCGGCCGGCCAGCGCCGACACGTCGACTCTGGTCTCGGCCACCGTGAGGCCGCCGGTGAGGTGCTTGGCGAGCTGATCCGGCTTCATGGCCTCCAGATAGGCGCCGATCTCGTCGACCAGCGACCAGCCGACCGTGTACGGCGTGCAGACCTGACCGATGATCCATTTCCTGGCCTCTTCGCCGGCCGCGAAGGTCTCGGTGAGCAGATCGTGGACGTCGAAGACCTCGATACCGCGGTCGCGCATGATCTTGACGAACTGGTCGTGCTCCCACTGCGCGCGTTCCACCCAGATGACATCGTCGAAGAGCAGGTCGTCGTGGTTGGCGGGAGTCAGCCTTTTCTGTGAGAGGTCGGGCCGGCAGACGATGACCTTGCGCAGCTTGCCGCACTCCGACTGGACGCTGTAGGTTGCCATCTCGTCTCTCTCCTTCTCTTGACGTCGGCCCACCCCGGTAGACCTCGACTCCTGACGACCCTGCCCGTCGCCCGTTCGATCACTCCGGCACTACCTGCGTGCCCGCGTCGCCCTCCACGATCCGCTCGATGTCTTTGAGCGCCCCGATCGCCGCTCTGTTGCCGGTGGCGTCGACGAAGTGGCACGCCGCCTCGACCTTCGGCCCCATGGAACCGGCCGGGAAGGAGTACCGGGCCAGCTCGGACGGGGTGGTCCTGCCCAGCCGCCGCTGTTCCGGCGTACCCCAGTCGAGGTAGACGCCGTCGGCATCGGTGGCGACCACGAAGACATCGGCCTTCAGGTCGCGCGCCAGCAGCTCGCTGGCCCAGTCCTTGTCGATGACCGCCTCCACGCCGAGCAACGTCCGCGTCCCGTCGGCCGAGTAGGCGGTGGGGATGCCACCGCCGCCGGCGCAGATGACCACCGTGCCTTTCTCCAGCAGCCAGCGGACGGTGCGGATCTCGAAGATGCGCTTCGGCTTCGGCGAGGGCACGACCCGTCGCCAGGCGTCGCCGTCCTGCTTGAACGTCCACCCCTTCTCGGCGGCGAGCGTGTCGGCCGTAGCCTTGTCGTAGACCGGGCCGACGAACTTGGTCGGGTCCTTGAAGGCCGGATCGTCGGGGTCCACCTCGATCTGCGTGAGCAGGGTCGCGAACGGGGTCTCGAAGGGCAGCAGGTTGCCGAGCTCCTGCTCGATCATGTAGCCGATCATGCCTTCCGTCTGGGCATCGAGGACATCGAGCGGGTACGGTTCGACGGCCGTGTAGGCCTGCGACTGCAGCGCCAGCAGGCCCACCTGGGGGCCGTTGCCGTGACTCAGCACCAGCTGGTGCTTCTCAGCCACCGGGACCAGCTGCCGACAGGCCACGCGGACGTTCTCACGCTGCATCTCGGCGGTCATCGGCTGGCCGCGCTGCAGCAGCGCGTTGCCGCCGAGCGCCGTCACCACGAGCATCTCGATCTCCTCTCGTCCGCGGGTCTCGGATCTCGATCCGGAGCACTCATGCCTGCATCCTCGGTCGCTGCCGCCTCCGCGACGCCGCTCACGCCCCCAGCGTGGCGACCATCACCGCCTTGATCGTGTGCATGCGGTTCTCGGCCTCGGCGAACACGATGGAGGCCGGCGACTCGAAGACCTCCTCGGAGACCTCCATGCAGTCGATGCCGTACTTCTCGAAGATCTGCTCACCCACCTCGGTCTGGCGGTTGTGGAAAGCCGGCAGGCAGTGCATGAACTTCGTGTCGGGGTTGCCGGTCTTCTTCATCACGTCGGTCGTGATGCGGTACGGCGTGAGCAGCTCGATACGCTGCTGCCACACGTCGTCTGGCTCGCCCATCGAGACCCAGACGTCGCTGTAGAGGAAGTCCGCGCCCTTGACCCCCTCGGCCACGTCGTCGGTGATCGTCAGGCGGGCGCCGGTCTGGCCGGCGATCTCCCGGCATTGGGCCACCAGCTGCTCGCCGGGCCACAACGACTTCGGCCCGCAGAGACGCACGTCCATGCCGAGCTTGCAGCCGCCGACCATCAGCGAGTTGCCCATGTTGTTGCGCGAGTCGCCGAGGAAGCAGTAGGCGATCTGGCGCAGGGGCTTGTCGGAGTGCTCGGTCATGGTGAGGATGTCGCAGAGGATCTGGGTGGGGTGGAACTCGTCGGTGAGGCCGTTGTAGACAGGCACGCCGGCGTACTCAGCCAACTCTTCGACCACGTCCTGGCCGAAGCCGCGGTACTCGATGGCGTCGTACATGTGGCCGAGCACGCGGGCGGTGTCCTTCATCGATTCCTTGTGGCCGATCTGCGAGCCGCTGGGACCCAGGTAGGTGACGTGCGCGCCCTGGTCGTAGGCGGCCACCTCGAAGGCGCAGCGGGTCCGCGTGGAGCTCTTCTCGAAGATCAGGGCGATGTTCTTGCCCTTCAGCCGCGGCTCTTCGTAACCGCCGTACTTGGCAGCCTTCAGGTCGGCGGCCAGCTTGATCAGGAAGCGGATCTCATCGGGCGTGAGGTCGAGCAACTTGACGAAATGGCGGTCACGCAGATTGAAGGCCATGGCGGTCCCCTCCTCGAGTCGGTCTCGATCGAAGCGGCGCGCACTCCGTCACGGTGCACGCCTCATGCATATATGTATGCATCCTATGCGATGGCCGCCGCCAGGCCGAGGACGGCGAAGTTGATGACCATGAGGATCGCCAGCAGCGGCCACAGGAAGCGCCAGAGCGTCCCGTAGCCGACCATCGCGATGGCGATGCCGCCCATGACCACGGCGGACGTGGGCGTCACCAGGTTCACGATGCCGGAGGCCGACTGGTAGGCGGTGATCAGCAGCGCCGACGAGACGCCGGCGAAGCCGGCCAGCGGGGCGAAGATGGGCATGGTCACCGCGGCCAGCCCCGAGGTCGACGGGATCAGGAACGACAACGGGATGTAGAGGATGTAGATGATGGTGATGAAGGCGATGCCGCCGACGCCGCCGACGGCCTGCTCCGACCAGTAGAGCACCGTGTCGGTGATGTTGCCGTTGTTCATGATGACCGTGACGCCGCGGGCGATGCCGATGATCAGCGCCACGCCCAGCAGGTCGCTGGCGCCGGAGACGAACGAGCCGACGAGCTTCTCCTCCGAGAGTCCGCCGGCGATGCCGATGAGGATGGCGAAGGCCAGGAACGAGGCGGTCATCTCGGGGAACCACCAGCCGAGCGTGGGAAACGGGATGTGCAGGGCGTCCCACGGCACGATGCCGTAGATCATGACGATGAACGCCAGAGCGAACAGGGTGATGACGATCTTGCGTCGCAACGTGAACTCGCCCAGAGCGTCGTCGCCGTCGCTCTCCACCAGGTACTTCTTCTCAAGCTCCGCTTTCTTGTCGAAGACCAGCGAGCGGGTGGGGTCGTCCTTGACGCGCTTGGCGTAGCGCATCACGAACAGGATGCCGGCGACGAGGCTGAGGACCAGGATGATGATGCGCGGCAGGGCGCCGTCGCTGATCGAGACGTCGGCGAACCCGGAGGCGATGCCGGTGGCGAACGGGTTGATCGTGGAGCCCATGGTGCCGATGCCGGCGCCCAGGAGCAGTATCGCCGAGGCGACCAGGGAGTCGTAGCCGGCGGCCAGCATCACAGCGATGATCAACGGATAGAAGGCGAGCGTCTCCTCCGCCATCCCGAACGTGGTGCCGCCGAGTGCGAACAGGACCATGAGCACGGGGATCATCCACTTCTCGCGCCCGCGCATCTTCTTGACCACCCTGGCGATGCCGGCGTTGATGGCGCCGGTCGTCATGGTCACCCCCAGAAAGCCGCCGATGACGATCACGAAGAACGCGACCCCGATGGCGCCGAAAAGGGTACCCACGGTGTCGCTGTTCGTGTTGATGGCGCCCTTGTCGTCCTCCAGGCCGTACGTGCCGGTGATCGGCGCCCGCAGCGTGTCGAAGAAGGGGTTCTGCGGCGTCTGGTCCACCCGGTGATAGGTGTCCGGAACGGGCTCGCCGTCCTTGTTGTACTTATAGCTGCCGGCCGGGATGACGTAGGTGAGGATCGTCATGACGACGATGAGCAGGAAGAGGATCGTGTACGCCGTCGGGAACTTGAAGTGGTGCTTTCGCCCGGGCTCCGGCAGCGGTCCCACCGAGTCACCCGAGCCCGTATCACCCGACATGGTCCGCCCTCCTCGCTCTCCGACTCAGATGCCGCACGCCATGTTCTGCATGCCGGCACGAGCACCGCGTCAGGATGCCGGGAGCATCCGGTGAGTCCGATCCGTAGCCTGACCGGGCCCCGCGGCGTACTGCCTGTGCCGCTCCGCCGAGTGATTCGACAGTTGGCGGCCGGGACTTGACTTTTCGTTTTCGGCGCCCGACCTCCGGCCCCTGTCCCGACGACGCCGGGATTCTGCTGAAGGTCTCCAGTCCAACTGCCGATACCTTCCACGACAGCAGTCCGCCGTGCTTTCAGCCGGCGGCGGCCCCGTTCGGGATCTCGTGGGCGACCGCGGCCGCGGCCGCGGTCGCCCACTGTGCGTCGAGGAGGATGCGGGATGGCGATCTGCCCGGGTTGTGGAAAGGAGATCCGCGACGACATCTGGGTCTGTGGGCACTGCGGCGCCCTGGTCGCCGGTGGTGCACCGTCATCTCCCGGCGGGAGATACGGCGGCGCCGGCGCGGCCGCCGGGTGGTCTGCCTCGGCGGGGCCGACGGCCGACCCCGCCGCGGGGGTGGCACCATCTGTCGCCGGCGGCGCGCTGGCCTATGCCGGGCCGCCGGCCGGCGGCGCGGGGCTGCCGGGGGGCGCGATCGGGTTCGGCGAACAGCCGCTGCCGAGCGCTGCGCCCGCCGCGCCACGGAAGGCCGAGAGCCGCGGCGCCTCCCGCTCCGTCGTCATCGCGGCCATCGCCGGCTTCCTTGCCGTGGCCGCCATCATCGCCGTCTGGTTCTTCGTGTTGCGCGGCGGAGGCGGCGACATCAGCCCCTATGTAGGGCAGTGGCAGATCACGGTGCCGGGCACCGCCATGGCGCAGACGCTCACCATCGCCGATGTCGACGGTCAGGCCGAACTCACGATGGCAGTCTCGCAGATGGGACAGACGGCCGGGCAGATGCCCGGACAGATCGCCGGTCCGTACAAGATGGAGCTCGACGGCGACCGCCTGTACACGACCTTTGAGCCCACAGACGACGCCAGCGAGGAACAGAAGGCGGCGGCCGAGATGATCACATCGGCGTTCGGCGCCATGGTCGACGATTTCAAGATGGTGTTCACACGCGGCTCGAGTCCCGACGTCCTCACCCTGTCGATCGAGGGCGACCTCAAGAACGGCGTCGGGAGCCTGGCGGCGCTCGGCGGGCAGGAGACCCAGCTCAGCCGGGTGCCGGAAACGCAGTGACACCGTGATCCGGCCGCGGCGCGGCGACTGTGCCGGCCGCGCGAAGCCGCTCGCGGCGACGCTCGCCCGACGATGTCGTCAGCCGGCGGACGCCCCGCTGCGGCGGCGCAGATAGGCGCGCGCCTGCTCGCGCAGCCGCTCGCGGCCGAACGGCGCGCCGTGCCCCGCATACACGGTCTCGACCGGCAGCTCCAGCAGACGCCGCATCGTGGCGCAGTAGTCGGCGATGCTGGAGCCATCCAGCTCGTCGAGCAGCGCCCCCCTGTAGATGACGTCGCCGGCGAAGAGCGTCCCCGACAGCTCCTCCCAGAGTCCGATCGAACCCGGTGAGTGCCCGGGCAGATGGAGCACCCGGAAACGGTGATCGCCGAGGTCGACCATATCGCCCTCGCCCATCTGCAGCGCCGGCACCGCCGGGACGACGGTGTGCTCCGCAGGCCGAAAGCCCGCCGTCGGCAGCGCCGAGATCAGCAGACCGTCGCGCGGCACGCCGGCAGCCGACGCAGCGGCGGGCACAGCCCCTCCGGCCAAGACGTCTTCGGCCTCCCCTGCCGCCAGTGCCTTCCACAAGTCAGGCGAATACTCGTCGGCCAGCAACGGGTGCCAGTCGCTCTCGTCACTCAGCCAGGCCGCCTCGGCGGGATGCACGATCCGCGGCCAGAACCGATGGGCGCCGCCGTGGTGGTCGGCGTGCACGTGCGTGAGAAACAGCAGAAGCGGCCGCTCGCCGGCGAGGCCCCAGCCGGCCAGCGTCGCCAGCAGATCGCCGAGACCCATGCCGGCGTCGACGAGCAGGTCTGACTCGCGGCCGCGGACGTGCCAGATGTTGGCCTGCATCAGGTCGTGGACGTGCGGCTCCCAGATCCGTGTGATGCCGTCGGCGACCTGCTCGGCGGCGAACCACTCCTCGGCCACCGGAAGCTCACGCCCGCCGCCGTGGGTCATCGGGGTGCCTCCACAGCCATCACCGTTCGGCGCCGGCCGCGCCACTCAGCTCGCCCCAGGTCCACGACCGCGCAGCTTCTCCATCTCCGCCTGGACATCGGCCTCGCTGACCTCTTTGCGTCCAAAGACGTCCCAGGCGTTGAAGGCCAGGCCGATGCCCCAGCCGATCATCACCCACATCGGCCAGAAGTAACCGCGGCTGGTCAGGTACCAGACAAGCACCAGGAACACGTTGACGATGACGTACGCGACCAGGTGCCCGTAGAAGTCCTTGCGCTTCTTGATGCGCTTGACCGCCGCCTCACGCAGCTGCTCGTCGGTCATCATGCCGTCGGCCATCGTTCCCTCCAGGTCCGCACCGCGTCCGGTGCATACTATCGGCAACACGTCGCGCATCCCATGTGCGATGATGACGAAGCACCAAAGATCGCGGCGGCCGCTCAGCGGCGGCGCCGCCTCGCGCAACGGAGGGATCGATGACAGACGTCGCCAACGCCCCGTCGGACGCACTCTTCGAGTCGCACGAGCCCGACCTTGAGCTGCTCGGTCGTGGCAAGGCGCGAGACATCTACCGGCTCGACGGCGGTGATCTGCTCATCGTCACCAGCGACCGCATCTCGGCGTTCGACGTCATTCTGCCCACCCCCATCCCGGGCAAGGGCGTGGTCCTCAATGAGGTCTCCAACTTCTGGTTCGAGGCGACCCGGCATCTCATCGCCAATCACATCGTCGATCCCGACCCCTTCGCCGGCGTCGCCGGCAAGGAGCACCTGCGCGGGCGCTCAGTCGTGGTACGCCGGGCTCGCTCGCTGGCCATCGAGGCCATCGTGCGCGGCTACATCACCGGCTCCGGCTGGGCCGAGTACAAGGGCCGCGGCACCGTCTGCGGCATCGGACTGCCGGCCGACCTCGAGGAGAGCCAGCAGCTTCCCGAGCCGCTGTTCACCCCGTCGACCAAGGCCGAACAGGGCGCTCACGATGAGAACATCAGCTTCGCGCAGGCCGCCGACATCGTCGGCCGCGAGACGGCCGAGGCCGTCCGCGACGCCAGCCTGTCGCTCTATACCTACGCTGCCGCCTACGCGCGCGAGCGCGGCATCATCATCGCCGACACCAAGTTCGAGTTCGGCTACCTCGACGACGGCTCGCTGATCCTCATCGACGAGGCGCTCACGCCGGACTCGTCCCGGTTCTGGCCGCTCGACGGCTTCGCCCCCGGCCGCTCGCAACCCAGTTTTGACAAGCAGTACGTTCGCGACTACCTGGAGAGCCTCGGCTGGGACAAGCAGCCGCCGGCGCCGGAGCTCCCCGAGGACGTCGTCCGCCGGACGGCAGAGAAGTACCGCGAGGCGCAGCGGCGGCTCACCGGACAGGAGGGTGTGTGATGGCCAGCGACGAGCAGCGTCAGACCGACACGGGAGCGGAAGGCGCCGACTGGAGTGCGACTGCGACCGGGAGCTCGAGCAGCGACGAGCCGGCGTCTCTCGACAAGACCGCCGTCCTGAAGCTCCAGGCGGGCCGGGCCGATGTGCGCATGAGCGCCGTCGGCCTCCTCTCGACCGAGAGCGCGCAGCTCAAGATGAGCCCGGCCGCCCTGACGTACGCGCGCGGGCCGGTCGAACTCAAGCTGTCGTCGGCCAGCATGCTGGTCACCGGCGGCGACGTCAACGTGCAGTACGGCGGCGCGCAGATCCTCGCGGCCGGCGGCGACGTGCGGCTCGCCACGGCGGCCGCCGGGGCGGTGGTCGCCCGCGAGGTCCGCGTGGAGCGCGGCCTGGTCGGCATGCTGGTGGCCCGCAACGCAGAGCTGGCCGACGGCGCCCGCGTCATCCTGCGCCCGTCCGGCGCCGCCGCGCTCGGCGCCGGCTTCGCCGGCGGTCTGCTGCTCGCGGTCGCCTTCCTCTGGCGGCTCCTGGCCGGCGGCCTCAAGCGGTCGGACGACGATTGACACGCGCCGAGCCGGCCCGCCACACCAGGCCGTATCGCGGCGCGAAGATGTACGCCACCAGGAAGAACCCGGTGGCCACCAGCACCACGGCCGCACCTGAGGAGACGTCCAGGTAGTAGCTGACATAGAGCCCGATGACGCTGGAGGCCACGCCGAGCAGCGCCGAGACGAGCATCATGCGCACCAGACGACGGGTCAGCAGGTAGGCGGTCGCCGCCGGAGTCACCAGCAGCGCCACGACCAGGCCGACGCCGACCGTGCGCAGAGAGATCACGATCGTGACCGCCAGGAGCAGCAGGAGCACCGTCCGGTAGACGCCCGGTCGCTTGCCGAGCGTGTGCGCCAGCAGCGGGTCGAAGGTGACCAGCAGGAACTCCTTGAACAGCAGGACCACCGTGGCCAGCACCATGACGGCCAGGCCGCCGCTGATGAACAGGTCCTCGCGGCCGACGCCGAGCAGGTCGCCGAAGAGGATATGCGTGAGATCGGTGGCGTAGGTCCGCACGGTGCTGATGAGCAGGACGCCGAGGGCCAGGGCCGCCGCGAAGAGGATGCCGATGGCGGTGTCTTCGCGGATCGTCCCGTGCTGCGCGAAGGCGCTGATGCCGAGGGCCACCAGCACGGCCGCGACCAGCGCGCCCAGCAGGGTGTTGGTCCCGGCCAGGTAGGCGACCGCGATGCCGGGCAGCACCGCGTGCGCCAGCGCGTCGCCGAGGAACGCCATGGAGCGCAGCACGACGTAGCACCCGAGCACGGCGCACACCACGCCGACGATGACGGCGGCGATCAGCGCCCGCTGCATGAAGGGGAGAGTGAACGGCTCCGTCAGCCAGTCCATCGGCGCCGTCCCTCGCAGCACTGATCGACGACGAGCATGCCGTCCAGCATGATCGCCCCGCCTCCAAACGCGGCCTGCACGTTGTCGGGGCGGAAGACGTCGGCCGGTGCGCCGTAGGCGACCAGTCGCCTGTTGAGCAGCGCCACCAGCTCGAAGCGTTCGCTGGCCAGGCGCAGGTCGTGGGTCGACACCAGAGCGGTGACTTCGCGTGCGCGCAGGTCCTCCAGCACCGACAGGACGCTCTCCCGTACGGCGGCGTCGACCCCGGTGAACGGCTCGTCCAGGAGGAGCACGTGCGGCTCCTGGGCCAGTGCGCGAGCCAGGAACACTCGCTGCTGCTGGCCGCCGGAGAGCTCCGCGATGGGGCGGTCGGCGAGCGGCGCCAGATCGAGGCCGGCCAGCGCCTCGTCCACCGCGGCGTGGTCCGCCGCCCGCAGGCGCCGCAGCGGACGTACGCGTCCGTAGCGCCCCATCGCGACCACGTCGCGCACGCTCACCGGGAACCTCCAGTCGACCTCCTCCCGTTGCGGGACATAGGCGATCGGGTCCTCCTGGTCGTTCGGCGGCCGCCCGTGGATGCTGATCCGGCCGCTGCGCAGCGGCAACAGGCCGACGAGCGCCTTGAACAACGTCGACTTGCCGGCGCCGTTGGGTCCCACCACGGCGACCTGGGCGCCGTGGGGCACCGTGAGCGAGACGTCGAGAAGCGCCGGCGCCTGCCTGCCGTACGAGACGCTGGCGGCCGTGAGCGTCAGCGACCCGTCGCGAGGCGGACCGCCTGCAGACCCCTCTGAGTGCCGGCCACGACTCACGGCTTCAGCGCCTCCACGATGCGCTCGGTGTTGTACCTCATCATCTCGAGATAGCTCGGCGCCACGCCGTCGGTCTCACTGAGCGAACCGGTGTACAGATCGTCGACCACGGCGATGCCGGTGTCGGCGGCGATCTGACTTGCCAGCCGCGGGTTCTCGCCTGTCTGCACGAAGATGGCCGGCACTCCTTCGCGCTCGATGGTCTCCAGCAGCTCGGCGAGGTCTCTGGCCGTCGGCGCCGAGCCGGTGCTGACGCTGGGTATCACGGCGCCGACCACATCGAACCCGTAGCGGTCGGCCCAGTAGCCATGACTCGCGTGGTTCATCACCAGCTTGCGTCGCTCCGCCGGCAGCGCCGCCACCTGCTCGCTCGTCCACGCATCCAACTCGGTCAGCTCCCGATCGAACGCCTCCGCGCCGGCCGCATATTCGGCCGCGTGGGTCGGGTCGGCCCTCTCGAAGGCGGCCGCGATGTTCTGGACGTACGTCCGCACCAGCACGGGATCGAGCCAGAAGTGCGGATCGGCCTCACCCTCGTGCGCCTGCTCGTCGGCGTCCTCCTCTGCCTCCTCGGCATGTTCCTCGCCGTCGGCCACGTGACCCGGCTCGCCGGGAGCGGGAGTCCGCGACGTGAGGCCCTCTGACGCCACCACGATGCTGCTCTCATCGACGTCGTTCAGGTAGTCCTCGAGGTCGCCTTCCAGTCCGGCGCCGTTGACGATCACCAGATCGGCGCCGACGATGCGCCTGAGGTCACCCGGCGTGGGTTCAAACGAATGCGGATCGGTGCCCGGAGGGATGAGGGCTTCGATCCGGAAGCGGTCGCCGGCGACCTGTTGGGCGATGTCGGCCAGCACGCTCGTGGTCGCCACGACCTTGAGACCCTCGCCGTCCGACGGACCACCGACCGAGCCGACTGAGCTTCCGCCGCAGCCCAGCAGCCAGGACGCCAGGCCTGCCAGCGCCAGTCCCGTCAGCATCACGATGGTCCGGCGTCCCGCCCTCGACATCCGCCGTCCTGCGGCGTCCGTGCGCCCGCCGCTGCCGTCCACCGGACCTGTTGCCTTCGTTGGGCTCACGGCGTACCTGCCCTTCTGCCGGATGACGTTTGCTTCGGCGCGGGGTGGGAGCGGTGATCCGGCGACGCATCGCCTCGCCGCTTCAGCCGGCAGTCCCGGCAGACTCCGCTGAACTGAAGGAAGTGGTCGTCGATGCTGAATCCGGTCTCGGCGGCCGCCGCATTCGCCACGGGTTCGATGTGGCAGTGGGTGAATTCTTCGGCGCGCCCGCAGAGGGTGCAGACCACGGTGTGACCGTGCTTGTGGCCGGCAGCCACGAAGGCTTCACACCGCTGCTGCCCGTGCACACGTCGCACGACACCGACGTCGGCCAGCGTATCGAGGGCGCGGTAGACGGTCATGAGACCGATCTCCGGCCGGACCCTGCGCGCACGATCGTGGACCTGCGCCGCCGTCACCGGCTGGTGAGCACCGAGCACGGCCTCTGCGACAGCACGACGCTGCGGCGTGTAGCGCATGCCACGCACACCCAGTCGGCGCCCGACCTCGTCGAGCGCCTCCCTGAGGTCGGGGCCCGCCTGGGCCCGGCTCCGGATCGCCATCAGGCAGCCTCCTCGCCGACGGGGATCCCCGGGACAACGACAGCGCCGGCCGCTCGCCCGGGCGCCGTCCCCGCGGTGCCCACGGCAGCGCGCGATGATCCTCTGGACCAGAGGATCATAACGGTAACGATTATCATTATCAAGAAGCTCCCAGCGCACAGCTCCCGCAGATGGACAAGCGCGACCGACGCGCGTAGCTTGAACGGCAGGACAACGCGCAGTGGAGGGCGCCGCGCGAGGAGACCGGGGGAGGAGCACGATGCGAGCGATCGTCGTCAGTGAGCTCGGCGGGCCCGAGGTGATGCACATCGAGGAGCTGCCGACGCCGGCGCCCGGTCCGGGCGAGCTTCTCGTCCGGGTCAAGGCAGCCGGCGTCAATCCAGTCGACACGTACATCCGGGCCGGCGTCGGCGCGCGGCCGGCCCTGCCCTACACGCCGGGCGACGACGGCGCCGGCGAGCTCGCCGGCTTCGGTGAGGGCACCGAAGAGAGCGGCCGGAGAGCCGGAGACCGTGTCTACCTGAGCGGATCGCTGACGGGGACCTACGCCGAGTACGCCGTCTGCCGACGGGACCAGGTGAACCCGCTGCCGTCGCGAGCAAGCTTCGTCGAAGGGGCGGCGATCGGTGTACCGTACCTCACCGCGTACCGGGCCCTGTTCCAGCGCGCCGCCGCGCGGGCCGGCGAGACCGTCCTGGTCCACGGCGCCACCGGCGGCGTCGGTCTGGCGGCGGTGCAGCTCGCCGCCGCCGCGGACCTCACGGTCATCGCCACCGGGGGTAGCGACGAAGGCCGTCGTCTGGCACTGGCCAACGGCGCCTCCCAGGTGCTCGATCACGGCGCCGCCGATCACTTCGATGCCGTGTTCCAGCTCACGGATGACCGCGGTGTCGACGTCATCCTCGAGATGCGCAGCGACCTCAATCTGGGCCGCGACCTGCCACTGCTGGCCGGCGGCGGCCGGGTGGTGTGCATCGGCAACCGCGGCTCTCGCAACGAGGGTCAGGTGGCCGTGAACGCCCGGGACCTCATGCGCTGCGACGGTGTCATCCTCGGCATGCTGCTCCCCAACGCCGACATAGAGTCGCTCGCGGCCGCTCACCGAGCACTCGACAAAGGGCTGGCGGCGGGCGAGTTGCGGCCGGTCGTGACTCGCGAGCTGCGGCTGGAAGAGGCAGCCCGTGCGCATCGCGAGGTCATGCAGTCGCCGAGCCTGGGTAACATCGTTCTGTTGACGGAGTGAACGCTACGGCGTCAACGGCGCCGGGGAGGTAGGACGATGACCGAGAAGACCTACACGGAACGCATCAAGGTGGCCGGCGACCAGATACTGTCGGTCGTCAGGACGGTCATCCACGAAGGCAACGTCCGCCGGCTGATCATCCGCAACGAGGACGACCGGGTCCTGATCGAGATCCCGGTGACCTTCGGCGTGGTCGGTGTCCTGGTGGCGCCGGTGGCGGCCGCTCTGGGCGCCATCGCCGCTCTGGTGACCCACTGCACCATCGAGATCGAACGCGTGGGCGAGCCACCCCGGCCGTCGACGTCCGGTGAGAAGCCGGCAGGGGAAGCGGCAGCGTCCGCCGAGCAGCCGGCGGAAGAAGCGGCCGCGGATGAGGCGGCGGAGAAGGCAGACGCGGACGAGCAGGTCTCCGGCGCAGCGGCAGACGTCACGTAAGCTGAGGCCGAGGGGCGTCGACCGGCGGCCTGGCCACCGGCGGCACCCGCGTGGATCGCCGTCGTCGGCGATCCCTGGTCGCGGCGGGAGCTAGCTCAGCAGCCCCTCGATGATGAGCTCCACGGCATCGTCTTCGGTGAGGCCGCGCGACATGATGGTCTGCAGCTGACGGGAGTCGACGCTGCCGATGGCAGCCTCGTGCGTGACGTGCGCCTTCGGATGGCGCACCTCGACGATCGGAACGGCCCGTGCCACCGCCTGCTCCTGCACGATCTCCTTACAGTCGACGTGACCGCGGGCGTACGCCGCCGCGGCCGTGATCGTGTTGAAGACCTCGGCGCGGGCCGTGTCGCGCAGGGCCATGTGGCTCTGCAGGACGGCCCTTGCATACTCACCCACCAGGTGGCCGGTCTCGTGGATCACGATGCTGTCGGCGCCGCGACCGATCAGGCGGGCGATCATCTCCAGCACCGCGTGCGCCTCGCAGGTGACCTCGTAGTCGATGTCCATGGCGCCGACGCGCCCCTTGAGGAGCTCGAACTCGGTGCGGAAACGAGCCCCCTCACCGAGATGCACCTTCGCTTTGGGCACCACCAGCACGCCGCCGTCGGGTCCGTGCACGTGACGCTCGAAGTAGCGGTACTCGGCGCCGGGCTCGACGCGGATCTCGGCGTCCATGGCATGGGTGACGTCGACCGCGTTGGGGAACGTGCAGTGGGCCAGCACACTCGCCGAGGCCTCTTCGCGGATCTCCACGTCCATGACGATGTGCTGCATCCCGGTCTGCGGCAGCAGGCCGAAGCACATGTGGACCGGCTTGAGGAGTCGCGTGCCGCGTTCCACGACGATGTGCGCCTCGATGCCGTCCTCGATCTCCTGCGTCTCGATCTGGAGCCCGGGCACGAGATGGGCGCCGACGACCTCATTGCCGTGCACCTCGAGATGGGCCACGTCGTCGCCGGCGGCATGGCCGCCGAACTCGGCGACAGAATCGAGCAGGCTGCGAGCCAGGTCGACGGCGCTCATGCGGGTGCTCCTTCATCGTCCTGCAACGCGACACCCAGCTCGGCCGCCTCCTCCGCCACCGGCATGTTGGTGTGATCGCACGGTATGCAGCGATTCTCGAAGTAGCCGCTGATCTTCTCCACCGACCCCTTGTCCAGGAGCCGGCCGTTGCACATGAGGAAGGCGTGCTCGGCCTGACGCAGCACGGCCATGCTGTGGGTGATCAGGATGACGGTGACGCCGCCGGACTTCATCTCGCGCAGCGTCTCGAAGATGCGCTCGAGCGCTTCGACGTCGATGCCGGAGTCGGGCTCGTCCATGAGCACGATGCGCGGCCGCATAGCGAGGATAGAGGCCAGTTCGATGCGCTTGCGCTCGCCGCCGCTGAGCGTCTTGTCGACGGCCCTCTGCATGTACTTGTCGGGATCCAGCCCCACCTTCTCCAGAGCATTTCGGACGGTGGCCGTACCCCTGTCTCTGGCGCCGGCGGCGATGAAGCGATCCACGCGCAGACCCTCGAAACGGGCCGGCTCCTGCCAGGCCAGGGTGATCCCGCGACGGGCCCGCTCGTCGACCGGCACGTCCTGCAACGAACGGCCGTCGAGGATCACATCACCGGCGATGTCCGTGAAGCCGGGCAGCCCCATGATGACGCTCGCCAGCGTCGATTTGCCGGCGCCGTTGGGTCCGATGATGGCGTGGATGTGGCCCTCCCAGAAGTCGACCGAGAGGTCCTTGAGGATCTGCTTGTCGCCGAGAGTCAGCGACACGTCTCGTACTTCGAGTACGCCCATGAGCCTGGTCCCTGTTGGAGAGTGGCTGTCCGCTCAGCCCTCGTAGGGCTCGAACATGTCCTTCTCGACGCCGCAGTCGGGGCAGACCCAGTCGTCCGGCAGGTCGTCCCAGGCCGTGCCCGGATCGACGCCGTTGTCCGGATCCCCGACCTCGGGATCGTAGATGTAGTCGCACACCGTGCAGATCCACTTCTGCATGAGGTTCTCCCTTCGACCGACCTGCGCCGTCGCCGGAGCGCGGGCACAGGACGTGGACGTGCGCGGACATTGTACACGCGTCCAACGGTCGCCATCCGTCGGTTGCGGACAGACCGCTGTGTTCGTCACACTCTCCTCACCGCCAGACCCGGGAGCCTGCCAGCAGGAGTGTGCCATCATGTCGACGACCGCACATCAGACCAGCGAGACCGTCCCCTGGCGCCGGCGGCCGGGGCTTGAGGCGATCGGCGGCCGTCTGGCGATCGCCGGACGCGATGCCGAACAGCTGGCTCGCGAGCACGGCACACCCCTGTACGTCTTCGACCTCGAGTACGTCCGCGAGCAGCTCGTCGCCCTGTGCAGCGCCCTCGAGAGAGCCGGCGTGCGGGGCCGTGTGCGCATCGCTCTCAAGGCCCTGCGCGACCCCGAGTACCTCGCCGTGGTCCGTTCGCTCGGCACGCCCGGCGGACCCGACGGCGTCGGCATCGACGCCTGCTCGCCGGGCGAGGTGGAGCACGCGCTCGCCAACGGCTTTCTGCCGCAGGAGGTCAGCGTCACCGCCACCAACCTCAGTGAGGCCGACTGCCGAACGATCCTGCAGCACCCGGTGCACGTCAACGCAGATCTCATCACACAGGTCGAGCGCATCGGACGGCTGAGCCCGGGACGGTCGATCGGCCTGCGCCTCAACCCGCGGGCGGGGGCGATCAACCGGCGTACCAGCCCGACGACCACCGTCTACAGCGGCGAACGACCGACCAAGTTCGGCATCTACCTCGAGGACCTGCCGGCCGCCGTGGAGGCGGCCCGGCGCCACGGGCTGCGTCTCGACACGGCCCACTTCCACGTCGCCAACGGCATCCTCACCGAGGATCTGCCCGACTACGAGAGGGCGGTCGCGGCGATGGCCGTGATGGTCGAACGCATGCTCGAGCTGGGGTGCACCATCCGCGAGATCAACGTGGGCGGCGGCCTCGGTGACTCGGCCCGCAGCTACGTGACGCCGCTCGACCTCGATGCCTGGGCCGGCATCCTGAAACGCCACCTCGGCGACTTCGACGCGGTCATAGCCTGCGAGCCCGGCGAGTTCGTCGCCATCGAGAGCGGCGTGCTGCTCGCCGAGGTGGTCACCGTGGAGCGCCGCCTCGGTCATCTGTTCGCGGGACTCGACGTGGGGTGGAACGTGATCAACCACCGCTTCGTGTACGGCCACGACATGGACCTGGTGCACTGCGCCAGGGCCGACGCCGCACCTGCCGACAACGTGACGTTCAGCGGCAACATCAACGAGGGGCCCGACCTCTTCGCCGACGATCTGCCGTTCCCGCCGGTCGAGGAGGGCGACATCGTCGCCATGCTCGGCACCGGCGCCTACTCGGTCACCAACTACCACGCCCACTGCCTGCGGCCGCCGGCCGGCATCGTCTTCTTCGCCGACCGGCTGCCGGTCGGCCGGCAGTAGCGGGGACATCGGGGGTGTGCGGCGCGAGCGGGCGGTGTGGACTACCGGCGACGCGCACCGCGTGCTCTCGACCATGCCACCGGTCGACGAGACCCGTCAGCGGACCACGAACACCGCGCTCTGGGCGCGCCGCTGCGCGTTGCCGGCCAGGTCACGGGCCAGCACACGGATCGTGTACGTGCCGCGCCGCAGCGTACAGCGGAAGCGGAAGGTGTCGCGGCGGTTCGTCTTCCGCCGGCCGGCGTCGTAGGTCGCGACGACCGCGCCGCGGCTGTCGCGGACCTGCAGCCGGACGCGGGCCTGGCGGGCACTGAAGCCGGGGTCGCTGACTGTGAAACGGACCTTGGCGGTGCGCCCGCGCCGCACCCGGGTACCGCTCAGGACCCGCGTCGTCGGCCGGCGAGTGTCGATGTTGACGGTGAAGCGGCGCAGCTTCTCGACGTTACCGCTGTTGTCGTAGGACCGGAACCAGACATACCTCCGCCCATCGCGGGCGTGTGAGCGTCTGGCCGCGGCGACCTCGACTCGCGTGCTGCGCCGGAACGCGCCCGTGGACGACGATCCCACCCGCAGCTCGGTGCGGGCCACGTTGGACCCCACGTCGGTAGCGACGAGCCTGAGGTTCACCGGTCCGTTCCACCAGCGGCGGGACGGGGAGACGCGGGTGCGCGGCGGCTCGGTGTCCGGGCCGGCCACAGTCCCGTACACGCGCAGCGTCCAGCGGACAAAACGGCCCCGATCGCCACGACGCAGGTCCCGCACCCGCAATCGCCACGTACCTGTGGATGACTCGCCGAAATGCCGGGCGCTGCCGAAGCGCCAGCGTGAGAAGCCCGGACTGCCGTCCACGCTGTCCGGCAGCGCCGACGGCGACAGGATGCTGCGAGTACCGGACGGGGCGATCAGCGTGACCTCGAGGTCGTGCCAGTACTCGTGCGGAGCGTCGAGCACCACCTCGACGTACTCGGTGGTCAGCCGCGGGCGCCCGGCACCGAGGCCGATCGCGCTCGTGACGCCCACGGTGGAGGCGTCGGGGATCGTGCGTTGCGGCGACGCCGACGCCGTCACGATCGTCTCCGGGCCGAGCGGCCGCCAGCTTCTGGCGGCCGCGACGGCCGCCGCCGCGTCGACGCGGCCGTAGCCGTACGTGTGGCTGATGTGGTACCCGGCAGCGTTGTTCGACCAGTCCTTGTGTCCGGGTTCGATCTTCTGTGCCGTGGTCATCAGGACGGCCTGCACATCGCGCCACGTCAATGACGGATCCGCCTGCAACAGGAGCGCAGCGACACCACTGACCAGCGGCGCCGCGGACGAGGTGCCGCCGAAGCCGCTGTAGTTGTCCCCGCTCGTGTAGCCGGCGCTGCCGGTGAGATCGGTGGTCAGCACGTCGCGGAGCGTCCCCGGGACACCGTCGCTGGACGGCGCCACGACCATGAGAGCGGCGCCGTCCTCGGAATACGGTGCGATCCTGCCCAAGTTGGTACTGGCTCCGACGGCGAGCGTGTAGCGCGAGTTGGCGAAGCCGTCGTAGTTGACGTTGTCGAGCTCGGCGCGGCCGTTGCCGGCCGCCCAGACGTAGACGATGCCGAGGCCGCCGCGGCCGTTGGTCACGCCGTCCTTGAGCGCCGCCTCCGTGAGCGGGCCCGGCGCTTCGAGATGGCGGTCGTCGAGCGGGCCCCAGCTGTTGCTGGAGACATCGACGATGTCGCGGTTGCCGGCATCGGGCCGCACCGCCGCCAGGGCTTCGGCTTCCACGGCGTCACTGTCCACGCCGTCGATGAGGAAGCGGTAGCCGATGAGACCGGCCGAGGGGGCGGCGCCGCTGACACCGAGACCGTTGCCGCCACGCGCGGCGGCCACGCCGGCACAGGCCGTGCCGTGCCACTGGGCGGCGCTCGAAGATCGGCTCGGAGACGGGTCGGCGTCGCCGTCGGCCCAGTCCCACGAACGCCCCGGCACCACGTTGGGCGCCAGGTCGGGGTGGGCGATCTCGAGGCCGTCGTCGGCGATGGCGATCACCTCGTAGGGTGAGCCGCGCAGCGGCACGCCGTCGACCGTCTGGTCCCAGACGGTGGTCACGTCGATGTCCTCGCCGGCTTTGCCGGAGCGCTGCCCGACATTGCGCAGATGCCACTGCTGGCCGAAGAGCGGGTCGTTCGGTATCCAGCGACGCGCACGAGTGCGCAGGAACGACGGCGCCGCCCATTCGACCAGTGATGATGCCGACAGCCGCTCGATCGCCCGCAGCTCGTCGAGAGGCGCGACGGCACGATAGAGGTACGTCCGCGCTGAGAATGCGAACCTCCTGACGCGGGTGAGCCCCAGCCGGCGGACGACTGCCGCACGTGCCTGCGTGCTCGATCCCGACCGGAAGCGCACGATCAGCTCGCCGACGCTGACCAGCCGCGTCTGCTCGCTTCTCTCTCCCTGATAGAGGACCGCCGCAGATCCGTCACCGGCGCCGGCCCGCAGCCTGGCGCGCAGATCGTCGAGATCCCCCGCCGGCGGCGCCAGGGGGGTGATGCGGATACGATCCACGCCCCGTTCGCTCACTATCGCGAGCTCGTCGAGGGCGATCCACGCCGACTGCACGCTGCCGTCCTCGCTCCACGACACGACGGGGCCGCCCGGCTCCGCGCTGCCGGCCTTCTGCGAGACATCGGCTTGCGCGCCGCCGGCGGTGAGGGCGAGGAACGACGCGGCCGCCAGCACGGCCATGCCGCAGACGGCGCTGAGCACCGTGAGACGGCGGCGGATGCGCGTGCCGCGACGACCGCCGGCAGTGGATGTCCTGTCGCCGTGGCGACTCACGCCGTGATCGCCCCTCCCTGGTCACGACTGGCGTACGATGATCTCCTGCCCGGATCCGGCCTCACTGTACTCCGAGCGCCGGTGCACACAAAGCCGGGCACGTTGCCGGGAGCCCACGATGAGGCGGATACGTGTATCCAGGAACGACGGCGAGCCTCAGGAACCCACGCTCGAGCCGGTCCCGCCGCGCACGGTGACCGGCGCGTCGGCGGGATAGCCGCGCTCCTCCCAGTATCCCTCGATCATGCGGTCGGTCAGCTCGATGCGACGCACGAACTTGACGCTCTTGTACGCCAGCTGCGAAGGGACGACGAGCCGCACCGGACCGCCGTGGTCGGGCGACAGACGTTCGCCGTCGAGCGTATCGGCGAGTATCGAGTGCGGCTCCTGCAGTTGCTCGAGCGGCAGGCAGTCGACGTACGAGCCGTCGTAGGCGTGGAAGATGGCGTGCGTGGCGGCAGGTCTGGGGCCGGCGCGCGAGATGACCTCCATCGGCCGCACACCACCCCAGGGGACGTCCTGGACCGTCCAGCCCTCCACGCACGGGAAGTCCACGGTCTCCTCGAAGCGTGGCAGGGCGCTCCACGCCGCATGGTCTATCCGCAATGGCGTCTCCACCATGCCGTCGACCTCGATGACCCACTGCTCCAGAGTCTCGCCCGGCACGTCATCGACGGTCCGTACCGGGAACAGACCGCCGGCCTTGAGCCGCTGGGCCGCGCGCCCGCCGATGGGCGACGAGCCGCTGCCGCCGGCGAACAGACGCTGCAGACCGACCAGGGCCGCGGCGACGCCGCCGAGCGACGCCAGGAACCACTTGCGGCTGACCCGCATCTGCCGGGCCCGCTCCCGATCGTCGACCTCTTCCCGCTGCTCATGCTTCCGGTCCATTGACACCGCCTCCGCGGTCGGATGTAGAAGACTTGCACAGTCTTCTTTATACCCGACGGCCGGCGATCCTCACTGGTTCTCGAGCAGCTCCTCGGCCGGCACGTCCCGGACCACGCAGGCCGGCACGCCCATGAGCACCTTACGCGGCGGCGCGTCCTTTGTGACCACGGCGCCGGCGGCGATGAACGCCTCTTCTCCGATCTCGATGCCGGGACAGAGCACCACGCCGCCGCCGACGCGGGCGCCGCGGCGGATGGTCGCCCCCTTGATCAGCTCGTGGCGCTTCTCGGTGCGGCCCATGAAGTTGTCGTTGGTGGTCTGCACGCAGGGTGCGATGAACACGCGGTCCTCGATCTCCATGTACGCCGTGATGTAGGCATTGCTTTGGATCTTCGTGAAGGCGCCGATGTGCGTGTCGTTCTCCACGCAGGTGCCGCGACCGATGACCGCACGCTCGCCCAGCACGCAGCGTTCGCGCACGCTCGCCAGGTCGCCGATGATGCAGCGCGGTCCCAGCATGGCGGCACGGTAGACCACGGCGCCGGTGCAGACCACCGTGCCGGGACCGACGGTCAGCGGCGGCAGCTCGCCCCGCTTCGCCGTCGAGGCGGGAGACAGTGACGGCGCCTTGCCGAGGACGACGTTGTCCTGGATGAAGCAGCCGTCGCCGATGACCGTGCCGTCGTGGACGACCACGTTGGCCCCGAACGTGACGCCGGCGCCGATCGTGACGTCGTCGCCGAGCGTGAGGTTGAGACCGAGGTCGGATGGCTTCATGGCGTCTCGCTTTCCTTTCGCGCGGGCATGGACCACGCGTCCCCGGAGCGGCGCAGCGCCCTGCTCCGCACCCACGTGATCGCTCCGTGCCGGCGCGGTCTCAGGCCGAGAGCTCGTCGATGCGCACCGGCCGGCCCGCCTCGCGCAGCGAGCGCTCCATCGCCTCGAGGACGCGCACCACGTTGAGCCCGTCGTGGCCGTCGCTGATCGGCTGGCCGCCGTCGGCGATGCAGTCGAGGAAATGCTGGCATTCGATGCGCAGCGGCTCGTCGTTGGGGATGCGCGGGATGTGGATGTCGCCGAAGCGCAGCGAGATGTACTCGCCGTACGACTCGTACTGCGCCTTGTACGCGCCCTTGTCGTAGATCGTGACCTTGCGGTCGCTCTCCATATCGTCGAACACGACCATCTTGTCCGACCCGACGACCGTGACCTTGCGCGCCTTGTGCGGGTCGAGCCAGCTGACGTGCATGTGGCCGACCACGCCCGACGGATACCTGATGTAGCCGAAGACCACGTCCTCGACGCCCGGCTGCAGATAGCACTCGCCGTGCGCGCTCACCTCCATGGGGTCCTCGCCTGTCAGGTAGTTGATGACGTAGACGTCGTGTGAGCCGAGGCTCCAGAGGGCGTTCTCGTCGGCGCGCACCTTGCCCAGGTTGAGGCGGTTGGAGTACACGTAGTACGTGTCGCCCAGCTCGCCGTCGTCGAGCAGCCCCTTGACCGTGCGCAGGGCGGGATGGTACTCGAGCAGATGGCCGGACATGAGCAGCCGGTCCTTCTCGGCGGCCAGCGCGACGAGCTCTTCCGCGTGCGCCGCCTTGAGCGTCATGGGCTTCTCGATGAAGGCATGCTTGCCGGCCTGCAGAACGCGCTTGCCGAGCTCGTAGTGGGTCGGCACGGAGGTGGCGACGACGACCGCGTCGACCGACTCGTCGGCGAGCACCTGCTCGAGGTCGTCGGTCACGACCGTGCGCGGGAACAGCGCCGCGGCCTTCTCCCGGTTCTCGGCGACGAGGTCGCAGGCATACGCAAGCTCGGCGCCGGGCAGGCGGTCGAAGTTGCGGGCCAGGTTGGGGCCCCAGTAGCCGAGGCCGGCGACGGCGACGCGGATCGGTTCAGTCACTCTGGGTCTCCTGTCTACAGCTTCCAGACGGTCGCCGAGCCGGGGATGCCGGCGGTGGCGTTGCGCAGGTCGACCACCAGTGGCGCCTGCGAGACGATCTCACGGTAGTCGATCGCCGAGTGGGCGGTCACGATGACGACCACATCCTGAGCGGCCAGTGTCGCGCGGTCGAGCGCGATCGACTCGAGGCCGAAGTCGGGCAGCCGGCTCACGAACGGGTCGTGGTAGGCCACGCAGGCGCCACGCTCCTGAAGCCGGCGGATCACCTTGAGCGCCGGCGACTCGCGCAGGTCGTCGATGTCTGCCTTGTACGCGACGCCGAGGACGAGCACGTTGGCGCCGTTGAGGCTCTTGCCGCGGGTGTTGAGCGCCCGGTGGATCTTCTCGACGCAGAAGTACGGCATGTTCTCGTTGACCTTGCCGGCCAGCTCGATGAACTCGGTCCAGAAGTCGTATTCGCGCGCCTTCCACGAGAGGTAGAAGGGGTCGATGGGGATGCAGTGGCCGCCGAGGCCGGGACCGGGCTGGAACTTCATGTAGCCGAACGGCTTGCTGGCGGCCGCCTCGATGACCTCCCACACGTCGATCTGCATACGGTCGCACAGCATCGCGAGCTCGTTGACGAGAGCGATATTGACGCTGCGGAAGATGTTCTCGAGCAGCTTGGTCATCTCGGCGACTTCCGGCGTGGAGACCGGCACCAGGTGGTCGATGGCCGTGCCGTAGACCTCGAGCGCGCGGGCCGTGCAGGCTTTGGTGAGGCCGCCGATGACCTTGGGCGTGGTCCTGGTGGTGTAGTCGATGCGGCCCGGATCGACGCGCTCCGGCGAAAAGGCGAGGTGGAAGTCGACGCCGGCGGTGAGGCCGGAGCCGTCCTCGAGGATGGGGACGAGCACCTCCCGCGTGGTGCCCGGATAGGTGGTGCTCTCGAGCGTGACGAGCTGGCCTGGGCGCAGATGGGGAGCCAACTCCGTGGCGCCGGCGCGGACGATCCTCAGATCGGGCTCGCGGTTGGCGGTGAGCGGCGTCGGCAGGCAGATGATGTCGGCGTCGCAGTCGCAGGTGGCGGCGTAGTCTGTGGTGGCGGTCAGGAGGCCGTCGTCGACGACGCGCCGCAGGTCTTCAGACGACACGTCCTGGATGTAGCTCTCGCCGCCGTTGATCTGCGCGCAGCGGTCGGCGTCGACCTCGATGCCGACCACTTCGACGCCGGCCTCGGCGAAGACCAGGGCCAGCGGCAGGCCGACGTAGCCGAGCCCGATGATGGCGATCCTCACGGGTGGGACTCCTTGTCTGATGAGCGGCGCCGGCTGCCGGCTGTCGTCCGTCCGCCGCGGCGCCGACCGGAGAAGGACAGACGCAGGGATTCTATCCGAAGACGTCGGCGATGACGGCTGCTATGCGCCGGCCGGCGTCGCCGCCGCCGTAGCAGTCGGGCGCGTCGTCGCCCGGCGCCGCGGCGGCCAGCGCCGCGGCCAGCCGTTCCGGATCGGCGTCGACCAGGACGTTCCAGCCATACTCCAGCGTCTCGACCCACTCGCTTGTGTCGCGCATGGTCACGCACGGCGTGCGCAGCATGAACGCCTCCTTCTGCATGCCGCCGGAGTCGGTGGCCACCGCCCGGGCGTTCCGGATGAGCGCGAGCGACTCGAAGTAGCCGACCGGCGGCGTGACGCGCACCGCGTCCCCCAGGCTCTCGAGCAGTCGCTCGCGCGCCAGCGTCGCCCGCGTGCGCGGATGGACGGCGAAGACGACCGGCTGCTCCAGATGGGCCAGCACGCCCACGATGGCCGCCAGCCGGTCCGGCGAATCGGCGTTGACCGGCCGGTGCACGGTGGCGTACACGTACTCACCCGGCGCGACTGCGAAGCGCTCCAGCACCTGCGCCTCGAGGGCCGGCGTGAGCGCCCGCAGCGCCAGGTCATACATGACGTCGCCGACCAGGTGCACGCCGTCGACGATGCCCTCCGCCGCCAGGTTCTCGACGGCGACCGTCGTGGGACAGAACAGCAGCCGTGACAGACGGTCGGTCAGCACCCGGTTGACCTCCTCCGGCATGCGACGGTCAAAGGAACGCAGGCCCGCCTCGACGTGGGCGACCGGCACGTGGACCTTGACGGCTGCCAGCCCGGCGGCCAGCGTCGAGTTGGTGTCGCCGTAGACCAGCACCAGGTCGGGGCGGCGCTCGGCGATGGCGGCCTCGACGCCGACCATGATGCGGCCGGTCTGCTCGGCGTGCGTACCCGACCCGACGCCGAGCGAGATGTCGGGCGCCGGCAGGCCGAGCTGCTCGAAGAAGACGCCGGCCAGCTCGTGGTCGTAGTGCTGGCCGGTGTCGAGCAGCACCTCATGGGCGACCGCTCGGAGCGGTGGCGAGACGGCGGCGCACTTGATGTACTGCGGCCGGTTCCCGACGACGGTGAGCACAGAGGTCGTTGCCATGGCCCGGCATCATACCGGACCGCCTGTGGTAGCGTTGCCGACGGAGCGACCTGATGGACGATCACGAGAGACAGGCTCTGCCGCTGCCCGACGAGCCGGATCTGGGCCAGCGACTCGCCACGTGCCTGAGCAGCAGCCGGCTCTTCTCGCTCGATCTCGGCGACGTGCTGCAGGAGACCGCCGCCCTGATGGCTGAGGTCCTGCCCGGCGTGGACGTCTCGGTCCTGGCCTTCGATCACCCCAGCCGCGCCGGCGACATACGTCTCGACGATCGGACGACGGCGCTGATCGACGATGCGCGAGCCACCAGAGCGACCGCCCTCGACGAGGCGGGGCGGACCATCGCCGTGCCCCTGTGCGTGCGTCACCAGCAGCGCTCCGAGCCGTCCCGGGCGGCGGTCGGCACACGGGTCGTCGGCGTGGCCCTGCTCGAGGCCGGGTCGCCGCTGTCGCCGGCCTCGCTCTCGCTCGCCGAGCTGCTGGCCGACCGCGCCGCGGTCGCGGTGGAGCACGCCACCATGTACCAGACGCAGGCGCAGATCGCCCAGCAGCTGCAGCGCCGCCTGCTGCCGGTCGAGGCGCCGCAGATCGACGGGCTGGAGATCGGCGTCTTCTTCCGCTCCCGCACCGAGGGTGCGCTCATCGGCGGCGATTTCGTCGATTTCGTCACGCTCAGCCCGCACCAGATCGCCGTCTCGATCGGCGACGTCTCCGGCAAGGGCGTCGCGGCCGCGGCTTTCACGGTCATCACCAAGTACGCGCTGCGCGCCATCATCGCGACACTCAGCTGGCCGACCTGGCCCGGGGAAGCTCTGCGCGATCTGCACAACGCACTCCAGGGCCAACTCGATCAAGACGGTTATGTCACGGTCGGCCTGGGGCTCATCGACGCCTCGCGCGGCACGCTGAGCCTGGCGAGTGCCGGCCACCCATCGCCGTTCCTGCTACGCGAGGGCGCCGCGCGCCAGCCTCTGATCATCACGGCGCCGGCGATCGCCTTGGCCGACCAGTCGGAGCTGGAGCCGTTCCCGACCGAGCGCATCGAGCTGCAGGCCGGCGACACGCTGCTGTTCTACACCGACGGGCTCAGCGAGCTGCGCAACGACGAGGGCGAGTTCTACGACGAGCGTTGCCTGGCGACATCCCTGGCCGACTTCGGCGGCATGAAGCCACAGCAACTCGTGGAGGCTCTCTACCTGGATGCCGTCAGCTTCAGCGTCCGCCCCCCGCACGACGACGTCGCCCTGGTCGCCGTGCGCCTTGCCGGCTGAAGTGGGGACCCGTCGCCGTCCCGCCGGCGTCGGCGACGACGCTCAGTCCCGCCGACGGACCGAGATCCGTTCGGTGTCCGCCCCCGCCCCCCCGCGCCGGCCCGTGCTGCGCGCGGACCACAGGTGGTGCCACGGCGGTCAACGGTTCCCCCCTCCAGGCCCTCAAGTCGGAGCGTCGCGCGCCGATGAGTGCTGACACGGAGCGGAGCCTGGCGGCCGCGGCGCACCGTGCGCCGCGGCACAGGGCAGCGTGAGCCATCCAGAGGGGAGCGGGATGAACGCGTTGCCGGATGATGATATGGGCCGCAGCATGCTGCGCCGGCTGGCGCGAGATGAGGCCGGCGGCGTGCGCGGCATCGTGTTCTTCCTTGCTCTTCTGGCGATCGCCACGGTCGTGGTCCTCGACGTGGTCGCCGTCTACGGCGCCCAGCGCGCCGTCCGGGAGGACGTCGGCACGGCGGCCCGGCTGGCCGTCGCCAGCTACCTCTCGCGCGCCAGCGATGAAGCGGCCCGCGAGGAGGCCGCCACGTACCTCGACCGCAACGACATGCGCCTGCTCGACTTCCGCCTCGACACCTCGCAGGGCGTCGTCGCCTGCACCGTCTCGGGGCAGGGTTCGGCCGACACCTTCGTCCTCAAGTACCTGGCGCGACTGCCCAGGGTAGGCGGCTGGTTCAAGGAGAAGCTCCGGCCGGAGGCGACGGCAGCGACGATGTGAGCGCCGGAGGCAGGCGTCAGCGGCTCACGCTGAGGCGGCTGCGGACCGCGTGGCGCTCGATGCCGAGGTCGACGATGCGGTCGATCAGCGCCGGCGACTGCACGCCGGCCGCCGCCCACAACAGCGGGAACGCGCTCATGTGCGTCATGCCGGGTATGGTGTTGATCTCGTTGACGAGCACCTCGCCGCCGGGCTCGCGCACAAAGAAGTCGCAGCGCGCATAGCCCGAGCAGTCGACGGCGCGGAAGGCCGCCACGGCGAGCTCGCGGACCCGCGCCGTGACCTCGTCCGACAGCGGCGCCGGGATCTTCATGGACATGAGGCCGTCGGTGTACTTGGACTCGTAGTCGTAGTACTCGTGCGCCGGCACGACCTCGCCGGGCACAGACGCTTCCGGAGCGGCGTTACCGAGCACCGCGCACTCGACCTCGCGGCCGGCCACGAACGCCTCGACGATGACCTTGCGGTCGTAACGCCAGGCCAGTTCCAGAGCGGACACCAGCTCCGCCCGGTCGTGCGCCTTGGTCATGCCGACGCTGGAGCCGAGGTTGGCCGGCTTGACGAAGACCGGGTACGAGAACCGCGCCTCGACGCGTTGGACCAGAGACGCCTGATCGGCCGCCGCATCGCGGGCGACGAGATAGTCGACCTGCGGCAGCCCGTAGGCGGCGAACGCCGCCTTCATCAGCTCCTTGTCCATGCCGACCGAGCTGGCCAGTACGCCGGCGCCGGCGTACGGCAGGTCGGCCATCTCAAGCAGGCCCTGGATGGTCCCGTCTTCACCGTAGGTGCCGTGCAGGATCGGGAACGCGAAGTCGAGAGCGATGCGCGCCCCGGCCGCCGTCTCGAGGCCGGGGCGGGTGGGATCGGGAAGCAGCGCCACCGGGTCGCAGGACGAGCCGTCGAGGCCGTCGCGGAGCGTCGTGTCGAGGTCTTGCGGCAGGACCCAGGCGCCGGATCGCAGCAGACCGACAGGGACGACGCGGTACTTCTCGGGAAAGAGGTTGTCGGCCACGAAACGGGCCGAGGCCAGCGAGATCTCGTGCTCGGCCGAGCGGCCGCCGAAGATGAGCGCCAGGGTGATCATCGCCGGGTAGCTTACCTGCGGTCCCGGGGCGGTGCCACTCTGGTCGGTGTGCCGGTCCGGCCGGTCGGCCGCGGGACGGACGCGCGGCCGCAGGACGGACGTGCGACGAGCCGGCGCGCGACGCTGCGGTAGGATGCCGTCCATGGAGACCCTGCCCCGACTCACCGCGCGCTCCCTGGCCGCCGCCATCCGCATCGCCGGGGCCGGCCAGGCCAGCAGCCTGCCCGGCAAGACGGTCAACAAGCTCTTCCCCGGCTACCTCACCGCCCACGCCTCCCGTCTCACGGAGGGGCTGGCGCTCGTCACCGGCACCAACGGCAAGACGACCACGGCCAACATGGCGGCGCGCATCCTCGAAGACGCCGGCCGCGACATCGTCCACAACGCCGAGGGCGCCAACCTGCTCTCGGGCATCGCGACCGCCTTCACGCGACACCCGGACGCCCGCTTTGCCCTGCTTGAGGTCGACGAGGCCGTGGCGCCGCTGATCTCGCGGCGGCTGCGGCCGCCGGATGTCGTCGTCCTCACCAACCTCTTCCGCGACCAGCTCGACCGGTACGGCGAGGTCGACCGGCTGGCGACCGGCTGGCTGGAGATGTTCCGTGACACGCCGGGCACGCGGCTCGTCGCCAACGCCGACGATCCGCTGGTGGCGCACGTCGCGCTCGAATCGGGGCTGCCGGTCGTGTTCTTCGGCGTCGAGAGCGCCGCCGCCGACGCACGGCATGAGGTCAGCGACGTGACGGTCTGTCCACGCTGCGCGGCGATGCTCGAGTACGACGCGCGCTGGCTCTCGCAGCTCGGTGAGTACCGCTGCCCGAGCTGCGACTTCGCGCGACCGCCGCGCGATCTGAGCGCCGACGTGGGTCCGCTGCGTGCCGGCGCGCCGATCGCCCTGCACGGCCTTGTCGAGGCGCCGCTCGACCTGCTGGTGCCGGGACTGCACAACGTCTACAACGCGCTCGGCGCACTCGCGCTGGCCCTCGACCTGCGCGTCCCCACCGCCGGCGCGCTGCACAGCCTCGCCCGCTACCAGCCGGTCTTCGGACGCTGGAGCTGCGTGCGTCGCGGCCTCACGACCGTACGGGTCAACCTCGCCAAGAACCCGGCCGGCCTGAACCAGTCGCTGCGCACGCTGCACGAGGTCCCGGGACCGCGTGCCATCGTCCTCATCCTCAACGACAACATAGCCGACGGCCGCGACATCTCCTGGATCTGGGACGTCGACATGGAGGAGCTGCTGCCCGAGGCGGACCTGCTGGTCACCACCGGCACCAGGCGGCGGGAGATGGCGCTGCGCCTCAAGTACGCCGGCGTCCCGGCCCAACGGATCGAGACCGTGGACAGCCTGGCGGCGGCGCTGCGCTCGCTGGAGGCCCGCGGCCATCACGCCATCTACGTCCTGCCCACCTACACGGCGCTCAAGGAAGTGCGCCGGACGCTCCTGGACTGGGAGACGGTCGCCGCCGGACCGCAGGACCCTGCGCGCAGCGACGGCGGCGCGGTCGAGGCCGCGCCGCGCGCGGCTGTCGTGACAGCCGGTCCCGAGCCGGGCGGCCGGGCGATCGCTCCGGCACAGGCCGCTGCCGCCGTCATCCGCGCGGTGCACCTGTACCCCACCACGATGAACACCTACGGCGACCGCGGCAACGTCGCCGCCCTCACCCGGCGGGCACTGTGGCGCGGCACGACCGTGACGTGGCACGACGTCGAGATCGGCGAACCCGCTCCGGAGCATCCCGACCTCATCTTCATGGGCGGCGGTCAGGACCGCGTGCAGCACTCGGTCGCCGACGACCTGGCGACCAGGCGAGAGTGGCTCACCGCTGCCGTCGCCGACGGCGCCGTGCTGTTCGCCGTCTGTGCCGGCCTGCAGCTCCTCGGCCGCCGCTACGTCGCCGCCGACGGCAGCGAGCTGGCCGGGCTGGGCCTGCTTGACATGGAGACGGTCGCCGCCAGGCCGGGGGAGTGGCGGCTCATCGGCAATGTCGTCATCGAGGTGCCCACGCCCGACGGGCCACACCTGGTCGCGGGCTTCGAGAACCACGGCGGACGCACCCACCTCGGCGCCGTGCGTCCGCTCGGACACGTCCTCCATGGACGCGGCAACAACGGTCGCGACGGCACGGAAGGGGCCCGCGACGGCACCGTCATCGCGACCTACCTGCACGGCCCTGCCTTGCCCAAGAACGCCTGGCTGACCGACGAACTGCTGCGACTGGCCCTGCGGCACGCCGGCCACGACACCGCACCGGCGCCGCTCGACGACGCGTTCGAAGGCGCAGCCCAGGCCGAAGCGGTCGCGGCCGCCCGGCGCGAACACGCCCAGCGCGACAACATGTGCTGGCGCCTGCTGAGTCACACGCCGCTGCGACGCGGCAGCTGAGAGCGCCGCGTCGCGAAGCGGCAGCGTCCGCAGTCCGGTCAGAGATCGGCGCGCGCCAGGATGACGGCGACCGCGTCCTGCGCCAGGCGCGCCCGATACGAGGCGAGCGGCCTGCCGTTCATGAGGATCGAGAACACGACCCCCTCCCGGCCGCTCGTGGTGACGTAGCCGGAGAGGCAGCTCGAGACGCTCAGCGTGCCGGTCTTGGCGTGGACGTTGCCGGCCGCCGCCGAACCCCGCATGCGCAGGCGGAGGGTGCCGTCGCGGCCGGCGACGGCCAGAGAGCTCCAGTACATGTCGAAGTCGAGCCGGCCGCTCATCGAGACCAGCAGCCGGGTGACGGCCAGCGCCGAGAGTCTGTTCGAGTAGCTCAGGCCGGAGCCGTCCGACACCCTGACCTCCCGCGCCGGCACCCCGGCCTGCACCAGGTGCCGGCGGACGACGGCAGCTCCGGCGGCGGTACTGCCGCGGGCGCCGAACTCGCGCCCGAGCCCCTTCAGCAGCATCTCGGCGATCGTGTTGTCGCTCGGCTTGCCCATCAGCCGCAGGACGCGCCACAGCGGCGCCGAGAGCTCGGTGGCCACCACCGTCGCGGTGCGCGGGGTGCGGCCCAGCCGTACCCCGCCCGCGACCGGGACGCCGGCGGCCTTGAGCGCCGTGCGCAGGGCGACGGCGCTGCGCAGCGCCGGCTGCGACACGCGCCCGCCGCCGGCATACCCCTGATCGACTGCCAGCGCGGACAGCGACCCGCAGTTGGCCGCCAGGCCCGCGTGCCACGAGGGCGCGCCGCGGCGCCGGTCGAAGTAGGTCTCGTCGGCCACGATGCGGCCGGTGATGCGTCGTATGCCGGCCTTGCGGATGGCCCGGGCCAGACGCGCCACCGAGGATGTGCGCACGTGGAACACCCGGCGCTGGTAGCCGGCCGTGGAGAACGTCGGGTCGCCGTAGCCCTTCAGGAACAGGTCGCCACGCAGCACCCCGTTCTCATCCGGTCCGACGCCGCCTGTCAGGGCCTCGGTCCTGAAGCGGTGATCGGCGCCCCAGAGCTGCAACGCCACGGCGGCGGTCGCAAGCTTCTGGTTGGAGGCCGGCACCAGGGCGCGGTGGACGTTGCGCGCGTAGACCACGCGACCCGTCTCGAGGTCCCAGACACACACCGCGGTCCCCGACCCGTTGACGCCGTGACGGACCAGCGCGGCCGAGATCTGGCGGGAGAGCGAGGCGCCGGCGGCGACGGCAGGCCCGGCGGCGAAGCCGAGCAGGACGGTAGCCGCAAGGACCACGGCACAGGCGGAGAGCCGCCGGTGGCGCCGACCCCATGACTGCCGACCGACCGGGCGGCTCATCGGCCGGCCGCGGCCGGCCCGGCGCTGCAGCGCCGGGCGATCAGTGCCGCCGTCGCCCCGGCGCCGACGCCGTTGTCGATGTTCACCGCCACGAGCCCCGGGACACAGCTCTGGAGCATGCCGAGAAGGGCCGCCTCACCGCGGCCACCCAACCCGTAGCCGACCGAGACCGGCAGGCCGATGACCGGTGCGTCCACGAGTCCGGCGACGACACTCGGAAGGGCGCCCTCCATGCCGGCCGCCACCACATACGCCGCCACGCCGGCGGCGATCATGCGCCGCAGCGGTCCGCCGAGCCGGTGCAGCCCGGCGACGCCGACGTCGTAGGCGCTCAGGACCTCGACGCTCATCTCGCGCGCCACCGCGGCGGCCTCCTCAGCGCGAGCCACGTCGCTGGTGCCGGCCGCCAGGATCCCGATGGCGCCGGCTCGCGGCGGCGCCACGTAGTCGGGACCGTGGACGGTGACGATCCCCGAGCGCTCGTCGTAGCGCACCTCGCCCAGCCCGGCCGCGCCGAGCAGCTCCGCCTGCGCGGCACAAGCGGAGCTGCAGAGGACGGCGCCACAGCGCTCCACCAGGACGCGGGCGACGGCGACGAGCTGCTCGCCCGTCTTGCCGGCCGCGTAGACCACCTCGGGCACCCCCGTCCGCGCCCGGCGACCGATGTCGAGGCAGGCGAAATCGTCGACGTACTCGAGCGCATGCGCATCGAGCTCCGCCCGTGCCTGCCGAGGCGTGGTGCGGCCCGCCGCGACCGCCTCGAGCAGCCTGTTCAGGTCATCGCCGGGTGCGCTGCCACCGGCGGCGTGTGCTCCATCTTTGGCATCCATCATGTCGGGGCAGAATGTACCAGTGTAAGCGGTCGAGAGTCACGGCCCGGCCGTCAGCGGCCGATAGAGAAAGTGGCGCCGAGCAGGTAACGCGACGGCGTCGCGGAATCACGTGCTTTCGAGTATGCTTTTTTGCTGCGACGCAACCACGCAAACGAACACCGCGTCGAGAGGTAGCTGGGCCAGATGGATGTGCCGCCGTCCACACGTTCCGGGCGCACCGTATATCGATCGCAACCGACGCCGCCGCGTAAGCGGCGTACGTCGCTCTGGCTCGTCATCGGCCTCGTGGCGGTGGCCGTGGGCGCCACCGCGGCGTGGCAGTTCGCGACCGCCCCCAGCATCGGCGCCCTCTCGCCCGAGCCGGGGACCTTCACCTCAGACCACACCGTCCCGGTCAAGGTGCGCGTCAAGGGCATGTCCAGCCTCAAGGACGTGGTCGTCAAGGTCAATGGCAAGGACGTCACCGACGAGGTGACGTTCAACGCCGACGACCTGGTCTACACGGCGTCCGATCTCCCCGACGGCACCCACACCATCTCGGTCAGCGCCGGGACCTCCAACCTCTACCGCCACTCCATCGAGCGTACCTGGGAGTTCACCGTCGACACCAGGGAACCGAAGCTCCACTGGGTCGACCCCAGGAACTCGTCGATCTTCACCAGCGAGTCGTTCGACGTGACCGGCGAGACCGAGCCCGGCGCCATGGTCACCGTCACCAGCATACCGGGACGGCCCAGCGTCGAGGCCGACGAGAGCGGCCGCTTCAGCCTCCCGGTCACGTTGCCGGACGGCAAGTACAAGCTCGACCTCACCGTCCGCGACGCGGCCGGCAACACCAAGACGGCCAGTCGTCGCATCGGCATCTCCACCCGCGGTCCGCTGATCACCGTCGCCGAGAAGCAGCGGGTCGACGTGCCCGACCCCACCATCAAGGTCGGCGTCCACGACCCGAGCGGCCGGCCGCGACTCGTGGTCACCGTCGACGGCGAGCAGGTGTTCGACGAAAAGGTCGGCAAGGTCACCGAGCTGACGATCGGGCCGCTTGCCGAGGGTACCCATGAGGTCGTGTACACGGCCACCAGCGCCGCCGGCCAGACGGCCAGGCATGTCGAGGAGTTCGTCGTCGACAGCACCGAGGAGCTCGGCACGGCGACGTTGTCGGCCGGGGCAATCGGGAACGACGTGCGCGAGCTGCAGAAGCTCCTCATAGAGAACGGCGTCTACAAATACGAGGCCAGCGGCGTCTACACCCCGGGTACCACGGCCGCCGTCGAGCGCCTGCAGCGGCGCCTCGGGCAGGAGATCGACGGCATGGCCGGGCCCAGGGTCATCGCCGCTCTGCACGGACGCATCGTGGTCGACCAGTCCGAGTGCAAGCTCTACCTGTACTCGAAGGGCAAGCTGCAGAAGACGTATCCGGTCGCCGTCGGACAGCCGGCGTGGCCCACCCCCAACGGCGACTGGGAGGTCGTCGTGATGGCCAAGGACCCCACCTGGATCCCGCCCGACTCGCCGTGGGCCAAGGGCCTCGAGCCGGTGCCGCCGGGTGCCGGCAACCCGCTCGGCACGCGCTGGATCGGGCTCAGCGCGTCGGGTGTGGGCATCCACGGCACGCCGGCCAGCTACTCGATCGGATCGCGGGCTTCACACGGGTGCATCCGCATGTACATCGCCGACGTCGAGGAGCTCTACGAGTACGTCGAGGTCGGCATGCCGGTGATCATCCGCGAGTGAGCGCCCCGGCGCCCTCGCCCCGCCGCCGGCCACGCTGACCGGGACCGACCTCGCCGCAGCTCGCCCTCATCTTCGTCTCGTCGCTGCTCATCGCCTATTCCGGTGCCCTCATGCCGGGCCCGATGCTGGCCGTGGTGCTGGCCGAGAGTCCCCGACAGGGCGTGCGAGCCGGTCCGCTGGTCGTGCTCGGTCACGCGCTGCTCGAGCTGGCGCTGCTGGCCGCCCTGGTCGTCGGTCTCGGTTCGGTCCTCGAACGGCCGAGCGTGCAGACGGCGCTGGCGCTCGTCGGCGGCGCCATGCTGCTCTGGACGGCCGCCGGAGCGTTCCGCTTCGTCGTCCAGAACCGCGCCGGCCTCGACTGGCGCACCGACGAGCGGCCGAGCGGCCGCTGGCGTACCGTGTTCGCCGGTGTCTGGACGAGCCTTGCCAACCCGTACTGGACCATCTGGTGGGCCACGATCGGTCTCGGCCTGCTCACGAAGGCGTATGTCCTGGGCGTCGCCGGCCTGGCCGCCTTCTACGTCGGCCACATCATCGGCGACCTCACCTGGTTCACAGCCGTGAGCGGCGCCATCGCCGCCGGCCGGCGGTTCATCACGCCGCGCGTCTACACGGTCATGCTGGCGGTCTCGGCCGTGCTGCTGCTGGCGATGGCGGTCTGGTTCCTCGTTTCCGGTCTGCGCGGACTCGGCTGACACTGCGGAGACGAACGGGCGGGGGCGCCGCAGAAGCGGCGCCCCCGCCCGTTCGTCTGATCTCAGACTTCTCCTGTCGCCTACTCCAGCTCGGCGACGCCCTCCGGCTCCTGCACCCGCTCCAGCTCCATGCCGAGCAGGAAGCCGACGAACGCCATCAGCAGGCCGGGGATCGCCCACACGATGACGCCCCACTTGGGATCAGGGCTCATCGCCACGCCGAGGCACGCCAGCATGTCCAGCGCCACGATCATGACGCCCGCCACGACGAAGCGCGTGGGAATGAGCAGAGCGCCGATGATGGTGAGTCCGCCGATCGCCAGCGCGATGATGCCGGTGATGGTGGCCGCACCACTCATGTCGAACGGCGAGCCGATCTCCATCTCCTCGACCCACACACCGAGCCAGTCCTTCTCGATCGACGGCTGGGAGACGAGCAGCCAGATACCTATGCCCAGGATGCAGAGGCCGGCGAGCCAGGCCAGGACCATCGCTGTCTTACGCATGGCTCACACCTCCTCGGCGGCAGGGGCGGGCAGGGGCAGGGCTCCGGCCGCGTCCCTGGAGACGGTGAGCGTGTCCGGCAGCTCGACGCCGTGGTACTTGCTCTTGAAGAGGAGGTACGCCACCGGGCCGCTGAGCACGCCGACGCAGCCGCCGACGAAATAGGCCCAGCCGTTGGTGACCAGCGCCACGATGGCGATGCCGAAGAACGGCACGAACCAGAGCGCCAGCGCCCAGGTGGGCAGCGGGATCCGGAAGCGCCGATCCAGATCGGGCTCCTTGACACGCAGCACGACCATGGCGGTGAGGATCGTCATGTACGCGAACATGAGCAGGAAGACGTCGATGACGATCAGGAACTGGAACGATCCGAGGATGAGCACCGAGTTGAGCAGCGCCATGAACAGGATGGAGCGGTACGGCGTGCCGTACTTCGGGTGCTCTTTCCCGAACCAGCGGAAGAACAGCTTGTCTTTGGACAGGACATAGGCCGGTCGCGAACCGGTCGCCAGGTACCCGGTGAACAGGCCCAGGTTGCCGGCGATGAGCGCGGCGATCAGCAGGCCGGCGACGGCGCCGCCGCCGACCACCCTGCCCGCCTCGATGAAGTCGATCGAGGTGCTGGTGCCCTCGGTGTTCCAGTTGGACCAGTCACCGACCGCTGCATAGCCGGCCGCCGTGGTGAGCACGTAAAAGGCGATGACGAGACCCATGTTGATGAGCAGCGCCCGCGGGATGACGTATTGCGGGCGCTCTATCTCACCGGCCAACTGGGACATCGACTCATAGCCGGAGTACATCCACATCGCGACCGCGAGTCCCAGACCCATGGCGCCCCAGAACGACTCTCCTTCGGCGATGAACGGGCTGAACGGATTCACCTGGGCCTTGGCGAAGCCCAGGATCACCAGCGTCACGAACGGGACGATGACGATCACCTGGATGACGGTCAGCACCCAGCCGGTGATATCGATGCCGCGGATGTTGACGTACGCGAAGATCAGGATGATGACGAAGCCGATGAGCCAGCGTACCCAGCCGGGCATGTCGAACCAGCCGGCCACGTAGTCGAGGGTGAGCGCCACGTACACGGCGGTGTCGACGTAGAGAGAGAGCTGCCACCACCAGCCGGCCTGGAAGCCCCAGAACTCGCCCATGCCCCGGCGCACCCAGCGGTAGAAGCCGCCCTCCTCCGGCAGGGCGGAGCCGAGCTCCGCGGACGTGAGCGCCATCGGCAGCGCCCAGAAGAAGGGCAGCACGAGGAGCATCAGCAGCGTGAGCCCGGGGCCCGAGGAGCCGATGATGTCCTCCATGCCGAACGACCCCGAGCACGTGAGCGTGAACATGACCGCCACGGCGGTGATCATGCGCATCTTCACGCGCTTGAGGCCGACGGCGGCAGTAGAACCGTTCGTCATAGAGCCTCCCCTCTGCATTTCGAAGACGAAGGACTGTGGGGGTGCGAAAACAGCAGCCCCAGTCGGGGCAAAATGCTACCAATCGTGACAACTTGTGGCAGCCTCCGCCGCGTCCAGCGTACCGCCTCCCCACGCGCCACAATGTCCTCCCACCCGCGCGGGAGCGGTGGCCAAACAGGAACGTGGCCGGGATCAGCCAGAGCGCGCCCGCCGGGCCAGCATCTCCAGCTCCCGCTCCACATCGTCGCCGAGTGGCGCCGGCGTATGGGTAGCCAGCAGGTCCTCCGCCTTCTGCCGAGCCTCCGCGATGATGTCGGGCCGGCCGGCCGTTCCCCAGGCCTCCCACGAGTCGCGGAAGCCGAGCTGCGGCAGGTACCACTCGCCGTCACGGACGTTGCGTCGCGTGGAGGCCTGGCCGAGGAACGTCCCGCCCGGGCCCACCTTCTCCATCACGTCCGTCAGCCAGCGTCCCTCGTCGGAGGCGACACCGTCCATGGCGCGCCGGCAGAGCCGGTAGACCTCGACGTCGATGATGAGCTGCTCCATGTTGTAGACCGTGGCGCCGGCCAGCAGGCCGGGTCCGACGAGGATGTCCGGCCACGCCAGCGACGCCAGGAGCGACGTGGCCGCCTTCTCGTAGGCCGCCTGCACGCCGGGCACGTACTGGTCGGTGCCGCCGCCGGACGACTCCACCGGCAGCCGGTACCAGCGCGCCATCTCGGTCGCACCGGCATTGAGGACGGCGCCCTCGATGGCGCCGGCGAAGTAGCGGCCGGTCCGTGGCTCCATGACGGCGGTCACCGGCGCGTAGATGAACGGCGTGCCCGGCTGCGCCGCCTGGATCAGGCAGAGCGTGCCGAGCGTCTCGGCGTTGGCCGTGACAAGCGTCGCGAGCAGGCTGCCGGGAGCGGTGGCGCCCATGAGCGGCATCGGCATCACGGCCACCGGGATGTCCCAGCCGCGCAACTCGAGCCAGGCGTCGGTGTGCGGCCCTTCGACGACGAGCGGTGAGGCCGGCGTGATGAGGAACGAGAACGGATGACGGCGGCGGACCTCGTCGCGACCCCCGAACACCACGTCGAGCACCTCGAGGAGCGCCTGTGCCGCCGCCGGCGTGTCGAACGAGTCCTGCGCGTGCTTGGTGAACAGGCGGAAGAGGTCGGCGAAGTACTCGAGGTAGTCTGCCGTCTCCATGCCGGCTTTGCCGACCTCGACCATCGACCAGTAGAGCCCGATGTCGTCGATGGCATCCTGCAGGCGGGTCGAGTCGACCCAGTCGAGGTGCGTCGGCTCGCGCAGCTCGTCGAGGGCGGTGTGATACACCCTGGTGGCACCGCCGTCGGCGAGCAGTGTGAAGCCGCCGGCGTTCAGCGGCAGCTCCCAGCCCTCCCGCCGGCCGCCGAGGCTGAAGCTCTTTGGGGCCAGACGCAGCGACTCCTCCAGCATCCGGCGCGGGATCCGCACCCGCCGGCGGCCCTCGTCGACGCCCGCGCCGGCCTCCTGCATCAGCCGGCGTGCCTCCCGTGAGTCGACGCGCATGCCGATGTCTTCGAGGACCTGCGCGGTGCGCTCGTGCACCTGCTCCCGCTCCGCATCGGACAGCACACGCATCTGCGTCAGCATGGTGATCACCTTCCGGCGAGGGTCGGGACGCTGCGATTATGCGCCGACCGGCAGGGGCGCCGCCAACCTCGGCAGCGCCGTTTTGGCCAAGAATCGGCCCCCTGCGACCGCCGGAGCGTCGCCCGGTCACGACGACGGCCCGTCCCCGGGTGTTCAGCGCCGGGGCAGATCGTCGGCGAAGCGCCGCCACAGGTCGCGCCGCCCGGCGACGCCGAGCTTGCGCTGCAGCGCCCGGGCGTGCGCGCGCACGGTCGTGCGGCTGACGACCAGACGCTCGGCGACCTCATCGTCGGTGAACCGGGCGAGCACCAGCGCCAGGACGTCGACCTCCCGTACGGTGAGGCCGAACGCCGCCAGCCGCGTCGGCCACGACAGGAGCTCGAGCTCGTCCTGCCGCTCACCCGGCCACAGGATGGCTGCGGCGGCGCAGCCGTGCACCAGATGCATCTCGGCCGTCAGACGATCGCGCAGCGTGTACACGACGGTCTGCCGGGACACCGTCCCTGTGGCCCCGCAGACCGCCGGGTCGGCACCCCCTGTGCCCCGCACGGCCGTCCGCGGCAACGACCGATCGACCTTCCCGGAGCGGCACGCGCACTCCGAGCCCGGCGACGGGCGAGGCGCTCTGAGCAGCGGGCAGGCGGCGACCGCCTCGAGTCCGTGGATCCCGACCAGCTGCAGGCGCACCGGTCGAACCGTCCCCGACCCGTCGCACGACGGAGCCTGCCCCCAGCTCTCGACGAGCGTCGCGGCGGCCCTCTCCGCACAGCGGCGGATGAGCGTGTCGGACTCGACCACCTCCGCCGACACGACGCTGTCCGCCGCACGGCTCATCCGCATGGTACTGTTCGATCCACCCACATCACGGCGACCAAGGGAGGGCGTGATGCCGATAATCGAAGAAGCGATCGTGCTCGACGTACCGGTGGACGTGGCGCTGAGCGAGTGGAACGACTTCGTCTACCGACGCCTCATCGGCCACTACTCGATCGGCGCCCGTGCCGTGGAGTGGAAGGCGGTCGACGACGCCGAAGAGGCGGGCAACGTCTGGTTCGAGGACGTCGACGGCGATCACAGCCGAGTCGTCCTGCGCATCGACTACGATCCCTCCGAGCTCGAGCCGGGCAAGCCCGACCCCGAAGGTACCATGCGGGCCGCCATGGCAGAGGACCTCAAGAAGTTCAAGACGTTCGCCGAGGACGCCGCCAAGGGCGACGTCTCCGGCGCCGACCGGGCCGTCTGAGGACGGCGGCCGGCGCCTTGCGGCCTCGGCCGGCTGCACGGAGCGCCGGCTGTCGCTGAACGCTGTCTGGCTCATGCCGGCACGGTAGCCGAGCGCTCGCCCGACGCATAGCAACCAGCGGTGACCATCTGCGAGCCGCGGGGTGACACCTTCACCCCGCGGCTCGTTGTCTTGTTGCCGCTCACGAGCACAGCGGCAGGCGGCGGCGTGCAGCCGCGTGACCGCAGGCGGCAGGCAGTCGCCCGCGAACGCCCGGCGTGGGTTTCGACGCCTCCGCGACAGCGATAGTCTGGTGAGAGCACGACCGCGACCGGAGGGAGACACTCGCCATGATCGAACGGCTGGCCACCTTGCCGGCGGTGGGCGACGAGGGTCGCCCGTTCGCCATCTCGCCCGACGGCGCCACGGTCGCGTTCCAGTGGTACCGCGACGGCGACTGGCAGATCTACCTCCTCGACCTCTTCGCCGACGCCGAGCCGGTCAGGGCGGCCGCCTTCGACGACGAGTGCACCTGCCCGCTGTTCTCGGCCGACGGCCGCTACCTCTACTTCTCTCGCGACGACGCCGGCTCCGAGCGTTTCGACGTCTACCGGCTGCCGCTGACCGCCGGCCGGCCGGCCGGCGAGCCGGAGAACCTCATGCCCGACACCGACAAGCTCTCGCCGCTGCCGGACTTCGATCTCTCGCCGGACGGCCGCACGCTGGCCCTGTCGGTCGATCACGGTGCCAGCTACGCCGCCGCCCTGCTGCCGGCCGAGCCGTCTCCGGGCGCCGCCGACCTGCGCATCCTGGTGGACCACTACTTCAACGACTGGACGCCGCGCTGGTCCCCGGACGGCCGCCGCCTTGCCTTCCACACCGACACGCACGGCCAGGACTCGGCCGTCTACATCCACGACGTGGAGACCGGCTCGTGGCAGGTGATCGGCGGCGAGGCGACGCCGCTGCAGGCCGTGCTGGCCTGGGCCGGGCCGGTCTGGTCGCCGGACGGCCGTCGCCTTGCCTTCCACGGCGGTCCCTTCGATCACGCCGCCATCGGCATCTACGACATCGCGACGGAGGGCGTCGGCTGGGTCTGGGCCGGCGACGCCGACGCCCACGGCGCCACCTGGTCGCCGGACGGCCGCCATGTCGTGTTCCTCCTGGACGAGGGCGTCGAGACGACCCTCTGGTCGGTCGACCTCGTCACCCAGCAGCCACACTGTCTGAGCCACCTGCCGGGCAACCACTACGCGCCGGCTTTCCTGCCCGACGGCAGCGCCGTGCTGGTCTGCCACAGCGCCCCCGAGCGGCCTACCGAGCTGCTGCGCGTGCCGCTCGACTCTCAGCAGGACACCGTCCAGCTCACCGACGGGCTGCCCGACGATCTGGCGGAGTACCCGTTCGTCTCCGGCGAGCTCGTCTGGTTCACCAGCCGCGACCACCTCACCGAGGTCCCCGGACTGCTCTGCGAGCCCGACGATCCGAACGGGTCGGCGGTGGTGATGGTCCACGGCGGCCCCACCTGGCATCACTCCAACGAGTGGGACGCCCTGCGGCAGGCGTTCCTGGCCGCCGGCGTCACCACTATCAGTCCCAACTTCCGCGGCTCCGACGGCAACGGCCGCGCCTGGCAGCTCGCCAACCGCTTCATGATGGGCTACGGAGACCTCTGGGACACCGTCGCCGCGCACGACTTTCTCGTCGAGCTCGGCTGCGATCCGACCCGCATCGCCGTCACCGGCCGCAGCTACGGCGGCTTCATGACCATGGCCTGCCTCACCTACTGCCCCGACCTGTGGGCCTGCGGCGTCGCCGGCGTCCCCTTCTTCGACTGGATCGACGCGCAGAAGGACCCGGCGATCCGCGACGACCTCGTGTGGTGGGACCGCGAGAACAACGGTGATCCGGAGAAGGACCGCGACCGTTTCGTCGACCGTTCGCCCTACTACCATCTGGACCGCATCAGCGCGCCGGTGCTGATCCTCGGCGGCGAGAACGATCCACGCTGTCCGCCGACGCAGATCGCCGAAGTGGTACGGCAGCTCAGCGAGCGCGGCGTGGAGTGCGACTCGCTCGTCTATCCGGGCGAGGGGCACGGCATCTCGAGCTTCGCCAACCGCCTCGACTACGACACGCGCACCGTCGAGTTCATCCTCAAACACCTCGGGGTCGGCTGACCACCGACAGACGGTCCGCACCCTCAGGAAGGGGTGGGCCGGTAGACGCTGTATGGCGTAGACTGAAGGCGTCCCCCTGCGCGCCCGTGGCGGCGCCGTTCCCGGAGGGACAAGGCGGCCGACCGGGAGAGCGCATGAACGTACGCGTCTATGTAACGCCCAAGCAGGGCATCCTCGACCCGCAGGGCGCCACCGTGGAACGCGCCCTGCCGGCGCTCGGCTTTCAGGGCGTCAAAGACGTCCGCATCGGCCGCTTCATCGAGCTCACGCTCGACATGCCGCAGGGAGCCACGCCGGAGGCAGCGGACGCACTGGTCGACGACATGTGCAAGCGTCTGCTGGCCAACCCGATCATCGAGGACTACACCTACGCCATCGATGAGGGCTGAGCTGTGAGCGCCGCCACGGAGCCGGTGCGGTTCGGCCTCGTCGTCTTCCCCGGCTCCAACTGCGACACCGACGCCTTCCAGGCGGTCGCCACCTTCCCCGGCGCGACCGCCCGCTACCTCTGGCACAAGGACACCGGCTTCGACGACATCGACGCCGTCATCCTGCCCGGCGGCTTCTCCTACGGCGACTACCTGCGCTGCGGCGCCATCGCCCGCTTCAGCCCCATCATGGATGCCGTGCGGGGATTCGCCGGCGACGGCGGCCTGGTACTGGGCATCTGCAACGGCTTCCAGATCCTCGCCGAGGCCGGCCTGCTGCCCGGGGCGCTGATCCGCAACACGTGCCTCACGTTCGTCTGCCGCTACGTGAACCTGCGCGTGGAGACGACTGCCACGCCGTTCACCTCGGCCTGCACACCGGGCGAGCGACCGCGCATCGTCGTCAAGCACAACGAGGGCAACTACACCGCCGACCCGGAGACACTGGCGCGGATGAAAGCGAACGACCAGATCGTGCTGCGCTACGTGGACGCGGCCGGTGAGCCGACCGACGCGGCCAACCCGAACGGCGCCGTGGAGAGCATCGCCGGCGTCTGCAACGAAGGGCGCAACGTGTTCGGCATGATGCCGCACCCCGAGAACTCCGTCGAGGACGGCCTGGCCGGCGGCACAGACGGCCGCTGCATCTTCCGGTCGATGATCGACCACGTGCTCGCGGCACGCGCCGCACACGGCGCCGGAGCGGGCGGCGACGCGAGTCGCCCGGCCGCCGCCGCTGGAGGCGCCCGATGAGCGCCGACCAGAGCGGCCGCGCCGGCACGCCGGGCATCCGCCTGCACGCTACGCTTGCCGACGCCGTCAAGCTCGGCCTCACCGAAGACGAGTGGCACAAGCTCTGCGAGATCCAGGGCGGCGAGCCGACGTATCCCGAGCTCGCCATCTACTCGCTCATGTGGAGCGAGCACTGCAGCTACAAACACTCGCGACCGATCCTGGGGCGCTTCCCCACCAGCGGGCCGCGCATCCTGCAGGGCCCGGGCGAGAACGCCGGCGTCATCGACATCGGCGAGGGCTGGGCCGTGGCCATGAAGGTCGAAAGCCACAACCACCCCAGCGCCGTGGAGCCGTTCCAGGGCGCCGCCACCGGCGTCGGCGGCATCATCAGGGACATCTTCACGATGGGCGCCCGACCCATCGCCAGCCTCGACAGCCTGCGCTTCGGCGAGATCGAGGGCGAGGAGAACGCGCGCCAGCGCTACCTCTTCGAGCACGTCGTCGGCGGCATCGGCTTCTACGGCAATTGCATCGGCATCCCCACCATCGCCGGCGAGGTCTACTTCGAAGACAGCTACGCCGGCAACTGCCTGGTCAACGCCATGTGCGCCGGCCTGGTGCGGACAGACAAGATCGTGCGCGCCAAGGCGGCCGGCATCGGCAACCTGGTGGTGCTCATCGGCGCCAAGACGGGGCGCGACGGCATCGGCGGCGCCAGCGTGCTCGCCAGCCAGGAGTTCGATGAGACGCTGGAGGAGAAGCGCCCCAGCGTCCAGGTCGGCGACCCGTTCACGGAGAAGAAACTGATCGAGGCCTGCCTCGAGCTGCTCGACGGCAAGCTGGTCGTGAGCATGCAGGACCTCGGCGCCGCCGGCCTCACCAGCTCCTCCAGCGAGATGGCCAGCAAGGGCTTCGTGGGTCTGGACATCCACGCCGACCGCGTGCCGCTGCGCGAAGCGGACATGGAGCCGTGGGAGATCATGATCAGCGAGAGCCAGGAGCGCATGCTGAGCATCGTGGAGCCGGCGCGGCTCGACGACGTGATCGAGGTCTGCACGCGTTGGGACCTCGACGCCACGGTCATCGGCGAGGTCACCGACACGAAGCTGCTGCGCATCCTCTGGCACGGCGAGCAGGTCGGCGCCATCCCGGCGCGGCGGCTGGCCGACGAGTCGCCGGTGATCCGCACGCCATCGGTGAAGCCGGCGTATCTGGCCGACGAGCCGGTCGACCCGGAGGCGGTGGCGGCCGGCGATGACACGTTCGGCCTCCCCGCCGGCACCCCGGTCTACCCGGCTCCGGCGGCCGGCGACGAGGGCCTCGGGGCGGCGCTGCTGGAGCTGCTCGCCGCCCCGAACATCGCCTCCAAGCGCTGGGCCTACGAGCAGTACGACTACATCGTGCAGGCCAACACGGTGCAGATACCGGGCAGCGACGCCGCCGTGCTGCGCGTCAAGGACACGCCGCTCGGCATCGCCTTCGCCACCGACTGCAACGGCCGTCACTGCTACCTCGACCCGCTGCGCGGCGCCAGGGCGGCGGTCGCCGAGGCGGCCCGCAACCTGAGCTGCGTCGGCGCCCTGCCGCTGGCCGTCACCGACTGCCTCAACTTCGGCAACCCCGAGAAGGGCGAGATGTACTGGACCTTCGAGCAGGCGGTCGAGGGCATGGCGCAGGCCTGCGAGGCACTCGAGACGCCGGTCGTCTCCGGCAACGTGAGCTTCTACAACGAGAGCTTCGGCAACGCGATCTATCCGACGCCGGTGGTGGGCATGCTGGGCCTGCTCGACGACGTCTCACTGACCGCCGACCACCGCTTCAAGGACGAGGGCGACGTCATCCTGCTGCTCGGCCCCGACACGGCGGCGCTGGACGGCTCCGAGTACCAGAAGGTCCACTTCGGGCGCGTCGAGGGCCGCATCCCCGACGTCGACCTCGACCTCGAGAAGCGGCTGCAGGCCGCCGTCCGCGACGGCGTGCGGCGCGGCTTGCTCACGAGCGCCCACGACTGCGCCGAAGGCGGCCTGGCCGTGGCCCTCGCCGAGTGCGCCATCGGCAGCGGCGCCACCGGCGGGCTGCGCACCGACGACCCCGACACCGCCGTGCCGCGCTTCCTGGGCGCCGAGGTCGAGCTGCCGGCCGCCTCGTCCGGCTCCGCGGCCACGGAGGGTGATGCGGCCGCGCCGTCCGCCGCCGCCGGCCGCACGGACATCGCCCTCTTCGGCGAAGGCCCGTCGCGGGTGATCGTCACGCTGGCCGAGACCGACCTCGACGCCTTCCTGACGCTGCTCGACGGCGTGCCCTGGGCCAACATCGGGCGCGTGACAGGCGAGCGGCTCGCGGTTACCATCGGGGGCATCGAGGCGTTCCGCCTGCCGGTGCGACGCCTCTGCGAAGCCTACGAGTCGCTGCCCCAGCGCCTGCACTGACAGCACCGAAAGCCTCCAAAGGACCGTGGTGACACAGCTCCGGTATCGATCGTCGAGCGCGATGACCGCAGATCCTCCACCGCCCGGCGCCACGACCGTACCCGTCCACACGGAAAGCGCGTGATAGACGACCGCCTCAACGACGCCTGCGGCGTCTTCGGCATCTACGCACCGGGACTGGATGTCGCCCGACTCACGTATTTCGGCCTCTACGCTCTACAGCACCGCGGGCAGGAGAGCGCCGGCATCGCCGTCGCCGACGACGACGGCCAGGTCACCGTCGTCAAGGAGCTGGGCCTGGTCTCCCAGGTCTTCGACGAGCGCACGCTCGCCTCGCTGACCGGCAACCACGCCATCGGCCACGTCCGCTACTCCACCACCGGGTCGACGCAGTGGCAGAACAGCCAGCCGCTGGTGCGACCGCGCAACGGCTCGGTCATCGCCCTCGGCCACAACGGCAACCTGGTCAACACCACCGAGCTGCGCAAGGAGCTGCTCGACCAGGGCGTCCAGTTCAGCTCGGCCACCGACACCGAGGTCATCACGGCACTCATCGCCCAGACGGTCGACGGCGACCTGATGGCAGCCACCAAGGCGGCCGTGGCGCGCATCCGCGGCGCCTTCAGCGCCACGCTGCTCACGTCCGACGCCGTAGCCGGCTTCCGCGATCCCTACGGCGTCCGCCCGCTCTGCCTCGGCGAGCTGGAAGGCCACCACGTGCTGGCCAGCGAGTCGGCCGCCTTCGACATCCTCGGCGCCCGCTTCGTCCGCGAGGTCGAGCCGGGCGAGATCGTCCTCATCGACAAGGACGGGCTGCGCAGCGACCGCGTGGAGCTGGAAGGCGCGCGACCGGCCATGTGCATCTTCGAGTTCATCTACTTCGCCCGCCCCGACAGCACGCTCAAGGGCCGCACGCTGCACGAGTGCCGGCAGGAGATGGGCCGGCATCTGGCCCGTGAGGCCCCGGTCGAGGCCGACCTGGTGATCCCGGTCCCCGACACAGGCATCCCGGCCGCCATCGGCTACTCGCGCGAGTCGGGCATCCCTTATGCCGAGGGCCTCATCAAGAACCGCTACGTGTACCGCACGTTCATCCAGCCCGACCAGCAGCTGCGCGAGGTCGGCATCAAGATGAAGCTCAACCCGCTGAACGCCGTCATCGAGGGCAAGCGCCTGGTGGTGGTCGACGACAGCATCGTGCGCGGCACCACCACCGGCAAGATCGTCGACATGCTGTACGGCGCCGGGGCCAAAGAGGTCCACCTGCGCATCAGCTCGCCGCCGCTCTGCTATCCCTGCTTCTACGGCATCGACATGGCCACCAGGGCCGAGCTGGTCGCCGCCAGCCACGACGTGGAAGAGATCCGCCGCATGGTCGGCGCCACCTCGCTGCACTACCTTACGCTCGAGGGCCTGCAGGCCAGCACCGGCCTGCCCAAAGAGTACTTCTGCCGCGCCTGCTTCGACGGCGACTACCCGATCGAAGTGCCGGAGGAGCTGGCCATGTGCAAGATGCGCTTCGAGGGCGGCGGGGCCGACTGCGTGCCGTGACCACGGACCACGTGCTACACTGAACCTGTGTCGTCCGCGGGAGTCGACTCTGCGCTCTGCACCCGACGGACCTGACACAGGGCAGGCCCGGCGGCGCTCGCACTCCGCGTCCTCACACCGCGCCAAGGAGATCTCATGGCCAACGTGACCCTCGCCATCGACGACGGCCTGCTCAGAAGAGCCCGGGTGAAGGCGGTCAATGAGAACACCAGCGTGAACGCGGTCGTCCGCGACTTCCTCGTCCGCTGGGTGGACGAAGAGGGCGAACGGGCGGCGGCGGTGCACCGTCTGCGCACCGTTCTCGATGCCACCGAGTATCGATCAGGGGGCGTCAAGTGGACGCGCGACGAGCTGCACGAACGATGACCGCCTCATTGCTGCCGAGGACGCGTGTCGCGCAGAAGGCGTTCTTCGACACCAACGTCCTCGTCTACGCACATGATGCCAGCGCCCCGCGCAAGCGAGACATCGCTCGCGCGCTCCTGTTCGATCACCTGGGCGCCGGCAGCCTCTGCGTCAGTACGCAGGCGCTCTCCGAGTACTACAGCGTGCTCACCACCCGAGGAGAGGTGAGGCTGGGGGCGGAGGCAGCGGCCTGGCTCATCGAGCAGCTGCCGGCCGGTGTCGTCTTCGCGCCGTCGCTAGATACGCTGAGGGCCGCGGTCAGACGCAGTGCCGGCGGCAGCCTCTCGATCTGGGACGGCCTCATCCTCGAGACGGCGCGTGAGGCCGGAGCCGGGCTTCTGTACACCGAAGACCGTCGTCTGCTGGCGGCGGTCGACGAGGCACGCGACGGCATCACCGCGCTCGACCCGTTCCGCGAGCAGGGCGTGGCCGACTGACGCCGCCGGATGGTCTGATAGGCTGCGGCCGACGGGTGCCTCGCGGCTCGTCACGCACATCACGGCAGGGGGCTGCAATGCATGAAGACCGGCCGCACAAGCATTCCCACGAACACGGTGAGGGGCACGTGCACAGTCACCAGCACGTGCACTCCCACGCGCACGCTCACCCGCATCGACACGACGACCACACCGCCGGGCTCACGTACAGCGAGTCGGGCGTGGACGTGGCGGCCGGCAATGAAGCGGTCCGGCTGCTGAAAGAGCGCCTCAAGAGCACGAAGAACCCACTCGTGCTGGAGGGGATCGGCGGCTTCGGCGGCATCATGCGCATGCCGCCGATCAAGGACGCCGTCTTGGTCGCCGGGGCGGACGGAGCCGGCACCAAGACGATGATCGCCCGCGAGATGGGCGTCTGGCACACGGTCGGCATCGACGCCGTGGCCATGAACGTCAACGACGTCTCGGCCTGCGGCGCCGTCCCGTTCTTCTTCCTCGACTACCTGGTCGTGGCGAAGCTGATCCCGGAGCGGGTAGCGGCGATCGTGAGCGGCGTCGACGAGGGCTGCCTGCGCGCCGAGTGCGTGCTGCTGGGCGGCGAGACCGGCGAGCACCCCGGACACTTCTCGCACCCCGACGACTTCGATCTGGCCGGCTTCGCCGTCGGCCTCGCCGCCCGCCACGAGCTGTGGGGACCCGGCAAGGTCCAGGCCGGCGACGTCGTCCTCGGTCTGGCCTCCACCGGCGTCCACTCCAACGGCTTCAGCCTCGTGCGAAAGCTGCTCGCCGAGCGCGGCATCGGCCTCGACGACCGCTTCCCCGGCTCCGAGAGCCGGGAGGGCGGCGCGCAGAGCATCGGCGACGTGCTGCTCACACCGACCGCCGTCTACAGCCCGGTGCTGCACGACCTCGGTCACGCCTGCGACGTCCATGCGGCCGCCCACGTCACCGGCGGCGGCTTCCCCGACAACGTCTCACGGGCGCTGCCGGACGGTCTGGCCGCCGAGCTCGACCTCTCGGCCTGGCAGCCACCGCCGGTGTTCGCCTGGCTGCGCGAGGCCGGCGTCGCCGACGACGACATGCTCGCCACGTTCAACTGCGGCGTCGGCATGGCCGTCGTCCTCCCTGCCGGCGAGCTGCCCGTGGCCCTCGACACCATCAGCCGCGGCGGGCACACGGCCTGGCAGATCGGCGAGGTGGTGACCCGCGGCGACGGCGCCGCCGTGCGCTATCGGGGCTCGCTCTGGTGAAGAGCGTCGACCTCATCGGCTGCGGGGCGCTCAACCTCGACCTCATCTATCGTCTCCCGGCCGGCTTCGCGCTCTGGGACAGGCTCCCGCCGCGCGGCGCCGAGACAAGCCTCGACGACGCCCAGCGGGCCGAGATCGATGAAGCTCTGACCGAGCTGCAGCCGTTCCGCTCCGGCGGCGGTCAGGCCGCCAACGTCGTCTACGGCCTCTGTCGCCTCGGGCATAGCGCCGTCATGATCGGCCGTGTCGGCGACGACGCCGAAGGCGAGCTGCTGCGCGACGAGCTGGGCCTGCAGGCGACCCAGCACGTCACGCGCGCCGGTCACAGCGGCCGTGTCTACGTGCTGCTCGACGAGGGCGGCGAGCGCCGCAACCTGGTCTGGCCGGGCACCAACGACGACTTCGGCCCGGCCGACCTGCCACGCAAGCTCCCGCGGGCACGCTTCGCCTACCTCACCTCGTTCGTCGGCGACGCGCCGCTGGAGGGCCAGTTGGCCCTGCTCGAACGGCTGCCGGCGACCACGGAGGTCGCGTTCGATCCCGGCGAGCTCTACGCCGGCAAGGGCGTCAAGCGGTTCATGCCGCTGCTGCAGCAGACCGCGTACCTGTTCGCCACCGAACAAGAGCTGGAGCTGCTCTGCGGCGTCCAGCTCGAGCGGGCCATCGAGTTCCTGGTGAACCTCGGCGTCGGGACGGTGGTCTGCAAGATGGGCGAGCGCGGCGCCCGGCTGGTCTCCCGGCACGGCGAGATCTACGTGCCGCCGTCGCCGGCCGCGGTGGTCGACGTCACCGGCGCCGGCGACCTGTTCGCCGCCGGGTTCATCGGCGCCCTGCTGGAAGACCTGCCGCTCGAGTCGGTCGGACGACTGGCCGCGTGGACGGCCTCACGCGGCATCGGCGGCCTCGGCCGCAGCGCCTACCCCGACGCCGCCGCCTGGCATGAGCAGGTGGAACTGGAGCGCTCGCTGTGAGCAAGGAGCCCAAGCAGACGACCGGGTCGACGCCTGCACCGGCGTCCGGTGAGCATGCGCCCGGCACACACGCGCCGGCCGGACCGCCGCCGCGCATCGGCTGGCTGTCCAGCGGCCGCGACCCCGCGGCTCGCACCCTCCTGAGAGAGGTCATGGAGCGGGCCGCGCGCGATCAGCTGCCGCTCCACATCGCCCTCGTCTTCTGCGACCGGGAACGCGGGGAGTCGGCCGAGAGCGACGCCTTCCTCTCTCTCGCGGCTCACCTCGATCTACCGGTCGCGACACTCTCGTCGGCGGCGTCCTGGGAGGCCTTCCGGGCCGGCGCGCCACAGACCACCGACGTCGATCGGAACGCCTGGCGGGCCGCGTTCCATGAAGAGGCACTGCGTCTGCTCGAGCCCCATCAGCTCGACGTCCTCGTCCTGGCCGGCTACATGCTCATCGTCAGCCCGGCGATGTGCGCCCGTCATGCCATGCTCAATCTGCATCCGGCGCTGCCCGGCGGCCCCACCGGGAGCTGGCAGGAGGTCATCTGGGAGCTGCTGCGCCGCGGCGCCAAAGAGACCGGCGCCATGATCCATCTGGTCACGCCCGATCTGGACCGCGGACCGGTGGTCTCGTTCGACCGCTTCCCGATACGGGGCGGGGCCTTCGATCCCCTCTGGGAGGCGTTCGGCAGCAAGGTGACTGCCAGAGGACTGGACACGATCATGCAAGAGGAGGGCGAGGCGGAGCCGTTGTTCGCCCTCATCCGCAGCACCGGCGAAGCTCGCGAGATACCGCTGCTCTACCGCACCGTGGCGCAGTTCGTCCTCGGCCGCCTGCGGGCCGCCCACGGGCATGTGCTGAGCTCCACCCCGCTCCCCATGGACCTGACCGCCGAGGTCGAACGGGAGGTCGGCACGTGACCACCGTGCTCGACGGGAAGGTCGGCGCGTGATCACCGTGCTCGACGGGGAGTTCGGCGCGTGACCACCGTGCTCGACGGGAAGGTCGGCGCGTGAATACCGTGCTCGACGGGAAAGTCGGCGCGTGACCAACGCGGTCGAGAGAGATCGGCGCGTGACCGCCGCCGAGTCACCGCGCATCCCGGCATCCGGCGACCCCGCACACCCTGCAGCCGACGCCCGCGAGCCCTACGACCGCGCAGCCGACGACCGCGCAGCCGCCGACCGCGCGCCCCGTCGCATCTACGTCACCGACTGCGAGGGCCCGCTCACCCGCAACGACAACGCGCAGGAGATCGCGACCGCCTTCCTGCCCCACGGCGCCGAGCTGTTCGCCCGCCTCTCACGCTACGACGACCTGCTCGCCGACGTGCTGCATCGGCCCGGCTACAACGCCGGCGACACGCTGCGCCTGCTGCCGCCCTTCCTCAAGGCGTTCGCCGTGAGCGACGAGGACGTCGAGCTCTTCAGCGCCGAGGGCGTCCTGCTGGTCCCGGGGGTCGAGAAGGCCCTGCGCCGCGTGCGCGGGCTGCTCCCCGTCTTCGTCATCTCGACCTCCTACACCCCGTACATCCGCGCTCTCGCCGATCGGCTCGACCTGCCGCTCGAGCGCTGCCGCTGCACCGAGCTGAGCCTCGACGCCTGGACCATGGACGAGGAGGAGGCCGCCTGGCTGCGCGGGCTGGTGCCGCGGGTGCTGGCGCGCCCCGTCCTCGAGCTGCCCGACGGGGCGCGTTCGGCGGCCGACCTCGCCAAGGGCGACCGGCGGACCGTCGCCGAGCTCGACGAGCTCTTCTGGGGAAGCATGGCGGGGCGCGTCAGCGGCGAGATGGTGGCCGCCGTGCGGCCCGTCGGCGGCGGCATGAAGCTCGCCGCCCTCGAGGAGATCGCCGCCGCCGAAGGCGTGACCCTCTCCGCGGTGATGTACGTCGGCGACTCGATCACTGACGCCCCAGCGCTCGCCGCCGTGCGCGAGGCCGGCGGCGTGGCCCTCAGCTTCAACGGCAACGGCTACGC
>DIWP01000043.1 GCA_002423545.1 Thermoleophilia bacterium UBA6103
GCCTACGGCGTGCTGGGCATCGAGTACATGGGCGCCGCCCAGGCTCTGGACTTCCGCGAGTTCACGCCGGGCGCCGGCGTACGGGTGGCTCACGAGGTCATCCGCCGTCACGTGCAGCATCTGGGCGAGGACCGGCCGCTGTTCCCCGATCACAACCGCATGAAGGCCCTGGTGGCCTCCAACGAGATCCTGGCGGCCGTCGAGGCGGCCGTGGGTCCGCTCGAGTGAAGTGACGAGTCGCTCGGCGTCACCGCCGACCCTCGCGGCGACCCGCCCGACGAGGTAGGGAGACTGCTGTGAAGACGCTGATCGCCGACCAGAAGCTGGTCACCGAGATCGTGCCGATGGCCGACGCCGTGGCGGTGATGCGCCGCGCTCTGACGCTCCTCGACGAGGGCGATGTGGTGATGCCGCTGCGCAGCATGCTCGAACTGCCGGGCGAGCCGGGCACGGTGATAGGCCTCATGCCGTCGTACATGGGCGGCCTGGAGGCGGTGGGCGTCAAGGTGGTCGCCGCCTTCCCGGCCAACTTCGGCAGCGACTACGACACGCATCAGGGCGTGGTGCTCTTCTTCGACACCGAGCGCGGCCTGTTGCGGGCCATCGTCGATGCCACGTCGGTCACGGCGCTGCGTACGGCGGCGGTCAGCGGCGTGGCCGCGGACCTGCTGGCACGCCCCGATGCCGGCGATCTGGCACTCATCGGCGCCGGCACGCAGGCGACGACGCACCTGCAGGTCATGTGCGCCGTGCGGCACGTACGGCGGGTGCGTGTCTTCAGCGTCCCCGAGAGCGGTGCACACGAGTTCGCCGAGCGCGAGTCGGCACGTCTGGGCATGACAGTCGAGGTGTGCGCCGGTGCCCGGGAGGCCGTCGCCGGGGTCGACCTGATCTGTACCGTCACCACCGCGCAGGAGCCGGTGCTGTTCGGCGAGTGGGTGTCGCCGGGGGCACACGTCACCGCCGTCGGCGCCTACACGCCGACGACCCGCGAACTGGACAGCGATCTGGTGGTCGGCGCCCGGCTCTACGCCGACCGCCGTGAGTCGCTGCGCGCGGAGTCGGGTGAGTTCCTCATCCCGAAGGGCGAGGGGCTCATCGACGACGGCCACATCGTCGGCGAGATCGGCGAGGTGCTCACCGGCAAAGCCCCGGCGCGCACCTCCCCCGACGAGATCACGCTGTTCAAGTCGCTGGGCATCGCCATCGAGGACCTGGCGATGGCGCAGCATGTCTACACGGTGGCCAGAGAACGCGGCCTGGGGACGTGGGTCGAGATCGGCGGCCACCACTTCGGCAGCGCCGGGAGCTGAGGCGCCGGTCGCTGCGCCGAGGTGCTCCGGTAGCATGTCCCGGTGAAGCGGTCGATCCGCCAGATCGCGTCGAGCACGCAGGGGTGACGATGGGCGCCAGCGAGTATCCGGACCTCTTCAACGACGTCTTCGGGCCGGTCATGCAGCCGGGTTCCAGCTCGCATACCGCCGGGCCGTGCCGCCTCGGTCATCTGGCGGCCGACCTGCTCGGCGAGCCCGTCGGCCGTGTCCACGTGCTGCTCGATGAGCAGGGCTCGTTCTCCGGCACCTTCGGCGTCATGGCCGAGGATCGGGCGATGGTGGCGGGGGCGCTCGGCATGGAGCCCGACGACGAGCGGCTCTTCCGGGCGTTCGAGCTGGCGCGGGAGCAAGGTGTCGAGGTCGAGCTCGAGTTCACGACCCTGGCGGAGAGCGACCATCCCAACGCCGTCGAGTTCGTCCTCACCGGCGTCGGCGGCAGGGTACGCAGCCTGCTGGGCGCCTCCACCGGCGGCGGCATGGTCGAGACGACGCTCATCGACGGCTTTCCTCTGCGCTTCATCGGCGACGGCTTCTTGTTGCTGCTCTTCGATCGCCGCGAGCGGCTGACCCGGCCGGACAGCGACCGTCTGCGTGCCGCGGTCTCCGGACTGGTCGAGATCCATGACGTGCGCGTGGAAGGTCGCGGCCGTCTGGTCGCGCTGCATCTGGCGGAGGAACCGGTCGCGACTTCGGCGCAGCTCGCGGCCATCCGCGCGGCGGGCGTTGAGCAGGCGCTGCTGCGGCCGATCCTGCCGGTTGTCCGCCGGCCGGACCGCGCGCCGCGGCTCTTCGGGACCATGACCTCCTGGCGGCGGCTCGCCGAGGAGCGCGCGCTGCCGCTCTGGGAGGTGGCGCTCCAGTATGAGATGGACTCGTCGGGCTGGTCCCGCGAGGCCGTCACCGAGCGCATGAGGTCCGTCGCCGCGGCGATGGGCCGGCAGACGCACGCCGCCTACGACGAGGGTATCGAGGTGCCGGTCAGTCCCTTCAAGCCCGACTTCACGGCGCCGTGGGCGCGCCATCAAGCGTCGCCCTCGCGACTCACCGACCCGCTCACCGCAGACACCGTGCGCTGGGCCTACGGCGCCGGCGCCGGCATCCCCGGCGTCGAGACGGTCACCGGCCCCATGGGGAGCGGCGGCGGGTACATCCACGCCGCGCTGGGCGCCGTCCGTGACCACCGTGGACTGGACGACGACGATCTGCTGCACGGCCTGTTCGTGGCCGGCGGCGTGGGACTCCTGGCTTTCATGCGGACGGAGCCGACCGGTGAGGTCCTGGGCTGCACCGGTGAAGGGGGAGTCTGCGGCGCCATGGCCGCCGCCGGCATCGCGGCGATGGCCGGTGCCACGCCGCAGCAGGTGGAGGATGCGGCGTCGCTGGCGCTGCAGGCGTTCACCGGCATGCCGTGCGACCCCATCCCGGGCGGCGGCTGCCAGCCGTGCCGCAGCCGGCTGCTGGCCGCGACGTGCATGGCGCACGTCTTCGCCGACGTGGCCATGGCCGGGCACGCGGCCGTGCTGCCGTTCGACGAGGCTATCGACGTCGCCGACGCGGTGGGCCGCGCGCTGCCGCCCGCGCTGCTGTGCACCGCCGAGGGGGGCGCCTGCGCCACGCCGACCGGCAGGTCGTGTCGCGCCGCCTACCAGGACTGGCTCGCCGACACGGCGCCGCAGGACCGTCCACCCGGCAATCTCATCTGAGATGGGGGATCGTCACATCCCGTTGGCGGGCACGGTGGACCGCACGCTGTCCCCGACTCCGCGGCGTCTCGGTATCATGGCCCGGACACGAGGAGGATGACGCGATGACCCGCGGGCAGACCGCCGACTTGATCATCAGACACGCCGCCGAGCTGCTCGTCTGCCCGGCCGGGGGCGAGGGGCTCGGCATCATCGAGGACGGAGCGCTGCTCGCCCGCGACGGACGCATCGTCTGGGTGGGTCGTACCGCCGACCTGCCGGCCGTGGCGGCTGACGCCTCAGCGGACGCTGCCGGCCGGCGGACCATCGACGCGACCGGCCGGGTCGTCATGCCGGGGCTCGTGGAATGCCACACGCACCTGGTCTTCGGCGGCTCGCGCGAGCACGAGTTCCAGATGCGCGCCGCCGGCGCCTCGTATGCCGAGATCGCGGCCGCCGGCGGCGGCATCATGAGCACCGTGCGGGCCACGCGTGCGGCGAGTACCGAAGAGCTGCTCCATCGCGGCCGTACGAACCTGCGCGCCATGCTGCGCCTGGGTCTCACGACGGTCGAGGCCAAGAGCGGCTACGGGCTCTCGACCGAGCACGAGCTGCGCCTGCTCGAGGTCTACCGGATGCTCGACGCCGAGCAGCCGGTCGACGTCGTCCCCACGTTCCTCGGCGCGCATGTCGTGGGGCCCGAGTACCGCGACTGCCCCGACGCCTACGTCGATCTGGTCGTGGAGGAGATGCTGCCGGCGGTCGCCGAGCGAGGTCTGGCCCGTTTCTGCGACGTCTTCTGCGAGCAGGGCGCCTTCACGCTCGAGCAGAGCCGCCGGGTCCTCGCAGCCGGGCTGGAACACGGCCTGCGGCCCAAGCTGCACGCCGACCAGTTCGCCGACGGCGGCGGCGGCGAGCTGGCCGCCGAGCTAGGCGCCGTGTCGGCCGACCACCTCGACCACATCGGCGACGCCGGCGTGGCGGCGATGGCCGCGGCCGGCGTCACCGCCGTCCTGCTGCCCGGCGCCGTGGCCTTCCTGGGCCTGCACCACTTCGCGCCTGCCCGCCGCCTCCTGGAGGGCGGCGTCCGGGTGGCGCTGTCCACCGACTTCAACCCCGGCAGCTGTCACTGCATGAGCCCGTTCATCGTCGTCACGCTGGCGTCGAGCTACCTGAAGATGAGCCTGGCCGAGGTGCTGCGCGCCTGGACCTGCGAGGCCGCCGGCGCCCTCGGCCTGGCCGGCGAGGTCGGCAGCCTCGAGGAGGGGTGCCGGGCAGACATCGTCGTCCTCGACACCTACAGAGCCGAACGCATCCCCTACGACTTCGGCGTCGACCACGTCGAGACGGTCATCAAGGATGGCCTCGTGGTCTACGAGGCCGGGAGGGCATGAAGCCGGCGCGCCGCGCCGTGGCGGAGGGAGAGACCGCATGAGCAGCCCAGTCCTCGAGTGCATCCCCAACATCAGCGAGGGACGCGATCCGGCCGTGGTGGACCGCGTGGTCGCCGCCGTGGCGGCGGTCGACGGCGTCACCGTGCTCGACCATATGTCCGACACCGATCACAACCGCAGCGTCATCACCTTCCTGGGGGCGCCCGAGGCCGTCCTCGACGGCGCCCTGGCCCTCTGCCGGGCAGCCTACGAGGCGATCGACATGAGCAGGCACAGCGGCGCCCATCCGCGCTTCGGGGCCGTCGACGTGCTGCCGCTGGTCCCCGTCCGCGAGTTGAGCATGGACGCCGCGGCGCGGTACGCCCACGATCTGGGGCGGCGCATCGGCGAGCTCGGCGTGCCGGTCTTCTTCTATGAGGCGGCCGCTCTGAGCCCGGAACGGCGTGATCTGGCCGAGGTGCGCCGTGGCCAGTACGAGGGCCTCGCCGAGCGCTTCGCCGGCGGCGAGCGGCCCGATGCCGGTCCGGCTCAGCTGAACCCGCGCACGGGCGCCATCGCCGTCGGCGCCCGTCCGCCGCTCATCGCGTTCAACGTGAACCTCGCCGGCGACGACCTGGTCATGGCGCAGCGCATCGCCGACGCCGTGCGGTCCAGGACCGGCGGCTACGAGTGCGTCAAGGGCATGGGCGTGGCGCTGCCCGACAAGGGCCAGGTGCAGGTCTCGATGAACCTCACCGACTTCACGCGCACGCCGATCCATCGCGTCGTCGAGACGATCCGCTCGGAAGCGGCGCGCCACGGCGTCCCGATCGTCGCCTGTGAGCTCATCGGTCTGGCGCCGCTCGCTGCTTTCGAGGAGGTCGTGCGTCACTACCTGCAGATCCCCGACTTCACCAGCGGGCAGGTCATCGAGACGCACCTGCTCTGACACGGGCATACGACAAGCCGTGACGCGTCGACGGTGCTGCTCTCTGGACATCTCCGTCGCCTCCCCGTACACTGACCATGCGGTCAAGTAGTGTCTCAGGCAATGCCGATTCGGCAGCTCAGGTCGCGTTTCTTGCCGGATCCGACACGACCGGCCGCCAGGCCTGTCTCTAACGGACATGTCTGCGGTAGAGTGGGCGTACGCGGACCCGCGCCGCTTCACGACGCGCGCCGGTCGGCAGTTCGCTTCAAGGTCGTCCTGCGGCGGGGGTGATAGGCCTTACGAAACGCTCGGGCGGGCCGGTGGGCAAGACCGATGCCACCGCACCCCGCTCCTCCGGCGGACCCACTCGGCGAGTTCTCTGAGGGGACGCGTCCATCTCTCCGGCCTTCTGACCGGCGAGGTCTCACGGCAGCACCGTAAAGGAGCACAGTCAGATGGCAGACTACGTGCAGGTCGATCACAAGCGCATCGCCGAGCTCGTCGAGAAGGAAGAGAAGCGTCTCGAAGACGCGACGCCCAAGTCGTATGAGCTCTACAAGCGCGCCGTCAAGAGCATGCCGATGGGGGTCGCCTCCACCTACCAGGCGCGCGACCCGTACCCGATGTACTTCTCACACGGCAAGGGCTCCAAGATCTACAGCGTCGACGGCCAGGAGATCAGCGACTTCCACAACGGCTTCGGCTGCATGGTGCAGGGCCACGCCCATCCGGCCATCATCGAGGCCGTCAAGAAGCGCTGTGAGCTCGGTACCCAGTTCGCGCTGCCCACCGAGGACTCGATCATCATGGCCGAGCACCTCGCGAAGAACTTCAAGCTCGCCAAGTGGCGCTTCGTGAACTCCGGCTCCGAGGCCACCATGGACGCCATGCGCGTGGCGCGCGCCTTCACCGGCCGCGACACCGTCATGAAGATCTTCGGCTCCTATCACGGCCATCATGACTACGCCATGGTCTCCATCGGCGCCGTCGACTACGGCGCCATCGGACCGCGCGACAACTACGCCTCGCTGCCGTACGGCGGCGGCATCCCGCAGGCCGTCGTCGACATGATCATCCCGGTGCCGTTCAACGATGCGCCGATGATGGAGGCACGCATCGAGAAGCTCGCCGCGGAGGGCCGTCTGCCGGCCTGCGTCATCATGGAGCCGGCCATGATGAACCTCGGCGTGGTGCTCCCCGAGCCGGGGTACCTCGAGGCCGTGCGCGAGATCACGAAGAAGCACGGCATCGTGCTCATCTTCGACGAGGTCAAGACCGGCATCTGCACCGCCGCCGGCGGCGCCGTCGAGCGCTGGGGCGTGGTGCCGGACATGGTCACGCTGGCCAAGGCTCTGGCCGGCGGTCTGCCGTCGGGTGCCATCGGCGGCTCCGACGAGGTCATGGAGGTCGTCAACGACGGCACCGTCTTCCAGGTCGGCACGTACGCCGGCAACCCGCTCTCCATGGCGGCCGCCCGCGCCAGCATGGAAGAGGTCATGACGCCAGATGCCTACAAGCATCTCGACTATCTCAACGGCCGCCTCATCAAGGAGTGCGACGCGGTCGCCGAGAAGTACAACTTCCCGGCCTACACCGTGGGCATCCGCTCCAAGGGCTGCGTGAACTTCGCCAGCGGCAAGATCACCGACTACGAGTCCTTCATCAAGTACCAGGACCACGAGCTGGTCGCTTTGGCGTGGCTCTACAACATCAACCGCGGCGTCATCATCGCGCCCGGTCGCGAAGAGGAGTGGACGCTGAGCATCCAGCACACCGACGAGGACATCGACCGGTACGTCGGTGCCTACGAGGATCTGATCCGCGACGTGACCGTCTGACCGGTCTCACGACCGGATCGAGGCCGCCGCAGGGGCCGGCCGGGCGAGACGCCCGGCCGGCCCCCTCGTCTTTGCGGTGGCCTCGGCGACCCCGCCACCGACCGTGGGGTCGGTATCGACCTCTGGAGCTCACGCCGCTGAGGGAGACAGGTAACGAACGGGGCGGTGAGCGCTCGGACGGCACGACTCGGTCCCGGGCGCCGTCAAGCGCCGCGCAGAGTGCCACAAACTTCACTAAAGTTAGCGCCCCATACAACCGGCTATTAGCCGAGCTTTTGGGCAACGTTGACACTCTCGCCTGCGCGAGACGATACTGCGTTGTCAAGGCCGCTTCGCGTCGGGGGGAAGCAGGACGAACAGGAGTCGACGCTCCTCTGATGCGGATCGATGCTCCGGGAATCGGGACAAGAAGGAGGGAGTGTGATCCGTAGACAAGTTGCCGGAGGCCTGCGGAAAGCAGGTCTCGGCGTCGAGATGTTCACCCAGGACGAGATGCTCGACATCCACTACGCGACCGTAGAGGTGCTCGAGAAGACCGGTCTGTGGGTGGAAGACGACGAGGCGCTCGACATCTTCTCGGATGGCGGGTGCTGGGTCGATCGTGCCGCGCACAAGGTGCGCATCCCCGAGACCGTTCTCGAGGAGTGCGTACGCTCGGCGCCGCGCAAGGTCGTGCTCTGTGGGCGCGATCCCAAGAACGACGTGGTCCTGGAAGGCTGGCGAGTCACCTACACGAACTTCGCCGAGGGCGTCAAGACCATCGATCCCTATAGTGGCGAGCTGCGCCCGTCCATCAAGCAGGACGTCGCCGACATCGCCAAGATCGTCGACTGGACCGACCAGATCGACGTGTACACCATCGCCGTGACGGCCACCGATGTGCCGCCGGATGCCGCCGAGGCGCATCTCATCCAGGAGTCGCTGGCGAACACCACCAAGCCGATCTGCGGTCTGCCTCTGGGTCACCATGGGTCCGACCTCATGATCGACGCGGCCGCCATCGTCATGGGCGGTCACGACAAGCTGCGTGAGCGGCCCATCCTTGAGTTCCTGAGCTGTCCCGTCAGCCCGCTCAAGCTCATGGGTGAGTTCACCGGCTGCATCATCTCTGCCGCACGTGCCGGCATCCCGGCCAACGTGCTCTCCATGGCCATGGCCGGCGGCTCGTCGCCGGTGACGCTGGCCGGCACGCTGGTCACGCACAACGCCGAGGTGCTCGGCGGTATCGTGCTGGCTCAGCTGGCGGAGAAGGGCTGCCCCTGCATCTACGGCAGCTCCACCACAGCCTTCGACCTGCGTCGCGCTGCGGCGACCGTGGGCACCCCCGAGTGCGCGTTGATCAACGCCGCCGTGCCTGCCCTCGGCCGCTTCTACGAGCTGCCGACGTACGTCGCCGGGGCTTAGGCGGATTCGCATCTCGGAGACGCTCAGACCGGTCACGAGAAGACCCTCACCGGCCTTATGACTGCGTTGGGAGGAGCCAACCAGATCTACGGCGCCGGAATGATCGAGTCGGGCGTTTCCTTCGACATGGCGGTCCTGCTCATGGACAACGAGTGGGCACGCATGAACAAGTACGTCCTCCGGGGCATCCCGGTCAACGACGAGAGCCTCATGGTCGACGAGATCCACGCCGTGGGCTCCGACGAGGACTTCCTCTCCCGCGACCTGACGCTCAAGCTGATGCGTACCGAGCAGTCGTTCGTCGATCTGCATGAGCGCCGCGTCCGCGAGGAGTGGGAGATGGACGGTGCCACCGACCTCTACACGCGGGCCAATGAGAAGGTCAAGGAGCTGCTCGAGAACTACAAGCCCGAGCCGCTGCCCGACGATGTCGCGGACGAGATCGCCCATCTCGTCAAGGAGCACGAGAAGAAGATGGGCGTCGCCTGAGCGGTTCTAGTACGCTACGGCAACGTTCGCGTCAAAGGAGAGGAACGGAGTACCTATGGCAGACTTCGAGACCCTGAAGGGGATGATCATCGCCGGTGACGGCG
>DIWP01000019.1 GCA_002423545.1 Thermoleophilia bacterium UBA6103
GTGCCTATCATCTGCGGAAGTCCGGCCTGGGACCCGCTGCCGCACTGCAGCTACCAGCAGCACACGCCGAACATCGACGACAACAGGATCCTCACGTGGACGCTGCATTTGATCGCGCGCAGCGGACGCGCCGGTGAGGCTTCGCATCGGTTAGTGCGTCAGGCCTTCCACGCCATGGACAGCTTCGCGGCGCCGATGCCGTTCGTGGGCTCCGACTGCTCGGACCGACGCTACAACCGCCTCAACGACGACTACGAGCGCCTGCACGCGCTGTGTCGCTTCTTCCTCGAAGGAGCCGGCCCGCAGCTGGAGTCGGGCGGGCGCTCGATGGTGCCATTCCTGATCGACACGGCGAAGCTCTACGAGGAGTTCGTGGCGGCGTGGCTCACGCGTCACGTGGGCGACGACTTCGAGGTGGGCTCGCAGGTGAGGGTCGACTTCGAGGGCACGCCGGACATGCATTCCCGAATCGACCTGACTCTGCGGCCGAAGGGATCCCACCGGGTCCTGTGCGTGCTGGACACGAAGTACAAGATCGATGACGAGGCCAAGCACGCCGATGTCTACCAGGTGACCAGCTACGCCCTCACGCAGGACTGCACCGACGCCTTCCTCGTCTACCCTGAAGACCTGCGTCCGCCGATGGACATCCGAGTGCGACCACCCGGCCTGCACACCGGCGGGCCGGGCGTGCGTGTGCGCTCGCTGGCTTTTTCGGTTCGTGCGACCGGCTGCTCGGCTGAGGGTGAGCTGGACTACTGCGGTCGACGCTTCCTCAATGATCTCACCCACGCGCTCCAGCATGCGGACGTCATTCCGGTCGGAGATAGGACAGCGGAAGCCTGAAGCATCCGCAGCGTCCTCTTCACGACATACGACTGCTAGTCGCTGCAGAGCACGGTGAACCCGGCGAGAGCGGTCTCGTTCAGGTACACCTCGGTAGATGCCAGCAGCTGGAGGATACCGTCGGACACCTTGGAGGCGGCGAGACCCGGTTGCGCAACAGAGACAGCGAATCGCGCCCGCATACCGGACGCAGCCTTGTCCTGCAGTGCGTAGAGTGTCTTGTCGGAGCCGCGAACGATGCCTGAAGCACCCCGTCTCCGGCGATTCTGCTCCCGACGAATCAGGTGCCGGAACATCGGCACGGGGCGCCCAGCCCAGAACATCGACTTCTGAGCCTGACCGCAAAGCTCGTATAGGTCGCCGACTCTGGCACCAGGTTCATCGTCCTGCGAGAACTTGCAGTGTACGAGTCGAACAATGAGTTCGTCGTCTTCCTCGCGGATGGCCACGATGTCGGCGACTTCGTAGCTGCCGTCGTCATCAATCACGAGATCCCAGTCTTCGGACTCCATGACGTACTTGATGACGCGAGCCTGAATTGACGTCTGGTCTCGCGTTGGCCCCTGCGACTCCTTGCGAAGGTCGACACCAGACCAATCGAGGGCAACTAGGCGATCCAGCGGGAACGGCGGGAGTTCACGGTCAAGCTTGAGCAGTATGCACGAGGGCAGCACAGTCGTGTCCTGCTCGAAATGGATCAGCAGGCCCGACTCCGCAAGCAACTCACTGAGAGACCTCCGGCCGCGTCGTGAGATGACTATCGCCTCTGCCTGCACGGGGCGGAAGGACATCGCACCCTCGGCGAGCTCCAACTCGTACTCACAGCTCCACTCTCCTGATGCGGCGGCGAATCTGATCGGTCCGGTCGGCTCGTATCGGGATGGTCGCAAGTCGACATCGACAAGCGGCCAACTGACCCCATTGACCTCAACCTTGACCTCTTCACTGGTGTTGAAGAAGAGCTCCGGCGGCCACTCCAGCGCCAGCGGCACCAGCTCGGGACGCGATTCGATGGCCTGTGGCCGGATGAAGCCCGCCATGATTTCGTCCACGCTGATCGTCTCATCCAGGAGCTTTGCACCAACTGCGTCACACCAGTCCACCCATTCCTTCAGGGAACCCGCAACACGGTAGCTCCACACTCGACCCTTCTGCGAAGCCCCGATGCTGACTCGCTCGCCTCCCTCGTAGCCGAAGGCGAAGATGTTGGTCTTGGTCTTGGTCTGGGCCTCGGCAAGCGGGAAGCCCGCTGTCACATCGGCACCGACGTGCATCGAGAACCGGCGGGCTCGGTTCCGTACGTCCAATACTCCTACATTGGTCGGCACCAGTCTGTTGACTCCCGCCATTACCCGAAATGCGTTCTCCCCCCTGACTCGAACCACCCCTTGCCCACACACGGCCTTGGCCAGATCCTCGTGAAGGCTGTCGTTGTTCGAGCTATTGATGTAGAGGAGACGTCTCGCCCTATCCCAGTAGAGAACGTACAGGTGGTAGGTGAGTTCCTGGACGGTCTTCAGCTCTCCCCACCGCACCTCCATTCGCTCTTCGGTCACAAACCATGCGACATTGTCTCGCGGGTTGAGCGCAATGGGCCACGTTAGGAGATGCTCCTCAGGGAAGACGCTGACGATTCGTTCGTGATCCCAAAGTGACGAATCTGAGCGATAGACGACAGTGCTCATCTTCGGAAGGAGACTGCGGATGGAGATCTCGTCTGGGACCTTGGTGAAGGCCCTCTCGAACTCCCCGAGCTCCTCCTGAACGCCGACAGTCTTCTCAGAGATGTCACTGATGATCAAGTTCCAGTCTGCGTCCTCGGCGTACAGCTGGCGCAGAGTACCGTCGTAGGCGACATCGGGACGCGATACCACCACAGTCGCGTCTCCGATCTCTTCTTTCACTCGTGCGAATCGGCCAACGAACTGGAGAGTAACGCCGATACTCCTGTGCGCGTCGTGAACCGCGGCGATCTTCAAGTTAGGTAGGTCGAAGCCTTCACCGAACATGTCGACGCAGACGATGATGCGGCTGTCCCTGCTTGCCACTGCCGCGAGAGCCGCTTGGCGAGCCTTCATCGGCAGTCTGCTGTGAATCACGACTGGATTGAACTCAGGCGCAACACTGGCATAGATCCTACGAACATCCTCGGCTCTCGTAATCCACTTCACGCGAGCCATGAGCAGGTGGTCGTATCCGTTCGCGATGTCCTCGCGAAGCTGCTGAATCGCTCTGGCGGCAACAGCGGCCTCACGGTTCTCTAGATTGAAGACAGACACGTAGTTGATTCTTGAGTAGTAGTTCTGTCGCTGCGCCTCCCTAAGGGGGAACGCGTACAGAATCCGACCGCCAAGGTGGCGTCCATCTTCTCGGTAGGGCGTTGCTGTGAACTGCACGATCGAACGACCCTCGAACTCCAGACGTACTGCCTGCCACGTCGCGGCCGGCACGTGGTGTGCCTCGTCGATGAACAGGTGAGTGAATTGCGCGAGAAGAGCCGTTCTTGCTTCGCTCACACTGGCATCTAGCGCCGACGGTGTCGCCACCAGGACATTGCATGCGCTCGCGAAGGACTCGGCTCCGGAAGCGGACTTGAAGCCATGCTTCATCCTGCCGACCACCGGCCTGAGTGTCTCCCTCGAGACAACACCGAACTGCTGCAGCACTCCGTATGACTCGAACTTGGCAGCTACCTGATCTCGCAGGACATCCGACGGCACGAGTACCAAGAGCTTGAACAACCTGCTTGAGCAGAACAGGGCGAGCATCGTCTCGGTCTTGCCGGTTCCAGTGGGCATCACGACCGTGACGGGGTCGGTCACCCTCGTCGTCCAGTAGCCGAGAACCGCGTGCACGGCGCCAGCCTGAGGATCTCGAAGACCGGAAACCTCGTTGTCGGGATCCTCTGCAACGAAACGGAATGCATCTTTGAGAGACTCGCGAACGTCGTCCGGGCTGCCGGCTGCCAGACTGCCCACCCACTTGACACCCTTGAGCTCGCAAAGGCTGTCAACAGACCGCAGGTCGACGCCAGATGACACCACCAGCGCTTGCTCCCCCTGCCGGAGCGACGTCTTGCTTCTCAGTACTCTGAAGCTGCGCTCCGCAGTGGCGGCGGTCGCCACTCTACCGGACAGATCGAGTTCTGCCGCTTGCTCCACCGATAGCAGTTGGCGGCACCGGTTCCCGTCAACCTCGACATCGGCCGAGTACTGGGCCGGAAGCGTCACTCGCCGCACGCTCTTCCTCTCGGCTGGTTCGTCTTGGTCTGCAGGTTCGGCCCCGGGCCGGCCATCGACAGCCATTCACATGCCCCTTGATCAGCCTATTCCCTAGTTCCAGCGTTCGAGCCTGCCTCCGCTGCGGAGAGAAGCAAGCATGTCTTCACGGCATCAGCTCCGCGAACGCCTTTAGCACAAGCTCCTTGGTCCCGAACTCGCCGATTCCCTTCCGCTCGCGGCGCTCCAGCACAGAGAAGGTGTCGAGGAGGCCGGACAGTTCTTCGCACGTCAGGCCGTAGATGCGTGCGGCAACCAGTCCATCCAACTTGGCTCGGGCGGCAGCCCGCTCCGACGGCTCGGTCAACGCGGGCGATGGCACTGTGCCAGCGTCCACCGCACTACAAATACCGTACTCGGCCATCCGGTTCCAGTAGTCGGTCATCTCGGGCGCCGTGCAGAGCAGACGCAGGACTAGGGGCGCCGCGAGTTGCACGAACTCGTCTTCCAGGGCGAACCGCGGGAATGGCAAGCCATCGAGTAGTGAAAAGGCCATCTTCGGCGAAGTGAGCCGACATCTCGCAAGCCAGTCCATGGTGAAGGAATTGGCCACAGCGAGCCAAGGCAAGTACAACCACTCTTCTTCGAAACCGAAGTCAAGTGTGGGTACCTTGTCGCCACACACTGTTCGGGGCGGAATCAGGGTCGCCACGAAGCTGCGGACATTCCTTGGGTTCGCTACGTCGCCGAAGCCGATACGGTAGCGAAAGCACCGATCGCCGAGCTTGCTCGGCAGATCCTCAGGTAGCACGCGCCACTGCGGAACGACGGCCTTATCTGGATCGCCGAACTCGCGCTCAATCCATACCGCGCTGTTGCCGTGTCCCGACTCATAAGTCTTGGCGCGATGGTCGAAGTGGTCGATCATGCGACCCTCGTAGACGGGCAGGCCGCGAGGATCGGTCGTGAACAGGTCCCGGTCATTGCCCATGTCGAGTTCACGACAGTAGTGGCGGACCGGCAGGCCAAGCGACGTGATTCCGAAGGGCGGACATGACGCGTACATCTTCTGAATCGTAGCGAGCTCGGCCGTGCCGCGGACGTCAGGAATCGCATAGGTGTCGGGTGCCAGCTTCCGAATGAGATCTGCCTCGATCCGAACAGGCTCGGAGGCCAAGTCGGCAGCGTTTTCAAGTCCGAACTGGACCAGAAAGGACTGTGAGCTGCCACCCCTCCTGCACGCGAAGGCAGCGAAACGGTCGATGTCGACCTCCGCGAACCAAGCTCGCCTAGTGTTGATCAGACCGCATACACGCAACAGGGTGCATTCATCGAGGAGATAGCGACGAATCGCGCTGGCATTCGCGCCACCGTAGAGACCGCCAGGAACAATCTGAGCGGCAATGCCACCGCTTCCGCATCTGCGCAAGGCCAGCTCAACAAACATCCGGTACGTGTTGAAGTCGCCCTTTCCGAGATTGCCCGGTGCGTACAGGGTGTAGACACCGCTGTTCTTCAGGAAGTGGACAAGTCCAAAGAGGTCACGGCAATGCGTCCGCCACTCCAAGGCAATTGACTCGTCTTCAAGCAGCCCGGTGATGACCGCTTCCTGATCTGGCGGAGCCAGCGACCGCACTTCGGGCGCCCACCTTCCGAAGAACTCCCGCTGGTCGGGGCTCAGCGTGTCCCACGGCGGGTTGCCCAGAACGACATCGAAACCCCCGCTCGACTCCGACCCCGTGACGCGCGCTCCCTTGTCGTCGGGTCTGAAGACATCCGGGAACTGCAGCTGCCAATGGAAGAAGCTGTAGTGCTCGGCCAACTCTTCAACAGCGGTACGGATTGCGGCCGGCACACGTTCCGGGTCCTGACCGATATGCCGAAAGCGTTCGTCGGTGATGACGGCGGGACTATCGACTGTCTTCCTGCCCACGAAAACCGCACACCAGGTGTCCGCGACGAGCTTGGCAGACCGGTACTCATCAGCGACGAGCATTGACTTGAATAGGCTCTGTTTGTGCCGAACACCGGCGAGCGACGAGTCGTCAACCGTGTCGATGGAGCGGGCTGTCTCCAGAAGCGACCCGCCTTGAGTCCAACTAGGGTGTTCCACATCGAACAGCGCGCCTTGTCCGGTCTCCCTCTCACGCTTGTTGCGCTTTCGCAGCTCACTGCAGACCTTCTTGTCGTCCCCCTCGATCGACGTGAACGCCTCGTCGGGGATGCCCTGCTCGATGAGCTCCGGCGTGGCCCCCAGCAGGCTGTTGCCGACCTGGATGTGGTGATCGAGGAAGGAAAGCGGCTTGCCCGGCTCGACCGCCTCCAGCCAGAGGTTGACCTTGCACAGCTCGGCGGCCATGGGGTTGATGTCGACGCCGTAGATGCAGCGGCCGATCACGTCGCGCAGGGCGGTGCGGACGGCCCTCAGTGAGGGCTCATGGTCGCCGGTGCGGGCGGCGGCCAGGTGACGGGCGAGGCGATGGGCGGCGGCAATCAGGAAGTGGCCGCTACCGCAGGCCGGGTCACAGACCTTCAGCTCAAGGATGGTCTCGGCTCGCTCCTCCGATGAGCGCTTGCCCTTGAGGCGGTCCTCGACGACCGGCTGCAAGGCGCTGTCGAGCAGCATTTGGATGAGGCTGGTCGGGGTGTAGTAGCTGCCGGTCGTCTTGCGCTCGGAGCCGCTGACGACCTTCAGGTCGAAGGTCGCTGCCTCGCGGTTGAGCACGGGCTGCATCTCGAGCAGGGACTCGTAGACACTCCCCAGCTCTTCGGCGCCGAGGTTGCGGAAGTCGATGGAGCGCAGGGTGCCACCGTCGGCGGTGAAGGCCAGCGCACGGACGGCCGCCAGCAGGTCGCTGTTGGCGATACGACTGCCGTCGAGGTCAGGCAGCGCTTCCCCACTGAACAGGAAGCTGCCCAGTGCCGGCAGCGCCAGCTGAGGACAGCCCTGATCGCTGCCGAGCCAGCGACAGATAAGATCGACGGCCTCGTAGAGGTCGCTGTGCCGCCCTCCACGACGCCGAGCCGCCAGCTCGCGTAGCTTTGCGGTCGAGTAGAACCGCGCGAAGCGCTCGCGCGCGAGGCGTCGCTGCTCCGCCTCTGCATCATCATCATCGAGCGGCGGCAGAAGAAGCAGGTCGCGATCGTCGGCCGTGACAGGAACAGCAGACGATAGACGAGGCGCAGCAGCTGTCGGTAGTAGGCCAGGTTCTCCAACCGGCCGTCGCGCAGCTTCTCAAGCAGCTCTTGATTGGCGCCGTGGGCAAGGAAGCCTCTGCCGAGCACCTCGATCGCCCGCTGGACGCCGCTGCGCAGACCATCGAGTGCCCGGACACCCTGCTGCTGGGCTTCCTGCATCCAGCGCTCCAGCCAGCACTCCTCGGGCTTATCCGCCTCCACCCGTGACTCGTGACAGAGTAGCCACAGCAGCACGAAGTCGGCGTAGAGCTCGCCGCGCATCATGGCCTCGAGGTCGAACTCCACGTAGGCCTGACGGCTGAGGCTCACGTTGTCGCGCAGGATGCGCAGCTGCAGGCCGTTGCTGACGAACGCCCAGAGATGATCGTCGGAGCGGTTGAGCAGCTCCTGCACCAGGCTGTGAGGGCTCTGGCGGGCGGCGCCGGCCACACCGGCCGCGCGAGCGTCGAGCTTCACGTTGCAGCCGACCAGGTGGATCGGCGTGCTCTGCCAGAGGTGCGAGACGGGGTAGGTCTTGCCGTCGAGCTCGATGGCACGGGCTCCGATCAGGCGGCCGTAGCCCAGCTCCTGGAAGAGCGGCAGCAGCCAGCGCTCGCGCGTGTCGGTGGTGCCGGTCTCGTCGGCCGGCAACTCAGCGCGGCTGGCCTCGAAGGCGGCCCAGCGACCCTGCAGGCGCTGCCAGGCGCGGCTGGCAGCCTCGTTGAGCTTCTCGCCGTCACAGTGGTAGTCGGCGGGGGTGAGACCGGGCAGCGACTTGTCGGCCTCGGCGATGCGCTGCAACACGTCGGGCGGCAGGAGCGCGCCCTCCGTGCGCAGCGTCGTGTAGACGTCGCGAAGGGTGTGTCTCATGAGGCGACGCTCCTCACGAGGCGCCTTCGCCTGTGGGCCCGAGCGTGGGCACCGGCAGGTAGACGTAGATGCCGAGAAGGTCGGGCGCGCCTTGCGGCGCCACCTCGTAGCTCACGCCAGGCTGTTGCGCCTCGCTGCGCACGCGGCGGTGCGTCTCGAGCAGCTCGGCGGCGCGAAGCTGCGCCACCTCGGCGAGATGATCCGCGAGCCCGCCGGCCGCTACGACGACCTTGCCGACCTCTTCCACCGCGTGCTCTCGGCTGAGGTTCGCATCTGGCGTGGCGGCGAGCAGAGGCTCGAGCGCGTCCGCGGGCAGCCATTCGGGCGCCTCGGCGCTGCCGACGAAGCCCAGCACCCGGCAGTCCTCGGCGAGCTTCTCAAGCGGCGGTTTGCCCTGCCGCTTCGTCACGATGCGGAAGCGGAACCGCACCAGCAGCACCGTCGTCTTCCGCTCCACCTCACGCGTACGGATCGCTCCACAACGGCTTGCGGATCTCTCGTCGGCGGCATCGAGCGCTGCGTCGGTGACGTACGTCGCCAGACCGCTGACGAACGGGCTCGTGCGGCTCAGATACGCCTCGCCCTCCTGTACAGGCAGCTCGAACCGCGCCGCGAGCTGGTCCTTGAACCCACCGACGCTCTGCGGGCGCACGGCGTCCTTGAGCGCCAGCGGCACCGCCTTGAGGTCGAGCTTCATCGTCGCCTCGCCGTCGACCACCGCGCCGTACATGCGCATGGCGTCGCCCACGAACCGGCTCACATCGGTGCTGGTGCCGATCGCCTCGCGCACCGCCTCCAGCTGCGCCACCACCTCGTCGGGCTTGAGCGACTCCTGGGCGAACATCGTGCGCGACCGCTTCTCCCGCGCCGACACGGCATCCCATTCCAGCTCCAGATCGCGCTTGCGGTCGGACAGCAGGTCGTCGAACCCCTCGAGACGCTCCTGCACGTGCCCCGCTCCCTCGCGGAGCAGCAGGCCTTCGAAGACCGCCTGCACCACGGCATCGCCGGAGATCGGTACCGGCACCGAGATGCCGAGCGCCGTACGGATCGCCTCATGCTTGCGGATGAGCACGTCGAGGACGATGCCGTCGATCTGGTTGTCCTCACCCCAGTAGGTGACCACCCGCACGGTCTTGCGCGCCTGACCGAACCGGTCGACTCGGCCCTCGCGCTGCTCGTGACGGGTCGGATTCCAGGAGAGGTCGTAGTGCATCACAGCGTCGCAGTGATCCTGCAGGTTGATCCCCTCACTGAGGCAGTCGGTGCAGACAAGCACGCGCTTCTCGCCGGCGACGGCGAGCTCGGCGATGCGCTCTTCGCGCGCTGCGGGCGGCAGCAATCCGGTGACCGATGCGACCTCGACTCCGCGCAGTGCCTTGCGCATCTCGTCCGCGACGTAGTCGGCCGTGGGGATGAAGCGGCAGAAGACGATGGGCCGGAAGCCGTCGCTGATGAGCTTGCGGACGATCTTGACGGCCGCGGCCAGCTTGGCGTCGCCGTCGCCCTGCAGAGCCTCGGCCTGACGGGCCATCTCGAGCAGGCGGCGGCGGTCCTTGTTGCCGCCCTCGCCCTCCTCGGCGTCGTCGCTGCCGTGCACCACGTCCATGCCTTCCGGGCTCTCGTCATCCGCCAGGTCGAGGACGCTGCGGCGGCCGATCTCATCCGCTTCCTTGGCCGAGGTCGTCTCGGCCGAGGCGGCGCGGCTGCGCAGGGTGGCCGCGGCGGCGGCCGGACTGGACGCCAGCGAACGCAGCAGCGCGAGCAGCGACCACCAGCGCACGCGCTGCCGGTGCTGCGATTGGCCGCTCGTCTCCTCGTAGGCGTCGCGCGCGTACGCCAGCGCGCGGTCGAACAGCTTCTTGTACTCTGGCGTCAGCAGGTACGTGGCTTCACTGGCTTCGCGCTCAGGGAACGGCGTGTCGGCCTGCAGGTAGTGACGGATGTCGGCGCGGCGCCGCTGGAGGAAGTGCTGCGCGATACGCCGGCGCTGCGCTTGATGCTCGACGCCGGTGAGGTCATCTGGCAGGTCGGTGAAGTCGGCGCGCAGCAGACCGAGCAGCGAGCGGAACGCACCCTCGTTGCCACTATGCGGGGTCGCCGTCACCAGGATCAGGTGGCGTTCCTGGTCGCGGGCCAGCCCGCTGACGAGCTTGAACCGCTGATGGCTCCCGCCCGGGCCGCTTGCCTCGACACAGGTGTGCGCCTCGTCGACGATCAGCAGCGGCGGCGCGGCGCGCAGGAAGTCGGCTCGTCTCGACTCCTGCTTGATGAAGTCGGTGGACACGACGGTGCAGTCGAAGTGGTCGAAGACCGACTCACCGAAGCGACAGCGCCGCTCCAGCTTCGCGACCGTGCTGGGCAGCACGAGTTGCGCGTCCAGGTCGAACTTCTCGCGCAGCTCGTCCTGCCACTGTTCGGCGAGCTGCGGCGGACAGAGCACCGCGAGCTTCTCGACCTCTCCTCTGTCCAGCAGCTCGCGCGCCACGAGCATCGCCTCGACCGTCTTGCCGATCCCGACGTCGTCTGCGATGAGGAGCCGCACCGGGTCCAGCTTCAGCGCCATGAGCAGCGGCACCAGCTGATAGGGCCGCGGCTCCACGGCGATGTTGCCGAACGAGCGGAACGGCCCCGTGCTGTTGCGGAACCCGAGGCGCACGGCATCGCGCAGCAGCCGGCACGAGCGCGCATCCCCGACCCTCTGTGGATCGGGCAGCTCGAAGCGCGCCGGCTCCACACTCTCCAGCGGCAAGTAGATGCCGGTGACCTCGTCGTCGCTGCCGCCCAGCGGCCGTAGCACGAGCATTTCACCTTCGGACTCCGGCAGCACGACCCATTCGCGCTGCCGCGCCCGCACCAACGCGCCGACTTCGAAGCTCACAGTGGCGCTCCCGCTTCGACCGGCATCACTCGTCACCCTCGCCGAACACCGCGCGACACTTGGCGACCAGCGAGTCCCAATCATCTTCGGCTCCGAAGCGCAGCACGCGGAAGCCCCTGTCCTCCAGGCTCTCCGTCTGCTCCGCGTCGCGTGCGGCGCGCTCCGGGTACTGGTGCGCCGGACCGTCCACGTAGACGACGGTGAACTCCTTCTCGTACAGGAAGTCCGGTCGCGTACCGCAGCTCTCGATGAGGACCTGCGCCGACGTGGGCAGGCGCAGGCCGCGATCGTCGACGTACCGCAGCCACTCGCGCTCCAGATCCGAGCCCGCCAGGCTCATCAACCGCTCCAGCTGCTCGCCGCGCGGCAGCGAGCTGGACGACAGCTCCACCCGGGAGGCCGCCAGCGACTGCAGGATCGGGCGCACGCGCTGCCGATCGAGAAGAGCGTGGTCGCGCTGGTTGGCATATGTCAGCAGGCAGTCGTAGCAGGCCGCCTCGCAGTCTTCCCGAGATTGCGGTGCGCGGTGAAGGTCCTCCCCGCTCTCCGGATCGAAGTGGCAGATCTCGAGCGCCGTGCGAGCCACCTGCCCGAGTGCCGTCGGGTCCTCGATGAGGCGCCGCAGCGCGCCCGCGCCGCCCTCGGCGGACTCGTAGAACAGGATGAGCCGCCGCTCGTCGGGACTTGGCAGCGGCTCCGCTGCCAGCTCGTTGTCCTCGAGCTGATACTGCACCTGAAGGGCGTTCTTGAGCGCCGACTGCAGCGTCGCCATCTCTTCAATGGTCAACTGCTCGGCGGGTTCGTACACCAGGCAGTTGCGGCGGTCCTCGACGTAGGGCACCACCCGTGCCTGCCGCGGCGACATCGGATCCTCCTGTTCGGCCTCGTCTTGCTCGTTGCGCGCCCAGTACCCGCGCTCGAGGTCGAGGAGGAAACCCAGCTCCGCCGGGTTCTTCCGCCGTCGCCAGCCCTTGTTGATCCGCCAGATGGTGGCCGCGTGCCCGTAGGCAAGCTCGCCCAGGGCCCGGCCGTCCTGCAGCACGTGAGCCACCTGCACATCGGGCCTGCCGTCTCTGGAGCCGAAACGGAAGCCCGACACGAGCTCATAGCCCTGACGCTGCCGCTCCTCCTCATCGCAGTTGATGCGGTCCTGACGACGAGTCGCCACGTTCTGCAGGCGGAACAGCCCATCGAGGCTCATCCCCAGCGAAGCGCCACAGCGCTGACAGAGATCGTAGTCATGGTCGGGATCGACGTGATGCAGATACCCGCACGTCTCGCAGAGCTTGAGCCGCGTCGTCAGCGGGTCATCGTCGCCCACCGGCAACATGACCTTGTTGATGACGTACCGGGAGCCCTCGTGGTAGATCGACGCGCGCGGCCCGAACTCGGAAATGGCCAGGAAGCGCGGCCGCGAGAGGAACTCGTCACGCTGGATGGGACGCCGCGCCGGGATGAAGGCCGACAGCGGCAGGCGCGGGAAGTTGTATCCCGGCAGGAACCCCTCGCTGGCGAAGTAGCGGTAGCTGTAGAAGTCGGACTGGACGATGCTGTCGGCGTCGAGCAGAAGCTTCAGCTGTGCTTCCGCCTCTCGCCGGAGCCCCTTGGCCTTGTTCTTGTCGTCATTGCTCCGTGAGGCGTCGAGGATGATGTCCGTCTGGCTGCGCACCTGCTGTCGGGCGGAGCGGTAGAGGGTGCGCCAGCGACGGCACGCCTCCTCGAACGCCAGCTCCAGACCGTCGATCACGCCATCCAACCACTCCTCGTCGTACCACGCGGCCTCCTCCTCATCGAGGCCGATGGTCTCGAGCACCGCGCGCGCCCGCTGCTTCGCCGCCGAGCGCGGCCTCGCCGACTCAAGGTCGGCGCGGATGTGCGGCTGCAGCTCGAGCGAGGGATCGTCGCCCTCCACCATGAGGACATCCTTGAGCGACATCCCGAGATTCATGCCGGCCTCCGCGATCCAGATGGCCTGCACGTGCGCCCGCACGAGGTCTTCGTTGGCCAGATCCAGACGCGGAGGCGTGACCGCCCCGGCCACCATGTTCTGCGGCCGCTTGAAGAAGTACTGGTCGTGGGCGTTGCCGGTGCTGCAGTAGGTGAAGACGAGTGCCGGCTGCCCACTCCGGCCTGCACGGCCGCTGCGCTGGGCGTAGTTGGCCGGCGTCGGCGGCACGTTGCGCATGTTCACGGCGTTGAGCTGCGCGATGTCCACGCCCAGCTCCATCGTCGGCGAGCAGTAGAGGATCGGCAGCCGCCCTTCGCGGAATGCCTCCTCCCTCTTCTCGCGCTCCTCGTAGGGCACCTGGGCCGTGTGCTCGTGGGCTTCGATGTCGGCCAGAGTCGCGGCGACCGAGCGGTAGAAGCTCACGAAGTACGGGTTCGTCCGCTGCCCGTCCTTGGGTGGGCGCGGCACCCGAATCGGGTCGTGGAAGGCCCGCTCACCGCCTCCGGCACGCCAGCGCATCTGGCCGGCGACGACCTGGTAGCCCGGGACCTGCCCATCCTTCTCCGGCTCGCGCACCCGCTGCACCTGACCGCCGATGCAGAGCCGCTCGAGCAGCTCGCCGATGATGCGCTCGGTCTCTTCCATGGACAGCCGACCGTGCGCGCCGAGGCAGCCCGGACGCCGCAGGTAGCGCCCGAACCCGCTGCGGCCCGACAGGTACACGTGGCCCCGATACTCTCTGGCCCCACGCTTGGCACGCGGAAACAGGATGCCTGCCGACTCCATCTTCTCGTTCTCGTCGATGCCCCACGGCGAGACCAGCCACTGGCTGCTCTGCTGACGGATCTTGTCCTGGTACTCGTCGTCGAGATAGTCGACTTTGATAGCCAGCTCGCGGCGCATGAAGTCGAGCAGGACGCCGGCTGCTTCTTCGCGCTTCTCGGGTGCGGCGCCGGCGAGCGCGGGGTGGCAGTCTGCCCACACGTCCCCGCTGCCGCAGAGCTCATCGAGGAAGCCGTAGCGGATCTCGAGGAGTCCGCACTGCTCCAGGTTCGGCGACATGAGACGCCAGCCGCGGCGCAGATCGCGATAGACGCGGTAGCCCAGCACATTGCGCAGCGCACGCTGCGTGTCCTGGAGGCTGCCGAAGCGCACGTCGGGGTTGGCCGCGTAGCGGGCCGTCGGCAGAGCCATGGCATCGAACACGGCTTGCGCCAGATCGTCGTGGCGCAGACCTTCGCTGCCTGCCTTCTCGACCGCCTTGAGGAGCGCGGCGCGAAGAACACCGATCTCGACGAAATCGTTGAAGTGGCCGGCCTGCAGCGCCGCGTCCTGCCGGTTGTCGGTGAAGCTCAGCAGCTTGCGCGCGTGCTCCGCCAGGTCCTGGGCATCGCGCAGACCCCTGATGGCGCCCAGGCTGAGCATCGTGGTCGCCGTGCTGCGGCCCTCGGTGCCAAGCGACGCCAGCTTCCCGATGTCTGAGCGGCCGGCGAACGCGTACGACACCCCGCACGACGGACAGAAGCGGAACGGCGCCGGGATGAAGCTGCATGCGAGACCCTGCCGCCCGCCGTTCGCCCCGTCATCGCGCACGGCTTCTCCACCGGGAGTCACGTGCACAGGGCGAGGCAGCGCGTCTCGTCGGTTGCGCATCACGAGCCCGCGCTCGTCGAACCAGTCCTCGGGCAGGCGGGACGCCACTTCCTCGGGCTCGGTCGGCCACGGGTCGTCGCTGCTCAGGTAGAGATAACCCGCCTCTTGATGCTCCTCGCCGTGCAGCACCGTGTACCGCCGCGGCGTGTACTGCAGTGTCCCCGCCACGCCGTCGCCCACCTCGGTCCTCTCGGCCCAGACGGAGTAGAACTCCTTGCCGCACTCGCGGCAGAACACCAGCGGCAGCAGCACCCGCTGCCGGTCTCCGGGGACGTACTGCTGGCCGTAGATCGTGACATGCCGCCGAGACTCGGGCTCCGGCGAGGCGTAAACGGTGTCGCCGCGACTGATGAACTGATGCAGACGGAACGCGAACGGGTGGCTGCTCGACCGCTGCGGCGGCTCGCACCGCGTGCCGGCCAGAAGGGTCTCGCGGATGGCGGCTGCGCAGCGCCCTTGGGGCAAGTCGAGCAGAGCGCTCAGGTCGTCCGCCGCGCCTCCCAGAGCGGCCGATGCACCCATGCCCACCATGCCAGCCATGCCCTCGCGGTCCGCGCTGTCGATGGACCGTGGCATGGCACGGACCAGTCGACTTGTCTCGGGGTCCGGACTCACACCGAAGGTCGTCTCAATCCAGCTCGCGAGCGGATCGTTGACGAACGCCTCGTAGTCGGTCAGCACCGCCGGGTCACGGTCCTCCACACACGCGCGCAGCTCGGCGATGAAGTCGGGGTCATCGAGATCGGGGGCCGGAGTCGTCCGCTCCAGCGTCTCCCCTATGACGCTCTCCGGGCGCACCGGCGCGCCGAACAGCTTGCTCGCGACGCCGGCTACTTCTTCCCGTTGAGCCTCCAGCGAGCCCCCGCCGGCGAGCGTGGCCGAGGTTCCCACGCACTGGAGGTCGCCACCGCCGAGGCGATCGCGGACCCGACGCACGAGCATGGACACGTCGGCGCCCTGGCGGCCCCTGTAGGTGTGCAGCTCGTCGAGCACCAGGAAGCGCAGGCCCTGCGCGGCTCTGATGAGCGGACCGTCCTTGGGGCGGGTCAGGATCAGCTCGAGCATCACGTAGTTGGTCAGCAGGATGTCCGGCGGGTTGCCCATGACTTCGAGCTTCGCCGGATCGTCGTCCTGACCGGTGTACCGAGCGAAGGTCACCGGTGGCTTGCGGTCCGGATACCCCAGGCAGAGGAACTTCTCCAACTCGCCCAGCTGGCTGTTCGCCAGCGCGTTCATTGGGTAGACGATGATCGCCTGGATGCCTTTGCCCGAGCCGTTGCGCAGCACGTGGTCGACGATCGGCACGATGTAGGCAAGGCTCTTGCCCGAGCCGGTGCCGGTGGTCAGGACGTAGTTCTCGCCGCCCCGCGCCACCCGGATGGCCTCCGTCTGATGCCGGTGGAGGCGCATCTCCTTGCCCTGCAGATCCTCCTCGGACTTGATGCGGAAGATCTTGTCGCACTCAGGGTGGAGCACGTCTTGGGAGATCAGGTCCGGGATCGGCTCACCACGCGCAAAGGAGGGATTCAACTGGATGAGCGGCTCCGGCCAGAGCGCTCCCTGCTTCAGGATGTCGTCGACGTAATCGTGGATGCGATCGTCGCTGACCGTGATGAAGCTCTGGACGAAACCGGCGTAGTCGGAGATGAGCCGGTCGCGGATCCCGAAGACGTCCATTCGCCCACCTCCAGTGCAAGGCCCACCGGCCGCGATCCAAGCCGCCTGCGGCCGTGTGGGTCCGTTGACCCTCGTACTCTACCGGATGGGGGTGACGAATCCACGGCCGGGACGGCAGCGGCCGTGGCGACGACAGTGAGATCGGCTCAGGCCACGTCGATCTGCCCCCGCCACGCCTCCAGGCCCGGCCCATCGGTCACCGCCGTCATGCTCTCCCGATGACGCTCCTGTGCCGCGAGCAGGAAGAGCACATGCGGAGTGCGGAACGCCGCCACGAGGGGAGCGCTTGTTCGCTGCCGCAGCTCCGTGCTGAGGCGTTCCATGAATGCCTGCCGCTTCTCGCGCGTGAAGTGCTGATAGACGAGGACTGAACAGCCGCTCTCCCAGAGCTGATCGATCTCACTCCAGGTCACGTACTTCGACGAGTCCTTGCGGCCGACCGGCTTGGACTTGACCTCGATGCCGTTGTCGGGGTCGAGAAAGACGAGATCGGCGCCCTGGGCGGCCAGCAGCAGTCGGCGGCGCCATGCCTCGCGCTCGACCATGTCGTCCGGCACGATGTCGGAGAAGAAGCGAGTCCGCGGAAGCAGGCCGGCATCGTGGATCAGCGACACGCTCGGCTGGTCCGCGGTCTGGAGTACCTGCCGAAGCCCGTCGTAGAGCTGCGAGTCGATGTGGCGCCAGCGGTCCGGCCGGTCCAGGTACTCGCGCATGTTGCCGTCGCGCCGTTTGTCGTTCCCTGTGAGCATCCACGCAACGAGCAGCCCGCCGAGGCCGCCGGCCTGCAGAGCGCGCAGCAGGCCGTACTTCCGATAGTCGTTCACATCGCCGAAGTACTGGTCCTTCATCCCTTGGCCCTCACACCGCGTGGTTTCTGCCGATGAGACACAGTTCGATCGCCTTTGTCTCGAACGGGTAGCCACGGAACGGCTCCACGCCGATCTCGGTTCTCAGCTGCTCGATGAGTGCCTCGCGAACCACCGCGGATGTCGCCAGCCACTCGCTGCGGACCGTTGCGTAATACCGCGCGTAGTCTAGGTGAGCCATGCCCAGCGCGGCGTTGTCCACGACCGGGAAGATCCTTGGCGCCAGGAAGTGGCAGAACTTTGACGCGAACACCGGCGACTGCGACTTGGTCGGCTTGATCTCCGCGATGAGCTTGGGGAACGCCGCGACCTGACCCCACTCCACCGACGCGATGTCGCCAGCGATGCACTGCGAGACCGTCTGCTCCCACGTGGCTTGCAGAGACCCCAGGAGCGGGAGCGCCCACTCTGTGATGGCGGCATACGAGTACGGCCGCGTGGCGCGCCAGGCACCGAGTTTGGGCAGAAACCGCATCCACCACGCCTGGTCGAACGTGTAGTCGGCGTTGATAGCGGCCATCTGCGCGTAGAAGCTGTTATGGAGGTCGGCGTCGAAGCCGCTCGTCCGCCAGTACGCAACGCCCGCCTCGAACTCCTCGCTCGTCAGCGCCATCAGCGGCCTCCTCCGTCTCGTGCGGCAGCAGGAACTCCTCCGCGACTAGGAGCCGGCGGCGAAGGCCCAAGGACCTCTCGGCGTCGCGAGAGAAGCCACACCGGGGCGGCACCAATGTCGAGTCTGCGGCCGAACAAGTCGAGCGGTGCGCAGCACTGCTCCGGTGCGGGCCACACCGGCCTGCTTCGGTCAGTCAACGGTCAGGTCCGGGCGACTCTCTCGGACCTCGTAGATAATCCGTTCCAGTTCGCCGCCTACCTCCGATGCATCAGCCCGGAAGCCGTGATGCGTCGCCCCCAGGGTGAAGTCGACCCTGCCACCATCGCGCAGGTCCAGCTCTGCGAAGTAGTGCGGCCCGAACACCAGCCTGACGTGAGTGATCGCGCCCTCGGCATCCCTCGTGACCTTCGCCTCTCGAATACCCTCCGCGATCCCGTCCGCCATGATTCCCTCCCGATGTAGCCCCGTCCAACACCCGAGCCCGACATGAACGCTCGCGCTCAGCTCGACGCTCGCGTTCACTTCCGCCCAACTCGCGGTTATGCTTATCGTACTCGACCGAGGTGACGGCAGAGGGTGACGGAGAGCCCTGCGAACAGGGATCACCGGCCCGAGCTACGCGTTCAGGACCCACACGCAGGACCGATGACGCAGCCCGACGAACACATCGCCACCCGCGGCTACATCGCCAACACCGACTGGGACTGGTACCAGCACTTCCTGCGCCGCGACCCGCCAGCGGACGAGGTGAACTTCTGGCGGCCGGGCGGCGGCGGCTTCAAGGCCATCCCGGTCGGCGCGCCGTTCTTCTTTCGGCTCAAGGCGCCGCGCGACGTCATCGGCGGCTTCGGCTTCTTCTCGCGCTTCCTCAGGATGGAGGCGTGGCGGGCCTGGCAGGTGTTCGACGACCTCAACGGCGCCTCCGACCTCCCCGCCATGCTCCGCCGGCTGGTCGGCTACCGCCGGCAGTCCGGCGATCCGGCCTCGGCCCGCACCGGCGACTTCGTCATCGGCTGCATCGTCGTCTCCCAGCCGACGTTCTTCACCCCCGACGAATGGATCCGCGACGACGCCGGCTGGAAGCCCAACATCGTCAGCGGCAAGGGCATCGACGTGCTCTCCGGCGAGGGGCAGCGCATCCTCACCGCGTGCTTCGACCGGCTGCGCGCCCGCGCCGAGACACCCGGCTCCGGCGACGCCGCCTCACCGGCGCCCGCCCTCACTCCCGAGATCCTGCTGGCCGCCGAGGCCGCCCGCAGAGGCCGGCCGATCCTGGTGCAGCCGCGCCTGGGACAGGGCACCTTCCGCCTCTCGGTGGTCTCCGCCTACGACGGCGCCTGCGCGGTCACCAGCGAGCACTCGCTGCCGGCGCTGGAGGCGGCCCACGTACAGCCGTTCTCGCTGGGCGGCCCGCACCGCGTCGACAACGGCCTGCTGCTGCGCTCGGACGTCCACCGCCTCTTCGACCTCGGCTACGTGACCGTCACGCCCGACTACCGCTTCCGGGTCGGCGGCAGCCTCATGGACGACTTCCACAACGGTCGTGAGTACGAGCGCTTCCACGACCGCCGCATCCACCTCCCCCACACCCCCACCGAGCAGCCCAGCCGCGAACTGCTCGACTGGCACGGGCAGACGGTGTTCCGGGGGTGACACTGCCAGCGAGCCATTGACGGCGCAGGCCGGAACGTCGTATCCTCGACCCAATCCGGTGTTCCGGAGGTGGATGGCGAATGCCATCGGAGGGCCCGCGAGGGCCCTCTTCGTCTTCTAGATGTGTTTCTTGCCGTAGACCCGACCCGCCGCCTGGTCGTACTTGTCGCGCAGCACCTCGATCACCCTGGCGGCAAAGGGCGCGATCATCACTGGGTGGCCGTTCTCCGCGAGGATCTCGTTGCGAGACGGGTGAGCCACCAGATCGGCGAGCTGCAGGCCGGCGATGTTGTTGGTCTTCTGTTTCACTTTCAGCTGCCGACTGGTGAGCGCCGACTGGAACTCCTGGGCCGGCACGAACTGTGTGCCCTTCTCCCAGAGTCGGGAGTAGGCGTCCTTGAGGCGTCGGTCCTCCTTGCCTCCGCGCGATTCCGCGAGCACGTCTCCTTGAGCGGACCGCCGCTTGGCGAAGTACACAAACCGTTCGAGCAGGACAGCCAGACAGTAGTGGTAAGGATCGTACTGCCATACGGTGTACTTCCGCCGGTGCGCTTGCTTGTCAAGACACACGGAGATCACGACGTAGTCCCACGTGCGCAGTAGCGCCAACAGCTCGGCGTCGAACGCCCGACGCACCGCGGGGACGCGCAATGCCTCGAATGGATGCCTCCCGTTAATGAGCTCCTTGCGATGCAGCACGACAGGGTCGTCGGGATGCGACCCGAAGTAGGCGGACTTGATGGCCTCCATGTTCGGGTGGACCGTGGACTCAATGTAGGCGAGATCTACGACGACCCCGGTGAGGCTCAGGAAACGGTGATTCGGATCGTCCGAGCTGAGGAGGTCCGCGTTGCCGACCTCATCGATGTACATGCGGTACTTGATCATGCCTGTGAGTCCGCTTCTTCGCGTGCGCAACGGAGGCCAGAGTACGCGAGAGACCGCAGCAGCGAAACGCGCAGCGGGTGGACAATGAAACGCACATCGGGTGGACAATGCAGCGCAGAGAAGCCGGGCATGACGGTGCGCGCCGGGTGGTCTCGACTCAGTGCGCTGTCATCAAGACCAACATGTACGAGCGCTTCGGGGGCGCGCCATTGACGGCCTCGACAGGTCCTGCCACACTCTCTCCATCACCCCCGCGAGCAGGACTCGCGGGCCCCCCGGGGTCGCGACCCCGGGGGTTTCTTCGTTCCGGGGCAATCGTCAACCGCATCGTCTTCGTCATCGCCACTCAGCTCGCCGCCTTTGCTCTTCGATTCATGCCACTGCAGATGTATCAGTTCTGGTACAATGCAGGCCGTGACGGGTCGTCGGATGGACTCGCCCGGCCGATTCTTCGTGTCTCGTTCTATCGAACCGGCTCGGGCAGGGAGCCGGTCAGGGAATGGATCGCCTATGGGAGATCGGTCATGAATCAGGACCACATCGGCAGCGACTTCGACGACTTCCTCCGCGAGCACGACCTGCTGGAGGACGCCGAAGCGACCGCTGCCAAGCGCGTCATCGCCTTCCAGATCGCGCGCGAGATGAAACGTCGCCGGCTGTCCAAGTCGGAGATGGCGAGCCGGATGAAGACCAGCCGGGCGGCCCTCGACCGCCTGCTCAACCCGTCGAACCCGTCGGTGACCATCTCCACGCTGGAGCGCGCCGCGACCGCCGTCGGCAAGAAGCTGAAGGTGGAGCTGATCTAGATCGCCGCCACTGGCGGAGGCGGACGACTGACCTCCAACCTTGACCGTAGTTCTCATATTCGCTAACCTCCTCCATGCCGCACTCCCGCTCGCTCGGTGGTGGGTTGTTCGAGTTGCGGCCACGGGGTCGGGAGGGCATCGGGCGCGCGCTGTACTGCTTCCTGGTCGGCGAGCGGATCGTCGTGCTCCACGCCCTTGGTGAAGAAGACGCAGGCGACCTCGCCACGAGACCTCAGGGTCGTTCGGCGGAGGATGAAGGAGGTGCGCGATGGCTGACCGCGACTACCGACCGGTGGCGCACGACCACGACGAGTTCCTGGCCAAGGCCATGCGGCGCAAGGGATTCCCGGAGGCCTACGACGAGCTCGGTGACGAGTACGCCCTGGTGCGCGAGCTACTTGCCGCCCGCGTCAGGGCCGGCCTCACCCAGGAGCAGGTCGCCGACTCGATGGGTACCACCAAGAGCGCCGTCTCGCGGCTCGAGGCGGTCGGCAAGCACTCACCATCGGTGAGCACCCTCAAGCGATACGCCGAGGCGGTTGGCTGCGAAGTCGAGATCCAGCTCGTGCCCCGTGCGGCAGCTTTCTGTGCCGGGCGGCCGCCGCGAGACTGCCGGTGAGGCCGCTCCCTTCTCATGCGTATCCTCCGCGGGCCAGGCTCACTCCACGACCCAGACGCAATCAGGATTGCGTCGGGTATGACCAGACGCTAAACACTTGCAGCATCGTCTGGCAGCCGGGGGGCTGCCGCCGTTCCTTCTCGGCGAGGCCGGCGCGGCGGCCGATCGCCAGGAGTGGGTCGACTCATACTGGGCCAAGGACATCCAGGAGCTCTTCCGGCTTGAACGTCGCCATGCGTTCCAGCGTCTGATCGAGCTGCTCATGGCAGGCAGCGGCGGCATCTTCGACGCCACACGCTGCGCCGCCCCCATGGAAGTCAGCCGCCAAACGGTGAACAACTACCTGGCCGTTCTCGAGGCCACGCGTGTCGCCCACGTGGTGCGCCCGTTCTCCTCACGACAGAGCAGTGAGATCGTCGCCGCGCCGAAGGTCTACGCGTTCGACACCGGGTTCGTTGCCTTCTTCCGCAGCTGGCGTGAGCTCCGGCCGGAAGACCTGGGACTCCTCTGGGAGCACTTCGTGCTTAACGAGATGCACGCGATGATGCCCGGCGTAGACGTCCGCTACTGGCGAGACAAGCAGCACCATGAGATCGACTTCGTCATTCCCGTGCGCGGAAAGGCGCCGGTGGCGATCGAGTGTAAATGGTCGGCCGGCAGCGATGTCGACGGCCGCTCGCTCGCCTCGTTCCGGCACCGCTATAAGGGAGGTCTCGACCTTGTGGTGGCGCACGACGTCGACCGACCGTTCACCGCCACCGTCGGCGGCCTTCGTGTCACCTGGGTGGGCCTCACGGACATGGTGACGCGGCTCAGGGAGTACGCGCGCTCCTGAGCCGGGTTCTACCGCTGCCGAGTCGGCGCTCCGGGCGTGCGAGCATGAGTGCCGCGCGACCGCAGGTCCCGAGGCCGCGTCACGCCTCGGGCAGCTCCGCCTCTGCCCGCGTGAGGATGTCCGCCAGCTTGTCCGCGGCACCGGACGGCAGCGGCAGGGGATCGTGCTCCGCGAGGATGCGGTCGACCTCTGCGCGGGCGCGCTCGAGCGCGCCCGGAGCGCCGCGTTCGCGATCCGGGTAGGAGTCTCGGGCCAACAGGCGGGGCACCCAGTGCTCGCCGCCCCGGATACCCTGCCGCGTCTCCTTGCGGCCCAGGTAGTGACCACCCGGGCCGACAGCGGCGATCGATGCGATCGCAGCGTGATCGTCGTCGACCGCGATCCCCCTCAAGACGCGGTCCAGGTAGCCGCTCAGGTCCGCGTCGAGCACCAGCTTCAGCAGCGAGACGGCCTGTCCCGCCTCGACGGTGCCCAGCCCGGTCATGATGTCCGGACGGGCCAGGCGGGTGGCCATCGACATGCCCATGTCCTCCAGGCCACCGCGGAAGTCCAGGGTGCTCGAGTCACTCACATGGCCCACGCTCAGCGCCGGCATGCCGTAGGAGTGCACCAGCTCCGTCTGGGCCACGTTCATGAGCGCGGCTTCTGGCCCCGCCGCCGCGAAGCGTGAGGTGCGCATGTCCATGGTGCCGGCGTTGGCGGAGTAGATGAGCGGGCACCCTTCGGCGATCAGCTGGAACAGCACCACGGCGCTCAGGACGTCGCAGTTGGTCTGGATCATCGTACCGGCGAGGCTCACCGGCGCGGTGGCGCCGGCCAGGCCGAGGCTGAAGATGTCGATCGGCACACGCTCTTCCGCCAGCGCCATGGCGGCTTCGAGCGCCGGCCCCTCGTGCTGCAGCGGCGCGATGGGGCAATAGATCACAGAGAAGAAGGGGCGCCGGCCCGGCGACGCGGCGGCGCCCGCAGGCCTCTCCACCGCGGCGGCGCCGGCCGGCACCGCCTCGACCGGCGTGGACTCCGGCGGCGCGCACGCCTCCAGCATCTCGAGCACGTAGGGCACTTCCGCCGGCCGCTGGACCTGCGCCTGGACGTGCTTGCCGGTGTTGGCCAGCATGCACGCCACCGCCGCGACGTCCACCATCTTGGGCGCCACGCCCTCCGTTGGGCTCACCGAGTACCAGACGATGCCGCAGGCATCGAGGGCGTCGGCGGCCCGCGTGATGTCGGCCAGGTCCTGCTCGCGGGGCACGCGGTACAGGCCCGAGTCCATGTCGAGCACGTAGGGGCAGATGCCCGCGATGGTGGCGTAGGTCCGGCTGCCGTCGAGCAGCGCATCGTAGCGTGGGTCCCGACCGGCCAGCAGCACATCCCGCTGCAGTTTCCCGAGCGCCCATTCGACGAGATCCCGCGGGATGCGCACGATGTCGTCGCCGGCGCAGATGCAGCCGGCCGCCGTCAGGACGCTGCGGGCGTGCGCGCTCTGGAAGCGCACGCCGACCTCCTGCAGCACCTCCACCGTTCGCTGGTGGATGAACTCCAGGTCGGATCCGCTGAGCACGGTGATGTGCGGCTCGGCCATGTTCACTCCTTGGGCGATCATGCGCGACGGACGCGGCAGGGACGATGGCTCCCCGGCCGGTATCCGGCGCTGGTCAGGGCAAGAGGGCGGGCGACGGCGCGACCGGAGACGCCGTCAGCGCGGTCAGCTTGGGCACGTCCTCAAGCAGTCGGATCGTGTAGTCGTCCACCGGATGCGAGAGCACCGTGTCGGTGGGACCACGCTCCACCACCCGCCCCTCGTGCAGCACGATGACTTCCTGGGCGATGCTGCGCACCAGAGCAAGGTTGTGGGTGATGAACAGCAGGCTCAGGCCACGCTCGCGCTGCAGGCGGCGGAGCAGCTCCACGACTGCCGCCTGCACCGAGACGTCGAGTGCGGAGGTGACCTCGTCGCAGACCAGCAACTTGGGCTCCACGACGAGCGCCCGGGCAATGGCAACCCGCTGACGCTCGCCGCCGCTGAGCTGGTCCGGGTACCGGTCGAGGAAGTCGCCGCTCAGCGCCGCCGCCTCCAGCGTGGCGACCACGCGGTCGGTCCGCTCGCGTGCCGAGAGCTTGAAGAAGTGGGCCAGCGGCTGCTCTACGAGCTGGCCCACCGTCTTGCGCGGATTGAGCGACGTGTAGGGGTTCTGGAAGATGTACTGCATGGCGCGCAGCACCTCGAGGTCGCGGTCGCGCGCCAGCTGCTTGATGCTTCGGCCGGCGAACGACACCTCGCCCGTCCAGTGACCATGCATGCCGGTGAGACAGCGCGCCAACGTGGTCTTGCCGGAGCCCGACTCGCCGACGACCGCCACGCACGATGTCTCGGGGACGCTGAACCCCACGTCGAACAGAATCTGCTTGTCAGCGTAGAAGCCGTCGAGCCCCTCGACGACCATCATCGGCTCGCCCGATGCACGCTCCTGGCACTCGGCGCTCCTGGCAAGCTCGTCGACGCCCATGGAGGTACGGATGATCTCCCGCGCACGGATGCATCGCGCGGCGTGGTCCGCGCCGTTGACGGGCACCATCTTCGGCGGCGCCTCGGCGCAAGCCGCGATGGCATGCGGGCAGCGGGGCTCGAAGGCACAGCCCGGCGGCCGCCGGCCCGGGCTGGGCGGCGTGCCCTCCATGCCGACCAGGCAGTGCGAGATCTCCGGCGAGGGGATGGCCTTGAGCAGCCCGTCGGTGTAGGGGTGCGCCGGCGACTCGAAGACGGCTACCGTCGACCCGAGCTCGATGATACGTCCGGCGTACATGACGGCCACGCGGTCGGCGATCTCGGCGATGACGGCCAGGTCGTGAGTCACGTAGACCGCGGCCACGCCGTAGGAGCTGCACAGGCCGCGCACGGTGTCGAGCACGTGCCGCTGGGTAGCCACGTCGAGCCCGGTGGTCGGTTCGTCGAGGACGATCAGCTCCGGCCGGCAGGAGAACGCCATGGCCAGCGCGATGCGCTGTTGCTGACCGCCGGAGAGCTGGTGCGGGTAGGAGTCGAGGATCTCCTTGCTCGCCGCCAGATGGACCTCGCCCAGGACCTGCTCCATGCGCTCGGCGATGTCGGGGACCTCGAGACCGTCGTTCTCGTGAGCCTTCAGCGCTTCACGCAACTGGTAGCCGACCTTGAGCGACGGGTTGAGCGCGCTGGAGGGATCCTGCGGCACGTAGGCCACGCGACGTCCGCGCAGATGCTGCAGCTCTGCCGCCGACATCTGCAGCACGTCGGATCCTTCAAGGTCCACCGTACCATCCGCCACTGCCAGACCACGGCGAGCGTGACCGAGCAGGGCCAGCGCTACCGTCGTCTTGCCCGACCCCGACTCGCCGACCAGGCCGACGACCTCGCCGGCCGAGACGGTGAGCGAGATCTCGTCGACGACGTCCACGTCCGATTTAGCCAGCACGACACGCAGGTCGTCTATGGAGACCCTGACGTCGCTCATACGTCCGCCGAGTCGAGAGTACGACCGATCAGCCGCTCTTCAAGGAACGGCTCTTCTCCGACCGGTCGCTCGACGCCTATCGACACCCGCGCGACAGCGTCGGTGAAGGTGTTCAAGCCGACGGTAAGCAGAGCGATGAGCAGCGCCGGGACCACGACGCTCCAGGGGTTGCTGACGAGGCCGATGCGGTTCTCGTTGAGCATGAGTCCCCAGTTGGGAGCCGGCGGCTGCAGGCCGAAGCCGATGAAACTCAGGCCTGCGATGATGACGATCGACCAGGTCATGCGCAGGCCGGTCTCCACCATCAGGGGCGTGACCAGATTGGGCAGGATGTCGCGGCGGATGATCTTGCGCGGCGGCATGCGGATGATCTCCGACGCCTTGACGAAGTCCTTCTCGCAGATGTCGAGGGCGGCGGCGCGCATGACGCGCGCGACCTGCGGCGCGTGCGTCGCTGCCACTGCCACGACGACCAGCCACAGCTTCGGGCCGGCGACGCTCACGAGCAGTAGCGCGAACACGATCGCCGGGAAAGCCAGGATGATGTCGACGACGCGCATGATCAGGCCGTCCCGCCAGCCCTTGTAGTAGGCGGCCGTGATACCGGCCAGAGCGCCGAAAGCGACGCCCAGAGCGGTCGCGGCGGCGGAGATGATGAGCAGCAGCCAGCCGCCTTCGAGCGTGCGACTGAGCACATCGCGGCCGAGGATGTCGCCGCCGAGCCAGGCGTCCTTGCTGGGCGGCGCGAACGCCGACGTGACGAACTCGGTGGCCGGGTACGGGGCCACGAAGGGGCCGATCACGGCCACCCCGACGACGAACCCGGCGATGCCCAGACCGATCATGCCGCGGCGGCTGCGCGCGGCGGCGCGCAGCACGGCGAGCCATTCGTGGCGGCGCAGCTTCGCCTGCGGCCGCGCGCCGCCGTTGCTCCGCCGTGCCTGCTTGATCGCGCTGCTCATGCGCGCGGCAGACGGCGACGCGGCGATGCCAGCAGCGCGACGACGTCGGTGAGGATGTTCATGAAGACGTAGAACGCCGCCAGTACCAGGGTGATGAACTGGATGGTCGGGATGTCCCGCGACGAGACGGCGTCGACCAGCCCGGCACCGAGACCCGGATAGGCGAAGACGTATTCCACGACCACGATGCCGCCGGCCAGATACAGCAGATTGAGACCGATGACCTGGATGGTCGGGGCGATCGAGTTCGGCAGAGCGTGGACCAGCATGACGCGGCGACGCGAGACGCCCTTGAGCTTGGCCATCTCCACGTAGTCGCTCTCGAGGGCCTCGATCATCGCGCCGCGCATCATGCGGAAGATGTAGGGCACGATCACGATCACCAGGGTCGCCACCGGTAGTACGAGAAGTGAGGGATTCGCCCACGGCGAGACTCCCGGCGGGATGAACGACGTGCCCGGCAGGATGTGCAGCGCCAGCGAGGCGAAGAGCATGACCAGGCCGATGGCCACCACGAACTCCGGCAGAGCGGTGACCGCCAGCGCGATCACCGAGAGGATGTTGTCGAGGATGCCGTCCCGGCGCCGCGCGGCGAGCATGCCGAGCCCGACGCCGATGAACGTGCCGATGGCCCCTGCCAGAAGCACGAGGACGGCCGAGTTGGCGATACGGGGCCCGACGAGCTCGCTGACCGGATCGCCGTTGGAGAACGAGTTGCCCAGGTTGCCCTGGAAGAGACCGGAGATCCAGTCCCAGTACTGCACGTAGACCGGCTCGTCGAGGTGCAGCTGCTTCTCAAGCTCGGCGACACGCTCGGGCGTGGCATGCTGCCCGAGCACGGCGTAGGCCGCGTTGCCGGGCAGCACCTGCGTGGCGAAGAAGATGACGACCGAGACCAGGAACAGCGTCAGGACGCCGAGGGCGAGGCGTCGTCCCACCAGACTGAGGATCGGGTGGGACGACGCCGCCTTCGTGCGCGCCGCGCGGGGCAGGCGTACATCACCGGTGGTGCTCATGCGTGGAGTCTACCTGCCCCCGCGATCTCAGCCGATCCAGTAGTTCTGGAAGTCGTAGTTGTTCCAGGCCGCGCCGATCTTGCTCTCCTGCAGGCCGTGGATGTTCGGCGAGTATGAGTCAATGACCGGCGGGAAGAACGGGATGATCAGACCGCCTTCTTCGTGGTCGATCTTCTGCATCTCATGGCAGATCTCCGCCCGCTTGGCCTCGTCGGGCTGCGCCAGCGCCTCCTTGTACAGCTTCTGTGTGCGAGGGTCGTCCCAGTGCGTCTCCCAGTAGGGCGATGTCGGCAGCAGCTCCGACTGGACCTGGGGCAGGTAGTACTGGAAGCCCCAGTAGTCGAACGCGAACGGATACTTCAGATACTCGGGGCCGAAGAAGTCGGTGACGGTCGTCTTCCGCAGGTTGACCGTGATGCCGGCCTCCTTGGCCTGCTGCGCGTAGACTTGCGCAGAGTTCACCACGCCCATGGCGATGTCTGCGGTGACGAGCTCGACCGTGAGCCCCTCCATTCCGGCCTGCTTGAGCAGGAACTTGGCCTGCTCGATGTCCTGCTCGCGCTGCGGGATCGACGTGTCGTAGGCCGGATCCCAGCGGGAGAAGACATCGTTGCCGATCGTGCCGTTGCCCTGGAACACCAGGTCGAGCATCTGCGGGCGATCGATCACCAGCCGCATCGCCTGGCGGACGCGTACGTCGTCGAACGGCTTGACCGAGACGTTCATGGTGAACGGGTTCATGCCGCCGCCAGGGGAGATGACCAGCTTCTTGCCCTGGCTCTCGAGCGCGGAGATCTCGTTCGAGGTGATGAGGCTGATGGTGTCGACCTGCCCGCCGAGGAACGCGTTGACCTGCGCCGTGACGTCGGCGTACTCGGTCATGATGACCTCATCGACGTACGGCAGCGGCTGGTTCCAGTAGTCCGCGTAGCGCTCGTAGGTGGTCTGCTGCGGCGAGAACTCGACGATCTTGAACGGGCCGGTGCCGTTCGGCTTGTCCGGGTTGTAGTCGACCGGCACGATCGGCAGGAACCAGGTGGGCTGGACCTGGATGAAGATGCTGTTCGGCTGCAGCATCGGCACCGTGAGGGTGAGGTCGTCCACCTTCTTCATGTTCTTCAGGTCGACCACCGAGAGGAAACCGGCGCCGTTCTTCTGGTTCGCCGCGATGTAGTTGTAGGTGTACATGACGTCGTCGGCGGTGAACGGCTTGCCGTTGTGCCAGGTGATATCCGGCTTCAGCTTGATCGTCCACTCGGTGGCGTCGGCGTTCGGGATCATGTCCTCCGCCAGGAGGAAGTCCATGGTACCGTCCGCCTTGATGTAGACGAGGGCCTCGTAGCACATGACCGTGCGGGCGGCATCCGAGTTCGTGATCTCCAGCGTCACGTCAAGGGTGTTGGAGTTCGATCCACCCGTGATGCCGGCGCGGATCGTGCCGCCCTTCTTGGGCTCGCCGGCACCCCCGGTGGGCGAAGGCGAAGCCTCACCGCCACCGCCGCCGCAGGCGACCAGCGAGCCGCCCAGACCCAGGGCCGCGGCGCCGACGGCGGCCCCCTTGAGGACGTCGCGCCGTGTGTAGCGGCCGCCCAGGATCGATCTCTCGTCCTTCTCACTCATCTGTGCACCCCTCCGCTTCAGTCCATGAAGGCGCCGCCGTTGATGTTCAGCGCCTCCCCGGTGACGAACACCGCATCGGGCCCCAGAAGGAACGCGATGGTGCGCGCCACGTCGTCGCCGGTCTCGATACGGCCGAGCGGCGTGTTGTCGATGAACCCCTGCTTGACCTCCTCAGGAGTGATGCCGCGGAGCTCACCTTCCCAGATCAGCTCACGCTCCTGCATGCTCGTCGCGACCCACCCGGGACACACACTGTTGACCCGTATCCCGTAGGGGCCGAGCTCGTACGCCATGGCCTGGGTGAGGCCCACGACGCCGAACTTGGCGGCGATATAGTGGGAGAGGTACGGCACGTTGCCCTGCTTCGCCGCCATCGATGCCACGTTCACGATGGCGCCGGGACGACCCGCGGCCACGAGGTGATGGGCGAACTCGTGGCCGCAGTAGAAGACCCCCGTCAGGTTGACCGTCAGCAGCCGGTGCCACTCCTCGTCGGTCATGTCGAGGAACGAGATCATCGAGGAGACGCCGGCGTTGGACACCCAGCCGTCGAGGGGGCCCAGTTCCTTCTCTGCGGTCGCGATCGCCGCCCGCACCGACTCCCTGCTGGTGACGTCGAGCTGCAACGGCAGGCCGCCGGTCTCGCCGGCCACCTTCGCGGCCGCGTGCTCGTTCACGTCGGTGACCGCTACCTTGTTGCCCCGGGCCGCCAGCAGGCGCGCGGTCGCCTCGCCGATGCCGCTGCCGGCCCCCGTGACCAGTACACTCATTCCAGGACCCCCTTGAGCGCCGGGTACAGCCCCCGATACGCCCGGTAGTTGCGGTCGTAGACGTCGAAGTGCCGCGGCGCGACGACCTCATCGACGGCGACGAAGCGGTCGATGTCGCGCCAGTCGGCGAAGGCTCCGACACCCATACCTGCGCAGAATGCGGCAGCGACGGCGGAGCCGCTTCGCATGGTCACCTTCTCGAGGGGGATGCCCAGCACGTCGGCGGTGATCTGCGACCAGACGTTCGAGCGCGAGCCGCCATCGGTGAGTCGCGCCCGCGTTGGCCTGTGGCCGTGTTCCGCAAAGACCTCGAGGTGGTGGCGGAAGCCGAAGGCGATGCCCTCCAGCACGGCGCGGAAGAGCTGGCCACGCGACTGTGTGAGCTGCAGGCCCACGAACGCGCCGGTCGCCTCGGCGTCGTTGATGGGGGTCTTCTCGCCGAGGAAGTACGGCAGGCAGATGGCACCGCCGGCGCCGGGAGGCGTTCCGGCGGCTTCCTCGTCGAGCTGTGTGAGCGAGACCCCGGCGGCCAGTTCGCGCTGGAACCACTTGATGAGGCTGCCGCTCGTGGCCATGCAGCCGCTCAGGACGAACCGGCCGGGCAGCAGGTGGAAGTCCAGGTACAGGCGATCGTCGACGAACGGTTCGTCGACGGCGAGCATGATGTCGCCGGCCCCGCCCAACTTCACGAGCAGGTCGCCTTCTTCGAGTACTCCCGACGCGAACGTCGAACCGATGTGATCTGCCGTACCGGCGACGACCGGGGTGCCTTCCCTTATGCCGGTCTGCGCCGCCGCCTCGGCGGTCACGGAGCCGACGACCTGGTTGCAGCGGCAGACCGGCGGCAGCAGGTCCCTGCTGCCGCCGCACGCCTCGAGGACGTCATCGGCCCAGTCCATCGCCGCGAAGTCGAGCAGACCGGTCTCCAGGGCCCAGTTCGCCTCGACGGCGCGCGACCCGCAGAGCCGCATCGTGATGTAGTCGTACGAGCCGACGACCGTGCGCGTCGCGGCCCACACCTGGGGCTCGTGCTCCGCCAGCCACAGGAACCGCGGCGCCGTCGACTGCTGGGTGATCGCCGAGCCGGTCCGTTCCAGCACCCGGGTGCCGGCGAGCCGCCGGTTCAGGTCGTCCACCTGCTCGCCCGAACGGGCGTCGTTCTGCTGCATCGACCAGCGGAGCGGCTCGCCGTGCTCATCGAGGGGGATGGTGCATGGCACCATTCCCGTGACGCCGACGCCGGCGACCTCGATGCCGGTGCTCTCCAGCAGTTCGCGCGTGACGGCGCAGACGTTGCGCCACCACTTGGTGGTGTCTTCCTCCGCCCACCCCGGATGCGGCGAGTGCAGCTGCGTCGGCCGCTCGGCCTCGGCGATCACGCCGGACTCGCTGTCCAGCAGGAGCGCCTTCGTGCCGGTAGTGCCGATGTCTATCCCCAGCAGAACGCTCATGCAGCGCCCGCCCGGACTGCCGAACGCCCGGCGGCGGTCATGAAGGATGCCACCCTGTCGGCGGCGACCTCGTTCCACGTGTAGCCGTCGCGCTTGAGATCCGATCCGACAATGATGCCGTCGGCGATGTCGAGGAAGCTCGACACGTTCACGGACTTGGCGCCGGTGTTGGCGAACACAGGCACCGCCCCGGCCAGAGTCTCTTTCACGCGGCGAAGCAGATCCATGTCCGGCTCGGTGGCCTGACGCGGGCCGGAGATGAGGACCGCGTCGGCGAGGCTCGACCACACAGCAGAGCGCGCCACATCGACCACGCTGCGCGTGCCCAGGGAGCTGGCGAACTCCGGCGTGATGTTGAAGAAGGCGGCGACCCTGTCGGCCCCGATGCGACGGCGCTCCCGCAGCAGCCCCGCCACGTCGGTGCTCCACAAGCCCATGTCGCTCTCGTAGGCGCCGACCGGGACGCAGCGGATGAACGAGCCGCCGGTGGCCGCCGCGATGTTCAGTGCCGCCCGAGGATCCCAGAGGAAATCCACGCCGAACGGACGATCCCGGGGCGCCAGCTCCGTGACCACGCGCGTCATTGCGGCCACTCCGTCGTAGCCGGCCTGGAACGAGTACGGCAGATCGCCCTCGTTGCAGAACAGCACGGCATCGAAGTCGGCGGCCAGGATGATGTCGAGGTCGGCGCGCAGGCTCTCGACGATACCGGCGACGCCGGCCTTCTCATCGTACATCGGCGTACCCGGCAGCGCCCGCAGGTGCGCCATGGCAATCAGGGGTTTTCGTTCGCCGAACAGATCAGTGACGCGTCCCATCAGGCGACCACCACCTCCACGTGTTCTGCTTCCAGAGCGGCCAGGTACTCCTTGGTCGCCCCTGAGTCGGTGACGAGCACGTCCACCCGTTCGAGCGGACAGATCTGCGCGAACGTGACCTTCCCGAGCTTGGTGCTGTCCGCCACCACGATGCAGCGCCGTACGCACGCCAGGGCGGCACGCTTCACGCGCGCATCCTCCAAGCTGTACTCGGTGCAGCCCGAGTCGATGCTCACGCCGCCGATGCCCATGACGAACGTGTCGAACCGCAATCGCGAGAACGCTTGTTCCGCCATGTCGCCGACCAGCGACAGCTCCCCCGCCGTGACCGTGCCCCCGGTGACCATGAGCCGGATGCCGCGGTGCTTGGCCAGGACATTGGCGATCTGCAGGCTGGGAGTAAGCACCGTCAGGTTGCGCCGGTTGTTGAGAGCCTTGGCGACAGCCAGGGTCGTGCTGCCCACGTCGAGGATCACCGTCTCCCTCTCGACTATCATGTCGGCGACCGCCCGTCCGATGCTCGCCTTGGCTTCGAGGCCACGTTTGGCGCGCACGGAGAACGGCGCGGCGTAACCGCGCGAGGCGAGGTCGATGGCGCCGCCGTGTACACGGCGCAGCACCCCCTCATTCTCCAGTGCCTCGAGGTCGCGACGGATCGTCATCTGAGACACGGCGGTCCGCTCGCTGAGGTCAGCGACGGTCACCTCGCCTCGCTCCTGCAGCATCTCTATGACGATCTCACGACGGGTCTCGGCGTCCATATGGTGCGAATGTACGCTAAAGGATGTGAGAACGCAAGTACTTTGCTTGATTTTCTGTGTGACTTAACACATCATGACGTGCGGACTCACACGAATCGGAGTACACCTCGAGCACCAAGAGCCCTCCCATAGGAACGATCCTCGCCGATTTCGACGGCACGGCCTGCGCAGTCGATGTCGCCAGCGCCGTCTGTGAAGCGTATGCGGACGACGGATGGCAGGCACTCGACACGGCGGTCACACACGGCCACCTGACACTGCGCGCGGCAATCGACGCACAGGCGCGCATGCTGCGCGGCACGCCCAACGAGATGCTCGCCTTCGTGCTCGACCGATTCGCCATCGACCCGACCTTCGTCGACCTGAGCGCGTGGGCACAGGACGCAGGACTCGATCTGGCGGTCGTGAGCGACGGCTTCGGCTTCTACATCGCGCCGATGCTCGCCGCCGCCGGCCTGAGCCACGTACCGGTACTGGGCAATAGCCTCAGCGGCCCGCGAGGCGAACTCCGCCTGGAGCACCCGTTCGCGCACCCCGAGTGCATCGGCTGCGGCACCTGCAAGATGCGCGCCGTACTCGACGCCCGATTGCGTCGCGGCGGCGTCGCCTTCGTTGGCGAGGGTCAATCAGACCGCTTCGGCGCCCTGTTCGCCGACCTGGTGTTCGCCAAGGACAGACTGGCCGACCTATGCGAAGCCGCCGGTATCGACTACTCTCAGTGGCGGGACTTCCACCAGGTCCGCGACGCCGTGGCGACACGGGATCCAGCGGTGACCCCGCCACTCGTTGCAGGCCTTCCCGCGCGCTGTCCGGGCTGGACAATCGCCGATCACGAGGAGGGCACGTGAGTAAGGTCATCGAGACGGTCGTCGCGGCCGTGCGCGACGGCGATCGTGAGTCGGCGGTCGGCGGTGTGGAGGCGGCGCTGGCCGCCGGGACGCCTCCGCAGACCGTGCTTGATCAAGGTCTTGTCGCCGGTCTCCGACAACTCGGCGAGCTGTTCAAGGACGGCCAGGCCTTCCTGCCGGAGATCCTGATCAGCGTCCGCGCCATGGACGCCGGCCTGGGCATCCTGCAACCCTTGCTCGCCGGCGATACCGCGCCGACAAAGGGCACCATCGTCATCGGGACCGTCGAGGGCGACCTGCACGACATCGGCAAGCGACTGGTCGCCATGCTGCTGCGCGGCAACGGCTACGAAGTCGTCGACCTCGGTGTCGACGTTGCCGCGCACGCGTTCGTCGAAGCAGCCGCCGAGCATGACGCCGGCATCGTCGCGCTCTCGGCGCTGCTCACCACCACCACGCCACAGTTCTCCCACGTCATCGCCGCGCTCGCCGAGGCCGGCGTACGAGGGCGCGTGACGGTCATGGTCGGCGGCGCCCCGGTCTCGCGCGCCCTTGCCGATGAGGTGGGGGCGGACGGTTTCGCGGACGACTGCGTGCTCGCCGTCGAAGAGGCGGAGCGACTGCTCGGCGACCAGCCCGGCGGCGGGGCGTCCGCCGGGCCGTCGACTGAGGGTGCGGTGCCGGCGCCGGATGCCGGGGGTGCGCGGTGAGCGCGTTCACCAAGCAGCGCTTCAAGGAGATCTGCCGTGGCGATCGGCCCGGCGACTTCGGTATCGTCGGCAACGGCATCCACATCTTCTGGCCGGAAACGCCGGCCGCCTGGGTCGCGCAGGGCGCCCCGCAGAGCTTCCTCCACCTCGACGAGCTCGACTACGGCACCCCCAACCCGGCCGACGAGTTCTTCGACTTCGACCCGTCCCGCTCGCTGGCGGAAGTCCACAGCGGCATGGACGCCGGCACGGAGATGCACGAGTACGTGCCGGGCGTGGTCGCCCACAACCACTCCTTCCTGCTCAACCCGCCATTCCAACCGCAGGTGTTCGAACAGGACGACAAGAGCGTCGTCGTGCGGAACAGCAGCGGCATCACCGAGCGCCTGCTCAAAGGCAAGGCGTTCAACATGCCGATGTGGCTCGACCATCCCGTCAAGGACCGCGAGTCGTGGAACCGGCTGCGGGAGCGGCTCGATCCCGGCACTCCCTCGCGCTACCCGGCCCACTGGGAGGCGTACGCCGCCGCCATCAACTCCCTGGATTGCCCCGTCTCGATGGAGGTCGGGGGCTTCTTCGGCTACCTCAACATGTGGGTCGGCACCGAGTCGCTGATGTACCTCTTCTACGACGACCCGACGCTTGTCGAAGAGATGATGGAGACCATCCTCGAGCTCGAGATGGCCATGCTTCGCCGAGTCACCAAGGACATCCGCCTCGACTGGGTCTGGTACTGGGAGGACATGGCCTACAAAGGCGGACCAATGATCGGCCCGAAGATGGTGCGCAAGTACATGCTGCCGCGCTACGAGCGTCTCAATGCGGTGATCCGCGACAGCGGCTGTGAGATCATCTACCTCGACTGCGACGGGAACATCGACGACCTGTTGCCGCTCTGGATCGAGGCCGGCATCAACCTGTTCTGGCCGCTCGAGGTGGCCGCCGGCATGGATCCGGTGGCCCTGCGCAGGCAGTACGGCAAGGACATCATCCTGGCCGGTGGCCTGGACAAGCGCGAGCTCATGCGCGACAGGGAGTCGCTGCGCCGCGAGGTCATGAGCAAGGTGCCGTATCTGGCCCAGACCGGTCCGTACTTCCCCAGCCCCGACCACCTTGTCCCCATCGACATGCCGTTCGACAACTTCTGCTACTACATCGACCTGTTGCGCGAGATCCGCGGCGACGAGCCGCTACACCTGGCGGCGAGGGCCTGAACGGCCGCGGACGACATGGGTATGAGGGCGGCGTGGACGTGAAGGCGACGTGAGGCACGTGATCGAGGAGGCGTCATTGTGAGACGGTTCGAAGGCAGGACGGTCATCGTCACCGGCGCGGCCCAGGGCATGGGCCAGGAGTTCAGCCGGCGGTTCGCCGAAGAGGGTGCCTACGTGGTGGCGGTCGACATCAACGGCGAGGGGCTCGAGGAGACCCGGGCCAAGGGCCCGGCCGGTGCCATCGAGCCCCTCGTCATGGACGTCAGCGACCCCGCCGCCGTGCAGGCAGGCGTCGGCGGCGTCGCCGAGCGGCGCGGCCGCATCCACGTGCTGGTCAATGCGGCCGCCATCGCCCCCATGGTCGGCATCCTCGACATCACCGCCGAGCAGTGGCAGCGTGTCATCGACATCAACCTCAACGGCTACTTCTACATGAGTCAGGCGGCCGCGCGGAACATGGTCGAGCATGACGGCGGTGCCATCATCAACATCTCGTCCTGCAACTCCTTCATCGTCGAGTCGCCGTACGCCGACTACAACGCGGCCAAGGGCGGCGTGAACCTGCTCACCCAGAGCATGGCGTTCGAACTGGCCCATCTCGGCGTGCGCTGCGTGGCGGTGGCGCCGGGCATGACGATGACGCCCATGATGGACTTCACCAACGACGTGCAGACCTACCGCGGTTACATGGAGAAGATCCCGATGCGGCGACCGGCGCTGCCGCGCGACCAGGCGAACGTGGTGCTCTTCCTGGCTTCGGACGACGCCGCCTACGTCACCGGCATCACCATCCGCGTCGACGGCGGCATCATGCAGGGCTTCTGGGCCGACCCGCGGATGGCGCCGCCGGCCCCGGGCCCCGGCGAGTGACGGCGCCGCTGCCGTGAGCGGGCCGACCACCTGGGACGAGCGCATCATGCGGGGCTTCCCGCCGCCGCCGGAACTGCGGGTGGCGGCCGACCAGGTCTACGCGGACGTACGCCACACGCAGTGGTTCATGCAGCACGTCCGCGAGGTCGAGCCCACCGCGGACGTGTCGTCGAGGCACGAGCCGGTCTTTGAGTTCCCGGTCGCGAGACGCGACCTCGACGACCTGCCGCTGCCCGACGCCGGAGACCCTTCGATCGGCGCCGCTCCCGGCACCTGGACGTTCGCCGACATGCTCGCCGGCACGGACACCGACGGCATCATCGTGCTCCGCGACGGCCGGCTGCTCTGCGAGCGCTACTTCGGCAGCCTGCGCCCGGAGACCCCGCACCTCTGGCACTCGATCACGAAGTCGCTCGCCTCGTGCGTCGCGGCCAACCTCGTCGAGCGCGGCGTACTCGGCGCGGACACGCCGATCGTCCGCTACGTCCCCGAGTTGGCCGACAGCGCCTATGGCGACGTCACCGTACGACACCTGCTCGACATGACCGTCGGCGTCCGCTACGTCGAGGACCACGAGGATCTCGACACGGAGGACTCGCGGCTCGACCGCCTGTGCGGCCTCAAGCCGCGGCAGTCCTCGGACGAGCCCGGTTCCGTGTACGACTACGCCACGACGACCGTCACCGACGGCGGGCGCGGCCGCGTCCTGCACTACGTCTCGCTCAACACGGACGTGCTCGGCTGGGTGATGGAGCGCGCCACCGGGCAGCCGGCGCCGGAGCTGCTGCACCGCGAGGTCTGGTCGCGGCTCGGCACCGAGCACGACGCGTACATCGCGCTCGACGGCGCCGGCAGCGCGCAGCTCGACGGCGGGTTCTGCAGCAGCCTGCGCGACCTGGCGCGCTTCGGGCTCATGCTGGCGAAAGGCGGCCGGCTCGCCGGCCGCACGGTCGTGCCGGAATGGTGGATCGACGACGCGCGGCGCAACGGCGACCGGTCGGCGTTCGCCGCGTCGGACGACCCCGACATGCTGCCCGGCGGCTCCTACCGGAACTGCTTCTGGGTCGCCGAGAAGGAGGGTCGGACCGTCCTGCTCGGCATCGGCATGTACGGCCAGATGCTCTATGTCGATCCGGACCTTCACATCGTCATCGCCAAGTTCTCCAGCCAGCCACGAGCCGGATTGGCCGCGCCGATCACCCGGACCTTCGTCGCCCTCGAATCGCTGGCCGGGGCGCTCACATGAGTGCCGATGACCAAGCCGTCAGACACCGACCGGGACCGGCTCCCGAGACCCTAAGGAGGCATCACACGCCATGAAGCGAGGTATCCACGCAGGCTTGCCGCGCACGGACGGCATCGGCGCTGATCCACTGAGCGACGGCGATCTGCACGACATCCACCTGGCGACCCTCGAAGTCCTGGAACGAACCGGCATCTGGGTGGAGGCCCAGGACGCCCGCGATATCTTCCGCGACGGCGGCTGCCGCGTGAACGACGACACGTTCCAAGTGCACATCCCGGCGGCCGTCGTTGAGGACGCCATCCACTCAACACCGCCGATCATCCGGTGGTGCGGACGAGACCCCAGGCACGACCTCATGCTGGGAGGCGGCCGGCTGGCGTTCATGAACTTCGGCGAGGCCGTGACCATCAACGACCTCGTCACCGGCGAGAACCGGCCGACGGTGACGAGAGACGTCGCCGACATCTGCACCGTCGTTGACTGGGCCAGTGAGATCGACGTGTACGAAGCCGCCATCACGCCCCGGGACTGCAATGAAGACATCGCGACGATCCACCATCTGGCCGCGGCGTTGCCGGCCGTGTCCAAGCCGATGATGTTCGGTCCACTCAGCAAGTTCGAGCTGCAGACCTGCCTCGAACTGGCATCGGCGGTGGCAGGAGGCGTCGATGCGCTACGCGAGCGGCCGTTCCTGGGACTCGGCATGTGCTCGGTGAGCCCCCTGCAGCTGACCGAGCAGGGGACCGACGTCTGCCTCTTCGCGGCACGCGCCGGCCTTCCGTTGAGCATCCTGGCCATGTGCATGGCCGGCGGTTCGACGCCGCAGACCCTTGCCGGAACGCTTGTCCTCCACAACGCCGAAGTGCTTGCCGGCATCACGATGGTGCAGCTCGCCGAGCGCGGCGCGCCGGTCATCTACTCGTCGTCGACGACCGCAATGGATCTGCGACTCGGCGCCGCGTCGGTCGGTACTCCCGAGTGCGCCCTCCTGAACGCCTGTGTCGGTCAGATCAGTCGCCACTACGCCATACCGAGCTGGGTGGCGGGGTTGTAGGCGGACTCCAAGCTGAGCGACGCGCAGGCCGCGTACGAGAAGACCCTCACCGGACTCCCTCCGGCGCTGGCAGGGGCCAGCCTGATCTACGGTGCGGGGATGCTCGAGTCGGGAATGGCCTGCGATCTTGGCCAGATGGTCATGGACAACGAGAACATCGCCCTCATCCGCAAGGTGGTGCAGGGCGTGCCGGTGACCGACGAGACCCTGGCGGTGGACCTGATCGATCAGGTCGGACCGGGCGGCGATTTCGTCTCCAGCGAGCACACCCTGCGGCACATGCGCGAGGCGAGCCAGCCCAAGCTCTGGGACCGGGACGTGCACGCCGTCTGGAAGGCGAACGGAGCTACCGACCTGGCAACGCGGGCGCGCGACGAGGCGCGCCGCGTGGTGGCCGAGCACAGGCCGCAGGAACTGCCGGACGACGTGCAGGCCGAACTGCGGAGCATCGTGCGGAAGGCCGACGCAGCGGCAGGTGTGGCGTGAGCGGCAGGACGGCAGAGATCGGCGTCGGCCAGGTCGGCGCCGGGTTGATCGGTGACCAGCACGCGCTGGCGTTCCAGCGCGTCAAGGGAGCCCGTGTCGTGGCCGTCGCCGACCCGGACGCGGCCAGGGCCCGCAAGCTGGCCGACACGTACGGGCTGGAGGCGGCGTACGACGACTTCCGCCGCCTCTTGGAGCGCGACGACATCGACGTGATCAGCGTCGGCGCGCCGAACTTCACGCATCGCGACATCGTGGTCGCGGCCGCCCAGGCCGGCAAGCACGTCATCTGCGAGAAGCCGCTCGCCCGCACCATGGCCGAAGGCGACGAGATGATCGCCGCCTGCGAGTCGGCCGGGGTGAAGCTGATGTACGCGGAACTCATCTGCTTTGCTCCGCGCTACGTCCGAGCCAAGGAACTGATGGACGAGGGGGCCTTCGGACGCGTCTTCCAGATCAAGCACGGCGAGACGCACTACGGTCCGCACTCCGACTGGTTCTGGAAGGGCGAGCTCGCCGGCGGCGGCGTGATGATGGACATGGGCTGTCACAGTGTGGAGGTCATCCGCTGGCTCTACGACAAGCCGCCGATCGAGTCGGTGACGGCCGAGCTGGGTACGTTCGTCCACGGTGATCGGACCGACGTCGAGGACCACGCCTTGGTGACCATCCGCTTCGAGGGCAATCGCATCGGTGTCATCGAAGGAAGCTGGGCAAAGCCCGGAGGCATGGACGACCGCCTGGACATACAGGGCAGCGCCGGGACCTGTCACGGCGACATGATGCAGCAGTCGTCGCTGTTCACATACAGCGACGTCGGCTACGGCTACTCGGTGGAGAAGGGCACCACGACCGGCTACAGCTTCACCATCGCCGAGGAGTACTACAACTACGGCATGCCGCAGGAGATGCAGCACTTCATCGATTGCCTTCTGAGCGGCACCGAGCCGATCGAGACCGGCGCCGACGGCCGCGTATCACTCGAAGTGGTCTACGCGGCCTATCGTTCGATGGCTGAAGGTCGGCGCGTCTCCTTCCCGCAGGAGCTAACCGAGGAGGAGGCCGCCGCGCCTCCGTATCGGCTCTGGAAGGCGCCGGTCGCTCCGTGAGCCGACATCCATCCGCCTGATGGAGGCCGCTGGAGCATGCCCGCGGTCGTGCTCCAGCGGCTCACCTTCGGGGCGTCGGACTGCGCCCGTCGGGCCTACCGGGTCGGGCCCCAACGACCCACGGATCTCCCCCACTCCGGCCGCACGAACTCGCCGCCCCGCAGCCACAGTTCAGCCTCGTCGGGCAGACGCAGGTGGAGCGCACGGGCCACGCCGAAGGTGCGCTCGTTATGACGGTCCCAGCTGGCCCGCTCGGCGATCTCCACAAGCTGCACCGACAGCGGGCCGGCAGGAGCGAAGCGATGCGACCACCGCCCCAGGCGAATACCGGCGGCCATGAAGTCGCGCTTGTCGCGGTTGCAGCCGGCGTGCGCGTACACCAGGTTCTCGATGCCGTTGTCGGGCCAGCGCGCCCACGGCAGGAAGTGATCCACCTCACCGCCCGAACGGATCGCGCCGTCACAGTAGAAGCAGCGAGCGTCCTGCAGCTCACGCAGATCGGTGCGCAAGCGGACCGTCGAGACGCGGGAGGCGTCGAACAGGAACGAGTCGAGTCCGGGGTCGTCGATGGCCTCGGCATTGAAGCGCGCCACCAGGCCGAGCCACTTCGACTCGGTCAGCGGCCGCAGCAGGCCGGCGAGCTGCACCAGGTACTCGCCGACCATGCCCACCAGGTGCAGGCGACGGTCGAAGTCGGTCTGGGCCATGTCGGCGGCCCGAATGGTCGTATCCCACGAGATCCGGTACACGAACGGCTCGTGTCTGCCGCCGACCACCTGCAGCCGGGGGATCGGCATCTCGATGAGCTTCAACTCGACACGCTGCAGCAGCCTGTCGAAGGACCGTAGCCTGGCCGCAGCCGCGCCCAGCTCAGTGGTGCCGAGGGGTCCGGCATGTGGCGCTCGCGGAAGTCCCAGATGGCCCGCAGGATCTCCGCCGCTGCTTGCGATGCAGCACGACCGGTTCGTCGGGATGCGACCCGAAGTAGGCGGACTTGATGGCCTCCATCTGCGGATGGGCCGCGGACTCAATGTAGGCGAGATCCACGACGACCCCTGTGAGGCTCAGGAAACGGTGATTCGGATCGTCCGAGCTGAGGAGGTCCGCGTTGCCGACCTCATCGATGAACATGCGGTACTTGATCATGCCTGTGAGTCCGCTTCTTCGTGTGCGCAATGAACGCGGAAGTACGCGAGAGGCCGACGTAGCGAGACGCGCAGCGGGTGGACAATGAAACGCACACGGGTGGACACTGCAGCGCGCCGATGAATTGTGCATGGCGGCGCGCGCCGGGTGGCCTCGACTCGGTGCGCCTTCAGCCCGGTGCTCGCCGGCTACGACAAAGGCGTCCGCCCTACCGCCCGCCACCAGTCGAAACAGCTTCAGCTCGCGCGCCGACGGCTGGCGGAGCACCGGCGCCGACACAGGTCGTGACAGGCCGTGACGCGGTGGTGATTCGTCCGTGACAAGTCCACCGGCAGCGAATCATGCTTGTCCAGATATGAGTTATAGCCGATAGTGGCCGCACGGAGAGGGGGTCGACATGCGATTCGAGGAGTATGTGCGCCGCGTCGAGACCGAGGCGGCCGCGGCCGGCCCGGCGGCGCAGAGGCAGCTCGCCCTGTTCCGCAGCCACTACCGGCTGGCGCGTCAGGTGCTGCAGCGCCGACGCGCTCTGGGACTCACACAGGAGCAGCTCGCCGCCGCCGCCGACGTCCGCCAGAGCGAGATCAGTCGCATCGAGAACGGCCGCGGCAATCCCACCGTCCTCACGCTCGCGCGCCTGGCCGACGCCCTGGGACTCGAGGTCAGCCTCCGGCTCCCGTCCGACGGCTGAGCCGCAGACGAGCGCGGCGTTCAAGGCGCCACAGCGGATCGCAACGCCGCACCTGCCCACCTCCTCTTCGGACGTCCACCGCTTCTTACCTCCTCTTCGGACGTCCACCGCTTCTTCCTCGCCCTCGTCTGCCCCACCGACACGCTCGCGCTCAAGGCCGGCCTGCGAGTCGCGTCCGACAGCTGAGCCACGAAGCCGGCCGACTCGAAGCGACGAAGCGTGACCCTCGCGCCGACCCGATCGTCTACCACGCACCGCATTCGTCACCCTCGCCCCCCCACGTGGCACCGGTCACACTTGGCCATGACCTCCAACCTTGACCGTAGTTCTCATATTCGCTAACCTCATCCATGCCGTACTCCATCGAGTACTACAACGAACGCGTGCTGGCCGAGATCGAGGCTTGGCCGGTCGGCATCCTTGCCGACTACGCGGATCGTCGTGCTCCATGCCCTGGTGAGGAAGACGCAGGCGACCTCACCACGAGATCTGAAGGTCGCCCGGCGAAGGATGAAGGAGGTGCGCGATGGCTGACCGCGACTACCGACCGGTGGCGCACGACCACGACGAGTTCCTGGCCAAGGCCATGCGGCGCAAGGGATTCCGGGAGGCCTACGACGAGCTCGGTGACGAGTACGCCCTGGTGCGCGAGTTGCTTGCCGCCCGCGTCAGGGCCGGCCTCACCCAGGAGCAGGTGGCGGACTCGATGGGTACCACCAAGAGCGCCGTCTCCCGGCTCGAGGCGGTCGGCAAGCACTCACCATCGGTGAGCACCCTTAAGCGATACGCCGTGGCGGTGGGCTGCGAAGTCGAGATCAATCTCGTGCCCCGCGCGGCAGCGGCATCCGCCAGCGCGCAAGCCATCGCTGAGCGGCCTCGAGGTCAGACCGCATACACGTCAATGCCCTCCGCCAAGGCACGGCGATAGACGTAGCCCGGTACGTCGCCGTGGCGTTCCAGATCTCCCACCGTGGCCACCACGATGTCGTACGGCACCCCGATGCCCCGCAAAGCGCGGTACAGCTGTTGCGCCGTTCGGCGTCGGTGCACGCCGTCCGGCACGATCACGAGGAGATCGATGTCGCTGTCGGGGCGCAGATCACCGCGCGCAGCGGAGCCGAACAGGACGATGCGTCGTGGCTGCGCCTCCGCGACGATCCGGCGCACCATCTCGTCGATCCTGTCGCCGACGGGTTGCATGCTCGAACCCTACACGTGTGTTCGCCGAAGCCGGAATGGCCGGGGGCCGCCGTGCAGTACCCAGCCTGAGTTTCTATTGCCGCTTCGTATCTCTCAGGATACACTTCAAACACGCTTGTCTCACGACCTGTGGGGGAACGCATGACGACGACCAGGGGCCGGCCCACTCGGCCCGCGCAGACCGCGACCTTCCCATGGGATCCGGTGGAGTACCTCCAGACGGAGGAGGACATCGTCGCCTACCTCGAGGCGGCCCTCGACGAGAATGATGCGGCCGTGGTGGCTGCCGCCCTGGGCGACATCGCCCGCGCCAAGGGCATGACCCATGTCGCCCGCGAAGCCGGACTCGGGCGCGAGAGCCTCTACAAGGCGCTCTCGAGCGGCGGCAACCCCGAGTTCGCCACGGTGCTGAGAGTCGTGCGCGCTCTGGGCCTCAGGCTCCACGTGGCGACACGCTGAGCGCATGCCTCTCCTCGCTGTCGTGGACCCCATGCAGGTTGGGAGTCACATAACTTGTATGCCGTACAACTTGTATGGCATACTCCCTTACATGATCCTTCTCATGCTCCCTGACATGACCAACGCATACTTCCTCGCATGAGCGACGCTTTTCACGATCGCACCGCCGAGCTGCGTGAGCTGGAAGACACGTGGCGCGAGCAGGCGGCGCGCCTCGTCCTGGTGTGGGGCCGACGCCGCGCCGGCAAGACACGCCTGCTCGGCGAGCTCGCCGACGGGAAGAGAGCCGTGTTCTACGGCGCCACCCAGCAGTCGAGCGCGGCCGAGCTTGCGGGCTTGTCGGAAAGCGTACGACGCGCAGTACAGCCCTCGGGCGCCGATCTGCTGGCCCTGGGCGACTTCCCCTCCTGGGAGGTCGCCCTCGAGTACCTCGGCGAGCAGGCTGCCGCGCGTCGGCTGCTGGTGATCCTCGATGAGTTCCCGTATCTCATCGACTCAGAGCCCGCCCTGCCGTCGCTCATCCAGCGCTTCTGGGATCATCGCGGCCGCGCCACCCGGCTCATGCTCGTGTTGTGCGGCTCGGCTCAGTCGGCCATGCTCGATCTGCAGAAGGCCCGCGCACCTCTGTTCGGCCGCATCGACCGCCGACTGCACGTGCGGCCGTTCGCCTATCCGGAGGCGGCACTCTTCACGCCCGGCCTCTCGCCCGCCGAGCTGGCGACTGTGTACGGCACGCTGGGCGGCATGCCTGTCTACCTGTCGCGCTGGGACGTCGGCAGAGGCCGCGACGCCAATCTCCGGCGGTTGTTCGGCGATGCCTCGTCACCGCTCGTCGAGGAGGGCGAGTTCGTCCTCACCAGCGAGCTGCCGGAGGCCGCCGGCTACTTCCGCATCCTGCACGGCGTCGCCACCGGTCACCGCACCTTCAAGGCCCTGAGTGACTTCGCCGCGATCGACATCAAGCGTCAACTCGACCGCCTGCTCGAGCTGGGGCTCGTCATACGAGAGGTGCCGGTCACTGAGGATCCCCTGCGCTCCAAGCGCGTCGTGTACCGCGTGGGAGACAACTTCCTCGACTTCTGGTTCCGCTTCGTCTTCCGCCGCCGGGCGGACATCGCCCGCGGCCTGGGCCGCGAGGTGGTGGACCGGATGATCCTGCCGCGGATGAACCACTACATGGGCGAGGTGTGGGAGGAGATGTGCCGCGAGTTCCTGCGGCGGCAGGCGGCACAGGGCGCCCTGCCCACCCCCGTGTCGCGCGTAGGCAGGTGGTGGAACCGCGATCACTCGGTGGAGATCGACGTGGTCGGACTGGATGACCGCAAGGTGGTGCTGGCCGGCTCCGTGAAGTGGTCGCGATCGGTGGGTCGCAGCGAGCTGCACCGCCTGCAGGCAGCCGTCGAAACACTCCCGGGCAGGGCCGAGCACGTGCAGCTCGCGCTCTTCGCCCGCGAAGCTGTTCGCGGCATCGACGCCGACGAAGCGCTCACGTTCACCGGCGCGGACCTGTACCGCATGCCGTGACCGTCGGCGCCTGGGCGGGCAGCGTGCGCCGCCCGCCCCGTTCTATTTCCGCCGTCATCCCGCCTGCGCAGATGGCGCCGATCCACGCCGTCATCCCGCCTGCGCAGATGGCGCCGGTCCACGCCGTCAATCGATATGCCAGTCAAGCCCGCAGAGCCGCCCCAGGGCGCAGATCCCGTGCGCGATACCGAGGCCGATGGCCGTCAGCAGCGTGAAGCACAGCGGCAGCACGACCGTCTCCATGGCCAGCAGGCCCACCAGTCCCCAGAAGCCGTAGCGCACAAAGATGAAGAAGTCGAGGACGAGGCTGCCGATCGCCAGGGCGGCGAACAGCAGGTACGCGATCGCCGTGCCGATCATCAGGAACACCGATCCGGCCGTCTCCCATCTGCTCATGGCCGTTCCCCTATGCGACTCATCACCACATATCGAGTCTGACCCCTCGCGGTGACGGAACCTCCGCCTTGCCGAGTGGCACGGCCACGCTCGGCGAGAGTCAGGGGTCGTGAGCTTCGGCCTCGTCTGCCTCACCGACACGCTCGGACTCGAGGTCGGCCTGTGGGTCCCGTGCGACCTCTGAGCCACGGAGGCGGCCGAGCTGAGGCGAGGCGACGAATCGTGACCCTTGCGCCGACCCGATCGTCTACCCCGCCCGGCCGTCGTCACCCTGGCGACTCCCCGTGACGTCCGGCATGCTTGGGCGTGAGCCCGACCACCACCGTCTTCAGGGATTCGCCGCAACGTGAACAGTACACTATGATGTCTCGTATACTGTATCGACTCGGAGGATGGCATGGCTCTCTTCAGACCATCGGCAGACGTCCGGCCGGTCACGGAGTTCCGTGCCCACGCATCGCGCGTCATCGAGCAGGTGCAGACCACGAAACGCCCCGTGGTGCTCACCCAGCACGGCCGGAGCGCGGCGGTGCTGCTCGACGTCGAGGTCTACGAACGGCTGATCGACGAGGTGGCCGTCATCCGCGAGCTGCGCACTGCGGAGTCCCAGCTCGACGCCGGCATGGGCATCCCGCATGAGGTGGTCGCCCAGCGGCTGCGGGAACGCCTCCCTAAGTGACGACCCCTACAGAGTCATGTATCGGCGGGGCACGCAGTCCGTCGAGATAGCGGCGGTTCGAGACAGCGGCGGTCCACCATCACACGCGCCGAGCCGCGGAGTGAACCATGCGCTGACCGTCATGCCCGACTACCGCTCTTCGCTGCTCACTCGCCGTCTTGATCGAGCAACGGCTCCAGCGCCGCCATAAGGCCCGGCAGCTCTTCTACCACGACGGCCCAGACGATGTCGTAGCTGACGGATCTATAGCCGTGGACCAAGCGATGGCGCATGGCGATGATCTCCCGCCAGTCCACGCCGGGATGAGCTTCCTTGAATGAAGCGGACAGCTGGCTGGCCGCTTCTCCGATCGTCTGGAGACTGTGGGCGACCGCCTTGCGCGTGCGCCTGTCGGCCACGAAATGGTCATGGTCATAGCCGTACGTGAACTCCAGCGCATCGCGTGCCTCAAGAACTATGTCTTCGACCAGCACCGGATCGTCAGGCTGCATACAGCTCCTCGGTGTGGCGCAGGACGCGCTTCTTCATCAGCGGGTTCAGGAACTCCGCCTCGACGAGGTCGATCGTGCGCCCGCCGAACAGCTCACTCAGCTCGTCGTAGATCTTGTAGATCTGCCTGCCTTCGAAGTCATCGAGGAACTCAACGAGCACGTCGACGTCGCTGTCCGGACCGAAGTCGTCCCGCAGCACCGAGCCGAACAGCGCCAGGCGCTTGACCGCCCTGCGGCGACAGATCTCCTCGAGCTCGTCCTGAGAGAACTGGATGCGAGCGTGAGTCACGCGACACCTCCTTCGAGGTCGCTGTCCGGCGACTCGATGGTCGCATCCTACACGCGAGCGAGCTTCGTCGTGTAGCTCTGTTCAGGCAATCGGTGGATGTCCGCCCGGTCACCGACTTCCGTGCTCACACGTCGGACGTGATCGAGCAGGTGTAGAACACGAATCGGCCCGTGGTGCTCACCCAGCACGGCCGGAGCGCGGCGGTGCTGCTCGACGTCGAGGTCTACGAACGGCTGATCGACGAGGTGGCCGTCATCCGCGAGCTGCGCACCGCAGAGTCCCAGCTCGACGCCGGCATGGGCATCCCGCATGAGGCCGTGGCAGAGCGCCTCGGGGAGCGACTCCCGGTGTGACAGCCCCGCTTCCCCGTCAGCGGCGCCAGACCTCGACGCGGTCGCGACCGTCGTCCTTGGCCTGGTAGAGCGCGGCGTCGGCCGCCTCCACAAGCTCCTCCAGAGACCCCAGCTCGGGCCGCCGGGTGCAGATGCCGGCGCTGACGGTCACCGACACCGACTCCTCGTCGATGCCCGCGCCCGCGTCCTGTGCCGCCGCCACCAGCGCCCGGCCGGCGGCGTCTCGGATCGCCCGGCGCAGGCGCTCCACGGTCGCCGTCGCCGTGTCGTCTGCCTGCTCGGGAAGCAGCACCGCGAACTCCTCGCCGCCGTAGCGAGCCGCCAGGTCCACGTCTCGCAGCCGGTCGCTCAGCACGCGGCCGATCGCCGCCAGCACGACATCACCGACCGCATGCCCCCAGGTGTCGTTGACGAGCTTGAAGTGATCCACGTCGATCATGACCAGCGACAGGGTGCTGCCGTAGCGCTCGGCGCGCAGCACCTCGGCCCGGGCGCGCTGCAGGAAGTGGCGCCGGTTGGCGAGACCGGTCAGAGGATCGGTGAGCGCCTGCTCAAGCGTGGCTTCGTAGAGCCGCGCGTTGTTGATGGCTATCGCCGCGTGATCGGCGAGGGCCTGAGCCAGGGCGGCCTCCTCCGACTCGTAGGCCGCCGTGGAAGCGGCCCGGACCACCAGGAACCCCTGCAGCTCGTCGCGCAGCACCAGCGGAGCGGCGACCCAGGCCGAGGAAGAGGCCTGGCGCGAGGCGACCGGCGCGTCCGCGGTGGCGCGCCCGCCGTCCGCGGCCACGGAGCGCCGGCGCCGAGCGGCGCTCACGAGGCGCTCGTCGTCGCGCAGCAGCACGGTCGCCTCGTCATAGGGCACCACCCGCTCCAGCTGCTCGAGGATGGCCCGCAGCACCTGGTCCACATCGAGCGCCGACGTGACGATCGAGGCCGCCGAGCGCAGCGTCTCGGTCTCGCGGACGCGCTGCTCGACGGCGGCGAACAAGCGTGCGCCGGAGACGGCGACGCCCAGCTGACGGGCGATGGCCGCTGCGAAGGCCTCGTCGGAGACCGGATCATCATGCTCTGTCCGGTCCACCAGGCAGAGCGAGCCGAGCACCTTGCCCTCATGCTCGATGGGAGCCGTCGCGTAGCCGCGCATGCCGAACGGCGCCAGTGCCTCACAGGCCATGCGGCGAGCGCTGGGCGCCGCCTGCGGGTCACCGGCACTCGCCAGCTCGACCAGCCGGGCACACGGCGTGCCCTCGTAGCCGTCGTGCTGAAGCATCCGCAGCAGCTCGTCGGGCACGCCCTCGCTGGCGGCGAGCGTCAGCCGACCGGAGGCCGTGTCGATCAGGCTCACCAGCGCGCCGCCGTAGCCGGTCACCTCGATGATGCGCGGCAACGTGGCGGCGAGCATCTGGCCCATGCGCGGTGACGACGAGAGCGCCGCCCCCACGGCGTTGAGGCCGGCGAGCTGCCGGTTGCGCAGCTCCACCTCCTCGTAGCTGCGCGCGTTGGTCACCGCCAGCGCGCAGATCGGCGCCAGCGACGCGGCCAGGTTGAGATAGTCGGGGACGTGGTCGGGGAAGGCGCAGCCGGCTACCAGCAACTCCCCGAGCAGCTCGTCCTGGCGCTCCAGGCGGACGGCGAAGCCGCCGAGGTCGGCGAGCTGCACCGCCGGCCCGTCCATCGCCGCCAGCGCGTCGGCGGCTACGGCCGGCGAGATGCCGTCCGAGAGCGTGCGCGTCACGGCCGGCAGCACCCTGCCGCCGCGCCGCGGCTCAAACATGACGAGCGCCGGCGCGAACAGCATCTCGGCGATGTCCAGGATCCGTTCTATGGCTTCCGGCTCCTGGCGGACGCCGGCGAGGCCGCCGAGCATGTCGACCGACATGGCGTAGTCGGCCGCTCGGCGCTCCGCCACGGCGACGCGCCGCTGGGCATTTCGCAGAGCCGCCTCGCCACGGTGGCGGGCGATCAGCCGGGCCACGAACAGCCGCAGGGGCGTCAGGCCCACCTCGTCGATCGTCGCCGGCAGGCCCAGGAAGTCGGCCAGCTCACGCAGTCGGGCGCCGGCGTCCTCGTCGACCCCGGTGTCCAACAGCACAAGCTCGTCGGCCGACTCGGCGAAGAACTCCGCCGCGGTGGCGCGATCGAACCCCAGACGGCCGATGGCGTCCCGCCAGTCGGCGAGCCAGCCCGCGGTGACGACATGCCGGCCGGCGTCGTAGTGACGCTGCAGCTCCGCCTCGCCGACGATCGGCGCCAGGCACTGCGACACGCTCACCAGCCGCATGCCCTCATCAGCCGCCGGCCGCACGCCCTCGTCTGCCGTGAGATCGGCGAGCTCCCGCAGGCAGATGCCGCCGACCACGACGACGTCGTCGCCTCGCTCGCGATAGGTGTCGATGAGCTCGCGCAGCGGCCGCACATCCGGACGCGCCACGTCGCAGACACGCGGGAACGCCACCACGTGCACGTCGTCCGGCGCTTCTGCCGCCACGGCGGCGGCGAAGTCCGTCGCCAGATCGTGGCAGACGGCAAGACAGATCGGCGGAACGGCCATGGCAGCCGGCCTCAGCCGCCGGACGCCTCCGTCAGCGGATAACGCCCGTACTCACGCGTCGCCGCGACGATCTCCTGCAGCGTCTCGTCCGCCACCTGAAGCGGGATCTCACCGTGGTTGTCGCTGAGGATGAAGCCGCCACCCGGGCCGGCCGCGGCGATCGCCGCCCGCACCGCGGCGCGCGCTTCCTCTGGCGTCCAGCGGCACATCTCGATGCCGTTCAGGTTGCCGAGCACGCTGAGACGGCCGGCGCAGGCGGCCTTCAGCCGGCCGAGCTCCTCATGGGCGCTCACGCCCACCACAGCCGTGCCCGTCTCGGCCACCTCGGGGACTATGGGCAGGCAGCGCCCGGAGGCGAAGTGCGTGGCGGTGGGACCCTGGATCCGGGCCAGCGTCTGCCGGGCCACGGCGCCGCCCCACTGCTCGTAGCGCTCCGGCGGCGTGATATCGCTGGCGGAGACCGGGTCGAAGTAGCAGATGGCCGTCGCCCCGGCGGCGAGCTGGGCGTTGGCCCAGTCGACGCAGGACTCGATGTTCACCTGCATCAGCCGCTCGAAGAGCTCGGGACGCTCGTACATCAGCTCGATGTAGGCGTCGAAGCCCATCTGCATCACCGGCAGCGAGAACGGCGACATCACGACCCCGACGATCGGCGCCTCGTCCGCCACCCGCTCCTTCATCAGCTCTATGGCGGTGAGGGCGCGGCCCAACGGAGCGGCGTCCGCGACCCGCAGCGGTTGGAGATCGCGGATGTCCTCCGGCCGACGCAGTATGGGCTCACCCGAGTTGGCCGGGCCATCGTCCACCCACACCACGTCGCCGCCGCGGGCCTCCACCTCCAGGGGCGCGTACAGGAAGCCGTAGAGGCAGTCGTCGCCGTACCTGGCTCGCAGTCGCAGCTGACCTTCTGCAATGAGAGCGGGATCGTGGAAGTACTCGCGCAGGGGAACGCCGAGCTCACGGGCGCCATGCATGGTCACCAGCAGAAAGAGCGGCACCCGGTCCGGCTCCTGGTGGCCCAGAGTGGTCAGGACGCGTTGCATCGAACTCATGCCGGGGCTCATATCTGCCTCCCGGTGTGCGGCGCAGGCTCGGACCCGCCGCTCGCGCCGTTCCCACCGGACCCGCCGCTCGCACCGTCCCTGCCGGCGGCGTCGCAGTAGGCGGCCAGCAGGCTGATGCCGTCGGCGGAGTTTCGGCCCACGGCGTCGGCGCCCACGGCGGCCGCCAGCTCGTCGTCGAACAGGAACGGAGCCCCGCCCACGATCAGGTGCGGCGGACGAGGCAGCTCGTCGAGTCGCTGGCGCAGATCGCGCACGCGGAGCGCGGACGGCAGCATCAGGACAGACACCATGAGGACCTCGATGGCGTCGGTCTCAACGGCCTCGGTCAGCGAGGCGACCGTGCGACGACCGTAGTCCTTGACCTCGAAGCCGCGGGCACGCAGCGCCGAGTACACCATGCGCTTGCCCAGAAGGTGATGGTCTTCAAGGACGGCGATCGCCGTCGGCGGCTGATCGGAGCGGCGGGGGTCGGCGGGCGGCAGGATCCGGTCCACCGCCCGCTCGCAGAGCCGGCCGCACATGTACACCTGCGACAGGGCGAGCTCCCCTCTCTCCCAGCGCTCGCCCACCGATTCCAGGATGGGGATCACGAGCCCCTCCACGGCCGCGATGCGATCGGTACGCTCGAGCAGCCGATCGAGGCGGGCTTCCACCGCCTGGCGGTCCAGCGCCAGGAGGGCACTCTCGAACGAGCGCAGCTCCTGGTCCATCACGCCGGCTTCGACGTTAGTCACGGCCACCTCCTTGTCCCGCCCGACGGCTCCACGTCCGCGGCGCCGGACTCCCCAGCGCGGTCCCTGGACGACCGGTCGCTTCGTCCACTGAATCGACAACGCCGTACAGGTACTTGAGTCAACCACCGTCATGCCCTCTCGAGCGCAACAACAGCGGGCTGGCTGGCGAGCCCGGGAGTGCGCACACAGACTGCTTCTGGCCGGCCACCCAGGTGCCGGTGGTGCGGTGGCGCAGCAAGCCGCACATCGCCGATCAACCTCCGATATGATCGAATCGACTCACCGACGTCGTACTGGAGGGGCCGTCGTGGGTAGCCGGCATGAAGCGCCGCACGCGTGCAAAGCGTCGCAGATGTGTGGAGCGCCGCATGCGTGTGCAGCACTGCATGCATGTGAAGCGCCGCGTCCGCGCCCCCGCCCGCTCCGCATCGCCCTCGTCCTTGCCGCCGCGGCCCTGTTCCTCCTTGCCGCTCTGGGGGTCGCCGGCGCCTGGCCTACCCCCGCCGCCGCCTCCGGCACCATCAGCGGCATGGTCACCGACGCCTCCACCGGGGCCGGGCTCCCGGCGGTTTCCGTCCGCCTCACCCGGCTCGTGCCCGGCGAAGACCCGAACATGCCGTGGCAGTGGGCGGGCGAAGAGTCCACCACCGGCAGCGGCCCCGACGACAGCCCGCCGTACTGGCCCGACGGCTGGTTCTCCTTCACCGTCCAGCCCGGGCGCTACCGGCTCGAGTTCTACGACACGACCGGGGAGTACATACACGAGTGGTGGAAGCACAAAGGCGGCTCCACCACGGCCGACTCCATCTACCTGGCCGACGGAGCCACCTTCGATGCCGGCATGGCGCTGACCCCCGGCGCGCACATCCGTGGCAGAGTCACCGATCGGGCCGGCACACCGCTCGAGGGCATCTACGTCAACGTGCACGCCGGCAACTGGTCCACGAGCGAAACGTGGTCCGAGGACGAGACGGCCGCCGACGGCACCTACGATCTCGGCGGTCTGCCCACCGACAGGTTCGTCGTCGAGTTCCAGGATCTCAAAGACGACATCTACCTCTACCAGTTCTGGCCGGACAAGCGGGTCTGCAGCGAGGCGACCCCCATCGCCGTGACCGCCGGCCAGACGACCACGTTGAACGCGGTCATGAAGCGGGCCGCCTCCATCAACGGGAGGGTCACCACCCTGGGAGGCGTGACCCTCCGCAACATCACCGTCTCGGCCCAGAAGCGCGATGCCAAAGGCCGACTCGTCACGGTCGTCGGCAGCGGTGGCGCGGTCGGCGACGATGGCTCCTATCGCATCCGGGGCGTGCCCGCCGGCAGCTACTTGCTGCAGTATCGCTGGTACGACGAGGGCTACGACTTTCCGCGCAAGGCCATGTGGTACCCGGGGACGTTCTACGTCAGCCAGGCCCGGCGCGTGCGGGTCGCAGAAGGACAGTACCTCGAGGGCGTCGACATGACGCTGTGGGGAGACGCCCTGCCGCCCCTCACGCAGGCGCCCTCCGCAGTCAGGGCGCGCCGCGGGGCCGTCGCCAGGATCCGGTACCGAGTCCGCGATGCCCGCTCGGGAGGCCCCACCGCCGACGTGACCATCAAGGTCAAGGACCTAAAGGGCCGCACTGTGAAGACCATCCGCATGAGCCGGCGCCGGGTGAACCGCTGGCTCACCTGCCGGTTCCGCTGCAACCTGAAACGCAAGAAGTACCGGTACATCGTCTACGCCGTCGACTCGGGTGCCAACCGGCAGAAGAAGGCCGGCCGCAACCTGCTGCTGGTCAAGTAGGCGTCCGGCGACGCAGCCCCGGGTCGGCAACCGGCCTCCACTTCAAGTACCATCCCCGGCGGGAAGTCGGACGCTGCCGATGCGGGCCGACAGATCGCAGCGCGGCCGTGGACATGCGCGCCGCGGTGCACGCAGACACCGCCTCGAGCGGCGCCGCGGCGCCAGCGGAACGCAGGAAGACACCGCCATGAACGGCGCCGCAGCGCCGACGGAGCGCAGCAGACACCGCCCGTGCGGGGGGCGCGGGGTCACCGAAGCTGGAGGAGGCCCATGAAACGCAATCTGCAGGCGGGCGCCCGGCGTAACGCCGCCCTGCGCCTCGAGGTCTTCACGGACGCCGACCTCGACGACATCCACCGCGCCACCCTCGAGGTCCTGGAGCGCACCGGCGTCTGGGTCGAGGGCGACGAGGCGCTCGACATCTTCAGCGACGGCGGCTGCAAGGTCGACCGGGAAACCCGGGTCGTCAAGATCCCCCCGCATATCGTGGAAGACACCATCCGCGACACCCCGGCCACCGTGCGTCTCTGCGGCCGCGACCCCCGCAACGACATCGCCCTCGAGGCAGGCCGCGTCGGCTTCACCAACTTCAGCGCCGGCATCATGGTCATCGACCCGCGTACCGGCGAGTACCGCGAGTCGCGGACTCAGGACGTCGCCGACCTGGCCCGCATGACCGACTACCTCAGCGACATCGACACCTTCGAGCACGCCGTGGAGGGCCGCGACGCGCCCGAGGCCACGCTGGCCGTCCGCGACACGGCCCTGGGCCTGCTCAACACCACCAAGTGCGTCGGCACCGGGGCGCTCTCCACCTACGACGTCGACGCCATCGTGCGCATGGGCGCCGCCGTCGTCGGCGGCGAGGACCAGCTGCGCGAGCGGCCGGTCGTCTACTTCTGCGAGTGCCCGGTCAGCCCTCTCAAGATCACCAGGGACGCCGGCGAGGTGATCATCGGCGCCGCCCGCCACGGCATCCCCAACAACGTCATCTCGATGGCGATGGCCGGCGCCTCCTCCCCCGTCACCCTCGCCGGCACGCTCGTCACCCACAACTGCGAAGTCCTGGCAAGCCTCACGCTCGCCCAGCTCACCGAGCGCGGCGCGCCGTCCATCTACGGCTCGTCGACCACCGCCATCGACCTGCGCTTCGCGGCGGCCTCGGTCGGTTCGCCGGAGCTCTCGCTCATCAACGCCGCCGTCGCCCAGCTCGCCCAGCGCTACAAGCTGCCGAGCTTCGTCGCCGGGGCCTAGGCGGATTCCAAGCTCACCGACGTCCAGGCCGGTCACGAGAAGACCCTGACCGCCCTCCTGACAGCGTTGGCAGGCGCCAACCTGATCTACGGGGCGGGGATGACCGAATCGGGCGTCACCTTCGACTACGCGCAGTACGTCATCGACAACGACATCGCGCGCATGGTCAAGCACACGGTGGCCGGCGTACCGGTCAACGACGAGACCCTGGCCGTCGACGACATCCACGCCGTGGGGCCGTTCGGCGACTTCCTGAGCCTCGACGCCACCATGCGGCACATGCGCGAGCAGAGCCAGCCGAAGCTCATGGACCGCCGCGTGCGCGAGGAGTGGGAGGCGATGGGTGCGCAGGACGCGTATTCGGCCGCCAAGGAGGAGGCGAAGCGCATCCTCGACGAGCACCACCCCGAGCCGCTGCCGGCCGAGGTGGCACAGCAGATCGACGCCATCGTGCGCGAGGCTGAGGTGCACGGCGGGGTCGAGTGAGGCGGCGGGCCTGCCCGCACGTCGGCCCGGCCTGTACGACCCGGCGCCCGGGCCCGGCGTGCCGCTACGCGCCGGCCCCGACTGAGACGGCGGGCCGGCCCACACGGTCGGCGGAGACCGTCGGTCAGCTCACGACCGGCCCCGTTCCTCCGCGCCATGCACGCCGTGCTCCAGCTGCCGCGCGTACTCGGCGACGTCGTAGTGGCCCTGTGACTCGGCGATGAGGCCGTCAGCGTCAAGCTGCCACACCTCGTAGCCGCTGATCCGCACGCGCTTGCCGGTGCCGCCCGGCCCGTTGTTGGTGCCGCTGAGCGTCCAGCCGAAGATGGTGCCCTCGTCCGTGACGGCCATGCGGTCCATGGTGACCACGATGTCGGGGAAGTCGCTCATGAACCCGCGTGCCGTGCCGGCGATCGCCTCGCGGCCCACCGCCGCCTCGCCGTCGTTCACGGTCAGAGACCCGTCCGTGCTGTAGAAGGCCGCCACGGCATCGGGTTCGTGGCTGCACCAGGCCTGCGCATAGCGACTGCCGAAGTCGTTCAACCGCTGCTCCGGCTCGTTCGATCGCGGCTCGTTCGACTGCGACTCGTTCGACTGGGTGGCATCCACGTCCGCCTCCTGCGCTCGCTCGCCGGCCGGGTCCAGCGCCATGCCGTCTGCAGTATGGCGTGCGGGGCATGCGGTATCGGACCAGGCAGACAGGATACCCGCACGAGAGGCCATACGAGATCTGCTGCTCGCGGCGGACGAGCACTCACATCGTCCACATCGATCCACCGCCAACGTCATCCCTGCAGTGCGTTCGTCACCCTGTCGGTTTCCCGACCGATCAGCGACCATGCGGACGACATGCAGCACGCAGTTGTCACTTGACAACTCCTGGTAGCTGCCCTATCGTCTGCCATCGGGAGGGATCGTGAGCCGCCGGCGTCATCCCGACAACGCCATCGAGGATGCTCTCACCTATGCCGAGTCCCGCGGCTGGCGCATTGCATGCGCCGGTCCGCGAGCACACTGCTGGGGCCGCATGTACTGTCCGACGCCCGATCCCGACTGCCGCTGCGGCGAGTTTTGCATCACGAGCATCTGGTCCACACCCAGGGCTCCGGTCAGGCATGCTCGCCAGATCAGGCGCGTCGTCGACGGGTGCACCGGTACCGGGGTCGATGACTGGCATGGCGTCGATGAGGACTCTGCTCCTGGCAGCGAGGACCGGCACGACGCGGACGCGAAGGAGGCTTGAGCGTTGAACGAGTACCGTCTGCAAAACGAGTACAGCTTCACGTTGCGGTTCGATGTCTCCGGCGTGAGCCTGTCGCCGGATGCGCTGCTCGAGCGCCTGGCGGCGGGCGGCTGCGACGACGCCGTCGCCGGTGTCGGCACGCCGGGGCGGCTGGCGCTGAGCTTCGACCGGGAGGCGGACTCGGCGACCCGTGCGGTCACGAGCGCTGTGCACGATGTGCGCGCAGCGCTCCCCGGAGCGACACTGTTGGCGGCATCACCGGACGTCGTCGGCCTCACGGACATCGCCCGGCTCGTCGGCCGCAGCCGGCAGAACATGCGCAAGCTCCTTCTTGGCGGCCGTGGCGCGCCCGCTCCCCTCCACGAGGGCAGCTCCGCCGTCTGGCACCTGGCGCCGGTGCTTGCCTGGCTGTGCGACGAGAAGGCCTACCCCATCTCCGACGATCTCGTCGAGCTGGCGCAGACGACCATGCAGCTCAACCTGGCCGTCGAGGCGCGCCTCGTCGACCGCGCGCTGCAGCGGGAGCTTCGAGCGCTGGTCGGCTGACAGGACAGACGGCGTCGGTATTCACGCGACGCATGATCGTCATGCTGCGGCTTGGCGCTCACGTCATGTGACGTTACCGGCCGGAGAACGGCCCCGGTGACCGGCGCGTGGTCCGACGACGCGCCGCCGACACGGGCGGCGGTCACCGCTACCCGACGCGGGCCTCCGCCTTCTCGACCACAGCCAGGATCGCCGCGCGCGTCTGCGCGTCCAGCGGCTCCGGCTGGTGCGAGGCGAGCAGCTCGTCGACGCGCTCGGCGGCGACCGCGGTGGCATCTTTGCCGCCGTCGCGAAGCCAGTCCTCGTACGAGCGGCGGTCGAAGATGTGCGGCTGGAAACGCTCGCGCGCATGCCGCCTGGTGTGCTTGTGCTTCAGGAACAGACCTCCGGGGCCCACCTCGTCGATCACGTCGAGCCCGAGGCTCTCGTCGCTGATGTCGACCGGCGCCGTGAACGCCTTGATCCAGCCGGCGATGTCGTCGCCGAGGACCACCTGCGTCAGCGAGCCGGTGAAGGCCGACTCCATGAAGCCGATGTTGTGGTTGATGTGCCCGCCGCAGACGGCGTCGGCCATCAGTGTGAGAGCCTGTTCAGCGCTCGCCTGCTGGTCGGGGAGCTTGGAGTCGGTGACCCCGCCCAGCGTCCACATCGGCAGGCCGAGCCAGTGCAGCACCGACGAGTACACACCCCGGTGGTCGGGCCAGGCGAACACGTCGACCATGGTGCGCATGTCCATCGCCTCCCCGGCCCAGCCGATGGCGATGTACGGCGAGCCTTCCCGCTTGAGCTGCGACATCACGAGCCCGGCCAGCACGCCGGCGTGTACCACCGCCACCGCGCCGGCCACGGTCATCGGCGCCACGGTACCCGCCGTGGAGACCGGGCTGTAGATGCACGGCAGGTTCCTGTCGCACAGGTCCAGCAGCGTGCGGACGGCTTCGCGGTTGTGGACCAGCGGGAACAGCGTGTTCTTGTAGCAGGCGATGAATGGGCGCTCGCTCAGGGCGTCCGCGCCGGTGACCGCCGAGGCCATCTCGATGGCGTCGAGGTGGGCGAGCTCGTCGTTCATCGTGATGTAGACGAGCGGCTTGTTCGTGGTGGTCATCATCGTCGCCAGCTGATGGCGGTCCATCACCTCGGGCGTCACGTCGCTGGGGGTGAACAGCGACATGACGAAGTCGATGTTGCGGCAGGCGTCGGTGACGAGAGCCGCCTCTCTGACGTCCTGCAGCACGGCGCGGCGTCGCGTGCGCGTGCGGTGATCGAAGCAGAACATGCAGTCGCTGCCGGTGCCGAAGTAGGTGGCGCGGCCGGCCAGCCTCATCCGCGGCTGACCGGCACGATCGAACAGGGTCACCTCGCGCGGCACCGTCGACAGTGCCTGATCGACAAGGCGCGGCGGGATCCGCACGCGCGTCCCGTCGACGCTCGCTCCGGCGCCGGCCAGCAGATCGAGAGCCTCCGGCTCTTCCACGAGCAGTCCCGTCCGCTCCAGCACCTGCAGCGCGGCGTCGTGCAGCCGCACGCACTGCGCATCGGTCAAGCGCGAGAAGTACGCCGCGGCCCTACCCTCGTCGGGACCTGTCACCATTCACCTCCTGCATCGCGGGGCATGGAGGCGAGCATGCACAAGACCACAGCGGACGCAAGTCCGGTGTCGCGACAGAGGCGATCGCGGTGGCGGTCGCGAGCCGGCCCTGCGAGCTCTGCGGGCTCTGCCGGCTAGCTCTTCTTGAGGACCGCGACGCTCCAGTCGAGCGTCTCGGTGAGGGCCTCCATCACCCCGGGCTCGGAGAGCAGTGCCAGAGGCAGGCTGGGATACAGGTCGATCACGTCCGGCGGCAGATCGAAGCCGGGCACCGCGTTGAGCCGCTCGAGAAGCTCCCGGCGAAGAGCCTGGTCGCAGAAGGGCGGCTCCTTCTTCAGGGCGCCGAAGCGCAGGACGAAGAGGCCGTCGGTCCAGACGCTGACGACGCTGTGCTCCGACCCTCCGCGCCTGTGGGTCGGCACGAACGACCCGAAACGCTCGCCGCGACCCCAGTAGAGCGTAGGCATCGCGGCTTCACTCCACTCGAGCAGTCGGCGGGCCGGCCGCAGGGCGGTCGGATTGTGGACGGCCAGCGCCGCGAAGAAGGCATCCTCGTTCCAGAAGCCCCGGTGCGCTGCCGGTATCGAGCGCCCGACGAACGGCCCCAGCGCCGCCTGGAACCCACGCAGGTTCTCGCGCAGCCAGGCGAACAGCTCCGGCCAGCAGTCACGGTCAGTGAGGTCGACCTCTCTGCGCAGCTCGATCTCGTGCATCCTGTCGCTCACGATCCGCCACGTGAGCGCCGTATCGGCCGCGTCGAAACGGGCCTCGATCTCCTGTCTGTGAGATGCGAGGAACGAGTAGACGGTGCGCGCGGTGTGCCCATCGAGCGCATACTGCGAGCCGATCTCGCGCAGCCGGACGCGGATCATCGAGAACAGGCGGCCGCAGTTGAGGCGTCCGTCGTGGTGCATCCAGGTCTCCGACGAGGCGCGGCCACACGTCACCGCCGGATCGTCGGCCATGGATAGCTTGAACGCCCGCCAGAATTCGAGTCGCAGGCGTGGCCCCGGACTCTGTGTCGCCATGAGATGCCCCCTCGTCCTCTGACAACACGTAGCAGCGGATCGTTCAGGCTGTCAAGAACGGGCGTCCGGCGGACCAGACGCAGTCGCGCCGGTGAGCGATCGATAGGCGACCGGGAGCGCGCCGCTGCGTCAAGGCCGGACGGCGCTGGTCCAGTAGCTGATCGACTGGTAGGAGACGACCGCCCCGGTATGCGGCGAGTGGATAGCCTGCCCGTTGCCGACGTAGATGCCGACGTGGTAGGCCGGGTAGCCGCGGAAGAGCAGGTCGCCGGGCAGCAGCGCGTTCATGGACACGCGGCGGCCGATCTGCTGCTGTGTCATCGACGTCCTCGGCAACGTGATGCCGGCCTGCCGGTAGACGTACTGGACGAAGCCGGAGCAGTCGAAGCCGGTCTGCGGGCTGGTGCCTCCGTACTTGTAGGGCGTGCCCAGGTACCGGGCGGCGATGGCGACGATGTAAGGACGACCCTCTCCGCCCAGCGCCCCGCCGGTCGAGCCGCTCGAGCCGCCCGAACTGCCGGCGCTATTCGAACTGCCCGAGCCGCCCGATGAGCCGGAGCCGCCCGACTGCGAGGCCGCGGCGCCCGAGGAGCCGCTCGAGGCGCTCGACCCACTCGAAGCCCCCGACGTACCGCTCGAGCCACCGGCCGTCCCGGATGCCGTCTGAGCCTCTTCCGCGGCCTCGGTAGCCGCCCGTGCGGCGGCGACCGACGCCGCGGCGGCCCGGCGGGCTCGTTCCTGTTCCGCACGCTCGAGCTCGCGGATCTCCGCTTCGACACCGCTGAGCATCGACTGCCGCTCGGCGATGCTGCCTTCGATCTCGTCCCTCTTCTCGGCCGCCTCGGCGACGAACCGCTCCCTGTCCTTGCGATCCTTGATCAGCGCCGTGCGCTTCTGCGAGATCTTCTTCCTCTGAGCGGTCACCTCGTCGACCAGCGCGCTGTCCTGCTCGCCCACTCTGCGCAGGAGCTCGATCTGACTCGCGATCTCGTCGAAGCTGTTGGCCGAGAGGAAGACGTCCATGAGGTTGACGGAGCGCTGCTTGTAGATGGCCACGACGCGCTCGTCGAGCTGGCCGCGGGCAGCCGAAAGCTGGATCTCGGCGATCTTGAGGGCCTTCCTGTTCTTCTTGATCTGGCCCTTGACCTTCTTGAGGTCCTCGTTGAGCTGGTTGTACTCCTCGACGGCTCGCGCGAGCTCCACGTCGAAGGCCGCGATCTGCTCTCTGATCCGCTCGGCCTCGCTCTTCTTCTCGTCGACGGGGTCGGCGGAGGCGAGAGCAGCGAGCACCACGACGCAGCCGGAAAGCACGGCCAGTGCCAGGAGCGTCGTGAAAGTGATGCTGAGGATGTGGGAGCGATGCGTCACGAGGCGCCTCCCTGCGGGGCGTCGGCTGGTCCTTGCGCTCTCGTCGGGCCGACCAGCGCGCGACACCCTACCACACTGGCCTGCCGGCTTCACGACGGCACCGTGACACCCGTCGCGGGACAGTCCGCTTCTCCAGGTGTCTACTCTCCGTCGAGCTTCGCCGGACCGCTCCATCCTCCTTCAACGGACCGTTGCGCGGCGCTGGTGGGGATGCAGTGCTCGGCGGCGGCCTCCCTCTGTCCCAAGCCATGCAGCAGTTGACCTGGTGTCAGCTCGTTGCGCAGTAGTGTGGGAGCGTAATGCGCCTGCATATCAACGGCCAAGTTCACGCCGCCCGCGATCCTCCGCCGTGACGATTCGACGACCATCGCCCTCGACCACGTCGACGACAGCACGAACGGGGACGACAGCGGGTCCACATTCGGACCGTGATCCGCCGGCTGGGTGAGACGGCCCGGGATGTCCGGCAGACCGGCCCAGTGGGCATAACGAGTCTTTCGGCGGTCCGGCAGACGATGTCTGCCGGACCGCCGCTCAGCCTTGGTCCTGCTCGGTGTCAGCGCCGCCCGCGGACCCCGCTGCGGGCCTCAGAAGGCCTTCTTCCAGAGCTTGCCGCCGCTGCTCGTGAAGCGGATGACACCGACGGCGTACGGCGTGCTTCCCAGTGGCATCGCCTTCTCTCCCACAGCGCAGCCCTTCGTTCTCGTGACGAAGTCGACGGCGTGCAGGAACCCCCGGGTGCCCGACTTCTGCTTCTTCCACGTGGCGCCACCGTTGGTGGTACGCAGGATGGTGCCGCTGGCGCCGACCGCCCAGCCGCGCAAGCCATCGACGAAGTCGACGCCGGCCAGCGCCTTCTTCGTCCCGGAAGCCTGCTTCTTCCACGTGGCGCCACCGTTGGTGGTGCGACGGATGGTGCCGCTGGCCCCCACCACCCAACCGCGCCTGGCGCTCACGAAGCACACATCGCGCAGGTCGCGCGTGCCGGCGCCGGTGAGGACGCGCCAGGTAGCGCCCCCGTCGGTGGTCTTGAGGATGCGTCCGTTGACGCCGACCGCGTAGCCGACGGTCCTGGTGGCGAAATCGACGGCCCCGAGATGCGGCCCGGAGAGCGGAGCGGCGACCTGGGTCCACGTCCAGCCGCCGTTGACTGTGCGCAGGATCGTCCCGTATCGACCCACGATGACGCCGACCTGCCTGGTGGCGAAGTCGACGTCGGTGAAGACGTCGCAGTAGCTTGGATTCGTCTGCAGAGCCCAGTGCCGGCCGCCGTCCTGTGTGTAGAAGATGCGCCCCGGTGTGCCCTCCTGCACGATCCCCAGCGCCCAGCCGGCCTTGGAGCTACGGAAGTGAAGGGCGGTGATCCAGTTGTTGGTGCCCATCGGGCGCAGCCGCCATGAGCGACCGCCGTCGGTGCTGATGGAGAGCGACCCGGGCGTCCCAGCCGCGAAGGCCGTCGTCTTGCTGACGTACTGGATGTCTTCGAAGGCGACCGGCTTGAAGGCGCGCGCGGCGACGGCCGCGTCGCCGTCGACCTGATCTCCGGGAGCGGCCCACGTGAGCGCCGGCGCTGCCGCGGCAAGCAGCACTGCCGCAAGCGCGACGAGCAGCATCCTCGCGAGGATCGGTCGTCGCCCGGAGCGGCGATTCCTCGCCCGGCTCGTCCTTGTGTGCAGTCGCGAGACGATCATGACGGCCCCTTTCCCTCGCCTGCCGTCCCACGGCTCATGGTAGCACCGCGCCGGGCTTCTGGATACGAGCCCCGGGGCGCCCGGCGAGCGTGGTCTGCCTCTGTCCGTCCTGAGACCCGGGGTGTACTCTGTGGATGCCACACATCCCCGGCAGGGGCGAGACGGCCGAAAGGGGGTTGTCATGAACCTGGTAAGCGGGCTTCGCGCGCGGGCGGCCTTGATGCTCATCCTCGGATTCCTGATGACGGTCGTGATCCTGCTGCCTTCGTCAGCCGCCGCCGGCGAGCGCTCGATCCTTGGTGCGCCGGCCGGCGATGACGGACGCCGCGGGCCACAGGAGGCGCGCGCGACGGTCGTCTTCCGCGCCGTCGCGGCCGCGAACGCCCAACGCGCCTGCGCGGTCGGCAACGACGGCGTCATCTACAGCACGCTCAACGGCGGCAAGACCTGGCGCAAGCGCGTCTCCCCGGTGTCCAGCGATCTGGTGGATGTCTGCTACGCCTCGCCGTCGCGCGTCTGGGCGGTCAGCACCTATCCGCACACGGCCGGCGGCATGGCCTGCGCGGTCATCTACTCCACCGACGGCGGTCGGAAGTGGCAACTCTTCACCCGCGGCCACATGAGCCTGCTGTCGGTCGACTTCCTCAGCAGGTACTACGGTTTCGTGGGCGGCGACGCCGTCTATCGGATCACCGGCGCCGGCAACGCCTGGACGTGGGTGGCCACGGCCCCAACGGGCTTCGCGACCATCGACTTCGTGGACCGCTCCCGCGGCTGGGCGATCGCCGGGATCGAGGGCGTCTTCCGCACCGACACCGGCGGCCGTACCTGGCAGAGCCAGGGCAACTACGCGCCGGAGCTCTGGGACCTCTCGATGCTCGACCGCTCGTACGGATGGATCACCGGCGGACCGCACGAGAGCAGCGACCCGCTGCGGACCGCGTTGCTGCGCACCAGGAACGGTGGCCGGACGTGGGTCGACACCAACCGGGGCTTCGTCAAGAACGGCAGGTATCTGTACGCGATCGCCTGCGCGAACCGCTCCGTGACCTGGGCGGTGGGGCGAGGCGGCAGCCGCGGCTACATCTACAAGACCGGCAACGGCGGCCGCACATGGAAGCTGCAGCGGAGCGTGCCGGTGGCTCTCGACGATGTCTGTTGTGTCTCCCGGAAGATCGCCTGGACGGTCGGCGGCAAGCGGATCTACAAGACGACGAACGGTACGCGCTGGTTCAGACAGAAGTAGCGAGGCGGACGAGTTGCGAGGCGGACGAGTTGCGAGGCGGACGAGTTGCGAGGCGGACGAGTTGCGAGGCGGATGGATGACCATCCTTCGTGGATCTCGGGGGTGCCGCACCGTTGCAGACGGTGCGGCACCCCCGAGATCACAGCTCCTCTGCTACGTCTTTGGAGGCCCCGCGCCTCGATCGGCGTGAGAGCTCACCGTCTCCTTGTCTTGCCCGATGCGACTCAGGCTCACCTGGTGCGACGCACGTCGCCGCAAGCCGCTGATCGTGCCCGGCCGTCTCCAGCGCACCGTACGCTGAACTTCCAGACCAGCAGCTCGTCTTCGTCCCGCTCTACTCCGCCGCCACCATCGCGCGCCGCTGAGACGCGGGAGACGACGACGCGCCTACGGATCGACGCTGCGGCCGGCGCGCGTCACTCCTCGCCCAGCGACCGCCGCACGGCGGCCGCCGCGTGCAGGGCGGTGGTGTCGAAGGCCGGCACGCTCACGTCCTTCTGTTCCACCAGCAGCGGTATCTCGGTGCACCCCAGGATGATCCCCTGCGCCCCCTCGTCCGCCACCAGGCGCTCGATGATCGCCACGAACCGCTTGCGCGCCTGCGGTTTGATGATGCCGTTGCACAGCTGGTCGAAGATGACGTCGTTGATGTAGCGGCGCTCGGCCCTGTCGGGCGTCACCACCGTGAGACCGTACCGATCCTCGAGCCGGTCGCGGTAGAAGCCGGCCTCCATCGTGTACGCCGTCCCCAGCAGGGCGACGGTGTCGAGCCCCTTCTGACGGATCCTCTTCCCCACGACGTCGATGATGTTGAGCACCGGGATGCCGACGCGGCGCTCGATCAGGCCGGCGGTGGAGTTCATGGTGTTCGACGCGATGACGATGAAGTCGGCGCCGCCGAGCTTGAGCCTGGACGCGGCGTCGATCATGGTGCGGCGCAGCGGCCGCCAGTCTCCCGCGGCGGCCAGACGCTCCTGCTTCGAGAACTCGCCGAAGGGGATGGAGTACATCAGGACGGCGGCCGAGTAGTCGGAGCCGAGACGGTCGCGGACCAGCGTGTTCATGATCGCGTAGTACTCGAGCGAGGAAGCCCAGCTGACGCCGCCGATCAGGCCGATGACCTTCATCGGCGGGTCCTTCTGGACGGTCCGCGCCGGCGTGGGAAGCATGGATGCCGCCGACGCCGGGACTCCGGCTGCCGCCGAGGCTGACGCCTGGGATGTCGACGCCTGCGAGCTGCAGCCGGCCGGCACCGATGCGCAGCTCGCGAGAAGAAGGAGCAGCGCGAGCAGTCGCATCGGCCCAGGCAGACTCATCCTTGCTCCTCGTTGCCTGAGCACACGCACATGCCCACACCTCCTTCCGGCGGCACACAGCCACAGGTGGCCGCCGCGCTCGTCGCCGACCACGTGCTCCCATATCGGCACGAAGAGGACGGCCGCCTAGCCATGATGGGCCGCGCCGCGCCTGCGCCTCCCCCGGCTGCGCTGTCGCCTCAACGGAAAGAGCTCCCCTACGTTGATTCGACGGACTACCGGGCGCATACTCGGCTGGCAAGAGGGGATCGGCGGAGCGGCGCGGCAGACGCACGGCGTCGGCCGACGCCGGGTGACGCCGATCGTCTGGGCCCATAGTGGAGGGAGAGGGCCATGAGACAACCACATCGGCGAGCGCCGCTCGTCCTCACCATCCTGGCCGGCCTGCTGTTGGCCGCCGCACTCTGCGCCCCGGCCGGCGCCGTGCCGCCGAGCGTCGACGGCGGTGATATGCACAGCGCCGTCGTGCGCTCCGACGGCACGCTCTGGACGTCCGGCGGCAACGGGCTCGGCCAGCTGGGCCTGGGAGACACCGTCCAGCGCACGAGCTTCACCCAGGTGGGAAGCGGCAGTGAGTGGGCAGTCGTCGACTGCGGTTTCATGCACACCTTGGCCATCAGACAGGACGGCACGCTCTGGAGCTGGGGCGGGAACGCCGCCGGACAGCTCGGTCAGGGCGCCGCCGACGTGGCTCCACACCCCACACCCGTCCAGGTCGGAGCGCGGACGGACTGGGTCCACGTGTCGGCCGGCTACATGCACTCCGCCGCCGTCACGGCCACCGGAGAGCTTTGGTGCTGGGGATCCAACACCTTCGGTCAGCTCGGCGACAGCACGGTCATCTCCCGGTCCGCGCCGACCCGCATCGGCACGGCCGACGACTGGGCCGATGTCGCCTGCTGCTTCTTCCACACAGTCGGCCTCAGAAGCAGCGGCTTCCTCTACGCCTGGGGCCTCAACAACAAGGGACAGCTGGGCGACAACACCGTCACCGACTCGAACACGCCTCTGCTCGTCGATTCGGCCGCCGACTGGACCATCCCCGACGGCGGCAGGGACTTCACCCTTTCCCCGAAGGCAACGGGCACCATCTGGGGCTGGGGCTGGAACGTCATCGGTCAGCTCGGGCTGGGAGACCTCATCGACCGCCACCGGCCCACCCTCATGGGCACATCCACTCTGTGGACGCAGGCGCGCTGCGGCCTCTACCACACGATCGCGCGACGGACGGACCACACTCTCTGGGCCTGGGGCCTCAACGCCACCGGGCAGCTCGGTCTGGGGGATCTGGCGAACCGCTCGGCGGCCACCCAGATCGGCTCGGCCGACGACTGGCTGCTCGCCGCCGCCGGCAACATGTCCTCCTGCGGCGTCCAGAGCGACGGCGTCCTGCGCACGTGGGGCTTCAACACCACCGGTCAGCTCGGTCTCGGTGATACAGCTCAACGGACCAGCCCCACGTCCACCGGCCTGCGCATCGACGTGACGGGACCGCTGACCAAGCCGCGCAAGAACGTGACCGTCTCTCGCGGCCGCAAGGCGAAGCTGCAGTACAGCCTCGAGGACGAGCTCTGTGTCAGCTGCACGTCCGTGAAGATCCGCATCAAGAAGGGCAGCCGCACGGTCAAGACGTTCAACCTGGGGACGAAGCAGACGGGCAGGCAATACACGAAGAGCTTCACCTGCAGGCTGTCGCGCGGCACGTACAGGTGGTACGTCTACGCCACCGACACGGCCGGCAACAGGCAGCAGACGCCGCTGAAATCCAAGAAGCTCACGGTCCGCTGAGCCGTGGTCGACCCGGGCGGAATCGACGTCGGCTCGGGCTGAGCCGGCATCGGCCCGGCGGCCTGCCGGCCGGGAAGCGCCGCCACCGCCATGCCGCGGCCCGGTCATCGGTGCGATGACCGGGCCGCGCGTGAGTGGCCGTCGGGAGGCCTCAGGGCGGCCCTGAGGCCGGCCGGGAGGTCGACGGTCGGGTCACCTCATCGACGGTGATCGCATTGACTGCGATCGCCACGTTCCCGCGCTTGTGTCCCAGCTCCACGTACCGGTGGGCTTCGACGATCTGCTCGAGCGGATAGACCTTGTCGGTGATCGGGGTGACGATCCCCGCCTCCACCAGATCCCTCATCCTGTCGAGACGTTCCGATTCCAGACGCAGGGCGCCGTCGTCGATGGACACGTACATGCCTCGCCGCTCTCCCGGCTGCGCCATCTGCCGCCGGCACGCCTCCTTGAGCTCGGAGGTCCTGTACTTCCCCACGGCATCCAGGACGAAGTCGTACGACTCGAGCATCGCGACGCATTCCGCATTCGTGTAGTCGAGCGTCGTGTCCGCACCCAGCGACTTCACGAACTCCGCATGTCGCGCGCTGCAGACGCCGGTCACTTCGGCGCCGAGGTGCTTCGCGTACTGCACCGCAACAGTGCCGGAGGTCCCGGACGCGCCGTAGACCAGCACCTTGTCCCCCGGCTGGATGTCGCCCCTCTCGAGCTGCTGTAACGCCAGGAGGCCGCCGTACGCAGCCGAGGTGGCCGCCTCGAAGCCGACGTTCGCCGGTTTGACGGCCAGACACCCCTGCTTGGAATCGGTCTCCTTCATGCACTTGTACTCGGCGTAGGCGCCGAGCGAGAACCCGGTGAGCCCGTAGACCCGATCGCCGACGCGGAAGCGCCGTATCCCGGAGCCGATCTGGACGATCTCTCCCGAGAGCACCTCGCCGAGGATCTCCTTCCTCGGCCTGGTGATGCCCATCATCAGCCGCAGGGGGATGCGCACGCGCAGCGGCACGTCAGAACTGCGGATGAAGAGGTCGCTGTTGGTGACCGAGGCGGCGTAGACTTTGATCAGGACCTCGTCGTCCCTAGGCACGGGCCGGTCGCGCTCCGCGATCGTGAGCACGTCGGGTGGACCGTACCCGGTGCAGATGGCGGCTTTCATCTTCGGCACCTGGTGCTCCTTGGCGCGACACGGGTCACACGAGCGGAACGCTCGCCGTGCGACGAAGCGCATCATAGCCTGCCGGTCGATCGGCTTCCGTGACCGCCGATGGGGAACACAGCGCGACGGCGATGGAGCTACTCCGGATCGGCAAGCCCCTTCGTTCCCGTCAGCACGTCCGCCAGCATGATCTCCCGCGTCCTCTCGGGCTCCTCGAACAGGGGGCTGTGCGCCGAGTGCGCGAACGTGTAGAAGCCCTTCAGCGGCGCATCCAGCAGCTCGTAGTAGGCCCTGGCCAGCTGGTACGAGACGGTGTAGTCGTGGACGCCGTGCAGGAAGTAGATGGGCAACTCCAGACGGGTGACCTTCTTCGTCAGGTCGGTGGCGAGCTGCGTGTTCCAGAGGCGGCGACCGGAGAAGACCTTGCCGCGCCACATGCGGATCTTCTCGCCCAGCGTGTACTCACGGCTCGCCAGAGACCGCAGCAACAGACCGGGGACGATCGACGTCATGTCGTGAGTCGTGCCGATGCCCAGCTTGTGCATCGCGACGTCGCGCACCCGCTGGTAGGCGTCCGGCAGCGGGACCGAGCCGGTGACCGGTGCCGCTTCGAGCCTCCGTGCCATCTTCAGATCGCCCTCGTCCCTGGACCGCCGGAGCATGTACTCGTACGCCAGCCTCTCGGACTCGATCTGGTACGACATCTGCGCCATGCCGATGTACGCGTGGTACAGCTCCGGAGCACGCGCCGCCGCCTGGATGCCGATGAAGGTGCCCCCGGAATGCCCCAGCAGGTAGATCTTCTCCCTGCCGAAGCGCCGGCGGAGGTAGTCGGTCAGCTCCAGCGTGTCTGAGATCAACTGCTCCGGGTTCACCGTCTCGGGTGGGATGCTCGCGCTGTACGAGAGCCCCGAACCGCGCTGTTCCCACCAGACGACGGTGAAGAGGTCGTCGAGGCCGGTGGGATAGCGCTCCGTGAGGAAGTAGTCGGGCATGCCGCCGTGGAGGTAGAGCAGCACGGGACCGCTCGCATCTCTGCCCTTGATGAACATGCCCTGCTCGACGCCGTTGACCCGGACACGGGTCTTCTCGGAGATGCTGCCTGCCAGTGGCTTCCCGTCATCATCCAGAAACGGCTTCGGCCTTCCTGGACTCACGACGCGTCACTCGACGCCAACACGCCGATGGAGTGCAGCATCAGCTGCACCACGCCCTCGGCGTCGAAGTGGCCCAGAAGGGCCCCGCAGACGGCGAAGATGTAGTCGTTGTCCAGGACGACCGTGGCGTCGGCCGACGGCAGCAGACGGTCGCCGCCGTTCCTGGCGCAGGCGGCGCGCAGCGCCTCGAGGCCACCGGGCAGGCGGGTCAGGGCGCCGCCGGTGCCGATGACGTGGCGGCAGGCGGTCAGGTCGCGGCCGCGGGCCACCGTCTGGCGGCCGGTCGGCGTGTAGAGGTAGGCGAGCTGACCGGCGTGGCGGTAGACGCCGGTGACGGTGGCCGTGTGCGCCAGCTGCTCGGCGATCAGGCGGTCCTCGTCGGTCCGCGGGATCGCCGGCGGCAGATGCTGCGGCCGCTGGCGCTCGTCGATGAGCTCGTTGACGTGCTCGGCGCTGACGAACGTGCCCAGGTCGCCTTCGACGGTGCGCTTGCTGTGCGGCTGCGGCTCGGTCTGGATGGCGTTGTACTCGATCGAGCCGTCGGTCACGGAATGCACGTCGGTGGTGGCGCCGCCGACGTCGATGACGACCAGGTCGCCGAGCGTCTCGGCGAGCGTCTCGGCGGCCAGCAGCACCGCTCCCGGCGTCGGCAGGATGTTGCCGGTCACCAGCTCGCCGATGCGTTCCATGCCGGGCGCGTGGATGATGTGGTCCTCGAAGGCATCGTGGATGACGGTGCGCGCCGGTACGATGTCGAGCTGGTCGATGCCGGGGTACACGTTCGTCGTGACGCGCACGTGGAAGCCGGCCTCGGTGAGGATCTCGCAGGACTCGTCGCAGACGGCCGAGTTGCCGGCGTAGATGATCATCGGCTTCCGGCCGGCGGCGAGCACGCGGTCCTGGATGGGCGTCTGGGCAGCGTCGGGCGGCGCCGCAGCGGTGGCGAAGTCCACCTGCGTGAGCATCTCGGCGTTGTGCAGCACGGTCTCGACGTCGCCGCCCTCGACCCCGCCGGCCAACATGATCACGTTCGGCCGGGCGGCGGCGATCGCTTTCAGGTCGTGGCGGCGCAGCTTGCCGGCGGTCTGGTACTCCACCACGCCGCCGGCGCCCAGCGCCGCCTCGCGGGCAGCCATGGCCGTCATCTTGGCCGTGAGGCCGTGCACCGTCATGCGCAGGCCGCCGGCCGCCGAGCTGGTGGCCAGGAAGTGACGGGGCCACAGCGCCCCGCTGCGCTCCTCAAGCTGGGCCCGGGCCGCGTTCATGCCCACCGTGACGTCGCCCCGGCGTTCCGGCTCTCGTCGGAGAGGCCGTCGAAGGCGCTCACCACCGTGGTAGTGGAGCCGATCTCCGCCACCAGCACGTCGATGTCGCGCGGCGGCGTCACCGGCGCTCGCCGTTCTTCGAAGCGGGCGTTCTCATTCGGCCGTCCCTGCAGCGGCGGCTCCCGTCGCCCGCTCCTGCAGCGCCTTGACCATGAAGCTGGCCACGTGCCGGCCCTTGGTGCCGCGGCCGAAGCCGGCGTCCATGCCCCACTCCCTGGCCAGCTCGTCGGTGACCTGCGTACCGCCGGCGATCAGCAGCAGCTTCTCGCGCACGCCCTTCTCGGCCGCCAGGTCGGCGATCTGCTCCATGTTCTGGCGGTGGATCTCGCCGTGGCTGATGATCGTCGAGAGCAGCACCGCGTCGGCGGCGTGCTCGATGGCCGCGTCGAGCAGCTTGTCGACCGGCACCGAGGTACCCAGGTAGACGCACTCGATGCCGTACTTCTCGATGCCGCCGTGCTTGATGTCGATGATCTCGCGCATGCCGACCGAGTGCTCGTCGTTGCCCACGGTGGCCGCCACGCACTTCAGCCCGCGCTCGTTGACGAACTCGCGGATCTCATCGTCGGAAAGCTCCTCCGGCTCCTCGGGGATCACCAGCGTGGCGGGATCGATGGCCACGTCGAGCCGACCGCGCACCTCCAGCAGGGTGCCCTCGGCCGGGTGCATCACCTGCTTGTGGATCACTTCGGGGTCGGCCAGGTTCATCGCCTTGGCCATCTCGAGGGCGGCGAACTCGGCCACCCGCTCGGAGGCCGGCAGGAACAGGGTGACGACCACGAAGCCGTCGCCGGCCCACTGCACCTCGGGCTTGATGAGGCCCTTCTCCCGCATCTCGGCGGTCTGGGCGAGGCGCACGTTGACGTTGTCCTCGGGGTCGAGCTCATCGACGAAGGGAATGAGCTCCTCGTTGCAGAGCGTGCAGCCGCCGATCAGCTCGCAGGGCCGCGGCGCGCCGTTGCCCTCCACCAGTCCACACTCGCCGAACGCCTGCTCGAGGTGGTTCTCGCCGAAGTGGTGGCAGACCGGGGCCAGGTAGTCGTCGGCCCGCTCGACCACTGTGTCGACGCCGACGCCGCCGTCGAGCTTGCGGAAGATGCCGTCGTCGTTGGTCTCGGGGTACTGGCCGGAGTCGACGAAGTAGCCGGCCTCGACGGCGCCGAAGTAGCCGCCGTCGCGCAGCATGCCCTCGAGGAAGAGCACGGCCCGTTCCTTGAGCTCGCGCACCTTGCTCTTGAGCTCCGGCGCCTGGCGGTCGAGCTTGACGATCTTGCGCACGCCGTCGAGACCCACCAGAGTCTGGCGGGCGGTGTTGCAGGCGTGCACGTTGTTGTAGTGCCAGGGGACGTTGCGGCCTTCGTCGGGGGTGATGGTGCTCTGGATGTCGGCGCTCGTCAGGCGGCTGATGAGCATGTCGAGCACGTGGTTGACGGTCGCCTCGCGGCCGCAGCTCTCGATGTAGCGGGTGTTCTGCTGGGCCCGCATCCTGTACCCGGCAAAGAGGTCGCGCAGGGCGACCGCGTACGGCAGGTCCATGCGCACGCAGGGCGCCGGGGCGGCGTCGGGCGGCACCGTGGAGAGGCAGATGCTCTCTTTCGGCATGCCGGCCTTGACCGAGTAGGCACAGTTGATGGCGTGCTGCACGAGCAGCTCGGGCATCACCTTCCAGGCCTCGCGGGCGGTGGCATTGGCGTTGTGGGCGCCGTCGATCTGGGCCATGTTGGCGGCCGCCATGAGCTTTTTTGCCACGGCCGCATCGACGAAGCTGCGCACCATGTTGATGTTGCGGTACAGGACGTTGTACTGCGGATCCTGGTGGGCGCCGTTGACGCCCTCCTCGGCGAACATGACGGCCATCTCGGGACCGGCCACGCCGCTGATGTAGCTGTGGAAGTTGATCGGCCGGCCCACCTCGTCCTCTATCTGGTCGAGGGCCTTGCGGGTGGCGCGCACCTGCTTGCGGGTCACGGCGATGCCGCCGACCCCCTCGGGGGTGCCCTCCAGCAGGCTGTCCATGTGGCTCTGGCCGGCGGTACGGATGACCATGATGTGGTCGGCGCCGTGCCAGGCGGCCATGCGCATGCGGCGCACGTCGTCCTCGAAGCGTCCCGAGGCGATCTCGGTGGTCACCACGCAGTCGGGCTGCGGGTCGATGTTGCCGAAGTACTTGGCCGCCGGCAGCGGCACGCTGCGCGCCAGCGGTTCGGAGGTCTCGCGGTAGGAGAACGGCCCCAGGCGCTGGTCGTTGAGACGCTTGCGCCACGTCCAGCCGCGGCGACGGGGACGGTAGTGCTCGAGGTCGGCGAGAATCTGCTCCAGGTCGAGCTTCTCTTCAGGTGAGAGCGGGTGCGTGGAAGCCCAGTCGCCCGGGCCGGCGCCGACGGGATGGTAGCCGGGCGGCTTGACGGCCGGCCGGGCGTGTCCGGTGGGCGGTGATTCAGGCGGCACGGTGACCACCCCACTTCTTCTCGACCGCCTCCCAGCCCTTGCCGGCGGCCAGCTTGGCGGCCGCCGCACGCACGTCGACCTTCCAGACCTGCGAGCAGTGCCAGACCACATGGCCGGCGCCATGTCCCAGCAGGCCGCGCTTGTCGACCTCGGAGACGACGGCGTTGGCGGTCTGGGAGTCGATGCCCATGCGCATCAGCACCGAGCGCTCGATGGACGGCGAGGTGTGCGTGCGCGCCAGCTCGATGAGCGGATCGACGATCTCATCGACCAGCTCCCAGAAGCGCTCCTCGAGCTGCTCCTCGGTCAGGTCGGCCAGGTGCGTGCGCCAGGCGAGGTACTCGTCGGCGCGCGTCATGAGGCTTCCCGGAGCTCGACCAACATGGCCTCCACCTTCTCGGCGCTGCTGTTGGTGTCGGCGGCCAGGAACTCGATGTCGGCGGCCGTCGGCACGTAGTCGGCGCCGGCGTTCTTGAGCGCGTTGCGCACATAGCTCCTGCGCATGCGGTCGACGTCGAAGTCCTTGGCGCAGATCTGCTCCGGCCGCTCGGGGATCACGATGACCTTGCCGGGCACGTTGTTCTTCGGGTCGCCGGAGCAGACCCCGACGCCCATCTCCTTCGCGAAGTTGAGCTGCGCCCAGTGGTGCTTGCCGGCGCCGGTGTACTCGGTCTCCTGCACCACCACAGTGGCCTCGCGCGGCAGGTCGCGGGCCAGGCTCACGGCGGCCGTCATGGCGGTGTTGCCGGCCGGGCCCCGTTCCAGGCCCTCGAGCTTCACGAGCGCCTCGGTGACGTAGAACGTCTCGCCCTGGGTCACCGTGAGGTAGCGGTCGATGTAGCGCAGGCTGCGGGCCGCGTTGCGCGGCACGTCGGCGCGGTCGGGCCAGGTGGCGAACGGCACGCCGAACCCGGTGTGGCCGGTCGTGAAGCTCTTGCGGTTGAAGTCGTGGTCGCTGGCCATGTGCAGGCCGGAAAGGTCGACCGAGGCGCTCACGATCTGCGTCTCGCCGGCGCCGGCGCGCTTGAGGCCGCGGGCGGTGCCGGTGGTGTTGCCGCCGCCGGCGTGCGTGATGACGCACACAGTGGGCGGTGCGCCGGTGCGCTCGCGCATCTCCTCGGCGATCTCCAGGCCCAGCGTCTCGATGCCGCTGACGCCGAAGCTGCTGTAGAGGCTGGCGGCGAAGTAGCCGGTCTGGTCGAGCAGCTCGAGCATGTGGAAGAACAGCTCCGGGCCCACCGTCATCTGGATCACCTCGGCCCCGTAGGCCTCGCAGATGCGGCTCTTCTCGATGATCTCCGGCTGACCGATGTGGCGGCTGTCGAAGGTCTCCTGGCAGATGATGCACGTGAGACCGTAGCGGGCCGCCTGGCTGGAGACGGCGGCGCCGTAGTTGCCGGACGTGGCGGCGATGACGCCCTCGTAGCCCTTCTCCTTGGCTACGTGGATGCTGACGCTGGCGCGGCGGTCCTTGAAGGCGCCGGCCAGGTTGGCGGCCTCGTCCTTGACGAAGATGCGGGCGCCCTTGCCCGGCTCGCTGATACTGCGCACCAGGTCGGTCATGTTGCGCAGCTCGAGCAGCGGCGTGTCGCCGACGCCGGCCGTCCGCTGGATGGCCCTGATGTCGGCCAGGCTGTAGCCGTGGTCGGCCATCATGGCCTCGTAGTCGAAGGCGATGGGGCTCTGCTCGAACTGCTGGTAGTCCATGCCAAGGGCGCGGCGCATGATCTCGCCGCGGCGGCTCATGATCTCGTCGAAGCGGGTGCTCATGAGGCACCGCCTTCCGTGCCGGCGTCCTCGCCGCCGGGCTCGTCGAGCACCTCTCCGTGCTGGGCGGCCCGATAGGCCGCCAGCCGCTCGCGCAGGTCGGGACCCACGTGCACCAGCTCGGGGATCGGCCGGCCGAAGGTGTGGAAGTAGCCGGGGTTGATGTCGCTGAGCGTGCCGGTGACCGTCCGCCCGGTGACCGTCTGCACGCACACCTCGGCGCCCATGTCGACGGCGGACTCGGCATAGCCCTTGATCCACATGCGCAGCGGCTGGGCCGCCGTGTCCTCCGGCAGGTTCTTCGAGCGGTCGGCCGGCTCGAGAAGGACGCTCTCGACCTCGACCCAGTCCCCCGCTCGGCAGCGCTGATCACTCATCGTGCCGCTCCCTTTCGGTGTTGTCGGCGGGCCGCCCGCAGGGCGTCCCGTCCGGTCGTTCGGCGGGCGGGCCGCGGCGGCCCGCCCGCTCCTCTTCCCGGTCGGCCTCAGACGCTCGGCGTCAGGAAGCGCGGCAGCGGCATGTCGACCACGGTCAGCATGCCGGCCGGCGCGTCCTTCATCAGCGGGATGTAGTTGCCGGTCGACGCGTAGGTGCCCTTGCCGCCCGGGATCTCGGGCTTGTTGGCCATGTTGACGTCGGGGTCGCCGTGGATCTCGATGTAATCGCCGGTGTCCTGGCCCTCCAGATGCGGGTGGATCTGCTGCGGGTGGATCAGCTCGATCTTGAGCTCGCCCTTGCTGTAGCCCTTGCCGATGTGACGGCAGCCGGCCACGTCGCCCGGGGCCACGTGCACATGCGGCGTGCTGCGCTCGACGCTGGTGACGATCGGCTCGCGGGTCTCGACGATCTCGTCGATCTCCCATTTGAGCGCCCTGGCGATCAGCATGATGCTCTCGGGAAAGCCGATGTGGCCGACGATGCTGCCGTCGGCGACACCGGCCTCGAACTCCTGCACGGTGGTGCCCACGCCCTGGCCCTTCATCACGGTGGGGCCGAACGGCGAGAGGTCGTTGACGCGGGTCGCCTTGATCGAGTCGATGCGCAGACAGACGCTGCTCCACATGACGATCAGCGCGTCGAGCATGAAGCCGGGGTTGATGCCGGTACCGAGCACCGAGACGCCCTGCTCTTTGGCCATGGCGTCGACGGTCTCGGCCCAGTCGGGGTCGGAGGCCCACGGATAGCTGATCTTCTCGGCGATGCAGATCACGTCGGCGCCGGACCTGATGGCCGGGTGCACCTGGCCGGTGACCTCGTGCAGGTTGCTCTGCGTATTGATGCAGACCACGTCGGGCTTCGCCTCGGCCAGCACTTTCTCGAAATCGGTCGACATGACGACGTCACAGGGGCGGCCGAGCAGCTCGCCGACCGTCTTGCCGTCCTTGGCCGGGTTGGTGACGATACAGCCGGCCAGCTCGATGTCTCTGGGCCGGTCGAGGATGAACTTCAGCAGGCCCTGGCCCATCTCGCCGGTGCCCCACTCAACGACCTTGATCATCTGATGCCCTTTCTCTGGCGGATCGACGCTGTGCGATGGACTGTGCGATGAAGACGGAGTCGATGCATCCGACGGCGCTGCACGCGGAGCGAGGCGTCACGGCATGACGCAGCGCGCACGGCGGCGCGGAGGTGCGGGGTCGCACGGGGGCGTGAGACAGGATGACGACCGCGAGGCAGACCGTCCCGGCATGGACTCGGCGAGCCACGACGCGGTGGACCGCCCACGATGAAGGGATACCTGCCGGACGACGCCTGCCGTGGACAGACCGGCGTCTCACGTCCCGGCGGCGCGCCTCACGGACGGCGCACCGCGGGTGCGATCAGACGAGGCCGGCTGGTGGAGGCTGATCGACGACCTCGTACGCCAGGGTGTCGATCTCTGCGTTGATGCTCGCCTCCGTAGGTGGGAGTGGCGTGAGGCCTCAGCTGCGACCTCACGCCGACGATGCTACCGGCCGCCCCCCGACAAGTCAACACATCCGTGTATCAACTTCATGCACGCTGGCCGCCAACGGCCGGCCGGCACTGACCGCAGACCGCCGCGGTCTACCTCGCGGCAGACGACGGCAGCTCCTCTGCCCTGCCGTTCAGCTCTCCGGCGCCGGCACGATCAGGACCGGGATGTCGCTGCGATGCAGCACCCGCATGGCCGTGGAGCCCATGATCACATCGCGCACGCCGCCGGCCCCCGAGGCGCCGACGATGATGTACTCCGCCCCTATGTCATGGGCTGCGTTCAAGATGACGTCGGCCGGCTCATCGCGAGTGCACACGGAGGCCACCTTGACACCCGCGTCCCGCGCCCGCGAGACCGCCTTCTCCATGTCCTCGTCGACCCTCTTGCGCCACTGCTTGAGCCACTCTTCGCCGTCGATGGGGATGCCGCGGAAGGTGGAGCCGGCCCAGTCCGCCGGCCGGTCCTCGCCGCAGACCACGGTGAGTTCCCAATCGGCGCCGGACCGGGCCAGCGCGATCGCCTTGTCGAGCGCCGCGTCGGCCGCCTTGGAGCCGTCGTACCCCATCACGATCTTGTGCGCCATGATCGCCCTCCTCTTCGTCGACTCCTCCATCTCTGGTTCCCGTCGGAGTGTCTACGTACACCCCCGGCGCCATGGCGACCGCCGTGCTCACGGGGCCGCGAGGAACAGATGAGTACTCTGTTTGCGTTCTGGCAATACACGTCGCATCGGCGAGCGACGCGATGAGGACATGCCGGAGCGCGGGATCATACGGACGTACTTGGCGATCACCGCCGTCACCACGCTCGCGCAAGCCCTGATCTGGGGCGTCAACACGCTGTTCCTGCTCGATGCCGGCCTCGACATCTTCGGCGTCATGGTCGCCAACGCGGCGTTCGCCGCCGGCCAGGTGGTGTTCGAGGTGCCCACCGGTGTCGTCGCAGACACGGTCGGCCGGCGTGTCTCCTACCTTCTCTGCGTCGGTATCCTTCTTGTGTCCACGCTTCTGTACGTGTGGTTCGGAGCCATCCAGGCCGGGCTGCCGGCGTTCATCCTGGCGTCCGTGCTCCTCGGTCTCGGCTACACCTTCTTCACCGGCGCCGTCGAGGCCTGGATGGTCGACGCTCTCAACAGCGTCGGCTACACCGGCAAGGTCGACGTCGTCTTCGCTCGCGGCGCCATGGCACAGGGCGCCGCGATGCTGATCGGCACCGTCGGCGGCGGCTTTCTCGGGCAGATCGATCTGGCGATCCCGTACCTGGCTCGTGCGGTCATGATGGTGCCGGCCGCCCTCCTCGGCATCCTGTATATGCGGGACAGGGGCTTCACACCGCGACCGCTCAAGCTCTCGCGGTTCGGCGAAGAGACGCGCACTATCGCCAGCGCCGGGATCACCTTCGGGTGGCGGGACCCGGTCGTGCGGCCGCTCATGATCGCCGGGCTCGTGCTCGGCACCTTCTTCATGTACGGCTTCTACTCGTGGCAGGCGTACTTCCTCGAACTGCTCGAGCGCGACCTCGTCTGGGTCAACGGCGTCATCGCCGCCCTGGTGGCGCTCTCGACCATCGTCGGCAACAGCATCGTCGGCCGGCTGGCCAGGACCAAGCTGCAGCGTTCGACGATCATCTTCGCCATGGTGGCCGTGCAGGCGGTGGTGATCGTCGGCGCGGCGTTGCTGCAGGTCTTCTGGATCGCCGTGCCGCTCTATCTGATGTCCACGCTCGCCTTCGGGGTGATGACGCCGATCCGCCAAGCGTGGCTCAACGCGCGCATACCGTCGGAGCAGCGGGCCACGATCATCTCACTCGACGCCCTCTTCCTCGACGCCGGCGGCGCCGTCGGCCAGGTCGGGCTCGGCTATCTCTCCCGGGCGATGTCCATCCCGATGGCCTGGATCGTGGGCGGCGCCATCCATCTCATCGCCCTGCCGTTCATCCTGCGGGCTGGACGCGCGGAGGCGCAATGGCCCGCCGCGGCGGCGGAGGGCGCAGTGGGGGCCCCGTTGGCGGGAGTAGGCGGACAAGAGCAGGCGGCGACGGCGCCGGAGGCCGCCGAGCCCGATGTCAGCAGACCGCTGTGCGGTCAGAGAGTCTGCTGAACAGCGGCCGGCGGTCCGTCGGCGGCCGTCTCGTCCGAGCGGATCGCGCGCCCCTCGTTCACGGCCGCCGCGACCTCCTCGGCGACCGACGCGCGCAGCTCTTCGTCGACCGGCACGTGCACGGTCAGCCCGTCGGCGGCGGCGGCCACCAGGACGACCTCCCTGACCGCGCGGCCGGTCGCCTTCTCGACGGCCACCGCGTAGGCGGCGCCCTGCGGCGCGTAGCGTTCCCGCAGCGTGCCGGACTCGGCGCCGCGGTCGGTCTTGTAGTCGACGATCACCCAGTCGGCGCCGTCGCGATAGAGCAGGTCGACGGCGCCGTTCACGACCGTGTCGCCGATGAGCACCCCGACCGGCAGCTCCCGGTGCACCTCGGGGGCGCCGGCGGCCGCCCGGACCGGGGCCGAGCGCCAGCACGCCAGGGCCAGCTCCGCCGCCCGCGACGCCAGGTCCGGCCGCCCGAGCCGGGCGGCCGCCGCCGCGGCAACGCGCGCCACCGACGACTCGTCGCCGAGGTCGCAGAGCTCCATCACCTCGTGCACCAGTGAACCCAGCGCCAGCGCCGTCGCGCGCCCCGGCGGCGCTCCCGCGCCGCCCTCGCGGACCTCGTCGTCGACGTGCTCCAGGCCGCTGGGGCTGGTCGCGCGAGCCGGGGTGCCGTAGCGACCCAGAAGCGCCCGGCGCTCCTCCTGCCAGCGCTCGCGCTCGGCGACGAGCCGCCCGACGTCCGGCTCCTGTCCGGCGGCCGGGCTCGGCGGCGAGGCCGGGGCGAGCACCAGCAGGCCGCCGTGCTCGCCGTCGTCCCGCGGCGCCTCCGGGCCGGCCGCGGGCAGCGCCCCGCCGACCGCCGCCAGCATGACCTTGCCGGCCGGCTTGCCGTCCTTGTTCTGCAGCCGGCCGAAGCAGCTCACGACCAGCCGGTCGCGGGCCCGCGTGGCGGCCACGTACAGCAGGCGGCGCAGCTCGCTCGCTTCGTTGAGATCCTCGCGCTCCTTGACGTCCGCGTACTCCGGCGGCACCACATCGCAGGCGCCCGCCCCCGGCAGCTCGACCTTGAGCTTGACCGCCAGACGACGTGCGCGCCGGTCCACTATCGGCCGCACCGCGTCTCGGTTGCCGCCTGCCGCAAGGGCTCCACCGGCCAGCACCACGATCGGGTACTCGAGCCCCTTGGCCTTGTGGATGGTGAGCAGGCGCACCACGTCGCCCTGGTCGTCGACCTGGGACTCCTGCTCGCCGGCGGCGTCGCCGGCCTCTCTGGCCCAGCCGAGGAACGCCCCCAGACCCCCGCCGCCGGCGGCCGAGAACGCCCGCGCCCGCTCCACGAGCTTCTCCAGATTGGCCAGCGCCTGCGGAGCCCCGCTGCCGGTGGTGGCCGCCAGCTCGGCGGCATGCGTGACGCGCAGCAGCTCGGCGGCCAGCTCGTGCGACTCCCGCTCGCCGCGCAGCTCGCAGAGCCGGCGCAGCGTCCCCAGGGCGGCGACGACCGCCTCGTGGCCGGAAGGCTGTCGCTCGGCGAACAGGTCGAAGCGGCCGCCGGCGGCATCGAAGAGGAACAGCTCGTCGTCGCTGAAACCGAAGAGCGTCGAGTGCAGAGCCCCGTACAGAGCCGGACCGTCGCTGGGATCGTCGACGGCACGCAGACACAGCAGCGCGTCGGCGACCTCCCGCCGCTGGAAGAACGTGGTGCCGCCGTCGACCCGGTACGGCACACCGGCGTCGCGCAGCGCCTGCTCGTAGGTCTCCAGACCGGTCGTGACGCGGAACAGCACGGCGATGTCGGCCCAGCGCGGCGGTCGCAGCGGCTCGCCGCCCGGATCGGCCGGGTCTGCCGCGGCGCCGCGGGGATCGGTCGGGTCTGCCGCGGCGCCGCGGTCCGCATCGGCCGGAACGGCTGCCGCGTCGCGGTCCTGTACGTGCCAGCGATCGACGGCCGGATCGTGCATCTCGCAGAGCAGGGCGGCGATGGCCCGCGCCTCGTCGCGGCGCGCCGCATCCCTCTCGCCCTCGCCGCGGGCGGCGTACTCCCGCCCCAGCAGCACCGCGGCCCGCGCACCGGCGGCCGGCGGCCGGAAGGCGACCACCGGATGGTAGCCGGGCTGCCGGCCCTCCTCCCTGTCGCGCTCGAACACGTCTGTGAACACCCCGTTGATCCACTCGACCAGCGTCGGGGTGGTACGGAAATTCTGACCGATCACCTCGATCGCCGCCGCACCCTCCGGCTGGGCGCGGATCAGCGCCGTGACCTGGTCGTAGAGCGCGATGTCGGCGCGCCGGAAGCGATAGATGGACTGCTTGGGGTCGCCGACCACGAAGAGCTTGCCGGGCTCCAGCTCCACATCACGCCAGTCGTCGGCCCGCGGCTCGCGCTCGCAGAGGAAGAAGACGATCTCTGCCTGCAGGGGGTCGGTGTCCTGGAACTCGTCGACCAGGACGTACCGGAAGCGGCGCTGCAACACCCCGCGAGTGGCACGGTCGGTGAGCAGGAGGTCGCGCAGGCGACCGAGGAGGTCGGTGAAGTCGAGCCGGCCGAGGGCGATCTGTGCCTCGCCGGCCCAACGGGCATAGGCGTCGGCGACGGCGACCGCGAGGCCGGTCACGTAGGTGGCATAGGTCTCGCGCAGAGCGACGATCGCGGCAGCGAGCTCCCGATAGCACGCCCGCAGCTCGTCCTTGCCGCCGCGGGCCGCGTCCCAGTGCTCCTTGCGGCCGCCGGGGTCGGCCTCGGGATCGGTCACCGGCAGCCGATACAGGGCCGCGGCCAGATCGTCGACGCCCGCCGGCGGCTCGGCCAGCAGGGCGCCGACCTCGTCAACAAGCAGCATGGACTTGCAGAAGCCCTTGTCTGCGGGGTCGTGACAGGCGCTGCCGCAGAACGCGGACAGCCGCTCGAGCGGACCCGCCAGGGCGTCCAGCCCGGCAGCAAGGTCGGGTTCGGCCGGCGGCGCCGGCACCGGATCGAGGTCGTAGCGCTCGCCGAACGCGCCGCGAGCGCCGGCGGCAAGCTGCCGCAGGTGGTCGAGTCGGACCCCGGCGCGCAGCAGGCGGGCCAGCCAGGCGCGGACCGCCGGCGCAGCCGGCATCTCGCCGGCGGCGGTCCGGACGCCGACCGTCGGGTGCTCCACGCCGGCGCCGGCGCTCACCTCCACGGCGCCCGCCAGCGCGCCGAGCCACTCCCCCCAGAGACGGTCCCGTTCTATCTCAGACGCCAGGCCGTCGAGCTGCTCGAAGGCCGGGTCGATGCCGGCCTCCACCGGGTACTCGCGCAGCAGGCTGCCGGCGAAGCCGTGGATGGTCCCGATGGGAGCGTCGTCGAGCGCCTCGAGGGCACGCTCCACGCGCTCTGCTTCTGACGACCCGGACGGCGCCGTCGAGGCCCTGAACTCGAGGTCTTCGCGGACTCTCTGGCGCAGCTCACCGGCCGCCTTCTCGGTGAACGTGATGGCGGCCACGCTGCGGACGTCGCCGGCGCCGCGCTGCGGATCGAGCACGCAGCGCACGTAGCGCGCCACCAGCACGCTCGTCTTGCCGGTCCCGGCGCTCGCTTCCAGGAGGAACGTGGTGCCGAGGTCGGTGGTGACCCGCTCGCGCACCGCCGCGTCGAGCGGGGTGGCCCCAGCCGCCGGCTGGTCGGCGGGGTCCCGTTCGCCGGCATGCCGACCGGCCGCAGCCCGATCGATCGGGGTCTCAGGCATCGGCGTCCCCCTCCCCCGGCCGGGGACCGTCGTGCTGCAGCCGCGCGAGGTCGGCCAGGCTCTCGTGCTCGCGCTTGCGGTCGCGGGTCCAGGCCGAAACGCCGCAGGCGTAGCCCACGTCGCAGAAGTCGCAGCGCGTCCGCGGACAGCGCGGGAAGAGGCCGCGATCGACGAGCCCTGCCGCCTCGGTCACGAGGCGACGCAGGCGCTCGGTCGCGGTGGCCTCGTCGTCCGTCAGGACGACATCCTCAAACCCGCCGCGGCGGGTGACCAGACGGTAGAGGCAGGCGATCTCCCCATACTCGACGCCGGCGGCCTGCCGCACGGCCAGACCATACACAGGCAGCTGGACCGCCAGACCCTTCTTGAGGCGCTCCTGCTCCGTCACGCCGCTGCCGGTCTTGTAGTCGATGACGCGCGCCCCGCCGGCGGTGACGTCGAGGCGATCGAGGCGGCCGGCGAAGCGGATGCGGCGCCCATCTTCAAGCGCCAGCTCCACCGGCCGCCCCACCGACGCTCCGAACGGCCATTCGAAGGCCACCGGCCGGCCGCCCCCGTCACCGAACACGGGGTCGCGTCGCACCGACTCCAGCAGGTCTTCGAGCAGCATCGCGCGCTGCACCGCCCAGGCGAGCGGCGCCCCGGTGACGCCGCGCCGCTCCGCCTCGGCGCAGCCGGCCTCCCAGGCCGCCGTGAGTGCCGCGCAGGCCCTCTCGAGGCCGGGCCGTTCTCCACGCTCGTCCCACTCCCCGGCGATGCTCGCGAACGCCCGTTGCAGGATGTCGTGTGCCAGCGTCCCGAACTCGCGTGCCTCCATCTCGAGACCCTCATCGGGCTCCTCCGGCACGTCCAGACCGAGGACGTCCTGCAGGTAGTACACGAACGGACAGGCGACATAGCGCTCCAGACGTGTGGGATGCAGCTCGCCGTCGAAGGGATGCCGGGACGCCAGCGCGGCGCGGGCCGATGCACCGAGCAGCCCGTCCCAGGCCCCCGGGAGAGGTGAACGTGCCGCCTGCCAGACACCGATGCGGCGCTCGGCCTCCGTGTCGCCGTCGAGGACGGCGCCGAGGTAGGTGGCCGCGGCGCTCCGGCCGCCGGAGCCGCCGATGTACAACAGAGCCGCCGTGTCGCGCTCACGCACGTCCAGCCAGACGGTCCCGGGGCGGTCGAACGACGGCGCACCGCCCACGTGCCGCCACACGGGCCGCACGGGAGCGCCGCTGAGGAAGTCGTCGAGGCCTACCGGCGCACCGCGGGCCAGCGACGCCAGCCGCAGGAGCAGACGCGACGGCAGTCGCGGCCGGCCGCTCGCCGCATCGGTGCGTGGCGCGACCAGGACCAGACGCTCACGTGCCGCCTCGCAGGCGAACGCGAACAGCACGGTCGATTCGTCGGCTCGCTCCTCGGCCAGCGGCAGTCTGGTGCCGGTGGCGACGGTGATGCGGCGACGCTCGGCGTCGCCGAGGATCGGGTCCGGGCGCCCCCGCGCCGGGAAGCCGCCCTCGGCGAGGCCGGTGAAGACGACCGTGTGGAAATCGAGTCCGCGGGCCTCCAGCGGTGTGAGGACCGCGACGCCGTCGCGTCGCGGGGACCCGACCGGTATGCGAGCAGCGCCGAGCTGCTCGCGCAGCACCGTCGCCATCTCGCCGACATCGACGCGCTCGTCAAGTACGTCGAGAGCCCGCAGGCACTGGACTGTGTCGTGCGCCGCGGCGGCCGGCGCGGGCTCGTACAACTGGTCGACGACGCCCTCCAGCGCCGTCGCCCACTCGCCCCAGGCGGCGAGCTGCGGCAGGCTGTCGACGGCACGAGTCAGACGGGCCACCGCCACCTCCAGGCTGTGCGCCGCGGCCAGCCGCAGCTTCCTGGACTCGATCCGCTCGTCGTCGTCGCCGGCAGTGCCGATCTCGCCGACACCGCCGCTCGTCGCGCGCTCGCCGGCGCCGCCACCGGGAATGGCTCCCTCGCCGGCACCCGGCGGCTCGGCAGCGCCCGGCGGCTCACCGGTGCCCGGCGACTCGGCAGCGTCCTGCGGATCGCCGCCACCCTGCAGGCCAGCCAGCCGCAGCTCGTGCCCGCGGCGGCGGCGCGCCATGCATTCCGTCCACGTCTCCAGGCCGGCGAGCACACCGGCCCGGCGTGCTTCGTCGAGCCACAGAGCTGCCTGACGCGGCGCTCCGTCTCCGCCGTGCAGCGGCGCCACCGACAGTGCATCGACCACGGCGCGCCGGCCGAACGGCTCGCCGAGGGCCGGCGCCAGGCAGTCCAGCAGCCGCAGCAGCACACGCGAACCCGGCGACCGGTCGGGCAGACGGCAGGCCACCGGCAGTCCGGCCGCCTGCAGATCGACCGCGATGCGCTCCACCTGTTCGCCGTGCGGCACGATGACGGCGCAGTCCCAGAGTCCCACGCCGGCGGCGACGGCAGTCAGCACGCAGCGCGCCGCCTCGCGGGCCTCGCTGCGCTCGTCCGGCACCGAGACGATCTCCAGGCTGCCGTCGCCGGCCAGCTGCAGGCCCGCCGAGGACGCGCCGGCGGCCGGCGGCGCGCCGACTCGCCACACACCGTGGATGCGCTCTCGATCGGCCTCCGGGTCCGGCGGCGGCAGACGCTTGTGGACGTATCCCCCGGCGACGGCAGCCGCGGCGAAGGCCGGCAGGCCCTCGACGCCGCGCGGACGCGGCACGAACAGGTCGCTGCCGACCTCCAGAAGCGCAGCGATCAGCTGCTCCTGAGCCCGGTTGAGATCGTAGAGCCCGTATACGAGCACCGGCCCGGTCCTCGCGACGGCTTGCGACACCGAGGCCGTGGCAGCCGCATACGCGGCGGCAGCGTCGGCGAGACCTCGCTCGCGCAGTTCGCGACAACAGGCGCGATAGAGGCGATCGAGGTCCGCGCCCCTGGCGGCGCCCATCGCCGCTGCGACGCTCGCCGGCGACGTCTGCGCCGGCGAGCGATCCACGTGCCGCGTCCATTCGGCATCGGGGTCGATGAGCGCCTCGCGAAGGTCGGCGAATGTAGCGGCCAGCGCCCGGGCGAAGTGCGGCCGGCCGGCGACCGGTCCGAAGTAGCTCAGCTCACCGCTGCCGAGCAGGCGGCGCAGGAGACGTTCGCGGCCGAGCTCGGTGAGCGGCGCCGGCGGCCCGCTCTCAGCTGCCGCGACACAACGCTCCGCGAACCGCGCCAGCGTCAGCAGGGTGACACCGGCCAGCCCGCCGAGACGCCGCACGAGCCGGTCACCGAGATGCCGGCGGACCGCCGCCGAGCCGACGACGATGGTGAGCGGCGCCAGAGGGTCGGCTTCCTTGAGCTCGGCGACCCGTGCGCAGAGCTCCTGCTCCAGCTCCGGGAAGCGGCCGCTGTAGACCGTCCCCGGAACGCTCGCAGGATCCCGCTCGGGATACGCGGCCGCAGGCTCGTCAGGGCCGGGGCCGAGGGTGAACAGCCGCCCCTGGATGTGGTCGCCGTCTGCCGTGGTAGCTGCCGTCATGGCGGCCGGCAGCCTATCACCCGATGGGGACGGAGCGCCCAGACTGGACGACCCGCGGCGGCACGGACGGGACCGCTACCGCCGTCAGGCGGCCAGCAGGGTGATGACGCCGATCAGCAGGCCGGGCAGCACGGCGCCGACCGACCAGATGAGCGCCGGCCGCGCTCTCTGCAGCAGCGCTGTGACCGCCGTGATGCAGCCGACGACGAAGCCGAACGCCATAGCGGCGAACGCAGGCACCATGACGATGTATTCGGCGACTCCCACCGGCAGACCGTTCTCGATGAGGAGGTAGGGCGAGAAGAAGTAGATGCCGAGGATGCCGAGCGCGTACAGCGCCAGACCGCCGGCCCCGGCCGCCACGGCGACCTTGCGCCAGATACCGATCGGCACATAGTCGACGATGCGGCTGGCCCACGGATAGCGCAGCCTCTCCTGTGGCGTGAGAGCACGTGCCATGGGACGCGCCTCCTTCCCGGCTCGCCGACCGGCCCGCCGCCACGACCCGCGGGCGCGGCGAGGCCCGCTTTGCCAAACGGACCCAGCACAGGATAATGGCGCAGAGTGACCGCAGCAAGCGACCGCAGCCGGCCCGTGAGCCCACTTCAGCGATGTCCCAGCCACACGCCAGCGACACCAGATCCGGCCCAACGGGCGGACGCCGCGCGCCCGGCGTCCCGCAGCTCCCTCTGCCGCAGGGCTCGCCACGGCGGCTCGGCTGGTTCACGCTCATGATCGCCGCCGTGGCCGCCGCAGTCGTCATCGTGGTCGCCGGCTTCAACGCCGTCGTCGACCCCTATGGCACCGTCGGCACGGCGCTCTTCCCCACCGTCACCTGGACCGATCGCGCCCTCAAGGTCTACCTGGTCAACAACCTGACCGAGCCGCCGGACGTGGTCATCCTCGGCTCGTCGCGGGCGATGAAGCTCGAGCCCGAGTACATCGAGGAGAAGACCGGCGCCGCGGGCTTCAACGCCGCCGTCTCCAGCGGCCGGCCCATCGACGCCTGGGCGTTCGTCAACCTGATCCACGACCGCTGGCCCGAGGACAGCGCCGGCTATCTCTGGCTGCTGGACGTCGAGACCTTCCGCACCTGGCCGCCCGATCCGGGCCTGCTCAGCACGCCCAGGCTGGCCCGCTACCTGCCGCCGGACATGCAAGACGGCTTCGGCCTCGACGACCTCAAGCTGCTCGTCTCGTGGGAGACGGCGTCGATGTCCCTGCGCTCCATCGAGAAGCAGCTGCGCGACGCCGACCCCGGCGCCAGCACCGAAGACGAGGACTTCGCCGCCGACGGCTTCCGGGTGCGCAACTACCAGGACGACAGGTTGGCCGCGGGGCGTCCGCTGGCGGCCGGCATCCGCTACACGACGCGCCAGGCCACGAAGACCTACCAGGAGGGCTACACGGCGCTCGACCCCATCGCGCGGCGGTTCTTCGAGAAGACCGTGGCGCTGATGAACGAACAGGGCGCGACGCCGGTGATCGTCATCAGCCCGCAGCACCCCGAGGTGACGGCCGCCGTCGAGGACATCGGCTGGGGCGACCGCCATGAAGAGCTGGTCGCCTATCTGCGCGAGCAGCAGGAGCGCCACGATCTCATCGTCCTCGACTACACCGATATCGACAGCTTCGGCGGCTCGCCCGACGACTTCTTCGACGGCTACCACCTCACCGTGCCCAACACCCGGCGTGTCGTCGACGCCATCCTGGAGGAGCACCCCGATGCCCTGCGCTGAGGTGGCAGAGACCGTAGTCGACGGTGGCCCGCGGTGACGCCCGGCGTGCCGCTGCCGCAGGCACGCCGGCAGCCGGACGGCGGGCAGTCCACGGCGGTCGAGTGATGCCGATGCGTCGCCGTATCGCGTCCGGACGCTGACGGAGCGGCGTCCGTGGTCTTCGGCAGCTACCTCTTCCTCTTCGCCTTCCTGCCGGTGGTAGTCGCCGGCTGGTGGCTGCTGCGGCCGGCGAGCGCGCGCATCGTCTGGCTCACGCTCGCCTCCTACTTCTTCTACGCGTGGTGGGATTGGCGCTACCTGCCGCTCCTGCTCGTCCCCACCGTCACCGACCACCTCATCCAGCGGGCCCTCGCGACGCGCGGCGGCGCGGACGATGCTCCAGGCGGCGTCGACGTGAACGCGGCTGCGGCGGGCGGCGGCGCGGAGCCGGGGGCGGAGACGGCGGCCGGCATCGACGTCGCCGAGACGACCCTGGCGGAGCCGGCGGTCAAGGCCGCCGCCGGCCGCGGCAGCCGCCGCGCCCTGCTCGTTCTGAGCCTCGTCATCGACCTCGGCCTCCTCGGCTTCTTCAAGTACGCCGGCTTCTTCATGGATTCGCTCGACGGCATCGCCTCGTGGATCGGTCTCGGCCGGCCGCTGCCGGTACCCGAGATCCTGCTGCCGCTGGGCATCTCCTTCTACATCTTCACCACCATCTCGGCGACGATCGACGTCTACCGCGGCAGCACCGCACCGGCGCGCACCCTGCTCGACTACGCCTGCTATGTGGCGCTCTTCCCCAAGCTCGTCTCGGGCCCGATCATGAGGCTGAGCCAGTTCACGCCCCAGATCCGCCGCCTCGTGCCGCGCCTGACCTGGCAGCTGGCCGCCGCGGGGCTGTTCCTGATCTCCTGCGGCCTGGCAAAGAAGCTCCTGATCGCCGATCAGCTGGCCCCGCACGTTGACGATCTGTTCGCGCGCAGCGGCGGGCTGGAGCTGTTCTCGGGCTGGGCCGCGGCGCTCGGCTACACCTTGCAGCTGTACTTCGACTTCTCGGGCTACACCGATGTCGCCCTCGGCGTCGGCCTCCTGCTCGGGCTGCGCCTGCCGCAGAACTTCGATTCCCCGTACAAGTCGGTCAGCATCGCCGACTTCTGGCGGCGCTGGCACATCACGCTCGGCGCCTGGCTGCGCGACTACCTGTACATCCCGCTCGGCGGCAACCGCAGAGGCGCCGTACGGACAGGTGTCAACCTGATGGTGACGATGCTGCTGGGCGGGTTGTGGCACGGCGCCGGCTGGACGTTCGTGGTCTGGGGCGGCATCCACGGCGCCGGCCTGGCCGGCCACCGGGCCTTGGCCAAGCGCGGCTGGACGCCGACCTGGACGTGGCTCAACCGCCTGCTGACGTTCCTGTTCGTCACCGCCGCCTGGGTGGTGTTCCGGGCGCCCGACCTCGATGTGGCCGGCAACGTCTACGCCGCCATGCTCGGGCTGCGCGGCATCGACTCCGCGGCGAGCTTCGGCGCCCGCGTGGGACTCTGGTCGGCGCTGGCGCTGGGGGCCCTGCTGATCTTCGTCAACGTGGCCCCCAGCACCGCTCACCTGCAGCCGCGGCCCACCTGGCGCTGGGCGCTGCTCACCGGCATCCTGCTGGGGGCGGCCGTGCTGGCCATCGCCGCCCCCAGCCCCTTCCTCTATTTCCAGTTCTGAGCCGCCCCGGAGCTTCCAGTCCTGAGCCGCCCAAGCCCGGTCGCAGGACGCTCTGCCACGGTGTGCTGCGGATGCGCCGGACGCCCGAGATGCCACCGCGACTCCCCGGCGGGACAGACCGACCGCGCTCACGGAGCCTGCGAGGGGCTGTGATAGCATCCCGGCCAGTCGAGAGCCGCGCACGAGCCACCGACGGGCGTGCCGGCCGGACCTGAGAGGAGCCTCGGGCATGCCCGTTCATCTGCTCGGCATCAGCTGCAGCCCCCGCACAGACAGCAACAGCACGGCGCTGCTGTCGGCGTCCCTGAAGCGCGCCGCCGAGACGTACGGCGACGACTTCACGTCCGAGCTCATCGAGCTGCGTACCGTCCCCATCGAAGCCTGCAAGGACTGCGATGTCTGCGGCAAGCGCAAGGACGACGGCCGCTTCCTCGACTGTGTCCAGAAGGGCAAGGACGGCGTCCAGGAGGTCCTCGACAAGATGGTGGCCGCCGATGGCTTCGTCTTCGCCACGCCGGTCTACTTCGGCCTGCCGTCAGACCTCTACTCGCGCTTCATCATGCGCACGCGGGTGCTGCGCCACCAGGACTTCAGGCTGGCCAATCACGTCGCCGGCGTCATGGCCATCGCCGCCCGCCGCTCGGGCGGCGCCGAGACCACCATCATGGCCACCTGGCTGCCGCTGCTGCGCAACGGATGCCTCATCGTCGGCAACGGCGACGCCACCTGCCAGTACGGCGCCATGGCCTGGGCGAGCGGTCGCGGTCACGTGCTCACCGACGAGTGGGGCATGGAACAGGGCTACCAGGTCGTCGAGCGCGTCTACAGTGTGGCCAGGCTGATCAAGGCCGGCGCCGACATGCTGGGGTTCAGCAGCCCGATGACGTTCGACTACGTGGCCGGTACCAGACCCTGACCGCGGCTGCCGCGCGCCACGGCTGCCGGCCGCCGGCGCAGAGCTTCAAGGAGGACAGCATGCCCGCAGACGAGCGTCTCATCGAGTTCATCCACGAGGAGCTGCTCGACGGCGAGACCATCGACGCCGGCACCTCGCTCTTCCGCTCGCAGCTCCTCGACTCGCTGGCGCTGACCAACCTCATCCTCTTCATCGAGGAGTCGTTCGGGATCCGCGTCGGTGCCATGGACATCTCCTACGACAACCTCGACAGCGTCGATCAGATGATCGCCTTCATCGACAGGAAGAGGGATGGCGGCGCCTGACGACACGCCGCCGCCACAGATGCCCGCACCCGAGGCGCCGTCCTCCGAGGCGCCCGACGAGACGACCCCCGCCGACCACGAGCCGACCGCACGCTCCGGCGCTGGGGACTCGCGGCACCGGGTGAGCGGCTGGTACGTCGTCGGAGTGGCCGTCCAGTGCCTCCTCTGGGTCCTCGTCTTCCTCGGTCTGGCGCTGGCGGTCCTCGGTGAGAACGTCCTGAGCGAGTTCCGCTATGTCGGCTTCTGACGCAGCCCGCCGTGCCGGCGCCGCGCCCGACGGCGACGGCACACGCAACGCCGACGGGGCTCACCGCGCCGACTCCGCCCGCGACCCCGACCTCCCACTCATGCCGGCGATCCTTGCCGCGGCCCGCGAGCGCCCGGCCGACCCGCTCCTGCTGACGCCGCAGCGCAGCTACGGCCACGGCGAGCTCTGCGGCTGCGCCGCCCGGATCGCCGCTGCGCTGCGCGAGGCTGGGGTCGCGCCACGGCGGCGAGTGGCCATCTACGCCGACTCCTACGACGGCTTCTTCGCCGCCATGCTCGGCATCTGGCTCTGCGGCGGCGTCGCGGTGCCCATCAACACCAGCCTGCCGGCCGCCGAGGCCCGCCGCCTGATCGAGCGGGCGGCGCCGGACGCCATGGTGCACGACGCCGCCTTGGCCGGGCCGGCCGCCGACGCCGTCGGCGCATCGTGCGCGCCTGCCGCCGTCCTGCCGCTCGACGACCTGCTCGCGACCGCGCCGCCGCCGACCCCGGACCCACGGGAGGTCGACCTGCCCCACGCCGGCGACCCGGCCATGATCCTCTTCACCTCGGGCACCACCGGCGTGCCCAAGGGCGTGTGTCAGACCATGGCCGCCGTCGGCGGCAACGCCGCGCGGGTGGCGGCCGAACTGGCCCTGACGCCGGCCGACCGGATCTTCATCAACACGCCGCCGTACTTCACCAGCGGCATCTGCCACTTCCTCACCCTCGCCGCCGCCGGCGGCAGTACCTACGCCGAGGCGGGCTTCTTCTTCGGCGAGGGACTCCTCGACCGTCTGCAGGAGCGGGGCTGCACCGGCTTCGGCGGCGCCCCGGCTCACCTGGTGCGCGTCGTGGAGCCGCTGAGTACCCCTCGCCGCATCCCCGACCTGCGCTTCTGGGTCAGCTCCGGCGACCACCTGCCGGAGCACACGATCCGGCGCACCAGAGAGATGCTGCCGGGGGTGGCGCTCTTCAACATGTACGGTCTCACCGAGGTGTCGGGCCGGCTGTGCATCCTGCCCCCCGGCCAGATCGACCGCAGGCCGGGCTCGGTCGGCCGCCCGATCGCCGGCATGCGCGTCACGGCGCGCGACGAGACTGGCGACACCCTGCCGCCGGGCCGGACCGGCGAGTTCTACGTCGACGGCCCGCTGCTCATGAGCGGCTATCTCGACGACCCGCAGGCCAGCGCCGCCGCGCTGACCCCACACGGCTTCCGCACCGGCGACTTCGGCCACACCGACGCCGACGGCTACGTGTGGGTGGCCGGCCGCCGCGACGACATCTTCAAGCGCGGCGGCGAGAAGGTCTCCACCGTGCAGATCCAGCAGGCGCTGCTGGCCCTGCCCGGCGTCGCCGACTGCGCCGTGGTGGCCGCCGCCGACGAAGTGCTCGGTCACGTGCCGGTGGCCTTCGTGGTCACCGGCGACGAGCAGGCGGGTCTCGCCCGGCGCCTCCTCAAGGAGCTGCGCGCAGAGCTGCCGGCCTCGTCCCTGCCGAGCCGCATCGTCGCCGTCGCCGCGATCCCGCGCACCGGATCGGGCAAGGCCGTGCGCAAGGAGCTGCTGCGACTGCTCGGGGCGGGGGACAGCTCCGACGCCAACGACCGGAGTCGCCGCGATGGCGACGGCGGCGACCGGGCCGGCGGCCGGTCCCACATCGACACGGGCTCTGGATGACGACGCCCGCCGGGAACACTCAGGGGCGCGGCCGCAACGACAACCAAAGCGCCGACAACGGGCGCTCCGGGCGCGGTCCCGGCGCCCGCCACGAGTTCCTGCGCGGCCTGCGCCTCAAGCAACCACTGATCCTGCTGCTCGCGGCGGCGCTGACGGTGCCCTGTCTGCTCGGCCTGCAGTGGCTGTTCACCAGCGGCACCTACGCCCACGTGCCCGAGGAGCACATCCTGCGCCGCCCCGGTGACGACTACATGCACATCTCGTGGTGGGTCGCGCGCCTGAAGATCGAGCCACCCACCAGACCGCTGGTCTGCGTCTTCGGCGGTTCCTCGGCACGCGAGTCGATCGTCTCGGGTCCGTCTCTGGCGGCACGCGTGACCGCCGACGGCGGACCGGAGATGATCGGCCTCGACTTCGGCTCCTTCAACCAGAGCATGGCCGCCACCCTGGCGGTCATCGACGACCTCCCTGCCAACGGCGGTTGCATGGTCATCGGCGTCAACCCGAGCCGCTTCTCGGTCTCATCGAAGGTCAACGGACGACAGAGCGAGGGCCGCAAGATCATCGTGCAGAGCGACTCGCTCGAGCAGGTCATCGACGACCTTGGCGGGCCGCAGCGCACTACCTTCGGCATCCTGCCGGGCATCGCCAGCTATATCGCCAGCTACATCCAGCAGCAGCGCGCCAGCCTGCTGCGCCTGCGCCTGCCGAGCACGCCGTACCGTCTGCACCGCTACACCGTCGCCGGGCGCCAGCCGGTGGCCCGCAAGCAGGCGACCGTGGAGCGCTGGCTCACGGTACGGGCGCCCGACTTCCGCCGTCACTTCGAGTACAACCTCGACCTGCTCGACGCGGCGGTGGCGCTGGCGGTACAACGCGGCTTCACGGTCATCCTGATGGAGCAGCCGTGGAACCGCGACATCATCGGCGACCGGTACGCCTGGGCACAGGACATGTATCGCACCGGCTGCCGGGAGATCGCGGCGGCCTACCCGAGCGTCCGCTATGTCGACCTCAACCCGCGCCTCGACCTCATCGATGCCGACTTCTACGACCTCTTCCACCTCGTCGGCGAGGCGCCCCGGCGCTGGGAGGAGGCGCTGGCCGCCGAGGTGGCGGCGGTCCTCAAGGCGTCGTCCGCCGCCGCCGGCCCGCCGGCCGCCCCGGCTCTCGCATGTACGGAGACGACCGACTGAGCATCTACTTCTCCCTCTACCTCATCCCGGCCGTCATCGTGGCGCTGCCCCTGTACTGGCTCGCCCTGCGCTCGGATCGCCACCGCCTCGGTTTCCTGCTGCTCGGCTCCATCGTCGCCCTCGGCGTGCTGCATCCGGTCTTCGTCGTCATCGCCGTCGCCGTCACGGTCGGCGCCCACTCGCTCGTCTCGGCGCTGGCCGAGAAGCGGCTCAGCGTCCGCTGGGGCCTGTTCCTGAGCATCTCGCTCGGCGTGCTCATCATCGCCATAGGCAAGTACGGTACGACGCTCATCGACGCGCTGTGGTCGCCCGACGACTGGGTGCTGAGCCGTCTGGTCATGCCGCTCGGCATCAGCTACTTCGTCTTCCGCCTGCTCCAGTACGTGTTCGACTGTATCCGCGGGACGGTCACCGAGCTCTCCGCCTTCCGTCTGGCCACCTTCATCTTCTTCGTGCCGACCTTCCCGGCGGGACCGCTCGAGACCTATCAGGGCTTCTACGAGAAGCGCTCCAGCACGTTCGACAAACCGCTCTTCTATGCCGGGTGCTACCGCATCGCGCTCGGCTACTTCAAGAAGGTCGTGATCGTCGACTACCTCATGGCGCTGCTCTTCTCCGATCTGCTGCCGCGCATCGGCGACGCGAGCCTCGCCGACATGCGTTCCGCCCCGGCGCTCGGCGCCGCGTTCGTCGTCTACGCCTTCCTGCGCGCCTACGCCGATCTGTCCGCCTACACCGACCTGGCGATCGGCTTCTCGGCCCTGTTCGGCTTTCGCATCATGGAGAACTTCCACCGGCCCCTGTGGCAGCCCAACCTTGCCGACTTCTGGCGCAGCTGGCACATCTCGCTCTCGAGCTGGGTGCGCAACAACGTCTACTTCCCGCTCTTCGGCGTCACCCGCAAGACGTGGCTCGGCCTCTACGCCGCCATGCTCACGATGGGCCTCTGGCACTACGTGGACCTCAACTGGACGGTCTGGGGCCTCTACCACGGGACGGGGCTGGTGCTGGTGGCGCGCTGGATGAAGTGGAAGCGGAAGCTCACGAAGCGCTGGCGCAAGGAAGGCAAGCCGCTCTGGGCCAAGCTGCTGCGCCCGGCCGGCTACATCCTGACATTCATCTATGTGGCGCTCGGCTACTCGTTCGTGGCTACCGACGGCATCGGGCAGGCCTTCCGCGTGTTCCTCTGGGCGCTCGCCGGCCCCTTCGTCTGGGTGGCCGAACGCATCCTCTAGAAGACCCCTGAGCGGCCCCCCGCCCGGCGGACCTCCAGTTCCGCGCCGTTGCGACCGAAAGACTCCTCGGCGGATCACCATCGCCGACCGGGACCGCCGGCGACTCGCGTGAAGGAGATGGGTGCGTGCCGGAGAGCGCCAACGATGCACGCTTCGAGTTCCTGAAGGCCCTCGCGGGGGCCATGGCCCCGCTCGGCCAGACGTCCGGCGAGCTGCAGGAGCAGCTCTACGCGTGTGCCGCCGGTCTCGGCATCCGGGCGGAGTTCTCGGTGCTGCCGACGTTCGTGCAGATCACGATGGACGCCGGTAACGGCAGCACGCAGGCGGCCCTGATCCCGGTGAGCGGCGACCGCATCGACCTGGCGGCCCTCGCATCGCTGCAGGAGATCACCGTCGACGTCGGCAAGGGCCGCATATCCCCAGACGAGGGCACCCGGCTCATCCGGTTGATGGTGGGTCATCCGGCGCGGACGCCGGTAGTGCTCAGCCTGCTGGCCGGCGCCCTCACGTCGTTCGCCGTCACGATCATCCTGGGCGGCGGCGCCCAGGAGCTGTGGGCGGCCGTGCCGACCGGCCTGGCCGTCGGTCTCTTCTATCGCATCGCTGTGCGCAAGCAGCGTTTCCGCGGACTCCTCGAACTCTCATCGGCGGCGTTCGCCACCGCCTTCGCCCTGGGCCTCGGCTACCTCCTCAAGGAGTTCGACCCCACGGTGGTGATCGTGGCCGCCATCGTCCAGTTCCTGCCCGGGCTGCGCATCACGCAGGGGGTCTCCGAGCTGGCGGCCGGCGACCTGGTGGCCGGCACGGCACGGCTGGCGGGAGCGCTCATGACGCTGCTCAACCTCGGCATCGGCGTGGGCCTCATCTGGACCATCTTCCTGCAGTCCGGCATCATGCCGGACCTCTCTCAGGCCCACGGCTCCGCCACCTACATGCTGGGTGCAGCCGCCGTGACCGCCGGGATCGCCTTCTCGGTCACCGAGCACGCCAGCCGTCGTGACGTCGGGTGGGTCTTCCTGGGCGTGGTCGTGGCCATCGCCGGCAGCCGCCTGGGCACCTGGGCGCTGGGCGCCACCCTCGGCGTGGGCATCGCCAGTCTGCTGGTAGGCCTGGCCGGGAACGCGTACTCGCGCTTCTTCCACCGCGCCAAGGTCACCATGACGGTGCCCGGCCTGACCATCCTGGTGCCGGGCGCCCTGGGCTTCGAGGGCATCTTCGCGCTGGTGAAGAGCGGCGGCTCCGGCGGCGTCCAGCTGCTCATGACCACCGTCCTGCTGGCCGCCGCCCTGGTCGTGGGCCTCACCATCAGCGAGTCGCTGATCCCCTCGCGGTCGCTGCCGGAGCGGCTCTCGGCGGGCGCGCAGGACACCGCGCACTGACCGTCCGCACGCCGCACAGCCACGCATCACGCTACCGCGTGTAGTCGTGGATGAGCTCGGCGGCGAGCGGGAATTCGGCGAGCAGCCGGTCGCGCCGGCCCATCTCGAAGTCATCGAAGTCGAAGCCGGGAGACACCACGCAGCACACGAGGCTCCAGCCGCCAGCCCGGGTCACGCCGGCGGCCTGCCAGACGCCCGCCGGTATCGCGTACTGGGACTCCGCGCCTGTCGCCGGCGAACCCAGCAGAACGCGCTCACCGGCCGGCCGGTCGGCGTCGAGCAGCGCCAACTCCAGCGGGTCGCCGGCCTGATGGATCCACAGCTCGTCGGAGGCCAGCCGGTGGAACCCGCTCGGCGAGCCTTCGACCAGAAGGAACAGGATCGCAGTCATCAGACTGCGCTCGCCGGGCGGCGTGTACAAGCTCGTGGCGGCGCGATACGTCTCCCGGAAGAACCCGCCCTCCGGGTGAGGCTCCAGCCCCAGCTTCGCCACGATCTGCCGCGCATCCATGACTCGACCCTACCGGGACGGCGGACCGCTGTGCAACGTCCGCAGGCCACACCGGCGGGGCGGCAATGGGAAGGGCCCGGCGGTCAGCTGAGCCGCCGGGCCCTTCCTGTAGCAAGCCTGTAAGCCGGATCCTGTCGAGAGTGGCCATCCATCTGGGACGCGCGTTGCCGCGCGCCTCGTGCGACCTAACCCGGGAGCCTCGGGCGAGCAACCCTCAGACGCTCCCCTATTTGGTCTTGCACCGGGCGGGGCTTGCCGAGCCGGCCTGTCACCAGGACCGCTGGTGGGCTCTTACCCCACCGTTTCACCCTTGCCCGCACCACCAAGGGGGCACGGAGTGCCCCGACGGCGGCCGCTGGCGGTCTGCTTTCTGTTGCGCTTTCCCTCGGGTTTCCCCGGCTGGATGCTATCCAGCGCCCTGCTCTGCGGTGTCCGGACTTTCCTCGGCGCGCCGCCCACCCGCCTCGTGAAGGGACGGGTGCGCCGCGCGCGCCGCGGCCACCCGGCTTGCCGTTTCAGTGTACCACCGGCCTCGGCCGCTGAACCCCACCTCACAGCGCGCTCTCAGAGGTCGCACAGACCGGCCCAAGACCGGCGGCTCAGAATGGGTGCACCGTGAGCTACCGGCATGCGGCCGCAGGAGGCGCATGATGTCCATCATCCGCACAGAACGTCTGACGCGCCGCTTCGGCGATATCACGGCCGTGCGCGACCTCGACCTCGAGATCGCGGACGGCGGCGTCGTCGGCCTCGTGGGCCCCAACGGCTCCGGCAAGTCGACGCTCATCAGGCTCCTCCTGGGGTTGATCAGACCGTCGAGCGGCAGCGCCGAGGTCTTTGGCCTGCCGATCACTCGTCCCGGTCGCTACGCGTCGCGGATCGGCGCCCTCATCGAGAGTCCGGCTTTTTCGCCGACGCTGTCGGCACGCGCCAACCTCCGCTCGCTGGCGCGCCTGCGCGGTATCGACAATGGACGTGTCGACGACGTTCTCACCACGGTCGGCCTGCTCGACCGCAGCCGGGAACCGGTGCGACGCTTCTCGCTGGGCATGAAGCAGCGGCTGGGCATCGCCGCCGCGCTTCTTCCCGACCCCGACCTGCTGGTGCTCGACGAGCCCACCAACGGCCTCGACCCGGCCGGCATCGTCGAGATCCGCGGCCTGCTGCGCGATCTGGGAGACCAGGGCCGCACCGTCATCGTCTCCTCACACGTGCTCAGTGAGATCGAGGCGGCGTGCGACGACCTGGCCGTGATCCGCTTCGGCGAACTGCTCTTCTCGGGGCCCCTGGACGACCTGGTCGCGCGGGCCGGCGAGTGCATCACGGCGATACCCGAGCATCCTGAAGACGGCGGCCGTCTCAGCACGGTCCTTGCCGCCAAAGGGTGGCCTGCAACGCTCGACGGCACCACCGTGCGGGTCGCGGCCCCGGTGAGCGGCGCCGCAGCCGTGAATCGCACGGCGGCCGAGGCGGGCATCGTCCTCTGCGCCCTGCAACCACACGGAGCCAGCCTCGAAGAAGCGTTCCTGAAGCTGACGGGTCGTGACTCCGGCGACGCGGGACCGGCGACGACCGCCGGGCTCCCGGCTGCCGGCACGGACGGAGCCGAGCGACCGACGAATCCACACCGGCGTGGCTCCGCGCCATCGAGAGTCCATGATCGCCCCGCGACGACGGAGGTGGCGCCGTGATCCACGCCATCCGCGGCGAGCTGACCCGGCTCAGGAACCCCTACACGCTCCTCGGCGGCGTCGGCCTCATGGCCATCCTGGGTGTGGTGACCACGGTCATTGTGTTCGTGTCTGCCGGGGACGGCCCTCGCATGGGTCCCGCCCAGCAGGGCGTGACGGTCGCCGTCCTGGAGGGTCCCGACGGCATGTTCGCCGGACTCCAGAACGCCGCCGACATGATCGGGATCGTCGCACTCGCCATCTGGGCGGTCGCCGTCACATCCGACTACTCCAGCGGCCTGATCAGGCTCCTCGTGCAGGCTGAGCCCAGACGTCTCCGCCTCCTTGGCGGCAAGGTGGCGGCACTCACGGCGCTCACCTGCCTGGCCACGCTAGTGACCACCGCGGTCGTGCTTGCGGCCTCACCGGCCATCGCCGGCATGGCCGGCGTCTCCACCGAGATATGGAGCGACGGTCTGCTGGAGACGGTCGCCAAGGGCTACCTCGATCTGACGCTGGCGGCGTTGCTCTGGGGCGTGGCGGGGCTGTTTCTCGGCATGATGACGCGCAGCACCGGCATCGCGATCGCCGCCGGCATCGGGTATCTGCTGGTGTTCGAGAACCTGCTCTCTCTGGTCCTGGAGACCGCCACCAAGTGGCTGCCCGGAGCGACCTTCTCAGCGCTCGCTGCCGGCGGCAGCGCCGACATGGCCTACACGACGGCGCTGCTGCTGGGCACCGCCTATGCGGTCGCCGCGATCGTCGCCGCGGCGACGGTCTTCCGACGCCGCGACATCACCGCCTGACCGCCGGCGGCGGCGAGGCACCCGCCCGGCGGCGGACGCCTCGGTCGGTGGCGCCTGCCTCGGCCGGCCGGCACGAGACGCGGGACAGGCCGGCATCAGGCGCCGGTCCGGCCGTCAGACGCGATGGGCGGCGGCGCGCACCTGTTCACCGAGGTCGCCGGCGGCCGCCTCGTCGAGCAGCCAGAGGATGTCACCGAGCTGCGGCTCCACCTTCTGGGCCGGTATGGCATCGGGGATGCGCAGGCCTTCCAGGACCTCCGCGATCATGCCGGCCTTGCCGGCGCCCGAGACCAGGAAGATGACCCGCCGGGCGTTGTTGATGACCGGGAAGGTGAGCGTGAGACGCTGCGAGCCGTCCGGCGCCGCGCTGGGTACGCACAGGCGCTCGGTCTCCGTCACCGCCTCGGCATGCGGGAACAGCGAGGCCGTGTGGCCGTCGGTCCCCAGGCCCAGCAGGACGACGTCCAGCACCGGCAGGGCACCGCGACCGTCCGACGACGCACCTCGGGTGGCAGCCCCCGGCACGGTCGCCGCCGGCCGCGCGGCGCCGCGTGCGGCCACCGCCGGGCGACGCCGCGGCGCGGCGGCGGCCTCGCCGTCCACGCCGTCCGCCGGCCCGCCGGCGCCGAGCGGCGGCCGGCGCAGCTCGTCCTCGTAGGCTCGCGCGGCGACCTCCGGTTCGTCCTCGCCGCGCATCCGATGCACGTTCTCCTCGGGGATCTCCACGCGTGAGAGCAGCGCCGCATGCGCCATCCCATAGTTGCTCTCGGGGTGGTCCGGCGGCACGCAGCGCTCGTCACCCCAGTAGACATGGACGCGGCGCCACGGTACGCGCGCGCCGGTCCCGCGCCGGGCCAGCATCTCGTACAGGCCGCGCGGGGTGCTGCCGCCACTCAGGGCCACGGCGAAGACGCCGCGCGCCACGGCGGCGCTCTGCGCGGCCGCCGACACCAGCTCGGCGGCGCGGCCGGCCAGTGACGCCGCGTCGGCACAGATCTCGATCGTGATGCTCATGCTCGTCCCTCGTCCGGATACACCGGCTCGCCGTCCCGCAGCCAGCCGAGCACGAACGCCACCCCGCCGGCCGCCGGCGGCGCCGTCAACTCCTCGATGACCTCCCAGCCGGCGGCGCGGAAGCGCTCCACCACGTCGGCGGACTCGGTCTCGTACACGGCCTTGGCGCGCTCACGCGACATCGGCTCCTCCTCTCCGCTCAGGGTCGCCGCCAGCGACGTCCGTCGGCCGCCAGCATCGCCACCGCCGCCTCCGGGCCCCAGCTCCCCGCCACATACGTGTCGGTCTCTCCACGGTCCGACTCCCAGGCATCCAGCACCGGTCCGACCAGCCGCCACGACTCCTCGACCTGGTCGTCGCGGTTGAACAGGGTGGCATCGCCGCGGATGACGTCGAGCAGCAGCGTCTCGTAGGCGCTGAACGGCAACTCGTTGAGCTCCGAGCCCCAGCTGAAGTCCATCGTCACCGACTGCAGCCCGATATCCTCGCCGGGGACCTTGGACTGGAAGCGCAGCGAGATGCCCTCGTCCGGCTGGATGCGCAGCACCAGCATGTTGGGGTTCACGTCCTCGACCGGAAGGTCGGCCTTGCGGAACAGCAGGAACGGCGGCCGCTTGAACTCGATGGCGATCTCGGTGACCCGTCGCGGCAGCCGCTTGCCGGTCCGCAGGTAGAACGGCACGCCTTCCCAGCGCCAGTTGTCGATGAAGAGCTTGAGAGCCGCATACGTCTCGGTGGTCGAGGTCGGCGAGACGCGTTCCTCCTCGCGATAGGCGCGCACCGCCTGCTCGGCGATCACGCCGTCACCGTACTGCCCGCGCACCGCCTGTCGCTTGACGGTCTGTCGGTCCAGCGGGCGTACGGCGCGCAGTACCTTGACCTTCTCGTCGCGCACCGACTCGGCGTGGAACGCCACCGGCGGCTCCATGGCCACCAGAGCCAGAAGCTGCATGAGATGGTTCTGGAGCATGTCGCGCAGCGCTCCCGACTCCTCGTAGTACGGCCCGCGATGCTCCACACCGAGCGTCTCGGCGGCGGTGATCTGCACGTGGTCCACGTAGCGGCGGTTCCACACCGGCTCGAAGATGACGTTGCCGAAGCGGAACATGAGGATGTTCTGGACGGTCTCCTTGGCCAGATAGTGGTCGATGCGGAAGACCTGCTTCTCATGGAACACCGAGCGCACGATCTTGTTGAGGTCGTGAGCGCTTTCCAGATCGCGGCCGAAAGGCTTCTCGATGACGATGCGCGTCCAGCCGGCCGGCGGTGACACGATGCCGGCGATCGCCTCGTCGACGTCGAGCCGATCGTCGTGCTCGGCCGGCGTGGCGGCCGCCGCGTCCGCCTCGGGCTCGGGGTGCGTCCGCGCGGCCACCAGCTGCGCGACGTCCGTGTCGAGGCCGGCATCGCGAGCGGCCGCGGCGATCATGCCCGGCGTGGCGGCGCGGCCGCCGAGGCCCGCCCGGCCGAGCATGCAGATGATGGTCGCGAACAGGCTCGGCGGCGTCGCCAGGTAGAAGATCCGGTTCGGCGCCGCTTCGCTGCCCGACTCGGCCTCCTCCAACACGGCGCGCAAGCTTTGGTACGCGGCCGGGTCGTCGAACTCGCCCTGCACGTACCGGGGCTGCCAGAACACACGCTCGCACGCCTGGCCGTCGACGGCGCCGCCGCCGTAGAAGTCGTCGACGGCGCCGCGCAACAGCTTCAGCAGGTCGTCGTCGGACTGCTCGCGCCGACCGAAGCCGACGATGCTGAAACGCTCCTTGAAGGCGCCGTGACAGGCGATGTCGTAGAGGGCCGGAGCGAGCTTGCGATGCGTCAGATCGCCGGTGACGCCGAAGATGACCAGCGTGCACGGATCGAGTCCGCCGACCGTGCGCAGAGCGTCCGCGGAGAGTGTCATCGACGGCCCCTCACTGCGGTGCGGTCCCGCCGTCACCGGCCGGGCCGTCGGCAGGCGGACCGCAGTCTGTCCGCACGCTGTCGGCGGGAGGGCCGCCGGCCGGCCCGATCTCGGCCGCCGCCTCCTGCAGGGCGTGCACCAGCACCTCCAGTCCGCCCGCCACGTCGTCGCCCAGATCGACGCGCAGCACCCGCCGCCCGTGCGAGCGCAGGCTCTGCAGATCGCCGTCGGCCTGCGCCTGCTTGAGCACCGAGAACGGGTAGACCTGATCCGGTATGCGGGCGTCGGTGACGCCGCGTGACACCAGCTGCAGGAAGACGCCGGTGTCCGGTCCTCCCTTGTGGTACTGCCCGGTGCTGTGCAGAAAACGCGGCCCGAAGCCGGCCGTCGTGGCCACGCGCAGACCGCCGCGCAGCGCCCGGCGGGCGGCGTCGAGCGCCGCCCAGACGCCGGCCGACGGCTCCAGCCACGCCTGCAGGCAGACGTAGTCGCCGGCGCGCACGGTGCGCAGCAGGGCGCCGAGCGCTGCCCGCAGCGGCTCACGTCCCGCGCTCGTCGCCACACTGAGCGGCAGGCCGGCGTCGGCGGCCGCAGCAGCCAGACGGAGTCCGGCCGCATCGCGCTCGACGCCCGGCAGCGCGCCGGTCTCTGAGTACAGGTCGAGCAGCCGACGGGTGTTGTCCTTGCTCTCCTGCACGTTCGGCTGGTCGAACGGGTCGATGCTCAGCAGAGCGCCGGCGGCGGCCGTGGCGATCTCCCAGAGCAGGAAGCCGCCGCCGAGCGCCCAGCGGTCGGGCAGCGAGATGGTCATCACCGGCAGGCCGGCCGCGGACAGCCTCTGGGCGGCCGCATCGAGCGAGTCGGTCTCGGCACCGTCGTCGTCGAGGCGCAGACAGACGAACAGGCGGTCGGCGCCGTAGTCATCCGGCTCCCCGATCGGCTCCAGGTCCACCGGCAGCACCCCGGTGCCCTCCTTGCCGGTGCTCTCGGCGACGAGCTGCTCGATCCAGGCGCCGAACGGGGCCAGGGCGCCGGGCGCTAGCAGCGTGAGCTTGTCGCGGCCGGCGGCCGCCATGGCGCCGATGCAGGCACCGAGGCGCAGCGCCGGGTCCTCGCCGGCCGGCACATCGGCGGCGCAGGCACGAGCCACGGCGGCCGCGTCGTCGAGCAGCCGCTGCAGATCGAGGCCCATGAGCGCCGCCGGCACCATGCCGAAGAACGAGAGCGCCGAATAGCGGCCCCCGATGTCCGACGGATTGATGAAGACGGCCCGGAAGCCCTGCGCGACCGCCTCGTCCTGCAGCGAGGTGTGCTCATCGGTGATGGCGATGAAGTGGCGACCGGCGTGGTCGCCGCAGTGGCGCTGCATGAGCCGATAGAAGTACGCATGGAAGCTGGCCGTCTCGGTGGTGCCGCCGGACTTGCTGGCCACGATGAACAACGTCTCGTCGAGGTCGAGCTCGTTGTGCACGGCCAGCACGGCATCGGGGTCGGTCGAGTCGAGCACCCGCAGGTCGGGAAAACCGTCGTGGCTGCCGAAGACCGCGTGCAGCGTCTCCGGCGCCAGGCTCGAACCGCCCATACCCAGGAGGACGAGGTGCCGCACGCCGTCGGCGCGCACCTCGTCGGCGAACTCGGCCAGCGCCTCCACCTCGTCGCGCAGTTCGGCCGGCACGGTGAGCCAGCCGAGGGCGTTCTCGATGATCGCGCGATGGACGGCGTCGGCTTTCCACAGGCCGGCGTCGCGCGCCCACAGACGGCGGCTGAAGTCGCGCTCGGCGAGGTCGGCGACGGCGGCCTCGACCGCCTCGCGTTCGGCGTCCGATGCCCAGAGCCCGAGCACCACCGGCGTGCCCTCCATCAGCGCTCCTCCCCGATCGTCGACTTCCGGTGCCGCGCCCGGCGCCGGGCGATGTGGCTCAGCCGGCCGACCCGGTCAGCTCGGCGCGACGGCCGGCGACGATATCGACGGCCTTGTCGAAGGCCGCGATGAACAGGTCGACCCCGTCGGCGAGCAGCTTGGCGTTGGCGGCGTCGATGTCGATGCCGGCCGCGGCCAGGGCCTCCATGTGTGCGTGCGCCGCGTCGAGGTCCCGATCGACGGTCCGCGCCACCACGCCGTGGTCCTTGAACGCCTCGTACGTGGCTTCCGGCAGCGTGTTGACCGTGTCCGGACCGATCAGCTCCTCGACGTACAGGACGTCGCGGTAGGCGGGGTTCTTGGTGCTGGTGCTGGCCCACAGGACACGCTGGGGAGGTGCGCCGGCGGCCGCCAGCCTGGCCCAGCGCTCACCGGCCAGCAGTTCGGCAAAATGCTCGTACACGATCTTCGAGTTGGCGACACCGAGCTTCCCGTGCAGGTCGGCCAGTCGCGCCCGCTCCTGCTCGCCGGCCTGTTCGAGCTTCTCATCGAGTAGCGAGTCGACCAGCGAGTCGCTGCGTGAGACGAAGAAGCTCGCCACCGAGGCGGCCTGATCGATCGGCTCGCCGGCCGCGTGGCGGTCTTCCAGGGCCCGCACGTACGCATCGGCGACGGCCAGGTACTGCTCAAGCGAGAAGAGCAGCGTGATATTGATGTTGATGCCCTCGCGCAGCGCCTGATAGATCGCCGGCAGACCCTCGGGGGTACCGGGGATCTTGATCAGCACGTTCGGGCGGCCGACGGCGGCGAAGAGTCGGCGTGCCTCGTCGAGCGTGCGTCCGGTGTCGTATGCCAGGTCCGGCGAGACCTCGATGGAGACGAACCCGTCGCGTCCGCCGCTCTCCTCGTAGACCGGCAGGAACGCGTCGCAGGCGGCGCTCACATCGGCGACGGCCAGACGGTCGAAGATGGCCGTGCCGTCGAGACCCTCGGCGGCCAGCGCCGCGATCTCCTCGTCGTAGGCGTTGCCGCTCACGGCCTTCTGGAAGATCGACGGGTTGCTCGTCATGCCGCGCAGGCCGTCCTCGGCGATCATGCGGGCCAGCGTGCCGCTGCTGATCAGGTCGCGACTGATGAGATCGAGCCAGACGCTCTGGCCGAGCTCGAGAAGCTCACGCAGACTGTTGGACATGAGACACCACTCCTTCGCTTGCAGTCACGGACCCTGCGAGCGCCCGGCGGTGCCCGTCGCCGAACGGCTCCCGTGCGGGCGTCCCGTAGAGCCTCTCATGGGTCGGACCGTGCGCGCAACGTCACGGCCCGCCTTCTCTCACGATGCGGACCGCGCCAGCAGCGCCGCGGCCCGTCGATAGACCTCTTCGATGCTGAACCCGAAGCGCTCGAAGAGCTCCGCGGCCGGCGCCGAGGCGCCGAAGCGGTCCAGGCCGATGCTCTCGCCGTGCAGGCCGACCCAGCGATCCCAGCCGAAGGTCGTGCCGGCCTCCACCGAGAGCCGCGCGGTCACCTGCGGCGGCAGCACGGCATCGCGGTACGACGCGTCCTGGGCGGCGAACGCCTCCCAGCAGCCGAGGTTCACCACACGGGCACGCACGCCGTCCGCGACGAGCCGTTCGTAGGCGCCCAGCGCGTGCTGGACCTCGCTGCCGGTCGCCAGCAGGACGATCTGCGGCAGCTCGGAGACGTCGGGGACCACGCCCGGCTCGCCCGGCGTCCCGCCTGGACTGCCGAAGGCAGGCTCCCAGGACCAGTCGGCAAGGACATAGCCACCGTACTCCAGGCCGGCCGCCGGTGCGCAGCGGCGGCGGTCGATGACCGGCAGCTTCTGGCGTGTGAGGACCAGCCCGATCGGGCCGCCGTGGTGGCGCAGCGCCATCTTCCAGGCCACCGCCGCCTCGTTGGCATCGGCCGGCCGGACGACGGTCCAGTGCGGCGTGGCGCGCATCATGGCGAGATGCTCCACCGGCTGATGGGTCGGTCCGTCCTCGCCGAGCCCGATGCTGTCGTGGGTCAGCACGTACGTCACCGGCGCCCGCATCAAGGCCCCCAGCCTCAGCGCCGGCCGCATGTAGTCGGTGAAGACGAAGAACGTGCCGGCATACGGCCGCACGCCCCCGTGCAGAGCCATGCCGTTGCAGGCCGCGGCCATGGCGTGCTCGCGGACGCCGAAGTGCAGGTTGCGGCCGCCGCGATCGTCGCGCGAGAAGTCTCCGCCGTCGGTGATCCGCGTGTTGTTGGACGGCGCCAGGTCGGCCGAGCCGCCGATGAACTCGGGGACGCGCGCCGCGATAGCGTTGAGGGCCTGGCCGGCGGCGGCGCGCGTCGCCGGGCCGTCACCGGCCTCCCAGACGGGCACGTCGGCGTCCCAGCCGTCGGGCAGAGCGCCCGACCAGACGCGGTCCCACTCGGCGGCCAGATCGGGGTGCGCCTGCCGCCAGGCGGCGAGCCGGGCGTTCCAGTCATCGTGCGCGGCGGCGCCCCGCGCCGGCGCCGCGCGCAGGTGCTCGCGCACGTCGTCGGGTACCAGGAAGGCCGGCTCCGGAGGCCAGCCGAGGTTCTCCTTCGCCGCCCGCGTCTCGTCCGGCCCGAGCGGCTCGCCGTGCGCCTTGGCGGTGTCCTGGCGCTGCGGAGAACCGAAGCCGATGTGCGTACGGATGCCGATCAGGGACGGCCGGCCGGTCTCGGCGACCGCCGCCGACACGGCACCCGAGACCGCCTCGACGTCGTTGCCGTCGGCGACGTGCTGCACGTGCCACTCGTAGGCCCGGAAGCGCTCTTCGCGGTCCTCCGTGAACGCCAGCCCGGTGCTGCCCTCGATGCTGATGCGGTTGTCGTCGTACAGCACGATCAGCTTGCCAAGACCGAGGTGGCCGGCCAGAGACGCCGCCTCCGAGGCCACCCCCTCCATGAGGTCGCCGTCGCTGGCCAGCACGAACGTCCGGTGATCGACGACCGTGTGACCGAGACGATTGAACAGGGCGCCCACGTGAGCCTCGGCGATCGCCATGCCGACGGCCGTGGCCAGACCCTGCCCCAGCGGACCGGTGGTGGTCTCGATGCCCCGTGCCAGGTCGAGCTCGGGGTGGCCCGGCGTGACGCTGTCGAGCTGGCGGAAGGCGCGCAGGTCGTCGAGGCAGATGTCGTAGCCAGTCAGATGCAGCAGCGCGTAGAGCAGCATGCTGCCGTGACCGGCCGAGAGCACGAAGCGGTCGCGGTCGGGCCACGCCGGGTCGGCCGGGTCGTGCACCAGATGCCGCGTCCAGAGGGCGTACGCCATCGCTGCCGCACCCATCGGCAGACCGGGGTGACCGGACCGTGCCTTCTCCACCGCGTCGACCGCCAGGAAGCGGATGGTGTCGATGCTGCGCTCCTGCAGCGTCTGTGCGACCGGGTCTGCCATGAGCCTGTCCCTTCCTTGCCGCGGCGCGTCGTGCGTCGCGCCTATGGTATCCACTCGCCGGTCATCTCACTCGCATCAGTAGAGGCCTTCCATCTGCCGCGCCCGGCCGCGACGATCCATGAGCTGCTGCAGCAGCGGCGTGATGCAGAGCTGGATGGCCATCTCCATCTTGCCGCCGGGGACCACGATGACGTTGGGCCGGGACATGAACGAGTCGTGGAGCATCGTGAGCAGATAGGGGAAGTCGACGCCCTTGGGATCGCGGAAGCGGATCACCACGAGCGACTCGTCGAGCGTCGGCACGTCCCGGGCGATGAACGGGTTCGACGTGTCCACCACCGGCACGCGCTGGAAGTTGACGTGCGTGCGCGAGAACTGCGGCGTGATGTAGTGCACGTAGTCGTGCATGCGACGCAGGATGGTGTGCGTCACCGCCTCCACAGAGTAGCCGCGGGCGCTCATGTCGCGGTGGATCTTCTGGATCCACTCGAGGTTCACGATGGGTACCACGCCGATGAGCAGGTCGACGTAGCGCGCCACGTCGACGCCGTCGGCCTTGACACCGCCGTGCAGGCCCTCGTAGAAGAGCAGGTCGGTGCCCTCGGGCAGCGGCTCCCAGTCGGTGAACGTGCCGCTCTCGCCGCCGGCGACACACGCCTCCTCCTCGCTGTGCAGATAACGTCGGCTCATGCCGCCGCCGGTCTCTCCGTAGGTCCTGAAGAGCTCTTCAAGCTCGGCGAACAGGTTGGCATCGGGGCCGAAGTGGCTCGGCGACTGCCGGCCCTCCTCTTCGGCGGCCGCGACGGCGGCCGCCATCGCGGCGCGGTCGAACCGGTGGAAGCTGTCGCCCTCGACGATCGCCGGCCGCACGTGTTCGCGGATGAAGATGTGCTCGAACGACCGTTTGACGGTGGTGGTACCGGCGCCACTGGAGCCGGTGACGGCGATGACCGGATGCGTGGCAGACATCGTGCCCCTCCTCTTCAGTCGCCGGTGGGCGGATCGGGCCGGCTGAGACGGGCAGCGTAGGACGCGCCCGCCGTGCGCATCGCGACGGCGCGGCCGTCGACCGCCCCGCTTCCGGCGGCACCCGGCGTCCGGGGAGTCACGACCGCTCCAGTGCGTCGCGCCAGCCCGGGTAGAGAGCGTCGGCGTCGTCGGGGAACGAGGCGAAGGCGGCGGCCAGCTCAGGATGCGTGCGGGCGTGCTCGACCAGGTCGACGCCGACCGCCCACGCCTCCCAGGCCTGGCGCAGCGAGCGGCCGCCGGCCGCCGGCCCGTCGCGGTGGCCGAAGGCGCCGCCACCGGACGTCTGCACGAAGTCGGCGTGGCCCAGGTTGTCGAAGAAGCCCGGCAGGCGCAGCGCGTTCATGCCGCCGGAGATCATCGGCGTGGTGGCCTTCATGCCGAGCCACTCCTGATGGTAGAACGGTCCGTCGGCGGCGTCGCGCTCGATCATGTACGCCATCGCGCGGTCGGCCGGGTCGCCCTCCATCTTGCCGAAGCCCATGGTGCCGGTGTGGATGCCCGACGCTCCCTGCAGCCGAGCCATCTTGGCGAGGACGAAGGAGGTGTACCCGCGCTGCGACTGCGGCGAAGTGACGGCGCCGTGGCCGGCCCGGTGGTAGTGCAGGAACTGNNACGTAGCCGTCGACCAGGAAGGCCACATGGTCGGCGTTCTCGGCGAACGTCTCCAGCACGTACTCGCCGCGGGCGATCATCTCGAACGGGTCGTCGGCGGTGATGTTGGCCGAGAAGAGCTTGGGCTCGCCTGTCTCGTCCTGGGCCCGGCGCATCGCGTCGGCGACCAGGCGCATCGTCTCCCTGTAGGGGGCGAACGGCTGGTTGCCCTGGGGCTCGTCGTTCTTGACGAAGTCGCCGCCCAGCCAGAAGTCGTGGCAGGCCTGCGCGAACAGCTCCGGCCGCAGGCCCAGCTTGGGCTTGATGATGGTGCCGACGATCATGCCGCCGTTCTGCAGCGGCCGTCCCAGCACGCGCCACATGTCGACGATGTTCAGCGCCGGGCCGTCGAAGAGCCGCAGGTAGGCGGGCGGCACGTAGAAATCGTGCAGCTTGGCGTACTCGACGTCACCCATGCCCTGGTTGTTGCCGATGCACAGGGTCAGGAACGAGACGATCATCGCTCGCCCGTCCGTGATGTTACGGTCGAAGAGCTCGATCGGATAGGCGATCTTCATCAGCTCGCGCGACTCGTCGGCCTCGTAGACCAGCGCGTCGACCGAGCGCGTGAAGTCGTCGGTGGTACTCACCTCGACGTTGGTACCGGTCGACGATTCGGCGGCGAAGTGGGCCGCCGTGGCTGTGTACCCGTAGCCCGCCTTCGGACGCATGGTGTAGGCACAGAGGACGTGCCGTCCGCCGTCTACCAGGCCGGCCTCGGTGAGCTGCGTCTCGACGTAGCGATCCGTCTGGTCCATGCCCGCCTCCTCGTGCCGGATACCGGCGGCTGCCGGCCGGAGACCGATTCCTACCAGCAGCTCCATACGAGCACAACGGCCACCGCCGTTGGTGACGCCCGCCCGGCGGGCGACGTGCCGCGGAGGCGGTCGGCGAACGGACAGACGGCGGGCGCCGGCGGGCGCCCGGCGGCGCCGCCGGGCGCACCTGCCGCTCGCCGATCGGCGACCGTTCGCCGGATCGCGACGCCGATGTGCTAGAACTGGCGGCGGTCGATCAGGGAGGGACCATGAGCGCCGAGACGCCGACACGTCCAGTCTTCACCGTCGCGAGCATCGACGATCTGCCGGTGGAACCCTACGAAGAAGCACCCGGCACGGAATGGAAGCCGTTGCGCCGCTACTTCGGCATCGGCTCGTTCGGTGCCAACGTGGCCCGTGCCACGCAGGCCGGCGGCCTTCTCACCCACGACCACACCGAGATCGAGGACTCCGGCACACGACACGAGGAGCTCTTCCTGATCGTCACCGGGCGGGCGACCTTCCGCGTCGAGGATGAGGAGATCGACGCGCCGGCCGGTACCTTCCTCTACGTCCCCGACCCGGCGACACGGCGCGGCGCCGTCGCCGTGGAACCGGGCACGGTGATGCTGGCGCTCGGCGCCGAGCCGGGCGCCGTCTTCGCGCCGTCCGACTGGGACACCGCGCCGCTGCCCCGCTGAGCCGGGCGGCGGCGCGCAGGGCCGCCGCTTCACGGCGGAGCCGGCCCCGACGCCGATCTGAGGCACAGGTGGGCCCGGCCATCGCAGCCTGACACGGGCACCGGCATGTGCCGCACTGGGACCGGCCGGCGCCGCGGCGCTCCGTGGGTCAGACGGCGGCCTGTGGATCGCCCTCTTCGGGCACGATGCAGACGATGCCCATGGGCGTCGCGCCGGTGTTGCGATACTGATGCGTGACTCCCGGCGGCACGAACGCGTAGCTGCCGGCCCGCAGAGCGTGCTCCTCGCCGTCGAGCTCCAGCACCCCTTCGCCCTCGAGACCGACGTTGATGTGCGGCCATGGGTGCGCATGGCGCGGCGTGTGTCCGCCGGGCGCCAGCTCGAAGGCCCGCATCACCCAGCCGTCCCAGCCGTCCCGTGGCGAGACCAGCACGCGACGGGTCACGTCCCGCGCGCCTTCCATCGCCATCGGCTGGTCGGGCACGTCCCGCCAGTAGCCTGCCGCCATCGTCCCCTCCTCTGTCGAGTCGCCGCCGACCCGAGTCGCCGTCTTTCTTCACCAGTATGCCACGGCGACGGCGCCGGCGATCGAGCGCGGCCGCCCGGCGCTGCCACCCGGCGCGGCCGCCGCCGTCGCTGTGGCCGGCGCCCATCATGCCGTGCACGGCCAGCGGCGTGTCGATTCCCAGCTCTCTCACAGTGTCGCCTCAGACGCACCCCATCCCGGTGGGACACACTGGCTGCGCAACAGGGAGCAGTCCGAACGTCGGCCGCCGGCGCGGCCGGACGCCAGCGACAGAAGGAGAGTCGACATGAGCACACGGAGATGGGTCATCGTAGCCGGCGTGGGAGCGGCGACCGTCGCCCTGACGCTGGGCGTCGCGCTGACACGCGGTGATGGGGCCACGGCGAGCGCGGCTGAGACGGCCTCCCTCACGGCATACGTCGCCAACAACAGCGACACCGACACGGCGGACGGCACCGATCCGCGCGCACAGATCCGCGACCTCATGACCAACGAGGACTTCCGCGACGACGTCGCCGCCCTGCGCGACACGCACGAAGCCGCCATGGACGAATGGTGGGACACCCACGGCGAAGATCCCGACAGCGATGCTGCCCGCGAGGCCCGCGAGTCGCTCCGGGAGCAGCAGCGCACGCAGATGAACGCGCTGCTCGAGAAGTACGGCGTGGACACCAGCGCCATGGAAGAGGCGCATGAGACCGCGCAGCAGGCTCGCGAGAAGCTCCAGGACCTGATGGCCGACGACCAGTTCCGCGCCGACCTCGACGAGGTCCGCGACGCGCAGCAGACGGCGATGGAGAAGTGGTGGGACTCCTACGGTGAGGACCCGACCAGCGACAAGGCTCGCGAGGCGATGCAGAAGCTGCGCGAGGACGCGCGTGCCGACATGGAGAAGCTCCTCGAGAAGTACGACGTGGAGCTGCCCGACGGCCGTGGCGGCGGCGTCTTCGGCGGCCGCGGCGGCGACATGATGGGTCCCGACGGCTTCGGCGGTGGCATGGGGCCGATGGAGCGCGGCGGCGGCATGGGCGGCGACTGCGAGCCGCCGGTCGACGACGGCTCCGGCAGCGACGCCCAGGACGGCGCCACGACCCTGTCACTCTGACCTGCCCCACCGCGGCGGTCTCCCCTCCCGCTGCGGCTCTCGAGCGACGGCGCAGGACCGCCTCGCGCCGCGCTCGGGACGCGGACACGCCCGCCGGACCGGCGGGCGTGTCCGCGTCGCTTCAGTGTCTCAGGTCCCCGGATGATGCGCCGGCCCGGCGACGCCCATCCGCTTCGCGAAGGGACCCATCGTGAGCCCCTGGATCAGGAGCGAGAAGAGCACCACGCCGAAGGTCAGCGTGACCAGCCTCGCCTGCCCGGGCGTGTCCCGCGGCACGCTGAGGGCCAGCGCCAGGGCCACCGTCCCACGCAGGCCGCTCCAGACGAGCACATGCTGCCAGCGACCGGGCAGCGGCGGGCAGAGGAAGCGGCCGATACCGGCGCTCGCGTACACGGACACCGCTCGAGCGGCCAGGACGATGACGAAGGCCAGACCGATGAGCCCGATCTGGTCGCCGATCGCCCGCAGATCCATCTGGGCGCCGATCAAGAGGAAGACCAGCGAGTTGACGATGAACGCGGCGTACTCCCAGAAGATGGTGACCGCCTGCTTGACCCCCTCGCTCATGCCGAGCTCGCGCCCGACGTTGCCGACCACGATGCCGGCCGCCGCGCAGGCCACCGGCCCGGACATGCCGAGCTGCTCGGCGAGGAGGAACGACCCGTACGCCACGATCGTCGTCATCATCAGCTCGAGCAGTTGTTCGTCGAAGCGGCGGTGGAGACGTGAGGCGACGTACCCTATCGCCAGGCCGACGGCCAGACCGCCGGCGGCCATCCAGAGGAAGCGCAGCACGGCGTCGTCGATACCGACCGACCCCGGCTCCCGCAGCACCATCAGGGCGATCGCGAAGACCACCGCGGCGGTGCCGTCGTTGAAGAGGCTCTCGCTGTCGATGACCGTCGTGAGGCGTCGGTCGGCGCGCAGGCGGCGGAAGAGCGCCACCACGCTCACCGGGTCGGTAGCGGCGATCAGCGCCGAGAAGAGCATGATCTCGGCGATCGGCTCGTCGGTAAGCCAGCGCAGGCCTGCGGTCGTGATGGCAAAGGACACCAGCACACCGAAGATCGCCAGCAGCGCGATGACCGGCCAGTAGCGCTTCAGGTACGCCGCCGGCGTGTTGAGCGCCGCCTCGAACAGGATCACCGGCAGGAAGACGAGGAAGACAAGGTCGGCCGAGAACTGCAGGTCGCGCAACAGGCCGCTGACGCCGACGACGAGGCCGGCGAGCACCAGAGTGACCGTGTAAGGCAAGCGCAGGAACCGCGTGACCACGGAGACCACGGCGGCCAGCGCCAGCAGGGCGATGATGGTCTCCTCGATCCCCAGCGTCTCGCTGCTCGTGGCGATCAGGTCGAGGCACTCGCGCAAGGCGTTCACACGTGCATCTCATCTCCCGACGGGGCCACGCCGCAGCGCCGCGTCAGGTACGCTCGATACGCTCCACGCCGTCCGCTGCGGCGCTCAGGACGATGTCTGCCGGCCGCAGTGCGAAGATCCCGCAGTCGACGACACCGGGGATGGCGTCGAGCTCCCGCTCCATGCGTTCCGGGTCGCTCAGGTCCAGGCCGTGCACGTCGAGGATGATGTTGCCGTTGTCGGTGACGAAGCCGGCGCGCGGCTGGGGACGGCCGCCGAGCCGCGCGATGACGGCCGACACGACGCTGCGGGCGAGCGGGACGACTTCGACGGGCAGCGGAAAGGCACCCAGCTGCGGGACCAGCTTCACCCGATCGACGATGCAGACGAACACCTCGGCGGCGGAGGCCAGGATCTTCTCGCGGGTGAGCGCTCCACCGCCGCCCTTGATGAGCCGCAGCCGCGGGTCGACCTCGTCGGCGCCGTCGACATACAGGGGCAGCACATCGATGCCGGCCATATCGAGGACGGGGATCTCGCGCGCCGCGAGCTTCGCTGCGGTGTCGTCGGAGCTCGCCACGGTGCCGACGATGGCGTCACGCCGGCCGGCCAGCAGATCGATGAAGTGAGCCGCTGTGCTGCCGGTCCCGACACCGACCACCATGCCCGGGCGGACGTACTCGAGCGCCGCCTCGGCGGCGCGCCGTTTGAGCTGCTCGCGATCCATCTCATCGACCCCCTTCGTCGTCCGGCCCGGTCACCGCCGGCGGACTTGACCGCCGGTCGGCGGGCTCCGCCGCATCGCCGCACCCATCGTCGGGACGCCGCCACGCCTCGTCCTCCAGCCGGTCGCCGCTGCCGGCGCGTGTCGCGATGAAGACGCTCACACCGGCGCCGACGACCGCCAGACCGGCCACGGCCACGGCCTTCCAGCGCTGCGGCTCAAGCTGCCAGAGCACGATCGCCGCCGACGCAACGATACCCGACCAGAGCACCGCCAGGGCGGTCGCCTTCGCCTGCCGCGACATGCCGCCCCCGTACAGGAAGCCTACGACGTACTGGCCCAGCCGCGGATGACAGACCAGCCAGCGATGCAGCCGCCCCGACGAGCGCGCGAAGCACCACGCCGCCAGCAGCAGGAACGGCGTCGTGGGCAGCAGCGGCACCACCACGCCGACGGCACCGACGGCGACAGACACCATCCCGGCGGCGATCAGGGCGTAGCGACGTGCGTGGCTCACAGCGACGAGTCGCTGCGGCCGCCTGCCGACTCCGGCCACCCCCGCATGCAGGCGTCGATCAGCGACGCAGGCGATGGACGCCGACCGACACCGAGTCCAGCCCCACGTGAGCGGTGAGCACAGGACCGGAGCGGACTATCGGCACGTCGGCGAGCCCGAACCGGGCCCGCAATCCGTCGGCGACGTGGACGGCGCCTTCTTCGTTGCCGGTGTGCACGACCATACAGCGCACCGGCAGGTCGCCGGCGAACCTGGCGACCCGCTTCACGACGTTGTCCAGAGCACCGCGGTAGCCGACCGCGACGCCGCCCTTCTGTGCCGCTCCCATGGTGTCGAACGTGATGATCGGCTTGAGATGCAACGCGTTGATCAGTCCGGCGGCACGCGGGTTGACGCGCCCGCCGCGCACCGCGAAATCGAGCGTCCGCACGGTGCCGATGACGGTGATGTCGCTGCGCATGGCGTTCGCCCGGCGCTCGATCTCGTCGAGGTCGGCGCCGGCGGCGATCATCGCGCCGACCGCCTCGATGAGCAGGCCCGCGCCGACCGAGTTGGTGCGTGAATCGATGACGCGCACCCGCTGCGGATCGACCTCGCGCGCCGCCGCCAGAGCGGACTGACAGGTGCCCGACTGGGCCGCCGCGATGTGCACCGACACGACGCCGTCGCGATACTCGAGCAGGTTGCGATACGTCTCGCGGAAGTCGGCCACCGGCGGTTGCGAGGAGATCGGCAGCTTCTCGGCGGAGCGCAGACGGCGGACGAAGCCGTCGAGCGTCATGTCGACGCCGTCGAGGTAGCTCTCGTCGCCGAACGACACCGTGAGCGGTACGGCCACCACGCCCAGTTCGAACGCGGCCTTCTCCGGGAGGTCGCAGGTGGAGTCGGAGACGATGGCGATGGCGGCCTCGCGGGCGCCGAGCTGCTGCAGCACCATGTCGTCGACCTTGGTGCGCTCGAGGACGCCGAAGGCGGCCACCGTCTCGAGGAATCGCTTGGGCTCGTTGGTGTGGATGTGCACGCGCACTCGCTCGTCGCCGCCGGCGACGACCAGCGACTCCCCGAGATCGCTCACCACCTTCATCACGGCCTCGCGGTCGAGCGGCGCCCGGCCGTCGCCGCGCGCCACGAGCGCCTCGGTGCAGTACCGGAAGCGCTCGTCGATCTCTTCGTGGACGGCGACCAGCGGCGCGGCGCCGTGCGGCGCCGCCTCGATCGGCTCCCAGTCCTCGGTGCGGCCGGTCTTGATCCACTCGAGGGCGCCCTCGAGAAAGTAGACGAACCCCTGACCGCCGGCATCGACGACGTGGCTGCGGGCCAGGACTTCGAGCTGACGCGGCGTCAGCGCCAGCGCCTGCCGGGCGCTGCCGAGGGCGCCGCTCAACAGCTCGCGGAAGTCGTCGACGCTGTCCGAGTCGGTACGCATGCGGTGGGCCCAGGCGCGCAGGACCGAGAGGATGGTGCCCTCGCGCGGGTTCTGCAGCGCACGGTAGGCGGCATCGGTGCCGCCATGGGCGGCGGCGGCGAACTCGCGTGTGGTGACCTTGACGCGCTCGCTCATCGCCGACGCCAGACCGTGCAGGAACTGGGCGACGATAGCGCCCGAGTTGCCCCGGGCCCCATCGAGCGCGGCGTCGGCGGCGACCCGCGCCGCCGCTCCGACCTCACCCGGCGAGTCGTCGCCGAGGCGGGCGGCGGCGGCCTTGAAGGTCGCCGCCAGATTGGCGCCGGTGTCGGCGTCGCGGACCGGGAACACGTTGATGCGGTTGAGGGCCTCCTGCTCACGCACCACGGCGAGGGTCCCGGCCCGGAGGACCTGCGCGAAGTCGCGGCCGTCGAGGTACGCGATAGGAAGGTCATCGACGGCCGTCGTGCCATCAGCGAGGATCTCCGGCGGAGTACTCATGACCCGACCTCCTCCCTGGCCACGACGAAGCAGCCTCAGTCCGCGGGCTTGACACGCCGGTAGGCCTTGCGAGCGGCCTTCTGCACGTAGGCGTTGTCGTCGTTCATGGCCGCCAGATGCAGCGGCCTCGCGGCACGCTCGTCGCCGATCTTGCCGAGCGCCTCGGCAGCGAGCTTGCGCAGCAGCGGATCGGTGTCCCGCAGAGCGTCGATCAAGACAGGGACCGCCTTGGGATCGCCGGCCTCGCCGAGCACGTATGTGACGTCCTGGCGCCGGTGGACGCTCTGCTTGTCCGTGTGGACGAAGATCATGGCGTCGACGGCCGGCTCACCGGCCAGCACCAGCGCTTCACGGACGATCGCCAGCCGGCGGATGTTCTTGGTGTTCAGCTCGCCGATGAAGAAGTCGATCATGTCGGCGAGAGCCACCGCCGCCCTGCCGGCGATCTCCGGGTCACGGTTCTTGGCGGCCTTGACGAGGCCCTCGACGCTGCCCTCGGCGTACAGCTTGTCGACGTCTGGCGGCGAGAACAGACCCATGCGGTCTCCCAGGCTCGGTGTGGACTGCACACCAGACTGTACCTGACACCAGGCGGCGCGACCACTTGCGCCGCCGTGCGATCGTCAGCAGGTGGCTCGCTCCATCGCCTCCTCCGCCTTGCGCGCCGCGAACCAGTCGAGCGTGCGCTCGATGGCCTGCTCGTGCGGCGTGTACTCGAAGTCGGGGAAACGGGCTGCGAACTTGCTCCCGTCGAGCACGCTCGGTCTCTCGAACAGGTAGCGGAACTCGAGGAACTCCCGTGTCTCGGCGTCGACCATGCCCTTGAGACGGACCGCTGCCGGGCTCAGTTGATGGAGCTTCGGCTCGCGACCGGCGGCCCGGTACACCTTCTCGATGAACTCGCGCGGGGTCATGGGGCCGGCGCCCGGCACATGCCAGACTTGCCCGTAGGCATCGGGTGTCTGGCCGAGCAGCACGGCGGCGGCGGCGATGTCGTCGATGAAGAGGAGGTCGCGCAGCACGTCCGGGTCGCCGAACCAGGGCGCCGAACGGCCGTGCTGAGCGCCCTCGAAGATGGGGCCGAAGACCCGGTTGGTCACACAGGGACCGAAGGGGTCGGGGGCACGCGGGATGACGACCTCGGTCCTACCCTCGCGATGCGCTCGCCAGAGGGCTTCCTGGGTGGCCACGCGGAGGCTGCCCTTCTCCCCGGCGGGAGCCAGAGGGTGGCGCTCGTCGGCCGGCGCCTCGCTGTAGTCACCGTACACGTACACGTTGCCCGGCGACACGAGGCGCGCGCGGGCCTGGGTCGCAGCGGCGATGATGTTGTCTGTCGCCGTCTGCCACACATCGGCCCACAGGCTGTACCGCACCGGTATGCATCGGTAGACGACCGCGGCGCCGTCGGCCGCCTCGATCGCGCTGCGGCGATAGAGCGCGTCACCGTGGAACACCTCGACCCTGGGGGACCACGTGAACCGCGCCGCAGCCGTTCGGCGGACCACGGCGCGCACCGGCAGACCCTGACGGGCGAGGTGGCGCACGATAGCGGCGCCGAGTGGACCGTGCGCCCCGAAGACGACGTGCAGCTGGTCGGCCATCACCACCCCTTCCCGGCCGGCGTGTGTGACTCCGGCGGGGGCGACGCCGACCGTGACCACGCCCCGCCTTCTCACCGTGTATTCCCGCTTCGGCGGAAATCGCAGCAAGCTCCCGGTCACCTGGATCGCATCCGGTACTACCGTACCAGAGGCGGCGTCTCAGGTGGCGGACAGCTCGCGATCGGCGACGGCGACTATCCGCGCCAGCTCCGCCACCACTTCCGGCGGCAGCGGTTCGGCCTCGTAGTCCCCCAGCAGGCGCGCGGCCTCGGCACGCGCCACCAGCAGCGGCTCGAGATAGCCACCGGCCGGGTCCGGGGCATGCGTGACGGCGAACTTCGTCGCGGCCCGGAGGTTGCTGCGGCTGTGGCGATGCCCGAGGAAGTGACCGCCCGGCCCTACGTCGGCGATGACGTCGAGGGCGAGCTGATCGTCGCCGAGCGCCACGTCGAGCACCGCGTGGCGGGCTCGCTGGTAGATGTCGTGACCCAGGATGAGGTGTTCGGCCGAGAACAGTTGATACGTCGCCAGCAGCCCGATCGAGGGCATCAGCTCGTTACCCTCCAGAGCGCCCAGCATGAGATCCTGGGCTTCCTCGACGCCCCCCTGCCAGGTGCCGGGCAGCAGGGCATCGGTGCCGCAGGTCGCGGTCTCCGACGGGACACCCCAGTGGTGTGCGAGGGCGGTGGCCAGCGCATGACCGCGCGCATCCAGAGGGAAGCTCATGAAGGCGCCGCTGCGGGGGTCTATCTGGCTCAGCATGATCGCATGCATGGTCGGCGCACCGGGGTGTGCCAGCTGCAGCAGCACGGTCCCGCTCACCAGCTCCGCGCAGCCGATCACGTGGGCCCCGGCGCGCGTTGCCGGGGCGGTGGTGCCGAGCGTCGGCATGCTCACGAAGCAGACGGGGACCCCGGCCGCCGCGAACACCAGCGCCGCCTCGATGGCGTCCTCGTCGTGGACCAGCGGTGAGACGGTGCCGATGAGGTCGGAGAGGACGGGACGGCGGCGCAGCTCCTGGCGCCCACCGGCCACGGCGGTCGCCATCTCCACCGCCAGCTCCGCTTGACGGCCGCCCTGCACCATGCCCTGCAGATGCTTGACGGTGTTGTTCCAGCCGGCCTCGATCTCATGGAGCTGCGCCGTGGTGCCACAGTCGCCGGCGCCGACCGTCGGCCACCAGAAGGCAAGACCGGGGAGCGCGTCGATCAGGCGGCTCACGTCGGCGACGTCGGCCTTGGTCGTCGGTCGCTGCTCGCCGGTCTCGAAATCGATGATGCGAGTGCCGCAACCGTCGGTGGTCGCGAACGTGCGGCCCGACCCCAGGTCGAGGTCACAGGACGGATCGCGGGCGCCGAGCACGAACTGCCGTGGAGCATGGCTCATCGCCCTCTCGACCAGGTCGGCCGGCAGGCGCACGATGCGGGTGTCCGCGTCCACGCGCGCCCCGTGCCCGTGCAGGATATCGAGGGCCTGCGGTGAGTCGAAGCGCACGCCCGTCTCTTCGAGCACGGCCAGCGTAGCGTCGCGCAGCCGTGTGAGCTGCCGCTCCGAGAACATCTCTACGCGAGCGGTCGGCTCGATGGGCTCGATGTCGGGACGGGTCAGACCGCTCACAGGCACCTCCAGGCCGGCACAGTACGCAGCGCCGCGCCTCCGCGCCGCTGCTGTGACTTCGGCACCCTACGCCGCGGCGCCGATCGGCGGCAACACGAAAGGGCAAGCTCGCTCAGATTCTGGAGCGCCTCACGCGCGCTCGTCACGGTCGGTCGTCAGCAGCAGCGTGTGAGCCACGACCTCGCCGTCGGCAAGCACCGGCTGCACCGACACGCGAGCCGGGATCGGCACGGCGTACTCGCGTCGCTGCGGAGACCGCACGTGTGCGTCGAACTCGCGGGCCGAGCCGCGTTCACCCCATGCCTCCATCACCAGCGGCCAGGCGGTGCCCAGCAGGTCGGACTCATGACACCCGAGCAGCTCGAAGAGCGGACGGTTCCCGGCCACCAGGCGGTCGTCGGCGGCGATGACCGCGAACGGTCGCGGCCGGCTGTCCTGCAGCACCGAGGCGCCGAGCCGCTGCAGCTCCAGGAACACGGCGGCCGCCAGCCGGCTCGTCTGCGCGGCCCGCGACGTGTCAGATCGGTCGAGGTCCCCCCTGCCATGTGTGTCCTCAACAGCCACGAGCCGTACCTCTTGCTTCTCGACACCATCTTCGGCAGGTACCCCTCTATTAGTCGGCCGCGAGGCCGGCCGGCTCAACGGAGGCGCCGGCGGCGGCGTAGCCGCACTGGACGACACCCGGCGCGATGAGACAGGCGGATCGAGAGCCGCAAGGCCTGACACCGGCGGCTCCCGGCCGGGCGCGGCGACGCCGGCGGCTGGAGCGGAGCCGCCGGCGAGTCATGGGTGCCCGCCACGATCGTCTGCCGCTGAGGATCTCTATCCCTCCAGGTCTGCACGCCCGGATGTGCCCGTGGACGTGTCCGCGAACGCCCCGAACGCACATCCCTGTCGGGACAGGTCCTTAGACGTCGTCCTTGAGCGCGTCGCCGAGGAAGACGTCGATGACCTGTCGGTCGGCACGCACCTCCTGCGGCGTGCCGGTCGCCAGGGTGACGCCTTCGGCGAGCACGTGGATGCGCTCGCAGAGACGCATGATGAGGCGCAGGTCGTGGTCGACGATCAGCACGCCGCAGCCGAAGTCCTTCCGCACCCCCATGATGGTCTCAAGGAGCTGGTCGGACTCGGCCTCGTTCATGCCGGCCGCCGGCTCGTCGAGCAGCAGGAAGAGCGGCCGGCCGGCAAGCGCCCGGGCGATCTCGACGCGACGCTGGGCGCCGTACGGCAGGCTCAGCGCCTGTGCCTCCGCAGACCCGCTCAGCGAGAAGCGGTCGAGCAGCCTGTCGACGTCGGCCTGATGATCGACGCCCTCGACCTTGCGGCCGCTGACCGAGCCGACCTCGACGTTCTGACGGACCGTGAGATGACTGAACAGCCGGATGTTCTGGAACGTCCGGCCGACGCCCAGATGGGCGATCACGTGCGGCTTGCGGGTGGTGACGTCGCGCCCGCGGCACCAGACCCTGCCGGAGGTCGGCGGGTAGATGCCCGACAGCACGTTCAACAACGTGGTCTTGCCGGAGCCGTTGGGACCGATGAGGCCGACGATCTCGCCGGGCTGCAGCGTCAGCGACACGCCGTCCAGCGCGTGCACGCCGCGGAAGTGCTTGACCACCTCGCGCGCCGAGAGCGTGCCGTCGGCAGCCGTTTCCGACGACTGCACCACGGCCGCCGGACCCTGTCCCTGCTCCGCGGGCATCTCATTCACCGCCCTTCTCGCCGGCATCGGGGGCGAGCTTGCGTCCGCCCTTCCAGAACCTGTCGCGCGCCTTCACGATCCAGCCGTCGAGCTCCCACCAGGCGAGCAGCCCATTGGGCCGGAAGATCAGGATGAGCAGCGTGATCAGCGCCAGGATCATCTGCGCCAGGCCGCTGATCTGGGGCACCTCGATGCCGAACAGGTTGCCCTCGTTCTCGACGCCGCGCAACACCTCGAAGATGACGGTCGTGATGCCGGCCCCGACCAGGGCCCCGGACACGGTCGCCAGGCCGCCGATGACCAGCATCGAGAGGATGGCGAACACCTGCGCGTAGTAGAACTGAGCCGGGCCGAAGGCGAGGTTGAACTGGGCCCACAGCGACCCGGCCAGGGCGCTCATGGCAGCCGAGGCCACCCAGGCGAAGTAGCGCGCCCGGACCACGCTCACGCCGGTCGATTCGGCCGACAACGGGTCTTCGCGGCTCGCCTGCAGACGCAGGCCGACGCGCGAGTACTTGAACATCACCGCCAGCAGCACCGCCAGGCAGGCGAAGCCGCAGGCGATGTAGATGGTGGTGTTGGTCGGCAGCGCGTAGACGCCTTCGGTGCCGCGCGTCCAGCCCTCCCAGTTGGAGTAGATGCCATGCGCGATGACCAGCAGACCAAGGGTGCTCATGGCCATCGCCGTCTCTTTCATGCGGCAGATGGCCAGACCCACCACGGCGGCGGCCAGCGCCCCGATGGCGGTCGAGACCAGCAGGCACGGCACCAGGCCCCATTCGGCGCCCATCATCCAGGCCGGCAGGCCGGGGAAGATGTCTTCCTTGATCACCATCGGCACCGAGAACCAGGCGGTGGAGTAGGCGCCGATGCCCACGAAGGCGGCATGACCCCAGGACACGATGCCCGAGTTGCCGGTGAACATCTGCAGGGCGACGACGATCACCACCGTGATGAGGAAGTTGACCAGGAGACGATAGGTGGCGCCTCTGCCGTCGGGCGCCATGACCGCACCGACGACCATGACGGCCACCAGCACGACGACCAGCGGCACGGCCGTGCGCAGGACCGAGCGCATGAAACGCGAGGAGATCAGACGGGCGAACACGGCCATCACACCCTCTCCGCGACCGGGGCCAGCAGGCCGTTGGGCTTGAAGTAGAGGATCGCGATCACCAGCAGAAGGGCGAACGGGTCGCTGAACGGCTGCACGCTGGTCGGCAGGACGACGATGAAGAAGATCTCCGCCGCCGCCAGTACGAAGCCGCCCAGGACGGCCCCGGGCAGACTGCCGAGACCGCCGATGACGGTGGCGATGAACGCCTTGAGGATCGGCACGAAGCCCATCGCCGGCGAGACGCTGCCGCTGCGCGACACCCACAGGACGCCGGCGACCCCGGCGAGCAGGCCGGAGATGACGAAGGCCAGGGCGATGACCCGGTTGGCCTTGATGCCCATGAGGCGGGCGACGGAGAAGTTCTCGGCCGCCGCCCGCATGCTGATGCCGGCCAGGGAGCCGCGCATGAAGAGCGTGAGCAGGATCAGCGCGGCGGCCCCCACGACGATGGTCACGATCGACATCCAGCTGATCGTGAGCGGCCCGATCTGGAGCGACTCGATCAGCAGGCCGGGGCCACGGATCCCCTTGGTGCGCGGCGAGACGGTGGCCCGGAAGACGTTCTGCAGGATCACTGAGAGTGCGAACGACGCGAACAGGAGTGTCAGGAAGCTGGCATTGCGCAGCGGCCGGAAGGCGAGGCGCTCCATCAGCAGCGAGGCGATGGTGGCGAACGTGATGCCGCAGACGACGGCGAGGCCCCAGGGGACGCCGTTGATGGTCATGAGGTACATCGTGTACCCGGTGATGGTCACCAGCTCGCCGTAGGCGAAGTTGACCAGCCCCATGACGCCGAAGACCAGTGCCAGCCCGAGCGCTAGGAGGGCATACGTGCTGCCCAGGCTCAGGACGTTGATGAGCTGCTGGCCGATCTCCGAGGCGCTCATGTCGCGACCTCACGATGTCGCGGCCACGAGATGGGGATGCTCACAGGCACGGCCATCTCACCTCCCCCCTGTCGCGGCAGGCTCAGGCGCATCGCCCGCCGATCCCAGATAGACCTGTTCGAGGTCGACCGCGCTGCGCAGCTCGGCGGCCGTCCCGGAGAGCTGCAGCTCGCTGCTGGCCATCACGTAGCCACGCTGCGCGATATCGAGCGCCAGGCTGACGTTCTGCTCCACGAGCAGGACGGTGACGCCGCGTTCCGGCAGCTTGCGCAGCATCTCGAAGATCTGCGCCACGATGCGCGGCGCCAGACCGAGCGACGGCTCGTCGAGGAGCATCAGGCGCGGCCGGCTCATCAGCGAGCGCGCCAGGGCCAGCATCTGCTGCTCACCGCCGGAGAGCGTGCCGGCGAGCTGGCGGCGCCGCTCGCCGAGGATCGGAAAGAGGGTGCACATCTCCTCAGCATCGGTGGCGATCTGGGCCCGGTCCTTGCGGACTGCCGCCCCGATGCGCAGATTGTCGGCGACGGTGAGGTGCGAGAAGATGCCGCGCCCCTCCGGCGTCAGAGCGACGCCACGGCGGACGATCTCCTCCGGCTTGAGCCCGTCGATGCGGGACCCGTCGAGCTCGATGTTGCCGGCGGTGGGCCGCACCAGCCCGGCGACGGTCATGAGCAGCGTGCTCTTGCCGGCGCCGTTGGCGCCCAGCAGCGCCACGATCTCCCCGCTGCGGACCTCGAGCGATGCGTCGCGCACAGCCACGATCGGCCCGTAGCCGGACGTCACCCCGTCCAGCCGCAGAAGCGGACGTTCCTCACTCACCAGGGGGTGCCTCCTCCCTTGTCGGCGTCCAGGCCCTCGGCACAGCGCCGCTCACCAGCCCGCATAAGGCGCCAGCTTCGCATCGTCGAAGCGTCCGTGGAGGACGTCGGCGAGAGCCTGGTCGATGATGCCCAGGGCCTCGTCGACGTCCTTCTCTGTAAGGTTCAATGCCGGTGTCATCTCGATCACGTTAGCCAGCAGACCGCAGTAGATGACCGCCAGGCCGAGCTCGAAGCAGCGGTACACGAGCCGTGCCGTCAGGCGCGTCGCCGGCTCCTTCGTCCGCCGGTCCTCCACCAGCTCGAAGCCGGTCATGAGACCCAGCCCGCGTACGTCGCCGATGCAGCCGTGCGTCTTCTGCAGCTCGCCCAGCCCGGCACGCAGGTACGCACCGACGCGTGCCGCGTTCTCCATGAGCCCCTCGTCGGCGATGACGTCGAGCGTGGCCAGGCCGGCGGCGCAGGGCACCGGCGCCCCGCCCAGCGTGTACAGATTGTAGAGATCGACATCGAGCAGCTCCCGGCGTCCGACGACGCCGCTCAGCGGCAGGCCGCCACCCAGCGGCTTGCCGAGCGAGATCGCGTCGGCGAGCACGCCGCTGTGCTCGAAGGCCCACATCCGCCCGGTACGGCCGAGTCCGCTCTTGACCTCGTCGAAGAGCAGCCAGATGCCGTGCCGGTCGCAGAGATCGCGCAGTGCCTGCAGGAAGCGCGGCGGCGCCGGTACGTCGCCGCCGTCGGACTGCATCGCCTCAAGGAGCACGGCAGCCGTGTCGTCGGCCGGTGAGACCGCGCTCAGAGCGTAGTCCTCGATGAAACGCAGGCAGGCCAGGTCGCAGACGTCCGGGTCACCGCGGTCCCACGGGCAGCGATAGCAGTACGGGTATGGCACCTTGGTCACGGCGCCGGATCCGATCACCCGGGCCTGCGTGGAGTGGCCGGAGAGCGCCGACGAGCCCGCCGTCTGACCGTGATAGGCGCCGACGAAAGAGATCATGCGCCGCCGGCCGGTGGCGACCGGGACCAGCTTGGCCAGGCAGTCGTTGGCGTCGGAGCCGCTGGTGCCGAACCAGGCGGCCTTGTCAAAGCCTCCCGGCAGCAGTTCGCAGAGGCGCTCGGCGAGCGCCACCACCGGCGGCGTGAGATAGGAGCACAGCATGTTCGACCAGGAGCGGTCCAACTCGTCGACGATGGCCTGCCGCACACGAGGGTGCCGGAAGCCGGCCTGCGTGACGCCGGCACCGGCCATCAGGTCCAGGTACTCGTTCCCGTCGGCGTCCCAGACACGCGTGCCTTCGGCCCGCTCCACCACAAGCGGGTAGAAGCGGATCTTGTGCACGTTGCCCATGGCCGCCTGCTCGCGGGCGAGCAACGCCATCGATCTGTCGAGCTTCCTCTCGGTCACCTCATGCTCCTCGTCACTCCCGAGTCGCGACGGCCGTCATCTGCAGCGGCGCGCCCGGCACGGCAGCGCCGCCGCCTGCCACCGGTCGACCGCCACCGGCTGCCGACGATCGACCCGATCGCCGCGGTCACCGGTGGCCGGCGGAGGCCGGCGGGCGAGCCAGTCGCCCGCCGGCCTCCCCTCTCGTGTGGCAGTCCGGACGCTACCGGATCACAGGGGCGCCGGGACGTACTGCGGGAACGGCAGCTGCTGCACGAACGTGAACAGGTCGCCGTCCATCTTGAGCAGGGCGACCTCACGCTCGGCACGGCGGGAGTCGGCGTCCATGACGTAATTGTCGGTGGTGGCGATCTTGACGCCGCTGAGCTCCGCAAGCGCGTCGCGCAGCGCCTGACCACCCTTGCCGCCGGTCTGCTCAAGCGCAGCCTGCAGGATCAGGATGATGTCGTAGCCGTTGGCCACGATCACGGTCTCGGGCGGGCTGCCCTTGTCCTGCTCGTACTGCTGATAGAAGTCGTAGAGCGAGGTGCCCGGCTCCGGGAACGCGAACGTGGTGAGGATCATGCCGTCCAGCGCCTTGGGACCGGCGCTCAGGATGTCGGGCGTGTCGTTGCCGTCGGACGTGACCACCGGGATGTCCACACCGGCCGCCTTGAGCTGCTTGAGGAACACCGGCGTGTCGGGCATGAACATCGGTGTGTAGATCATGTCCGGCTTGGGGCTGGCGTTGGCGATCTTGGTGACCTGGGCCGAGAAGTCGCCGGCCTCGAGCTTGTAGTCGGAGATGCCGACCACTTCGCCGCCGAGCTTCTCGAAGACATCCTTGAAGTACAGCGGCAGGTTGTTCGAGTACGGCACGTCGGGCGACTTGAGCAGGTAGGCCGTCCGGTAGCCGAGCTCGCCGTAGCAGTACTCGGCCATCGCGGCGCCCTGCAGGTTGTCCTGCATGATGTACTGGAAGCACCATTCGCCGACGTCATCGACCAGGTTGGGCGCCGTGCCGTCGCCGGTGTCGCTGGGGATCTCGTTGTCCTGCGCCAGGCGGTTGCAGGCCACCACGTGGTCGGAGGTGGTGCCGATGAGGTACTGGATGCCCTCGTCGATGAGCTCCTGCGTGGTCTGTACGGCCAGCGCCTTGTCGTTCTTGTTGTCCTTGACGATCATCTCCAGCTTCATGCCGGCGATGCCGCCCGCCTCGTTGATCTTGTCGATGGCGTACTGGGCGCCGTCGCGGATCGGCACGTCGTAGCTCGAGTAGCCGCCGCTGAGGTCAGCCGAATAGCCGATCTTGAAGACCTTGGCCTCGTCGCCGCCGTCGCCGTCGTCGCCGCCGTCGTCGCCGCCGCAGCTCACGGCGAAGAACGCCATCGCCGCGACCGCCAGCAGCGCGATCAGCAGTGCCATAGACCTCTTCTTCACGTCATCCCCCTTGGTGCGTGTCCTGTGCCGGTGTCGGGTGACGCCGGCAGGCTCCCCTGTCTCGCGGTGGGTGCCATGGTGGCCGTGCCCGACCCCCGGTCCGCCGCGTCACGGTGCGCGATCATCGTCTCGTGCCGCTCACCCCCTCGTGGTCGGCGCCGGCCAGCAGGCCGCCGCCGATCGCCTCGCACAGACCTGTAAGCATGCCACAACGCGCCGGGACGGAGTCGAGGCGCGCGTATTCATCCGGAGAATGGTCGTTGCCGCCGACCGGCCCGAAGCCGTCCAGCGTCGGGATCCCGATGGCCGCCGTCCAGCAGCCGTCGGACATGCCGCCGCTGGTCTGGCCGTCGAGGGCCACACCGAGTCCGGCGGCGATGCGCCGGCTCTCGTCGAGCAGGGCGCGGCCGGCGGCCCCCTGCTCGATGCCCGGCCAGGTCCCGGCGTCCTCGACCCGCACCCGCAGGCCGTCGTAGGACCCGATACGAGCGATCTCGGCCACCGCCCAGTCGAAATCGCCGCGCGCCGGAGCCCTGACGTCGAGCATCGTCTCGGCGTGTGCCGGCACCACGTTGGCGATGGTGCCGCCGCTCACCGTCCCGGCGATCACGGTCAGGCCGGGGCGGGCGCCGTCGAGCGCCTCGCAGCGCAGGATCTCGTGGCAGAGGCCGCGGACGGCGCTGCGGCCCAGCTCCGGTTCGGTGCCGGCATGGGCGGCCCGGCCCTCCACCTCGAGATGGATCCAGGCGCCGGTCTTGCGGCCGGCGACCAGATCGCCGTTCTCGCGCCCGCATTCCAGCACCAGGACCGCGTCGGCGCCGCGCACGCGGTCGATCACTGCGAACGGCTTCGTGCGGGTCTCCTCGTCCGGCACGCTGATCAGCTCGACCGAGGCGAAGCTCCGTACCCCGCGGGCGAGGGCCTCCAGAGCGGTCAGCCCGACGAGCAGACCGCCCTTCATGTCGGCGACGCCCGGCCCGTAGACCACGTCGCCGTCGCGGCGCAGCGGGCGGGCGGCGGCCGTGCCGCGCGCAAAGACGGTGTCGTGGTGGCCGAGCAGCACGACGCGGCCGCGGCCTTCCCCGGCCAGCCGCGCGACGAGCGTGTCGCCGGCCGAGGTGGGCACCAGCTCGCAGTCGCAGCCGGCGGCGGCGGCCCACTCCGCCAGCAGCGCCGCCGCCTGATCGCGGCCGTCGGGCGCGTCGAACCCGGTGTCGATGCCGACCAGCACGGCCAGACGCTGCTCGTACGTGTGCCGCCGGGCAGCGCACCAGTCGCGCGCCTCGCGGGCGCTCGTCAGGATCGCCACACGCATGTCGGCTGCGGCCCTCATGACCGACTGCACCTCCTCACGGCAGCTCGATCCCGTGCAGCCTGGCGCTGTTGGCCGCCAGCACGCCGCGCCCGATGCGCAGCGCCTCGTCGAGCGTCAGGTGGTCGCGCTCCACGGCCGCGCCGAGGACGCGCTCCAGAGCTTCCCGTGTGAGTCGCGCCGAGACCCAGAAGACCTCCGGCTCGCTGGCTTCGTCGGAACCGTACAGCACCTTGCCACTCGGTACCGCGCCGAGCACCATCTCCAGCTCGCGGTCGACGCCCAGCGACGCCCACGGCAGGAACTCGGAGAGGTCGATGTAGACGAACGGCAGGATGGACGCTATGTAGGCCGCCTCGGCCATCCACGGATAGCCGCCATGGATGAGCACGATCGGCTGGTCCATGTGGTCGTGAAGCAGTTCGAAGACGTCCTGCGGCCGCACGTGCGCCAGCACGATGTCGGGATCGCCGCCGCCCACGTGCAGGTGCATCACGCGGTCGTGCCGGCGGCAGGCGCGCAGCGTGGACCGCAGCAGATGGTCGCGGACGGTCTTGCCGGGTCCACGGTCTTTCGGCCAGCCGGCCGCCCGCCACTCCGCGTAGGCGCCGGCGGCCTCGGCGGCGCTCGGCCGGCCGACATCGAGCCCGGTGCGATAGGCGATGATCGACTTGTAGCCCACCAGTAGCGGATCGACGGCCGCCTCATCGAGGCGCTCCTCGAAGCCGGCCTCGAACTCCGGCCAGGTCAGATCCCGCTCCTGCAGCTCGGCGATCCAGGGCTCGATGCGAGCCACGCGGTACACGCGCGCACCTTGCACCGTACCGTCGGCCGCCACGGTGGTGCCCAGGTCGCGTTCGAACTCCGCTCGCGTGACCGTCGGCTGCGGAAAGCCCTCGTCGGCGATCACGGCCGCGATCTGCTGGTGCGCCATCAGGGCGGCGACGTAGGCGCGCGGATCAGCGGTGAACGCCGCCGTGCGCGCCTCGGTCACCGCGCTCGATGTCGCCTCGCTGCCGAGATAGCCGGCCAGCCAGCGCCGCGCCGTGAGCGCGAACACGGTGCCGTCGCGCAGGTCCCTCACCTGGGCCGCCTGCCTCGGGTCTGTCTGCCCGGACGAGAGGTAGCACATGCCCATCATCGTCAGGCGGTCTTCCCAGCCCAGCGGGTCGAGCGCCAGCAGATCGTCCACGCGGAACCCGTGGCAGTGGTCGTCCAGCACCGGGCTGCCGCTGAGGTCCACCATCCGTTCCCTTCTCTCCGGCGCCATGCTCACGTCACCTCCCCTCACCGTCGCTTGCTCGCACCTCCGCACCCGCGGCCATCCTAGAACCGCCAGAGGTGTTCGTGGATCAGCTCCTCGATCGGCCGGCCCTCGTCGGCTTCGGCTTCGGCACGCCGCACGGCCACCATGCAGTCGTGCAGCATCCCGCCCATGGCGTCGCGCAACACCGACGAGGCGGCGAGTGCTTCGGCGGCCTCGCTGAGGCTGGCGGGGAGCTGTTCGTAGCCGGCCGCCCGGCGCTCAGCCTCCGTGAGCTTGCCGGGATCGATCCAGCAGGGATCCGGCAGCCTGAGGTCCTGGGCGATGCCGTTGAGGCCGGCGGCGATGACGGCGCCGCAGAGCAGGTACGGATGCCCGGCGCAGTCCGCCGACTTGAGCTCCATGTTGGCCGTGTCGCGACGCCCGCCGGCCATCCCGGTGATGAAGCGCAGCGCCGCCTCGCGATTCTCGTGCCCCCAGACCCGGTAGGCGCCGGCCCACTTCTCCGGCTGCAGCCTCTCGTAGGAGGGGACGGTGGGGCACGCGAGCGCGATGATCGCGTCGAGCTCCTGCAGCACGCCGGCGAGGAACGCCTCACCGGGAGCGGTGAGATCCACGACGCGGTCGCCGCCGCAGAACAGGTTGTCGCCGGCCAGGTCGCAGAGGCTGAAGTGCAGGTGACTGCCGTTGCCGAGGCCGGGCACCGTGACCGGCGAGAACGACGAGCGGTAGCCGTACTTCTCGCCGATGGTGCGTACGGTGTGCCGGAGCAGGACGTGCCAGTCGGCGGCCGTCAGCGGGTCGGCGACCCCCAGCGAGACCTCCATCTGACCGTGCGAGTACTCGGGGTGGAGCTGCGAGACGGTGACCTCCTGCGCGGCCAGCGCGTCGAGCAGGTCAGCGGCGAAGGGATGCACGATCGACCAGGCGTTGGAGCTGTAGCCCGGTCCCTTGTGGACCGGCCGCACGGCGCCGGTGTCGTCGTCGACGACGGCCAGGGACCACTCCAGCTCGTACGCCATGCCGAGCTGGAAGCCCGCCTGGCGGGCATCGCCGACCATGCGCTTGAGGAACTGGCGCGGGCAGACATCGAGCGGCTGACCCTCCTGATCGAACAGATCGAGCGGCACCCAGGCCCACGCGGGACTGGCGGCGAGCTGCACGAGCGCGTCGGTGTCCGGCAGCATGCGCATGTCGCCGACCGGTCCGCTGATCGCCTCGGTGGTCGTGAAGTGATCGTTGCTCAAGACCAGCGCCCAGAGGATCGAGAAGCCCGAGCCCGAGTGGGCGAAGTGCTCCAGGTCGTCGAGGGCGAAGCACTTGACGCGGGTGATGCTGCCGCTGTCCACCATGGTGCAGACCACGTGGCGCACGCCCGCCGCGCGCAGCTCCTCGGTCTTCCGCCGCAGCCTCTGCTCCTTGTCTGCCGCCACTGTGCCTCCTCCTGCCTCTTCAGATCCGGATCTCACTCGACCGCCGGCCCGAGCTCGCCCCACGTGGTGCCCGCCCGCAGACGCTCCAGCTCCTCGATGCGCGGCTTGGCCTTGGATCCGATGCGGACCGAGAGCGCCGCCACCACCGTCTCCAGGAGCGCGAAAGCCGGCACGAGGCTGTCGAACGGCGACGGCGCGCGCACCGAGCTGGTCAGCACGTGTCGCGACACCTCGGCCACCGGCGACAGCCACGGGTCGGTGAACAACACGACCTGGCAACCCTTCTGGACCGCCCGGTTGGCGAACTCGATGGTCGAGTTCTGATACCGCCGGTAGTCGAAGACGACCAGGACCGTGCGCCGGTCGACGTCGATGAGTTCGTCCCAGCGCGGTGTCGGGGCCGCCACCACGTAGCGGCAGCGCGGCCGCAGCATGTTCAGATGCAGGAACAGGTAGTACGCGAGGACCTGACTGAACCGCCCTCCGGTGCAGAGGATGGAATGCCGCGGATCGGCCAGCACGCCGACGGCCTCGTCGAACTCGGCCTGCGAGAGGCCGGCGAAGCTGCGGTCGAGCTCGGTATGGAACGTCTGCAGGCTCGCCTGCAGGACGCCTTCCGGCGCCTTGCCGGGGTCTTCGGGGAACTGGGCCAGCGCCGAGGTGAGCTTCTCCTGCACCTCACGGCGCAGTGCCTCCTGCAGCTCCGGGTAGCCGACGAAGCCGAGCTTGCCGACGAAGCGCATCACCGTGGGGCCGCTGACCCCGGCGCGCTGCGCAAGCTGGGCCACGTTCTCCAGACCGGCGATGGGATACGACGTCAGGAACGCGCGCGCCACCTTGCGCTCTGAGGCCGTGAGCCACGGCATGCGGTCGTGGACCAGCGTCGCCAGGCCCTGGCGCCCCGGATCCACCGCGCGAGCATGTTCCCCCATCGGTGCCCCCCAGCACGTCACGCGAACGGCGCCCGGCGCGCGCATGCAGACCGGACGCGGAATGGAAGACAGATTACGACCTCGTCACCCTCAAGTCAACGAGGAACAGGCATTCCAGGCATGACGAAGAGATGGAAGGCGCCGCGGCAGCCGCGCTCACGGGACGGCGATGCCGTTCGTGAAGATCGCCCTGGGCATGACGTAGCGCACCGCACCGGGGACGCAGACCGCGTTCCCCGGACGTACGTCGCCGACCATGCCGACCAGGTTATAGGCCTCGGCGCGCGACATCTTCAGCCTCGCTGCGATGAAGTCGACCATGTCTCGCATGGCGCAGATGGTCGCCTGCTCCATCGTCTCACCCCAGCCGCAGGTCATGATCTCGGCCGGCGTCTCGATCATCGGCCGCGGCAGCGACCGCCCCTTGAGGACGTCGAGCTGCATCGTGACCACCGACGGCACCTCGAGGCCGGCGGCGGCGGCCTCGCCGTCGCCGATCACGGCGTGCGCGTCGCCGACGGCGAGCAGCGCCCCCGGCACGAGCACCGGCAGATAGACGGTGCTGCCGACGCCGGCGTCCTTGTGGTCCATGTTGCCGCCGTGGTCGCCCATGTAGAGGTTGGAGATCGGCGCCCCGGCCGGCGCCACGCCGATCGTGCCCATCATCGGGCGCACCGGGATGCGTACGTCGTCACGGTAGATGATCATGCCGTCGACGACCGCGGCGATCTTGGTGAGCGGCTCGATCGGATCGTCCTTGAGGAAGCCGAACTCGCCCGGATACAGCGGCGCCGACCCCTGGTCGCCGACATCGATGCGCAGCAGGGTGACCGCGAGTACGTCCCCGGGCTCGGCGCCGTCGACAAAGATGGGGCCGGTGGCAGGGTTGAGCTTGTCGTGATCGAGCGTGGCCGGATCGTCCTGCTCCGTGCGGATGCAGCCGCCGAAACAATCGTTGCACGTCGCCACGGCGATGTCGCCGGAGCGCACCCGCAGCGCCGGCGGGGCCGTCTTGTCCATGGAGTAGACGACGTGATCGTCGCCGATCGTCCGCACCGCGCGCTGTCCGTCCGACTCCATGCTGCCTCCTCGTCGCCACCCGGCCGTCCACACCGTCACGCACCGCCCTACAGGCGCTCGCATGGAACGCAGGCTACGCAGCCGACCGGAGCAAATCAAGCGGGAACACCCGTTCCACACGGCCCGGCAGAGCGCCGGCCGCCGGTCGCCTGCCGTCCGCGGCCGGCGCTTCGTCGACCCGATGCGGCGGCGAACGTCCACCGCGAGGCGGCTTCGTGAGCCTCGCTCATGGCAGGCGGGCACGCCATCATGGTCTCCATGAGCCGCCATCACATCCTCTTCGACATCGCGTCCAACGACCAGCTTGACCACGCCCTGTCGGCGCTCGCCGTCCGCCACCGTCTTGTCTTCGGTGCGGTCCGGGCCATGGCCCCCGGAGCAGGCCACCGACAGAGTGCCGACGAGCATGATGATCGCGTGCCCGTCTGGCGCTGGAGCGGACGCCTCTGTGAGTTCGAGGCGTGCGCCCGGGAGCTCCTTAACGGCCTCGTCTATCCCCTGGCCCGCTCCCGCCGCGGGGCATGCCTGGCCTTCCCGTTCCCGAGTTCCGAGCTGGCGCCGCGGACGCTGCGGGTCGAGCAGCGCTCGAGCCTCGACCTCGAGGACATCGCAACGCTCTTCACGACCGCCGAGGCGGTCGCCGGTCGCTCGGCGCCGGAGACCGACACCGAGCGGCAGGCGGCCGCTCTGAACGGCCTCGACCCGGACCAGCGCGCCGCCGCGCTCCACGGCCGCGGACCGGCCCGGGTGCTGGCGGCCGCCGGCTCCGGCAAGACCAAGACCATGGTCGCCCGGATAGGCTCTCTGGTGGCCTCCGGCGTCCGACCCCAGGCCATCCTGGTCCTGGCCTTCAACACCGAGGCCGCGGTGCAGCTGGAAGAGCGTCTGGCCGCCGCCGGCGTCCCTACCACCAGGACCATCGGTCCCAGCGCCGACGGCGTGCACTGCGCCACCTTCAACGCCTTCGGGTACCGATTCCAGCGGCAGGTCCTCGGCGATGCGCCGGTGGTGATGGTCTCCGATGCCGAGCACGATCGACTCCTGCGCGCCGCCCTCGCGCCGGCGGCCGCCGAGGCCGCAGCGCCGTTCTCGGCAGCCCGATCTCATCGGAACGTCGCCCGGACGGCGGCGGCCGACCCCTACGACGCGGCCGCCACCGACGCAGCCTGGGCGCTCTCCCGCACGCTCACCGCCTGGCGCGCAGAGTTGAGGCCACCCCGGCCCGAGCATCGCGAAGCGCTGCGACGGCACACAAGCATCCAGGCGACCCGCGGCGTGCAGGCCTTCGACGACCAGATCCTGACCGCGGTCACAGCGCTGCTCGCCGAGCCTGCCCACCGCCGTCTCGTGCAGGGGCTCTACGACCACGTCCTGGTCGATGAGTTCCAGGACGTCAATCCGACCCAGGCGGCATTGCTGGACATCATCAGCCGGCCGTGGCGCGATCTGTTCGTGGTGGGCGACGACGACCAGCTCATCTACGGCTGGAGATCGGCCGATGTGTCGACCATCGTCGATTTCGGTGTCGGCCTGCCGGCAGCGCCCCACATCGCCTACTACACCCTGCCGACCAACTACCGCTGCTCCCGCGAGGTCGTGCGGCGCGCGGAGCAGCTGGTCACCAACAACCGCCGCCGGGCCCAGAAGAGCATGCAGGCGCGCCCGGCGGCGCCGGCCGGAGCCGTCTGCTTCGCCGCCGCCGGGCGACCTGAGGACCGCTTCCTGGAGGTCGCCGCCTTCCTCGCCGCCGAGCAGGCTCGTCTCGACTGCCCCTGGCGCGAGCTCGCCGTTCTCTGCCGCTTCCGTTCACAGCTCACGACGGTCGCCGGGGCCCTGCACGATGCCGGCGTACCGGCGACGGCACCGGCCGCCGCCGGTCTCGACGCCGGGCACAGCCGGCGCCTGGACTGTGCGCTGCGCGACGCCGCCGCCGACCCTGGGCGAGCCGGCTCCCCCGTGACACAGGCCCTGGAGGCCGTCCTCGACCACCTGAGCGGCGCGCCGGACGCCACGACGTGGGACCACACGGACGCCGGGGCGCCGCCGGGGGACCACCCGGACGCCGGGGCGCCGACCGGGTCGCCGTCCGACGTCCGCATGCCCCTCAGGCCACCGGGCGTCTCACCGCGTCCAGAAGACGGCGCTGCGGTCTTGCAGGTCGCCGACGCGGCTCGACTGTTGGCGTGCCGGTATACGACCCTGGCCGGACTGGCCGCCGCCTGGCATGCCCTGGCCGACCCCGCAGCGGCGGCCGCCGGCGGCTGCTGCGACGGCGTCACTCTGGCGACCATCCACGCCACCAAAGGTCGTGAATACCGCTCGGTGGCGATCGTCGACTTCGCGCCGGCCCTGGCACCGCTGCAGGACGCCGAGCACGAGGAGGAACGACGGGTGCTCTACGTCGCGCTCACACGCGCCAAGGAGCGGGCGCTGCTCACCGTCGACAGCGCCCGCGGCGGGCCACATCCCTTCATCGTCGAGGCGGCCTGCCCGCCGCAGCGGCGCGAGGTGCGGCCGCTGAAGCGGGAGGCGGCGGCCCTCCGCGAGGGCCTCCTGGCTCGCGCCGCCGAGCTGCCCGGGCCGGTCGCCCGCCTCATCAGCGGCTCGGGCGCCGTACCGCAAGCCGTCAGCGGTCGCTCAGGGTCGTCCCGGGAGACGGGTGAGATGGCGGCCGACTACCTCGCCGTGCGCAGCCGCATCGCGGAGTCACAGCTCGTTGTGGGGCACGGCCTGCGGGAGCGTCTGGCCGCCCGGCTCGGGTGAGCGATCGCCGTTCGCCCGGCAGACGGTCCGGCGCCGCTCTTCAGTAGACCTCGGGGACAAAGGTCTGCACCTCGATCGGCGGTCTGACGTAGCCGCGGGCGCTCGGGCGAGCGGGAAGCTTGATGTCTGTCGGCGTCACGTCTTCGTAGGGGATCAGGCTGAGGAGATGGTGGATCGTGTTGAGGCGGGCACGCTTCTTGTCGTCGGCGTTGACCGTCCACCAGGGCGAGTGCTTGGTGTCGGTGTACTTGAACATCTCGTCCTTGGCGATGGAGTACTCGACCCAGCGCTCGATGGAGGCGAGGTCCATGGGGCTGAGCTTCCAGATCTTCATGGGATCGCTGAGCCGCGCTTTGAAGCGCCGTTCCTGCTCCCTGTCGCTGACGCTGAACCAGTACTTGACGAGGGTGATGCCCGAGCGGATGAGCATGCGCTCGAACTCGGGGCAACTACGGAAGAACTCCCACAGCTCGTCCTCGGTGCAGAAGCCCATCACCCGCTCCACGCCGGCCCGGTTGTACCAGCTGCGGTCGAAGAGGACCATCTCTCCGGCGGCCGGCAGCTCGGCGACGTAGCGCTGGAAGTACCACTCGCCCTTCTCGCGCTCGGTCGGCGTATGCAGGGCCGCGATGCGCACCACGCGGGGATTGGTCGCCGCGGCGATGCGCTTGATGCAGCCGCCCTTGCCGGCCGCGTCGCGGCCCTCGAAGATCACGGCGACCTTCAGGCACTTGTACTTGATCCACTCCTGCAGCCTGACGAGCTCGATCTGCAGCTTGCGCAGCTCTTCGTCGTACGTGGCTTCGTCGATCTTCTTGCGCTTAGGCAGGACGACGTCGCCGCCCTCCTGCACGTGATCGTGAGCCTGTGCGCCGGCGCCGTTGTCGCCGCCTGCCGCCATGGCGTCTCCTCCCGCCGCGTGATCGAGGCCGGTCCGGGCGCCCATGCGCCCTTCCGGAGCGCAGTGTAGCGCATCGGACCGTCGGTCAGAGCGCTGAATGTGAGGGCCCGATCGGCCGACCGACGTCCCGACCGGGCGGGCCGTCGCGACGGAGGTCGACTGAGCGATGCGGCGCCGGGCCGAAGAGCGGCGCCGCCAGGTCGTCAGGTGCCGCCGAAAGCGGGGCCGTAGGTGTTGGGCCACCAGTACGGCCCCTTGCCCATCTTCAGGGCCAGGGCGGTGGCCTTGATCTGGGCGGCCCCGTCGCGGATGTCGGCGGCGCGGTACGGGTTCCAAGAGGCGTTCCAGGTAGAGTGACAGTACTGGAAGAGACCGTAGTACAGCCCCGAGCCCACGACGCCGGGCTGGCCGCCGGACTCGGACATCATGAGCCGGTACATGCCGTTGGGATCGATGCCGTTGGCCGCCGCCGCCTCCTTGATCAGCGGCCACCAGCCGCCGCTGGGAGCATCCGCCGGCGGCGGCGGGTCGCTCGACGTGTCGCCGTCGGCGGCGACGACGGCCGGCGACGTCGTGACGACCCGGCGTCTCAGGCTGGCTTCCAGACGCTTGATCTCGCTGCGCAGGCCGGCGAGCGTGCTCTTGCGCTCCGCCAGCGCCGCCTCGACGCGCGCCTGCTCGTCCTGCTTGCGCTGCATCGCCGTCCGGGCCGCCTCGCGGTCGGCCAGCAACCTCTGCCGCCGCTGCGCGACCTCGCTCTTCATCTGTTCCAGGTCGGTCAGCATCTGCTCGTCGTGCTGACTGACCTTGACCATGAACTGAAGCTGCGTGAGCAGCTCTGAGAACGATGAGCTGCCGGCGATGACGTCGATGAGCGTCACCGGTCGTTCCTTGTACAGGGCGACGGCACGCTCGCCGACGAGGGCCTGCGCCTCTTCCAGCTCGGCCTCGGCCTCGGCGACCAGCTCCCTGTTCTGGTCGATCTGGTCGTTGACCGCCTCGAGCTCGGCGCTGGCGGCGGCGTACGACGCGACCAGACCGGTCAGCCGCTGGTCGAGCGCCGCCACCTCCTGGGCGATGGCCTTGGCGCGCGCCTTGTCGCGGGAGAGCTTGCTGGCCTGGGCGGTCGGTGCGACGAGGGTCAGGAAGACGACGGCGGTCAGACAGACCACGAACGCGATCACGGTACTGCGGTATGGCGCGAGCGATCCTCGTCGCGTCATGCATCGCCTCCCTACGCCCCTGACGACACAGCGCTCAGCGCCGGGCATCGCCAGTGATGGGGTCGTATCTTGGCCGTGGTACCCCCCGGCAGCCACGGTCGCTCACCGACCGCAGCGGACCTTACCACCCCCCCGCCGGTCGGCGCAACGCCCGCGACCCGCATCGCGGGTCGCGTTCTCTGCGCGTTCCGCACAACGACGGTGTCGCGGCGTCAGCGCAGCAGCCGGTCGGCGACGTCGACCATGCGCCGCGGCAGCTCGCGCAGCGATCGCACGCGGTAGAGCTGGCCCTTGCCGACAGAGGCCATCTGACGGCAGAGCATCTCGTTCATCTTGTAATCTTCGGTAAGCAGTACGAAGAGATGCTGAAAGCGGGCCGCCACCTGGGTCGGGTCGCCGCCACGCGTGTAGACGCCGTCGGTGATGAGCAGGCCGTACTTGCGCGGGTTGCGGCCGCGCTGCAGCTCCCGCAGCCCCATGAGCAGGCCGCCCTCGATGTCGGTGTAGCCGCGACACGGCTGGCGCAGCATCTCCTTCACCACGTGCTCGGGCGGATCGGCGTCCTCGAGGTGGCTCACCGCCTCGGCGGTGTTCTCGAAGACGACCACCGAGAGGTCCTCCGGCCGCATCTTGAGCGCCAGCACGGCGGCAGCCACCGCCGCCAGCGCCATGTTGGCGCCCGCCATCGAGAGCGACGTGTCGAGCATGAGCACGATCTGCGTGCGCCGCTCCTCGCGATGCTCGACCTGCCAGTCCTGGCGCTCGGGGAACTCTTTGCCGAGCAGGTTCTCGAGCGTCTCGTCGAGCTCCAGCTCGCCCTGGTGCGGCTCGCGCATCGGCTCCACCAGCGTGTGTGTGGCACCGCGCAGCGGGCCCACCAGGGCCGCCGCCCGCTCCAGGACCGAGCGTACCGCCAGACGCTCGGCGTATTCCCGCATACCCGGCATGCCCAGCTCGCAGCCGGGCTTGGTGAGCCGCTGGGCGATCTGCCACCCGTCGATCTTGTCCGCCGGCAGCCGCAGTCGCTCGGTGAAGTACTCGATCGCCTCGAGCCCCATCTCGGGCTCCGGCGCGCACGTCTGCATCACCTGTTCGATGGCAACCGGGGTGGCGCGACCGCGCGTGGTCACGTTGCGCTCCGGGTGCCCGTCCTTGTGACGCGGCAGACGGTCCTGCGGCGCCGCGGCCACATCCTGCAGCTCGCCGAGCTCCAGGTCGGCGACGGCCGCCAAGATCTCGTCGAGTGCGGTGCCGAAGTCGGCATCGAGGTCGTCGGAGACCTCGGTCCTGGTGCTGAGCGCCGCGACGGCCGCCTGTCTCAGAGCCGCGGGCTCGTCGACCCCCTCGGCGCGAAGCTGCTCGGCCATGGTGACCATCGCGATCGCCGCCCGCACGCTGGCGCCCTTCTTGAGCTTGGGATGCACGCGCGTGGCACGTGTCACGGCCACTGCGCGCCACACCAGCAGGTCGTCGTCGCTCCAGCTCTCGGCACGGACGATCAGCTCCTCTTCAGGAGCGCTCTGGTGATCGAGCGCGATGTGCTCGAAGCGGTCGCGCAGCGCCTCCGAGAGATGAGCCGTGGCGATGTACTCGGAGGGGTTCTGCGTGGCGATGACCTGAAAGCCCGGCGTCGCCCGGACCTCGCCCAGCCGCGGTAGCGTGAGCAGCCCCTCGTCGAGCGCCGGCAGCAGTACGTTCTGCACGCCCTCGGGCATGCGGTTGAGCTCGTTGATGAACAGGACCGAGCCTTCGCGCATGGCGTGCAGGAGCGGCCCCGGGAAGAACGTCTCGTCGCAGTAGCCCTTCTTGAGCACCAGCGGCGGGTCGAACCAGCCGGTGAGCTTGCTCTCCGAGTACCGGTCGTCGCCGTCGACCCGCCACGTGGTGCGCCCGAGATGACGGCATACGGCCAGCGCCACCGTGGTCTTGCCGACGCCGACCGCCCCCTCGAAGAGCACGTGGCGGCCGGTCTGCAGCACAGCCAGCGCCAGCGTCAGCTCGTCCTCGCGACCGACGATGCGATGGTCGTCCTGTATCGCCCGGACGACGTTCACCACGTCACCTCCACGGAGGGCTGCCGCTCACGCTTCTGCGTCGGCCTCGGACCGCGTCACGTCGTCGGCCGCCGCGCGCAGACGCTCGCCGTCCAGCTCCTCGATGCCTCGCATGATCTCGTCGAGCGTCCCCTGGAAGTCCGCACCCAGCTCGTCGCGCAGCTCGGTGCGCGTGGTGAGCGCCGCCACCGCCGCCCGGCGCAGCGCCGCGTCGCGCTCCATGCCGACCGCGACCAGTTGCTCGGCCACCGCCACCATGGCGATCGCCGCCCGCACGCTGGCGCCCTTCTTGAACTTGGGATGGACACGGGTGGCGCGGGCGATGGCGACCGCGCGCCACACCAGCAGACCGTCCCCATCGGAGCCGGTCTCGCGGGCCACGATGCGCACCTCTTCGGGAGCATCCTGGTATTCCAGCGCCACGTGCTCGAAGCGGTCGCGCAGGGCCTCGGAGAGGTGGCCGGTGGCGATGTACTCCACCGGGTTCTGGGTGGCGATGACCTGGAAGCCGTCGGCAGCCTTGATGGTCCCGATGCGCGGCACCACCAGCAAGCGCTCGTCGAGCGACGGCAGCAGCACGTTCTGCACGCCCTCGGGCATGCGGTTGAGCTCGTTGATGAACAGGACCGAGCCTTCCATCATGGCCTGCACCAGCGGCCCCGGGAAGAACGTCTCCTCAGAATAGCCCTTGGAGAGCACCAGCGGCGGGTCGAACCAGCCGGTGAGCTTGCTCTCCGAGTACCGGTCGTCGCCGTCCACACGGACCGTCTCGCGGCCGAGGTGGTGGCAGACCGCCAGGGCCACAGTCGTCTTGCCGACGCCGACGGGGCCCTCGAACAGAAGATGACGTCCGGTCTGCAGCACGGCCAGCGCCAGGCCGAGCTCCTCGTCGCGGCCGACGATGCCGGACTCCTCCTGGATCCTGCGGATGGGCGTCATCTGCTCACCTTCCACTTCAGCAACGACCCCTACAGTGCGTGCGGCGTCCCGGCAGACGAGCTCACAGAGTCGCTGCGTCAAGGGGGCGCCGGCGGTCACTCTATCAGGAGCAGCCCCAGCAGCTTGACCGCGGCGCGTTCGTCGGCCGCCACCTGCAGCTCCACGCCCGCTCGGGCAGCGGTGGCGAACACGTCGATACCACAGCCGGACAGCGAGGGCCGCAACCGCTCGCGCTGCCGGCACGAGCCGTCGGCCGGGCACGGCTCGTCGCCGCACCACAGGCAGGGGCCGACGCCGAGCGCCAGCGCCTTGTGATGCCCGTCGACGAAGGCGGCACGCTCCAGCTCGAGAAGGGCCTCGTGGAGACGGCGCCGGGCGGCGGGCTCCTCGGCGGCGCCGTCGACCTCGACCCAGACGAGCAGCGCCCGGGCGTATCCGGCGAACGCCGCGCTCAGCTCTTCGAGCGGCGGCGTGTACGGTGGGCAGCTCAGGCGGCGGCCGAACTCAGGACAGCCGTAGCGGCACTTGAGCCGGACCCAGTCGGCGAAGACGATGGCGCCGGCGTCGAACTCGCAGGCGCCGTCCGCCCCCGCGTCCCGGACTCGGACCGGCCACGGTCCCGCATCCCCCGGGGAGCCGCTGCGACACCTGCGGCCGACCGCACGGTCTTTGCCTGATCCCGCCGCCATGGCGGCGATGCTACGGCCCGCCGGCATGGCGGTCAATCGAAGGCCGCTCTCAGACGGCCGACCGCAGCACGGCCTTCACGTCCCGGGTCCGCACCTGACCGAAGTAGTCGGCGGTGACGCTCACCAGGACCTCCTCGCCGGCGGCCGCCGTCGCCGGGAGGCGCCGCGAGACGCCGGCCCGCCCGCCCCAGTCGGTGGTGACCCGGTCGAGCTCGGCAGTGCCGGCGATGCGCCAGCGCACGGTCACCTCCACCCCCGGCATGGCGGCGCCGTCGGCGGCGAACGCCGTGCAGGTCACGCGCAGCCACTGACCGGGGCGTGGTCGCGGATGGGAGAGCTCGACGACGATGCCGGAGAGCTGACACGAGCTCCCTTCCCCACCTCAACCGCCACGCAGCCCCACCACGTCGACGTAGCGCCCGCGGGAGATCAGGACAGTCGCGGAGACGATCACCGACAGAGCCACGAGGGCCAGGAACACCGCTGCGACGGTCCGCTTGCAGCCGTCGCGCCGCCACATCCGCTCGCGCATCGTCATGAGGACCTCCGCCGGTGGACTGCGCTCACGAAGGTAGCCGTGGAGCGTCATCGGGACAACGCAAGTCCGTTATCGATCGGACCGCGATCACGCGGCGGGACCGTCCGGGTGTCGTGAAGCACCCTCCGGGTGTCACCGGCAGGCGTACGACGGATGCGGCTCACCGGAGCCGGATGAAGACAGTCCGGTCCTGGGCCGAAGACGCCGGGCCTGGAGCCGGGAAGCCCTGTCCCGGGCTGAGGAAGCCCGGCCCCGGGCCGCGCAGTCCGCTACATCCGGACGGCGTACGCCCAGCCCATGAGGCTGGTGAAGCTGACCACGGCGCCGGTATGCGGTGCATGGATCACCTGGCCGCCGCCGGCGTACATGCCGACGTGGTACGAGACAGGGTAGCCCTTGAAGACCAGATCGCCGGGAACGAGGGCGTTCATGGCCACCGGCTTGCCCATGTTCTGCTGGTATCCGGAGTAGTGCGGCAAGGTGATGCCGATCTTGCCGTAGCACCACATGACGAGTCCCGAGCAGTCGAAGCCGACATTGGGGTCGGCAGCGGCGTAGACGTACGGCACGCCGAGGTACTGCTTGGCGATCTCGATGACCTCCGGGTGCCCCGGCCCGGCGTTGGCGACCGGGATGCGCGGATTGCGCCAGCCGGAGGCCGCCGCAGCGGCCGCGGCAGCAGCCGCGGCACGTCGGGCCGCCTCACGCTCCTCGCGCTCGATGCGGGCGATCTCTTTCTCGACGCCGCGCAGCAGGTCCTCGCGGGCCGCGATCTGCGTCTCGATGCCCTCGCGCCGCTGCTCGACGTCGATGACCAGGTCCTTGGCCTCGCGCCGCTCCTTGACGAGCCGCTTGCGCTTCTCGATGACCCGCGTCTCGTACCGTTCGATCTTGTCGACGATGGCGGAGTCCTGCTCGCCGATCTCCTGGATCACCTTGATCTGCGTGGCGAGATCGTCGAAGTCCTCGGAGCGGAACACAACGTCGAGGAAGTCGACCGGACGCTGCTTGTACATGCCGACGACGCGGTCCTCGAGGGTCTGCCGGGACTGCGCCAGCTCGTAGCGGGCGACCTTGAGCTGCCGGGTGGTCTTGCGGACGCGGTCCTCGGCGTCGGCGAGCTTGATGCGGGCCAGGTTGTAGTCCTCGACGGCCCGGCCCAGCGTGGCGTCGAGCGCCTCCAGCTGACGGCGGATCTTCTGTGCCTTGGCCTTGGCCTTGGCCTTCTGCTGCGCCAGCGGCACGGCTGCCGCCTCCTCGGCGAGCACGCTGATGCCGAGCGGCACGACAGCGCCGCCGATCAGCACGATCGCGACCAGCGCTCTGATGATGCTCACAGGGGTACTCAGACGAGTCCTGTCCATGTCGCGCAGACGAAGCTCCAGTGGTCGAGACGAGGCCGTAAGCCCGGATGACCGGGCCGTCTGCCTTTCTTCGTCCCTATCGGCATTCCTGCCGACCGATTGACCGATAGACACGCCCCACCGCGCCGATACGCGCGGACAAGACCCTTCCGGGGGACGCATTCTGACCGCTAAGCAGGAGAAATGCAACCGGCGCCCGGTTGACGTTCTTGGGCCGGGGATGGTGCCGAAGGAGGGACTTGAACCCTCACGCCCCTTCCGGGGCACCGGATTTTGAATCCGGCGCGTCTGCCAGTTCCGCCACTTCGGCGACGGCGTGCGACGCGGCGACGATGTGCTGCGCCATCGCCGCACCGCACGCGCAGGGGGTCAATGGTAAGCCGTTCAGCCCCCGAACGCCATCCGGTAGGCCACCGGCCACATCGAGGGGCCCCAGCCGCGCTTGATGGCGTAGGCGGTCGCCCAAATCTGCGCGCCGCCGTGGCGGATGCCGTACTTGCGATATCGGTTCCAGGAGCCGTTCCACGTGCCGGAGCAGTACTGGAACAGGCCGTAGAAGGGGCCGCAGACGAGGTCGGCCCGGCCCCCCGATTCCAGCATCATCATGCGCCTCAGCGAGGTGGCGCTGATGTGGTGCTTCGCTGCCGCGGCCTTGATCACCCGCGACCACGACCCGTCCCTGCCGGGCGTCATGGGAGGGGCGACCGCCAGCGCCAGGCGACGAGCCCGGCGACGCAGCGTGGTGATGCGGCGCTTGACCTGGTGGTAGCGACGGGCGAGCTGTCTGAAGACGACCTGGTCGGCGGCGGCGACGGCGGCTTTGATCCTGACGCGCAGCTCGGCGAGCTCGGCTCTGGCGGCGGCAAGATCCTGGCGGGCAGCCTTCAGACGCGCCTTGGCGCCGGCCGCCTGCGCCTCATCGGAGGCGGCCAGGAACGGGACGGCGGCAGCGAAGAGGAGGGTGATGACGATGGCACTCAGTCGGCATGCTCTCACGGTACCCTTCCGACGGCGCTTCGCCCGGCGTCAGCGGGAGGCTCCCTGTGACGGCAGGCCTGACCGCGATCCCCCAGCCCTGCCCCACGGCAAGCCGGACGGGAGGTTCGGCATGCAGGGGAAGGAGCGGCGGATCGCCAGCGGGGTGTCCTTAAGGCCGGCATTCATAGCACGCCAGAATGCGCGACGCAAGCCATTCCGCCTGCGTGCAGCGCCGGCGCTCACGCCGGTCAGCGTCACGTACCGGCCACGCGGCCGTCTTCCCGCGGCCGGTGGAGCCGTCAGCGCCGACACCGCCAAGACACGTAAGATACGCCGAGCGGCCGCGCGGCCGCCGCGCCCGTCCCGGAGGCGACACCGCGGAGCGAGCCATCAAGAAGGTCATCGCCAATCTCATCATCTTCGGCGTCATCGCCGTCGGACTCTACTTCCTCCTCCCGCGCCTGATCGGGACCAGAGACGCCTTCAGCCTGATCACCAAGGCCAACTACTGGTGGCTCGGGGCGGCACTCCTCATGGAGGTGGTGTCCTTCATGGGGTACGCGTTCCTCACACGGTTCGTCTTCCGGGTCCTGGGGGCCGAGCTGGGTCTCGGCCTGGTGGCACGGATCAACCTCTCGGGCTTCGCCGCCAGCCGGCTGTTCTCCATCGGCGGCATCGGCGGCTTCGTGGTCACCTACCAGGCGCTCGCCAAGCGGGGCGTCTCGCGCAGCATCGCCGTCGTGGCCGTCGCGACGCAGCAGTTCTTCATCTACATCGTCCTCTGGCTGATCTTCTTTGCCTCGCTCGCGTATCTGGTGGCCAAGGGCCGCAGCTCCGGCGGCTCGACGGTCGTGGCCATAGTGATCATCGGGATGATCCTCGGCGGGCTGATCTACCTGATCTACCTGTACAACCACCCGACCCAGCTTCGCCTGCGGGCACGGCAGTTCGCGCGCATCTGGAACCGCCTGTTTCGTCGCGAGGTGCTCAACGAGAGCGGGATCGACGAGTGGGTCGACCACATCCGGACCGGCATCCGCCCCATGACCGCCCGCCGCGGCACGGCCCGCACGGCCGGCCTCTACGCCGTCGTCTGGTGGGTCTTCGACATCCTCTGCCTGTACCTCACCTTCCAGGCGTTCGGCTACACGATACCGGTCGGCCAGCTCCTGATCGCCTTCTCGATCGCCTACACCGTCGGCATGTTCGCTCCCACGCCGGGAGGCCTGGGTGCCGTGGAGGCGCTCCTTCTGGCCACCTTCGCCGGCTTCGGCGTGCCCTCGGCGGTGGCCGTCGCCAGCGTGCTCGTCTACCGGCTGTTCAACTACTGGCTGCCGTTCCCGATCGGGCTGGCGACGTACTTCACCATCCGCTGACCGGCGACGCCGCAGCGCTGTCCTGATGAGGAACACCGCGCGCTCGCGAGCGACGCAGGACACGCGGTGTGGACTGAAGGATCACCCGGCCGCTCGGCGCCGTGGACGCTCGACGGTCAGCCGGCGCTCCACGAGGCGCCGTCGTTGGCCTCGTCGTCGAAGCAGGTAGCGGCTCCGGTGTGACAGACGGGACCGGCCGGCTGCACGCGCAGCAGGACGGTGTCGGCGTCGCAGTCGAGGTGGATCGAGCGCACCTCGAGGATGTTGCCGCTGGTGGCCCCCTTGCGCCACAGCTCACGCCGGCTGCGGCTCCAGAAGTGCGCCTGACCGGTACTGACGGTGCGTGACAGCGCCTCGGCGTCGGCCCAGGCGACCATGAGCACACGACCGTCGGCCACGTGCTGGACGACGCACGGTACGAGCCCGCGATCGTCGTAGCGCACGCGGGCGAGCAGATCGGCGGCGTCCATCAGCGCGTACCCACCGGGCGCTTCACCGCACCGCCGCGTCGTCGCCGAGGAAGTCGCGCATGATCTCGACGCCGGCGCTGGTGCCGAGCCGTGAGGCGCCGGCGTTGAGCATGAGGGCGGCGTCCTTGTACGAGCGGATGCCGCCCGAGGCCTTGACGCCGACGTGCTCTCCGAGCGCGTCGCGCAGCAACTCCACGTCCTGGGCGGTCGCCCCCTTAGGGCCCATCCCGGTGGAGGTCTTGACGTAGTCGGCGCCGGCCAGCTCGGCGACCCGGCAGGCGAGACGCTTGAGCTTGTTGTTCAGATAGCAGGTCTCGATGATGACCTTGACGATCACGGCGCCTTTGCCGGAGTTCACCGTGCGCATGCGCACGGCGTTGATGACGCCGCGCAGCTCGTCGCGTACCTCGAGCACCTGCCCGGAGAGCAGCGCCGTGACGTTCATGACCACGTCGATCTCATCGGCGCCCAGCGCCACCGCTTCCTCGGCGGCCGCGATCTTGGTGCGGGTGGTGTCGGCGCCGAGCGGGAACGAGATGACCGTACAGACCCTGACGTCGCTGTCTCGCAGCACCTCGGCGGCCGCTTTTACCCAGCACGGCAGCACGCAGACGGTCGCGAAATGGAAGTGCGCCGCCTCTGAGCACAGAGCCTCGACGGCAGGCCACGGCGCGTCGGCGCGCAGCAACGTATGGTCGATGGTCTTTGCGAGCTCTTCGACGTGCATGAGAGATCCAGCCCGGGCGACACGAGCCACGCCGGCGGCGTGCTCCTCCTACCCCCCCGGTCACTATAGCACAGGCACCCTCCGGCCGAGCGGCTGCCCCGGAGTCGTCCCGATCACACGTGCCGCTCGACGAAGCTCTGGTCGCGGCGCCACTTGCGCCGCACCTTGACGCGCAGAGAAAGAAAGACCTGGACGCCGACGACCGCCTCGATCTCGCGGCGGGCGGCGCTGCCGATGCTCTTGACGAGGGAGCCGCCCTTGCCGATGACGATGGCCTTCTGCGACTCGGTCTCCACCACGATGGTCGCGGCGATCTCCATCAGCGGCCTGTCCTCACGTTCCACGATCTCCTCGACCTTGACCGCCACCGCGTGCGGTACCTCCTCACGGGTGCGGCGCAGGGTCTGCTCGCGGATCAGCTCGGCGATCAGCGCCTCGAGCGGCTGATCGCTGGCGATGTCGTCGGGGAAGTACCTGGGGCCTTCGGGCAGGCGGGTCACAAGATCGTCGAGGAGCGGGTCCATGTTGAGCCCGAGCTTGGCGCTGACCGCGTGCACCGGGGCGGCGCCGGCCAGATCCTCGACCTCGGCCTGGACCGTCTGCAGGCGTCGTTCGCCGAGCAGGTCGCACTTGTTGAGGGCGACCACCGCCGGCGCGGCGCCGGCGGCGGCCGCGGTCAGGACGTAGTGATCGCCGCCGCCGATCCTCGCCGCCGCATCGAGCACGACAAGCGAGGCGTCGACCTCGGCCAGCGCCTCCTCGACCGCCTTCTGCATACGCCGCGTGAGCTCGTCGAACGGACGCTGGAAGCCGGGCAGGTCGAGCAGGACGATCTGACAGCCGGGCAGGTTCACCACGCCGGCGATGCGGCGGCGCGTGGTCTGGGGGCGGTCGCTGACGATGCTGACCTTGCGGCCGACCAGGCGATTGACGAGCGTCGACTTACCGACGTTGGGCCGCCCCAGGACGGCGACAAAGCCGGACCGGAAGCCGGCCTGCGGCGTCGTGTCGGTCATGACGCGTCCTCGAGTCCGCCGGTCGCGCCGGTGCTCTCGACCGCGGCCGCGCCCGGGGGCGAGGGAGCAGCCGCAGGCGGGCACGGGGCCGCGGGACCCGGGGCGGCCGGTCTCCTGCCATCGGCGGCCCCGGAAGCATGCGCAAAGGGCGCCGTGAGCAGGGCGTCGAGCGGCAGCGCCACGATGCGCCCCTCGACCCGCGCCACGATAGTGGGTGTGCCAAGCTCGGCCAGCGCCTGGAGACAGGCGCCACAGGGTAGCAGATCGACGCCGTCGGCCGCCGCTACGGCGACCGTGATCACCTGCCGCTCCCCGGCGGTGACCAGAGCGCCCAGAGCCACACGTTCGGCACACTGACCGACGGGATACGACGCGTTCTCGACATTGACACCCTCGTAGACGGCGCCGGACCCACCGACGAGCACGGCGCCGACCGCAAAGCCGGAATACGGGGCGTACGCGTGATGTGCCACGCGCAGGGCCCGATCGAGCAGGCGCCTCTCCTCGGGACTGGGCGGCCGGGCGCCCATCTCAGAACGGGTTCCAGATGAAGAACACACCCGCGGTCACGACGATGCCCAGCAGCGCTCCCGCGACGACCTCAAGCGTGCTGTGGATGCCGGCCTGCACGCGGCTCTGGGCCGTGAGGAACGCCAGGATGAGGGCGATGAACGAGATCGGGATGGCGTAGGCGGTGCGGGTGGCGATGAACGTGACCGCCACCCAGCCGCCGAAGGCCACGGCGGCGTGTCCGGACGGCCAGCCGCCGCGCAGAGCCGTCCCGCGGCCGACCGCCGCCTTGAGGACGATGACCAGCAGACCCACGAGAAGCAGCGCCACGACCGTGAGGTCGACTTCCGAGACGCGCAGGCGGCGCAGAAAGCTGTACGGGATGTCGACGATGTGGTCGTAGAAGACCAGATAGGCGACGGCGAGTGAGAACAGCGCCGCCACGAACACGGCGCCGGCGGCCACGTCCTTGGCGATCTTGGCCGCCGGGTGGTGCTCGTCGGTGATCATGTCGACGACGTGCTCGACCGCCGTGTTGATCATCTCCGTGACGAACACGAAGGTGATCGCCGCGAACACGAGCAGCAGCTCCACACGGGTGACCGCGAACGCCAGGCTCGCCACGACCACGATCACGGCGATGGCGAAATGGATCTGCATGTTGCGCTGGTAGCGCAGCGTCCAGACAAGGCCTTCGATGGCCCAGTTGAAGCTCTGTACGAGGCCCAGGTGGCGCAGACGACCAAGGCGACCGCGGGCACCCGACCTGTCGCCTCGCCGGCGACCGCGAGCGCCACCCTCGGCAGCGTCACCGTCGGGCTTGCCGGCGCCGTCGCTGACTCTGCCGGCGGACTCGCCGGTGCCGCCGGTCGGTGCCCCGCCGGTCGGCGACTCGGCGCCGCCGGACGCCCGATCGTCGGCTGTCGCCGCCTCGCTCGTCACGACCGTGTCACCGGGCGGGCCTTCGTGCCGTGCCGGATCGTCGACCGCCCCGGCAGTGCCGGACCCAGCGCCGGGACGGCCGTCATCCGACTGTGACGACGCCGCCGGCGCGACCCGGTCGCCGTCCGGCGCACCCTGGGACGCGGCCGGCCAGGCGTCCCGGCGCCGGACCGGCGTGATGCGGGCGCGGCGGGTGGCGCGCACCGGCGGCAGGCTCTGGGGACCGTCTACCACAGGCCACTCCAGTCCCAGTCGGCGAGGATCTGCCCCTGCCGCAGCGCCATGTCACCGGGATCGTCGTCGTGCTCCCAGCCCAGCAGGTGCAGCAGACCGTGCGTCACCAACAGGGCGAGCTCGAAGGCCGGCGGCGTGCCGTCGGCGGTCGCCTGCCGTCGCGCCTGGACCGGGCAGACGACGACGTCGCCCAGCAGCCGCGGCACGCCCGCGGGCACAGGATCTCCGGGCTCCTCGAGCGGGAACGACAGCACGTCGGTGACGCCGTGCACGCCACGGTAGTCGGCGTTGAGCGCCGCCATGCGACGTTCGCCGACCAGGTGCAGGCCGACCTCGGCCTGCAGCACACCTTCGGCGGCCAGCACAGAGCGCACCAGCGTTCGCAGCCGTTCGTGGTCGGCGCCGGCCCGGGTGGCGTCGGTCAGCTCGACGACGATCGCCTCTGTGCCTTCGTGTCCGTCCACGTCACCCCGTTCCCCGCCGATCGCGCCGGCCCTCCTCCTCGAGCCCCTGCTCGACCTGCAGCCGATCGCTGTGATCCTTGTAGGCAGCGACGATACGCTGCACCAGCTTGTGCCGCACCACGTCGTGGTGATCGAAGCACACGAACGAGATGTCTTTGATATCGGCCAGCACGTCACCGACCGTGACCAGCCCCGATCGGCGGCCGCCGGGAAGGTCGATCTGGGTCACGTCGCCGGTGACGACCATGGTGCTGCCGAAGCCCAGCCGCGTGAGGAACATCTTCATCTGCTCGGGGGTGGTGTTCTGCGCCTCATCGAGGATGATGAACGAATCGTTGAGCGTGCGGCCGCGCATGAACGCCAGCGGCGCCACCTCGATCTCGCCCTTCTCCATCAGCATGCTGAGCTTCTCGCCGTCGATCATGTCGTAGAGGGCGTCGAAGAGCGGCCGGAAGTACGGGTCGACCTTCTCGAGCACGCTGCCGGGCAGGAAGCCGAGGCTCTCGCCGGCCTCCACCGCGGGCCGGGTGAGGATGATGCGGCCGACCTTCTTCGATGTCAGGGCGGCCACGGCCATCGCCGTGGCCAGATAGGTCTTGCCGGTGCCGGCCGGCCCGATGCCGAACGTGATCGTGTTGCGCCGGATGGCGTCGACGTACGCCTTCTGGTTCATGGTCCGGGGACCGATCTGGCGACCACGGTGCGTCCAGACCACGTCGCCGTAGACCTCGCTCGGCCGTCCATTGGTGCTCACGGCGATCTCCATGAGCGACTCGACCATGGCCGGATCGAGCGGCCGGCCGGAGCGGATGATGGTGAGCAGCTCACCGACCGCGGCCGCCGCCTTGCGGACCGCCGCCTCGCCGCCGTCGAGGCTGAGCTGCGTGCCGCGCAACGTGACACGGCAGGAGAACGCCTGTTCCAGCAGCTTGAGATGCGCGTCGTGGTCGCCGGCCAGCGCCAGCGCCGTGGCGTTGTCTTCAAGGTCGACGGTGCGCTTGATCCGAGACGGCTTGGCCATGCCCGTTCAGATCCCCATGTCAGCTGCTCAGACGGGCGCGGACCGCCTCACTGACCGCGCGCCCGTCGGCCCGCCCGGCGACCTGCGGCATCAACAGCGCCATCACCTTGCCCATCTCGCGCGGCGAGGTGGCGCCCGCGGCGGCGACCGCCTCATCGACCAGGACGGTCAGCTCGTCGTCGCTGAGCCCGGCCGGCATGTACGCCTCCAGGGCTTCCAGCTCGAAGCACTCCTGGTCGGCAAGGTCGTCGCGTCCGGCCGCCTCGTACGTCTCCAGCGACTCCTGCCGGCGCTTGCGCTCGCGACTCAGCACGGCCAGCTCATCGGCTTCGCTGGGGTCCTTGCGCGCGTCGATACGCTCCTTCTTGAGAGCCGCCACGTACAGCCGCAACGCGCCGACCAGCCGTTTGTCTCCCGCCTTGAGCGCCGCCAGGCTGTCGGCCTTGATGCGACTCTCGACGGCTCCCTCTACCCGTGTCATCAGTCCGCCCTTCCATCTGCCCATCCGCTCCGCACGGCGGCGTCCCCATGCGCTGTACCGGTCCTCGCAGCCGTGCGTCCGTTCCTGAGCGTCGTCTGTCCACCATCGGAACGCCGTCGGCCTGCGCCTGCCGTCCGCCCGTCAGGGGGGGGGGGCGCCCGCGAGGGCCGCTGCCACCTGTCAGGATGGACCTCCGGAGGGCGTCGTGGCAACCTCGCAGATCAGCTCGCCGTCCGCGGCCCGCCTGGCCGTCGCACCGACGATGGTACCGCGGCGCGCCGCTCCCTGAACACGGCAGCGTACGTACTCGGAGCTGTAGCCGCGCCACAAAGCCTCCTGTCGGTCTTCCACGAGCACGTCCAGGCGACGGCCGACAAGGCGCCGGGCGGCGGCGGCCTGGGCGCCGCGAGCCGCCGTCATGGCTGCGCCACGGCGGCGCCGCAGTTCGGCGGCCGGCAGCGGCGTGAGCGCCGCCGCCGGTGTGCCCGGGCGCGGCGAAAAGGTGAAGACGTGTACGCGTCCGAACAGGCCGGCGCTCTCCCCGATCGCCGCCAGCGTGCGCTCGAAGGCCTCCCCCGATTCACTCGGGAACCCGACGATGACGTCTGTGGAGACCATGGCGCCCGGCAGCGCGGCACGGACCAGCGCCAGCTTCTCCAGATACTCCGTGAAGGTGTAGGGCCGCGCCATGTCGGCCAGCACCCCGTCGTCGGCCGACTGCAGCGGCAGGTGCAGGTGTCGCGCCACCAGCGGGTGGGCCAGCGCTCTCAAGAGACGGTCGTCGACGTGCTGCGGCTCCAGCGACGACAGCCGCAGGCGCTCCAGACCGGGCAGCTCGACCAGCCGCTCGATGAGGCCGGCCAGATCGACCGGCGCCATGCCGGCGATCGACGCCTCACGCCTGGAGGCAGTGGTGCCGGGCGGCGGGGCTGCATCGGCGCGGCCGCTCTCGCCGGCGTAGAGGCCGAGGTTGATGCCGCTCACGACCACCTCGCCGCAGCCGCTCTGCAGAGCCTGCGCTGCGGCGCGTTCGGCGGCGTCGGGCGGCAGGCTCCAGGGAGCGCCGCGCACCAGCCGCACGGCGCAGTAGCTGCAGGCCGACGTGCAGCCGTCCTGCACCTTGAGCACGGCTCGCGTGCGGGCGCCGGCCACGCGGCCGCCGACCGCCTCGCCGTACCCGCCGCCATCCGGGCTCGCCAGCGCGGCATGAGGTGCCTCTCTGACCGCATGGTCACGCCCGGTCGACGCATCCCCGGCCTCAGCGTCCTGCGCGGTGTGTATCAGTCCGTCGACCGCAGCGCCGACCTGGGAGCGCTGGACCACGGCCGTCCCCGGCTCCGCGAACTGCTCCGGGCGGTAGACGACGGCGCAGCCGGTGACGACCACCGGCAACCCCCGTGCCCGCAGCCGGCGGACGCGCTGACGGGAGCTGCGCTCGGCCTCGCCGGTCACGCAGCAGGTGGTGATGACGGCGACGTCGGCTTCGGCGACCGAGGCAGCCGGCCGGTGTCCGTCGTCGACCAGTCGTGCGAGCGTCGCTTCCACGTCGGCGCGGCTGACCTTGCACCCCACCGATTCGATCCAGACCCGCGCCATCAGCCACCGGCCTCCGCAGCGCCACCGGCTGCCGCCGGCGGCGCGCGCCGGAGGCGCAGATGCAGCGCCGTCCACTCGCCCTCCTCGAGGCGCGCCACCACGTCGTACCGCGGCCACGCGGCCAGAGCCTCCGGGACCTGATACCGCAGCAGACCGGCGAGGATCACGTCGCGGGGAGCCGCCGGGACCCCGACCGGCGATCCTGCCGCCGCCGCCAGCGCCGGATCCGGAGCCTCGGCCGGCGCGGCCCCTCCCCGCCCGCTCACCGTCGCCACCAGCCGGCCCAGCGCCACGACCGGTCCCAGCGCCACGTTGGCCACGATCACCTCGGCCGCTTCCGGCCACCGATCCCCGACGGCCGCATCGCCACAGCGCAGGTCGAAACGGACCCCGTTGAGGAGCGCGTTGGCCGCCGCCGCGGAGACCGCGAGCTCGTCGATGTCCACGGCCTCCACCGGCCCAAACCCCAGGCGCACGGCAGCGATGGACAGCACGCCGCTGCCGCAGCCAACGTCCAGCAGACGACCCGTCCGCACGTGCTGCAGCAGCTCGAGGCACTGCCGTGTGGTCGCGTGACCCCCGGTGCCGAACGCCATGCCGACATCGATCACCACGTCGAGCAGCTCGGGATCGGGCGCAGCCCACGGCGGCCGCACGAGGACGCGGCCCACGCGCACCGGGTGGTGGAAGTCGCGCCAGCGCGTCTCCCACCCCGAGGCTTCGGGCGTCGCCGTCAGGTCTCCGAGCGCTTGCAGCTCCCCGATCGCCTCCTCGACCGACGCATCGGCCGCACACGCCGCCGGCAGCCAGAACAACAGACAGCGGTCGTCCCCCTCCTCTTCCTCCTGCCAGCCGGGGAGCGGCAGGCCGGCGAGGAGGCGGACGGCGGCGGCGCAGGCATCGCCGGAGACCGTCGGGACACGCGGACCCCGGTCGACCGCGGCGCCGCCGACGCAGGCATCGCCGCCACAGGCCGCCGCGCGGTCGGCGGCCACGGAGGCCGCCGCGTGCTCAGGCACAGGCAGCCGGAGACAGAAGCGGATGTAGGGGGGCGAGCTCACCGGCCGCCTGGGATCACGACCGGAACGCCGCCCGGACGCGGTCGAAGAAGCCGTCCTCGGGCTGATAGTTCTCCTCGCTGGTGAGCTGCGCGAAACGCTCCAGCAGCTCGCGCTGCTCGCGGTCGAGATGACGCGGCACGACGACGTTGATCACCACTTTGAGGGCGCCGCGGCCGCGGCCACGCAAGGCGGGCACGCCACGACCGCGGAAGACACGCGTGTCTCCCGGCTGCGTCCCCGGCGAGAGCTTGAGCTCGATCGGCTCGCCGTCGATGGTCGGGACCTCGACGGTCTCGCCGAGCGCCGCCTGCACCATCGTGAGGTCGATGCTGTGGATGAGGTCGTGGCCGTCGCGCACGAAGCGGGGATCGGGCTGCACCGTGATCAGCACGTAGAGGTCGCCGGCGCGCCCACCGGGACCCGGTGCGCCGCCCTCGCCGCCGATGCGCAGGCGCTGCCCGTCGTCGATGCCGGCCGGGATCTCGACGGTCACGTCACGGCTGCCCCGTACGCGCCCGCTGCCGTGACACTCGTCGCACGGCTCGGCGACGACCGTGCCACGGCCGGCGCACGCGTCGCAGGTGCCCGTCTGGATGAACTGCCCGAAGCCGCCCATGCTCGAGACGCGGCGGATGCGGCCGCTGCCGCCGCACTGCGTGCATGGAGTGCGCTCGGTGCCGGGTGCGGCGCCGCTGCCCTGGCAACGCTCGCAGACCAGCGGCGCCTCGACAGAGACGGTGCGCGTGACGCCGAAGGCGGCCTCCTCGAGCGTGATCTCGACGGCCACGGCGACGTCGTCGCCGGGCTCGCTGGCCGTCCCGGCCGCTCCCCAGCTGCCGCCGGCCGCCTGACGCAGCACGTCGCCGAACGCGCCGCCGCCGAAGAACACACTGAACAGATCGTCGAACGGCATGTGCTCGAAGTCGGTGAGCGGGCGGCCGCGCAGGCCGTCGAAGCCGTAGCGGTCGTACGCCGCCCGCGAATCGGGCGAACTGAGCACCTCGTAAGCCTCGGCCAGCTCCTTGAAGCGGCTCTCGGCCTCCGGGTCGTGCTGGTTGACATCGGGATGATGGTCGCGGGCCAGCTTGCGAAAGGCCCGCTTGATGTCTGCCTGTTCGGCGTCGCGAGCGACGCCCAGCACCTCGTAGTAGTCGCGCTTGTCGGTCATCGGCGTCTCACCAGAGCTCTTCGATCAGCGAGCTCAGATCGTCGGCGGAGGCCCGCACGGCGCCGATCACGCGCTGGTAGTCCATGCGCGTGGGTCCCAGCACGCTGACGGTACCGATGTTGCGGTTGGCGAACCCGTAGTTGGCCGCCACCAGGGCGCACGTCTGCAGCGACGGCCGGCTCATCTCGTGGCCGATGCGCAGGTAGACACCGTCCTGATGAAGGGCATCGTAGAGGAGCTCGAGCAGGTTGAAGCGCTCCTCCAGCAGGTCCACCAGCTCGTCGAGGTGCGGAGCTCCCTGGGCGCTGAGCGTCTCCAGGAAGCGTGAGGTGCCGCCCATGTGGACCGTCTCAGGGTCGAGCATCCCGGCCGGGTCGAAGGCGGGCCGGATGGCGGCCAGGAACTCGCGCTCGCTGTCGCCCAGATCGGGGCTGGTGAAGATGCTCTCCACGACCCGGGTCCCCAGGCGCTGACCGGTGAGCCGTTCATTCAGATACGCGCGCATGGCGTCGGCGAGCCCCTCATCGACCGGCCGGGCGAAGCGGAACACCCGCTTGGCGACGCGCCCCGTGCTGACGATGACCACGACCATGATGAGGTGCGGCTGCAGCGCCAGCACCTCGACGTGGCGGACGGTGGCGAAGGTCAGCGACGGTGTGGAGACTATCGCCAGCAGCTCGGTCACGCGGCTGAGAGCATCGGCGGTCTCGCGCAGCGCTTCGTCGAGCTCGCCGACCTCGCGCTCATCGGTGGGCGCCGGGGCGACGTCCTGACGACGCTCGCGCACGAGGGCATCGACGTAATGCCGGTACCCGTCGTCGGTGGGCACGCGTCCGGCCGAGGTGTGCGGATGTGCCAGCAGGCCCTCGTCCTCAAGCACCGCCAGTTCGTTGCGGATGGTCGACGGCGCGACGCCGAGATGGCGCGTCTGGCTGAGACGGCGCGACCCGACCGGCGCTCCCGAGGCGATGTACTCCTCGACGACCGAGCGCAGGATCGATTCCTGTCGTGGCTTCAGGGCCATGCTGCTACCTCTGGTCGCGATGCGATGACACGCTCGCGACGCCGCTCGCCGGCATTCACAGGAGGGGCGGGGACCATGGTCTGCCGCGACACGTCACGCCGTCCCCTCAACGTGAGAAGCGCGAAACAGGCGCACGCACACGTCGTCGGCAACGTAGCGCCCCTTCCGCGTCACTCTTAGTGTACCACCGGCAGCGGGAGCGGCCACAGTGACGAACCCCGCCGACGAGAGGCGCTCCACCTCCGCCATGTCGAGCACCGGAGACACCTCATCGAGCGGCAGCGGCAGGCCGATGCGGGCAGCCAGATAGAGCCGCTCGCGCAGACGGTCGCGCGGCGTGAGCCACTCGATCTCGCGCGGCGGCGCGTCGCGGCGCCTCGCCCATGCCCTCGACGCAGCGGGAGGCGTGCCGGACAGGTCGGCGGCCGACGAGAGGCGCTCTGCCACCGGACCGTCGCCCGCTGCGCGGCCGCCTCCCACGAGCGCCGCGAAGTACGCCGACACGTCCGGCACGTCGCGCCGCCGCAGCCCGCCGAGTGTGCTCACCGACCCGGGGCCGAGACCGAGGTAATCCCGACCACGCCACACCGCCATGTTGTGACGGCAGCGGCGACCCGGTCGGCTGAAGTTGCTGACCTCGTACCAGTGCAAGCCGAGCCGCTCGAGGCCGCGCACGACGGCCCGGTACATCTCGGCCCGCTGGTCGACGTCCGGCCGGGCGCTCGCGGCAGCCGTCTCGAGGCCGCAGGAAGATGCGACCGAGGCGGGGGGTCGGCCGGCGCCCAGCCGCGACGCGAGCGGTGTGCCGACCGTCACCTCGAGCTCGTACCACGAGACGTGATCGGGCCTGAGCGTGGCCACCGTCGCCAGCTCAGCCTCGATGTCGGCCATGGTCTGGCCGGGCAGCCCGAACATCAGGTCCATCCCCACGTTCGTGACACCGGCCCGGCGCAGCCGGCGATACGCCGCCGCCGGGTCGCCGGCGGCACGCCGGCCGACGGTCCGGCGCAGCATGGGATCGAAGCTCTGGACACCGAGCGACACGCGCGCGCCACGCTGTGCCGCCCACCGGGCGAGCTTCTCATCGACGTCTTCGGGGTTCGCCTCGACGCTCACCTCGGCCGCCGGCGTCAGGTATTGCTGCAGGGCGGCGACGATACGTTCGAGCCGCGCCGGGCCGAGCAGCGACGGCGTGCCGCCGCCCAGGTAGACCGTGTGCAGGCGACGCACGACGCCGGCCCGCCGCTCGACCTCCCACTCGTGCAGCAGAGCGTCGACGAAGCGGTCGAGCAGATCCACAGCGCCGTCGCGAAGATCGACGTCGGCGACCGCGGCGTCCGCGCCGCTGCTCGCCGGGACGGCCCCGGCGTCCGCCCCCGCGGGCCGGCCGGCTGCCGCGAGTCCGGCGACCCCGGGCGCCAGAGGCAGCGAGAAGAAGTCGCAGTAGTCGCACTTCTCGCGACAGAAGGGGACATGCACGTACAGATGTTGCGGTGCCGGTCTGCGCTCGGACGGCACGCTGCCCTCCACCGCCATACGATCACTCAGCGTCACGCGCGCGCACGCCCGCGGTCCGCCCGGGCGGCCACTACCGTTCCTTCTCGTCGCCGATCTCGAGCACCGCCAGAAATGCCTCCTGCGGCACCTCGACGATCCCGAGTTGCTTCATGCGCTTCTTGCCCTCTTTCTGCTTCTCGAGCAGCTTGCGCTTGCGGGTGATGTCGCCGCCGTAGCACTTGGCGAGCACGTCCTTGCGCTTCGCCTTGATGGTCTCGCGGGCGATGACCTTGTTGCCGATCGCCGCCTGCACCGGCACCTCGAAGAGCTGGCGCGGGATCTTCTGCCTGAGCTTGTCCACCAGCGCCCGGCCGCGCAGGTAGGCGCGCTCCCGCGGCACGATCAGGGACAGCGCGTCGACCGAGTCGCCGGCGATGAGGATCTCGAGCTTGACGAGGTCGCTCTCGCGGTAGCCGTGGAGCTCGTAGTCGAGCGAGGCGTAGCCCCGCGTCCGCGTCTTCAACTGGTCGAAGAAGTCGAGGACGATCTCGGCCAGCGGCAGGCGATAGTGCATCTCCACGCGCTCGGGCGAGAGGTACTTCAGGTCGACGAAGTCGGCGCGCCGGCCCTGGCAGAGCTCCATGATCGTGCCGACGTAGGCGCTCGGCACAAGGATGCTCGCCGCCACGAAGGGCTCCTCGACGCGCTCGATGCGCGCCGGGTCAGGCATCTCGGCGGGATTGCGGACGGCCTCCACGGCGCCGTCGGTCAGGTAGGCGTGGTACT
>DIWP01000003.1 GCA_002423545.1 Thermoleophilia bacterium UBA6103
CCGGCGCCGCCGCGGCCGCGCAGGCCGCTGAGCTCGACCTCGTCGATGACGGCCTCGGGATCATCGGCCTTCAGCGCCTTGGCGAGGGCCTTGTAGCCGCCGCGCGCCAGGTAGTCGTCGATGTTGAGGGGGTCGACCACGCCGCACAGGGCGCGCACGACCTTGGTCTGCCCGGAGTAGAAGGGGACGTCCTTCTCGAGAGGCACCGGCTCACCGGTCTCGGGATGGCGGTAGAGCAGCGACTCGACCACGTCGTCGCCGACCACGCTGGTCTCGACGATGGCAGCGATGCTCGACGGCTTGAGGCGCGGATAGAAGATGCCCCTGGGGTGGACGACCACGATGGGGCCTTCCTGGCAGAGGCCGTGACAGCCGGTCTGGACGATCTCGACCTTGTCGGTGAGGCCGCGGGCCGCCAATTCCTTCTCTAGCGCCTGCACGAGCTTGGCGCGACCGGTGGCCTCGCAGGTGGTGCCGGCGCAGACGCGGATCTTGACCGTGTCGTCGCCGCCGGTGGCGTTCTTCTTGACGAACGCCTTCGTCAGGGCTTTGTCGATGCGCGCCGCGCGCTTCTGGGCCGGCGTGCCGCCGCTGGTGCGCGTCGCCATGTCAGGCCTCCTCGCTGCGACGGAGCTTGCGGATATACCTGCGGACTTCGTTGGGCGTCATGCGGCCGAGGGTCTCCTCCTCGCCGATGCGCACCGCCGGCGCCAGGGCGCAGGACCCGATGCAGTTGACGGTCTGCAGGGTGAACAGGCCGTCGCTGGTGGTGCCGCCGACGGGGATCTCGAGCTCCTGCGAGAGCGCCTCCACGATCAGCGGCGCACCGGCCACGTGGCAGGCGGTGCCCATGCAGACGCTGAGGACGTGCTTGCCGACCGGCTCGAGGCGGAACTGCCTGTAGAAGGTCGCCACGCCGTAGACGTGGCCGAGCTTGACGCCGATCTCTTCGGCGATGCCCTCCAGGGCGCGCCGCGGCAGGAACCCATACGTCTCCTGCGTGGTGTGCAGCGCCTCGATGAGGCCGGAGCCGTCGCGCAGCTTGGCGATCACGGCGTCGAAGAGCTTCATGTCCACGTCCGGCTGCGCCTCGGCGATGGCCGCCTTCTCGGCCGCCGGGTCCCAGGGCAGGGCGTCGAACTCGGGGCAGTAGTCGATGTCGATGCAGTCGACCGGGCAGGTGCGTTCGCACAGTGTGCAGGCGTAGCAGCGCAGCGCGCCCTGCGGGTCCTTGACGAGATCGAAGAGGCCGAGGTCCTTCTTCTTGCCGATGAGCTGACGTTCCTCGAAGTCGATGCCCTTAAGGACCTCGTACATGAGGGAGCCGCGCTTTCCGTTCGTCTTGGCCATGCTCACACCCGGTCCTTGCGGAGGTTCAGGTACGTCCGTTCCACCGGCAGCGTCTCGCCGGCGGCCGCCTTCTGCAGCACCGCGAAGGCCTCGTGGATGTTGTCGGGGAAGATGTCGCGGCCGCCGAGGCCGTAGATGATCGGGACGATCTGGGGACGCTTCGGCAGGTCGTAGAGCGCCGAGCGGACCTCCAGGAACAGCGGCCCGCCCTGGGCTCCGAACGAGTCGGCGCGGTCCATGACGCCGACCACGGAGCAGCTCCCGAGCAGGTCGATGAAGGCCTGCACCGGGAAGGGCCGGAAGACGTGGACCTTGACCATGCCGGCCTTGACGCCCTTCTTGCGGAGCTGATCGACGACGGTGCGCGTGGTGCCGCAGGTGGAGCCGATGACCACCAGGGCCATCTCGGCGTCGTCCATGCGGTACGGCGAGAGCAGCTCGTACTTCCGGCCGGTCAGCTCGGCGAACTCCTCACTGACCTGCTCGATGACGGCGAAGCTGCGGTCCATGGCGCGCTGCTGGGTCGCCTTGTGCTCGAAGTACCAGCCGTGCAGGCCGTCGAAGGGCCCCACCGTGACCGGATGCTCGCTGTCGAGGAGCGGGTTGATGGCCTTGAACGGGCCGATGAACTCCTTGACCGCCTCGTCGGGCAGCATCTGCAGCGGCCCGATGGCGCCGCTGATGACGTAGCCGTCGAGCATCGACATCACCGGCGTGCGGACGTCCAGGTGCTCGGCGATGCGGATGCCCATGATGGTGTCGTCGTAGGCCTCCTGATGGTCCTCGCCGTAGAGCTGTATCCAGCCGGTGTCGCGGCCGCCCATGGTGTCGCTGTGGTCGCAGTGGATGTTGATGGGGCCGCTCAGCGCCCGGTTGACCGTGGTCATCACGATCGGCAGGCGGTAGGACGCGGCGATGTAGAGCATCTCCCACATGAGCGCGAAGCCCTGCGAGCTGGTGGCCGTCATGGTGCGCGCGCCGGCGGCGGCGGAGCCGACCACGGCGCTCATGGCCGAGTGCTCGCTCTCGACGGTGATGAACTCGGTCGTGACCTTGCCGTCGGCGACGAACTGGGCGTAGATCTGTACGACCTCGGTCTGCGGCGTGATGGGGTAGGCCGCCACGACATCGGGGTCGATCTGGCGCATCGCTTCGGCGACCGCCTCGTTGCCGGTGACGGCCAGGATGGGTGTGTCTGTGGCAGCCACCGCTACTCCTTCTCCTCGGCCTTCATGGTGATGGCGCCCCGTGGGCATTCCTTGGCGCAGATGCCGCAGCCCTTGCAGTGGGCCTCGTCCATCCCGACGGCCCTGTCGTTCTCGACGATGATGGCCGCATCGGGGCAGTAGAAGTAGCAGAGCATGCAGCCGTCGCACTTCTCCGGATGGAACTCCGGTCTCTGTGAGCGCCAGCCGCCGGTCTCGTTGTAGACGGAGTTGCCGGCCTCGGGGATGGTGGCACCCAGCTGATGCTCCTCCGGACCCCACTCGTCGACCTCGCTGACGTCCCACGCGGGCTTGGGGAGCTTCGGCTGCCGGACCTTCGCCGGTCCGCTCTTCCTCTGGGCGGCGGAGCTGCCCGCCGCGGTCTTCTTTGCTGGCGTCATTCGCCCTGGACCTCCTCGTAGGAGCGGGTGAGCGCGTTCACGTTGCCCTCGACGACCTTGGGCGGGAACTTCTTGCCGAAGTCCGCGCGCACGAACGCGACGATCTCCTCCAGCGGGAAGAGCTGCGTGATGCGCGTGAGGGCGCCGACCATCGGCGTGTTGGGGATCGCACGCCCGATGGTCTCGACGGCGATCTTCGTGGCCGCGATGGTGTATAGCTTGCGGCCCTTCATATGGTACTTGGCGCGCAGCTCGGCCGGCGGCAGATCGCTGTTGATGAGGACGATGGCGTCGTCGGGAGAGCCGGCGGTGACGTCGACCACGCTCAACAGGGAGGGGTCGAGGACGACCACGATGTCCGGGTGCTCGATGCCGGCGTAGACCTGGATCGGCTCGTCGCTGACGCGCGTGAAGGCCACGATCGGCGCGCCGGAGCGTTCGGGACCGTACTCGGGGAAGGCCTGGAAGTGTTTCCCCTGGCCGAGCGCCAGCTCGGCGGTCATCTTGGCCGCGGTGACCGCGCCCTGCCCGCCGCGGCCGTGCCAGCGGATCTCCACGAGTCCCTGCATCAGTGCCTCCTCGTCATGGTGTCTCGCCCTCGCCGCAGAACGCGTCGCTGCGGTGAAGCGTGAGTCGTCCCGTGAGCGCCCGGCCGAGGGTCAGCTCATCGGCATACTCCAGGTCGCCGCCCACCGGCAGGCCGCTGGCCAGCCGCGAGACGCGCACCTCGGCGGGGAGCAGGTCGGCGATGTAGAGCGCCGTCGCCTCCCCGGTCATGGTCGGATTGGTGGCCACGATGACCTCGCGGACGCCCTGTCGAACGCGGGTCAGCAGCTCGGTCAGATGCAGATCACCGGGCTCGACGCCGTCGATCGGCGAGAGGGCGCCGCCGAGCACGTGGTAGAGGCCGCGGAACTCGTGCGTGCGCTCGATCGGGATGATGTCTGCCGGCTGCTCGACCACGCAGATGACGTCCTGCTCACGGCGCGGGTCGGCGCAGACCGTGCACAGCTTGCCTTCGGCAAGGTTGAAACAGCGCGTGCAGAAGCCGATGCGCTCCTTGACCTCGACGATCGCCTCGGCCAGCGGCAGGATGTCTTCGGCGCGCTGGCGCAGGATGTGGAAGGTGAGTCGCTGGGCGGTACGCTGGCCGATGCCGGGCAGCTTGCTCAGTTCGGTGATCAGGCGTTCGACAGCGGGCGAGTACACCGGCCGGCGGCTCCTTGGTCGCGAGTGCGGCGGCGCCGGCCCAGCGTGAGGCAGAAGACGGCGCCGTGCTGCAAAGGGACAAACCGTGTCATTCTACCTGTCACGATGGGCGCAGGCCAGTCTCGTCGGCGGTGAGGCGGCGTGGCTCCCGACTCGCGAGCGTGCGATCAGAGATCCTCGAGCTTCCGACCTGCCGACTCGAGGTCAGCGATCCACTGCGTCAACCACTGCGGTGGCTCGATCTCGAGCTCCCGTGCCGTCCGCTCCACGGCGTCTGTCCAGGCGGCGGTCTTCTCCCTGACCGTCTGGCCCACCTTCTCCGGCTGCAGCGCATTGAGGTCGGCCATGAGCTCGTCGAGCCTGGCGGGATCGCTGAGCGAGTCGCCGATCTGCGTCAGGACGGTGCCCATCTCTCCATACAGGTCTGCCTCGAGGGCGAGAGACTCGACCAGTGAGGCGTTGGCCTGCTCCAGGCCGGCCGGCGGGCTGCACTCCGCGGCGGCGTCACGCGCCGACGTCCAGGCGGCGGCGGCCTCGCTGCACCCTCGGGCCGCCGTCGCGAAGTCGGGTGGGCTGGTCTGGCCGGCCGCTTCGAAGGCCGCCGCCATGGTGTCCAGCGCGCCGAGGCTGTCGTCGAGCGCCGGCCGCACGTTTTCCAGGTACTGCTCGAAGGCGGCCTGTGCGTCGCTGGGACCCCCGCAGGCGGCGGCAAGAGCGGTCGTACCGCCGGCTACGGCAAGCAGCAGCATCACGACGGCGACGGCTCGCGCGTGCCCACGATCGAACGGACGGTGCATGATCGGACCCCCTGTGCGCGGACCTCACGGCCTGCGGATGTGCCGCAGCTCGGACCGGACCGGCTCAGAACAGGCCGGGGATGTCCGGCATGCCGGCGGTGACGCTGCCCATGCGCTGGTTGGCCAGCTCCTGGGCCGAGCGCAGGGCCTCGTTGACGGCCGCCGTCACCAGGTCCTGCAGCATCTCGACGTCGTCGGGATCCACCGCCTCGGGCTTGATGCGGACCTCTCTCAGCTCGAGGTCACCGCTCACCACGGCGGTGACCATGCCGCCGCCGGCGCTGGCCTCGACGGTCTCGGTGGCGAGCTGTTCCTGCGTCTCGGCCATCTTGCGCTGCATCTCCTGCAGCTGCTTCATCATCTTGGCCTGCTGCTTGGGGTTCATGGGCGCCTCCTGGCAGGGTGGTCGATGGGTCCGTGATGGTCGATGGGTCCGTGATGGTCGATGGGTCCGTGTGGTCCGTGGCCGGTCCGGCTGCGAGCCGTTGTCTCAGCGTCCGTTCTGGTCGTCGATGAGGCGGGCGCCGAGCTTCTCCTGGGAGAGAGCGATGGCCTCGTCGATGCTCAGTCCCCGGCCACGCTCGGGCGCCGCGGCCGGCTGCTCCACCAGGGATGCGTCGACCTCGAAAGCGACGGTGACCGCCTGGTGCAGCACCTCCGAGACGGCGCCGGCCACGACGGCGGCGTTGCCGGACTCGGCCAGCCTGTCGCGGTTGAACTGGGCGCCGACGGCGATGGTGATGCGGCCGCCCCGCTCGGCGCACGGCCGGCCGCCGCGCAGCATCGAGGCGGCCGGCGGGCTGTGCGAGCCGAGTCGCTCGAGGATCTGCGGCCAGCTCTCCTGAGCCCGCTGGAGCAGCGGCGCGGAAGACGGCTGTGTCGTCACGCTCGGCGCCGCCGGCTCGTCGGACTGCGTTCCGGACTCGACTGGCGGCGGACCCGGCTCGTCGAGCGGCGGGGCAGCGTCGTCGTCGAGCGGCGAGGCCGGCTCGTAGTCGGGCGGCGGGGCCGGCTCTTCCTCGAGCGGTGGCGCCGGCTCCTCATCGAGCGGCGGGGCAGCGTCGTCGTCGGGCGGCGGGGCCGGCTTCTCCGCGAGCGGTGGCGCCGGCATCGGCTCGCTGTCCGCGACCGGCGCCGGCTCTGTCTCGAGCGGTGTCGGCCGGGCGGTGGCGGGTGTCTTCTCGGCGACCGGCGCCGATGCCTTCTCGGCCACCGGCGTGGGCGCCGCATCGCGGGACGCGGCTGAGGTGGGCGCGGCCGGCACCACCGCGGTGGGAGCGACCCGCGCAGGCGCGGCAGCTGTGGCCGGCTCGACCGGTGCGGCGCCCTCTTCCAGGCGCCGCAGCCGGGCGTCGAGCGCCTCAAGGGAGAGGTCGAGGTGTGGCTGCGTGACCTTGACGACCGTCAGCTCGAGCTGCAGGCGTCCGTCGAGCCCGGCCTTGATGTCGCCGAGCGCCTGGCCGAGCAGCTCCATCATGCGGATCACCGTGCCGCGATCGAGGCGGCTGGCCTGCGGCTCCAGCCGCTCGATAAGCTGCTCGTGCAGGCCCACGGTCTGGGCGAGCGCCCGCACCACCGACGGATCGCTCGCACCGTGGCCCACGTTCTGCAGCAGGAACAGCCGCCGGAGATGACGCAGCAGGTCGTTGATGAACTGCGTCCAGTTGATGCCGCGGTCGTAGAGGCGGTGGACGAAGGCCAGCGCCTCGACGGTGTCGTGATCGGCGACGATCTCGGTGATCTCGATGAGCAGCTCGGTGTCGGTGACGCCCAGCAGCTCGAGGACGTCGGCGGTGCCGATGCGCTCGCCGGTGTGTGCGAAGGTGGCGAGGCGCTCGAGGGCGCCGATGGCGTCGCGGAAGCCGCCCTCGGAGTGCTCGGCGATGGTGTCGAGGGCGTCGTCGTCGACCTGGAAGCCCTCACCCTGAGCCACCCGCCGCAGCACGCGCACCACCTCGGCGCTGCGCGGCCGGCGGAAGTCGAAGCGCTGACAGCGGCTGACGATGGTGTCCGGCAGCTTGTGTGCCTCGGTCGTGGCCAGCACGAACACGACGTTAGGCGGCGGCTCCTCCAGCGTCTTGAGCAGGGCGTTGAACGCCTCGCGGGTGAGCATGTGCGCCTCGTCGATTATGTACACCTTGAAGCGGGACTGCACCGGCGCGTAGGCGATGGTGTCGCGCAGCTCGCGTATGTCGTCGATGCTGCGGTGGCTGGCGGCGTCCATCTCGATGACGTCGAGCGACTCGGCGGCGGCGATGCGGATGCAGCTCTCGCAGACGCCGCAGGGGGTAGTGGTGGGGACGGTGACGGCGTGCTGTGGATCGGGGCCGGCGCAGTTCAGCGCCTTGGCGAGGATGCGCGCCATGCTCGTCTTGCCGGTGCCGCGCGGGCCGGCGAACACGTACCCGTGGGCGACGGTGCCGAGCGTGATGGCATTGGTGAGCGTGCGTGCGACGTGGTCCTGTCCGACGACCTCGGAGAACGTCTGCGGCCGGTAAGCTCTGTACAGGGAGCGCCGGTAGAGGGCGGCCTCCGGCGGCGGTCCCGCGGCCGGGTCGCCGGCGTCCCGCGCAGCTGCGTCGTCGCCGGGAGTCACGGCAGCGCCGGCGTCCGTCGGATCCGCGCCGTTCGCCGCGCCTGTACCCCCCGCATCCGCGCCGGCATCGCCGGCGGAGTCGTTGTCGACGAGGCTCGCCTGACCGGGGAGCGGGGCATGCGCCTCGTCGTCGGGCGTGCCGTCGAGATCGGCAGCGGTGTGATCGCTCGTGTCGGGATCGGTCATGGCGGCTCCCCGGCCGGGCCGGCCGCAAGGGGCCGGTGCAGGTCGGACGGCCGCCGGCGCCGCGTGGCGCCGGCGGCCGCGACATCGGCATACAGACGGTCGCGCACCCGCCGTCGAGGCGCGTCCTCCGAACGTCCTTGACACGGTCCGGCTCCGGTCAGGCGACCCCGCGGCACATGGAAGTGCCCGCTTACCGCTGCTTCCTCCCGGACCTGACGGGGTTCACAGGGTTCCATTGCGCGGGACCCGGCCTTCGACACCACACCGCGCCCGACTGCCTCACAGGGCGTCCCCTCGGGCGGGGATTCAGCCCCGCTGAAGCGGATTGCGGGTACAGGGCACCGCTGGCTCCCCGCCTAGCGCGACCGAGTCCGGAGTGTAGCACGTGAGCACAACGACGTGGGGCGGCGCCGCGGCGCCGCCCCACTGTGCTTCGCTGCATCAAGGAAGCGTCACTTCACGACGAGTTTCTTTGTGACCATCTTGCTCTGCACGTTGCCGGCCTCGTCGGTGGCGTAGACCTTCCAGATGTACGTGCCCTTCTTCAGGGTGCACGTGCGCCAGCTGTACTTCTGGACGCTGTTGGTCGCCTTCCAGCCGACACCCTTCAGCTGCTTCTTGAGCTTCTTGCCCTTGTAGATCTTGATCACGACCTTGGCCTTCGCCGTCCGGTCGTCGACGCGGAAGCGGAAGACGGCCTTCTTCTTGCGCTTCACGGTGAGCTTCCTGGTCGCCCTGGTCAACGGACCCGTCTTGTCGATGCGCACCGTGGCCGTCTGGGCGACCTCCGTGTTGCCGGCATTGTCGACCGAGCGGTAGCTCAGCAGGTTCTCACCTTCGCCCGTGATCGTGATCGGCCCGGCATATGCCGTCCAGGCGCCGGCGCCAAGCTTGTACTCGGTGCGCTGCACGCCACTCCTGTCATCGCTGGCCTGCAGCGTGAGCGTGACGTTGTGGTTCACCCAGCCGGTCGTCGTCAGGTTGAGCAGTCTGGTGGTGGGCAACGTGGTCTCGATCCTGATGGTGGCCGACTTGGCCGATTCGAGGTTGCCGGCATTGTCTTTGGAGCGGTAGAGGAGGGTGTGCTGGCCGGTGCCCGAGACGGTCACGCCGGTGCCGTGCTGGTAGGGTGCCCCGTCGAGGCTGTACTCGGTGTAGGCCACGCCCGAGCCGCCGGCATCGCTGGCGCTCAGGCCCACGCCGACGCTGTGATTCACCCAGCCGGATGGGATGCCGGTGGCGCTGGTCGTGGGTGCGGTGGTGTCGGACGGGACGGGGTTCAGCGCCTTCGCGACGTTGAGCCGGCCGCCGGTGACGCACTTGCCGCTCATTGCGGAGACCGGATCCACATTCGCGAGGATCCTCTGGACGCGTTGCGCCACGGTCTCTGAGGGGAAGCGCGCCGCGCAGAGGGCGACCGCCCCGGCGACGTGCGGCGTGGCCATGGATGTGCCGGGCCAGCTTTCGTAGGAGTCGCCCGCAACCAGGTCGCCGAAACCGACGTCGTCGATGTAGTAGCCGTCGTCGGTGATCATGAAGTCGGTGACCAGTCGCAGCCGTGCCTTGAAGTTGGCCACTCTCATGCTGGCCGGGATGTCCCAGTGGAACTGATACCAGTCCCCTCCGGAATCGCCGGTCAGCGAGCCCACGTTCGTCCATGTGGAGCCGCCGTCGTTGGAGAAGTCGACATCGAGGTAGTCGTAGCCATATTCGGCGGCGCCGTTGACGGAGAAGCCGAACGCATCGGGTCCCGGCAGAGCGCTCAGGTCGATCGACCGAGTGACGATCGCGGTGTCCTGGTTGTCGACGTAGTCGCCACCGGGGCTGTCGGACCACGAGTGGGTGGGGCTCTGCGACCGTTCCGTCGTGATCGCCCATGGTGACTGGGCCGTCCAGGCAGCGCTCCCGGCCTCCATGGTGTCGTAGAAAGGCCCACCGGGCAGCATGGTGAAGCTGTCTCCTGGGACCGTGCTCAGGATGTCCACGCCGGGTGCGGCCAGGTCGACGCTGGTGGCGCCCCAGTTCGAGAAGCCGGCTTTGGCGTCGTTCTGGTCTGTCGCCGCCACGGAGACGATGTTGGCGCAGTCGTAAGACGACGGGTAGTGCGGCGTCGCGTCGTTGTTGACGCCGTCGTTGCCGGCCGCCGCGCAGAAGACGATGCCGGCGTCGCCGGCGGCGTTGATGGCGTTGCGCAGCGAGGTGTTGTAGCCGGCGCCGCCCCAGGAAGCGTTGATGGCCACCACGTTGACGCCGTGGTTCTTCTGCCAGATCACGTAGTTGATGCACTCGATAGCGTCCGAGTCATAGCCGGAGCCACCGGCGTCCAGGAACTTGAGCGCCATGACGCGTGCCGTCCAGCAGACGCCGGCCACGCCCTTGCTGTTGTTGCCTACGCCGGCGGCGGTGCCCGAGGTGTGCGTGCCGTGTCCGTGGTCGTCGTAGGGGTCGCTGTCGCCGTTGGCCGGATCGATGCCGTAGACGTCGTCAACGTATCCGTTGCCGTCGTCGTCTGTGGCGTTGCCCGGGATCTCGCCCGGGTTCTGCCACATGTTGGCGGCCAGGTCCTGATGGTCGTAGGCCACGCCGGTGTCGATGTCGGCGATGACGATCGACGAGGAGCCGGTAGACAAGTCCCAGGCGCTTGGGGCGCCGATCTTCGCCATGCCCCAGAGCTCGCTCCAGCGAGGGTCGTTCGGGATGGCCTCGGCGTGAACCACGAAGTCAGGCTCGGCGTACGCCACGGCAGGATCGGCCGAGAGCTGCTTCACCAGCTCGTCGGTCGTCTGGGTCGTCGACTGCACGACGACCAGCCTGGAGCCGTCTTTGGCCCAGCAGCGCGAGATCTCGCGAGCGACGCGGCCACCGACCCGGGAAGCGATCGATCTGGCGGTCGTGAGCGAGACGCCGGGCCGGAACTGTACCAGCGCGCGGTGCGGCGCGAATTCGGCACCACCGACACCGGTGGCAGTGACGGCGCGGAGATCCGTGAGCGGCTGGGTGACGCCTGGCGACAGCTCCTTCTCACCCGGCCTCTGGCCCGCGGCCGCCAACGCAGGAAGGCAGAGCAGGATGCCTAGCAGCAGCATCATGAACGATGTCGAAAGCGTTCGCTTGAGCATGGTGACCCCCCTCGGTCGACTCGTAGCGACTACTGGTCTCGCGGTGCGGGTGGAGGCCCGCCGTCCATCTCCCTGCGTGCTCGGTCGGCATCCGGCGCCGCGTTATGTCGCGCCCTGATAGTACGCTCACATGCTCGCTCGTCAAGACGTCCTTACGAGATCGCAAGAGCTCGCCGCTCGGGCCGCGGTCGCGCACACGTGGCCGCGGTGCGTCAGGTGACGCGCCCCCGCGCCAGCTCGGCGGCGCGGTCGACGGCGTCGATCACGGCGCCGGGGTCGGCGAAGAAGGGCATGTGCCCGCTGCCGTCGATCTCACGCAGCTCGGAGTGGGGGAGGAGACGATGCAGCGAGAGGCTCTCGTTGGGGCTGATGTGGCGATCGCAGCCGGCGGCGACGATGACGAACGGCGTCTCGACGCCGGGATAGCCGGCATAGAACCGCCGCATGTCGGCGTCGCAGTCGCGGGCGTCGGCGGCGCCGGCGAAGAAGGCCTGTGGGCGGATGGCGGCCCTGACCGCCGCCCGCACGTACGCGGCCGGCACCTGTTGCGGCCGGATCGCCTGGCGCAGGATCCGCGGTCCCACCAGCAGGCCGAGCGGCGTGACAAGCGTGCGCACGAGCAGCGGACCGACGAACGGGATGTCGGCGAGCCGCGAGAAGCCGCCGATCGGTCCGTCGAACGGGAGCGTGTGACCGCTCAGCGTGACCGCCGCGCCGGGCTCGCCGGGGTACTCGACGGCGTAGGCCATGACGAGAGCAGCGCCAAGAGAGTGGCCGACGAGGACCGGGCGCTCGACGTCGAGCCGGCGTAGCGCGCCGCGCAGCAGGCGGGCCTGGACGCGCGGTGCTCCGCCATGCTCCGGCGCCGGGTCACTGAAGCCGTAGCCCGGACGGTCGAGGACCAGGACGCGGTAGCGCTTGGCCAGGCGATCGGCGATCGAGAACGTGAACTCCGCGGCCGAACCCTTCATGCCGTGGATGAGGACGACGGTCTGCGGTCTGCTCGCCGAAGCGTCGTCTGTGTACACGTCCCGATCCGACGCACCGAGGTCGACGACGTGCAGCCGCACGCCCTCGACCTCCACGAAGCGGCCGCGCGGCTGGTGTCGCCGATCGGTCAGGCGTGTGAACGCGGTCGTGAAGGCGCCGCCGGCGCCGAGCACGGCGCCGGCGGCGCACAGGACCCGCTGCAGCTTCCGCGCGATCCGCACGAGTCGGGATCGGGACGGTGTATCGCCGACGGCGACCGCACCGCCACTCCTCTGCCGCTTCCGCGGGGTGACTCTACCGTCCCTCTGCCCGTTCCGGCGGCCCGTCATGCGCGCAAGCGTATCAGCCGCGCACCCGTGCCCCGTGGCCGCTCGCGGGCCTCAGAGCCGCAGCACCAGCTTGCGGACATCGCGGTCCTGGCCGGGCAGCACCTCGAAGCCGAGCGACTCGGCGAACTGGATCATCGGCGCGTTGGCGGCCAGCACGTCGCCGGTGATCTCGCGGACGCGCATGTCTCTGGCGGCCGTGATGAGGGCGTCCATGAGCATGTGACCAAGCCCCTTGCGCTGGAACTCGTCGCGGACCAGGATGCCGAACTCGCCCTCTTCGGCGTTGCCCGTCTCGATGGTCAGTCGTGACACGCCGAGCATGCGGCTGGGCCGCTTGCCCTTGCCCTGCTCGATGGCGACGATGGCGATCTCGCGGTCGTAGTCGATGTGGCAGTAGCGCACCAGCATCGCCTTGGTGACCTCTTTCACCGGCCCGAAGAAGCGGAACTCGATGGTCCGCTCCGAGAGCGATTCGATCATCTCGGTCCACAGCGGCTCGTCCTCGGGGCGGATGGCGCGCAGCACGACCTTCTTGCCGTCGATGACCTGCTCCCACTGGTACTTGCTGGGGTACATCGAGATGATCAGATGGGCGCCGGGCAACATGATCTTGCGCACGTCCCGGGGCTCGATGACCACTCGCGCGTCGAGGCCGCTGATGCCGTCCTCGCGCGCCTGCAGCGGGTTGATGTCCATCTCGAGGATCTCGGGGAAGTCGACGAGCAGGTAGCTCATCTTCACCAGCGCCTGCTCGAGCGCCATCATGTCGGCGGCCGGGCGGCCGCGGTAGCCCTCCAGCAGCCTGGAGACACGCGTGGTGTCGATCATGGTCCGGGCCAGGGCCGCGTTGAGCGGCGGGAAATCGACGGCGACGTCGCGGTACAGCTCCACGCCGGTGCCGCCCATGCCGAACATGAGCGCCGGGCCGAAGGTGTCGTCGCGCCGGGCGCCCACGATGACCTCGATGCCGCCGCGGCTCATCTCCTGCACGGTCACGCCCTGCAGCTCGGCGTCGGGCCTGGCCGCCTTGACGCGATCGATGATCTTGGTGAACTGGTTGGCCGCCTCGGGCGCCGACCGGACGTTGAGGGCGATGCCACCGACGTCGCTCTTGTGCGTGATGTCGTGGCTGTGGATCTTGATGGCGACCGGGAAGCCGATCTGCTCGGCCATCCGGGCGCACTCCTCGGCGGAGCCGGCGACCACGGTCTTGACCACGGGGATGCCGTACGCCTCGAGCACGTCCTTGGCCTCGACCTCGCTGAGGATGCTGCGGCCGGAGCGGGCCACGTCGAGGAAGATGCGCTTCACCTTGTCTCTGTCGGCCGTGTAGTCGGGCAGGATGTCGGCCGGGGTCTCGTAGAGGCTCTCGAGGTTCTTCGTGTACTGGTACATGTAGAGGAACGCCTTGACGGCGTCTTCCGGCGTGTCGAAAGTGGGGACGTGGGCGCTGCGGAAGCGCGTGATGCCGTCGTGCACCTTGATCTCGCCCATGAAGCTGGTGAGCAGTGGCTTGTTCGGGTGCTCGCGCGACACGGTGACGAGCGCCTCGGCGGTCTCTGTCGGGTAGCTCATGGCCTGCGGCGTGAGGATGGCCATGACGCCGTCGATGTTGGGGTCCTGGATGAGGGTCTCGGTGGCCTTGGCGTAACGGTCGGCGTCGGCGTCGCCGCCCACGTCGACGGGGTTGCCGGTGGCGGCGAAGCCGGGCAGCGCCTCCTTGAGCTTCTCGGTGGTCTCCGGCGCCAGCTCGGCGAGCTGTCCGTTGAGCGACAGCAGGCGGTCGGCAGCCATGACGCCGGGGCCGCCGGCGTTGGTGACGATGGCCAGGCGCGGGCCGCGCGGGCTGATCTGCCGGCTGAGCGTCTCGGAGCAGTCGAACAGGTCCTCGATCTCCTCGACGCGCACGATGCCGGCGCGGCGGAAAGCAGCGCTGTAGAGCTGGTCGTCGCCGGCGATGGCGCCGGTGTGGCTGGCGGCCGCCAGGGCGGAGCGGGCGGTGCGGCCGCTCTTGACCACGATGATCGGCTTGGTCTTGGCGAAGTGGCGGGCGGCGCTCATGAACTTGCGCGCGTCGGTGATGGCCTCGATGTACATGATGATCGAACTGGTGCGCCGGTCGGCGCCGTAGTAGTCGATGAGGTCGCCGAAGTCGACGTCGGCCATGGAACCGACGCTGACGAAGGCGGAGAAGCCGACCTTGTTGGCGGTCGCCCAGTCGAGGATAGCCGTGCCCAGGGCGCCGCTCTGGCTGAAGAAGGCGACGCGGCCCGGCTCGGGCATCACGTGGGCGAAGGTGACGTTCAGGTTGAGGCCGGGCCGGATGTAGCCGAGGCAGTTGGGGCCGATGATGCGCAGACCGTACGAGCCGGCGGTGCTGACCACCAGGTCCTCGAGCTTCTGCCCCTCCTTGCCGGTCTCCTTGAAGCCGGCCGAGACGATCACGGCGCCGGCGACGCCGGCCTCGCCGCACTCCCGCACCACGCCGGGCACGTGCTGCGCCGGCACGGCGATCACTGCCAGGTCGACCTTGCGCGGCACCTGGCCGATCGATGCGTACGCCTGGATGCCCTGCACCGACGGCGCCTTGGGGTTCACGGGGAAGACGATGCCGTCGTATTCGGCGCCGATGAGGTTGCGCAGCAGGATGTAGCCCACCGAGCCCTTCTTGTTGGACGCGCCGATGACGGCGATGCTGCGCGGGTCGAAGAGCCTGTCCAGGTTGCGCGTGCTCATGCTGCTACCGCCTTGTCTTGCGGGACGTTACCTGTGGCAGCGAGGCGGGGGTACGCGACGGCCACCTTCTCCGGTGGGCGAGGTGACGGCGCGACAGAAGCGTCGCGGACCGGCTGACGCGGCGCCGAAGGTGTGCCGCATGCGTGCGGCACGGGGCGCACCGACGGCTCACCTTGCCCGTGTGAGTATACGCCATGGAGTATGAGCGCCCTGTGAGTCGCTCGTGCGCCGTGGCGGGCAGCCGGCCGGTGCGTTGTCCACGCGGGCCTGTCGGCGGAGAGGGACGACGATCGTCAGTGCGGCGCCTGTCCGGGTGGCTCCGGTCCGGGCGACGCCGGCCCGGGCTCGCACTGCGCCGCCCAGCGGAACTCCTCCAGCTCCCGTGCCACATGCTCAAGGATGGCGACCCCGGCGGCTTCGTCGCCCGGATACTCGACCCTGACGGTGACACGTGTGCGGCCATCGTCGAGCTGGTGGAAGCTCACGTGTGCCTCGTGCTCGATCTCGTCGCTGAGCGACCACTCCTGCTCCGGTGAGGTCACCTTGTGCTCACCGATGGTGGTGCGCAGGGTGAACCGCGTCCACTCCCGGTCGGCCTCGGCGATCGGGATGTCGACCACGACCGAACGCTCGACGCTGTGCATGCGGCCTCCCTTGACGGGTGTGCCCTACGGAAGCTCTGCCCGGCACGGTCGGAGGCGAAACGCGGGCGGCGATGGCGCCTCCCCTGCTGGTCGCCGGAACGCGAAACGCTGTCGGCGACGGCGCGCACCTGTGGCATGATCGACGGCGTGAGCCGGGAAGGGGGATCATGAGGCGCCGTGTCCGGAACGTACCGCAGAGCATGACCGTCGTGCCGGGGGTCTTTTCAAGACGGCTCGTCGCGCTGCTCCTCGCCGCATCGGTCGTCGCGATGACCGCGCTGAGCGGCTGTGCGGACGGTGACGGCGGCGCGAGCGGCGACGGGACCTCCGGCTCGTCTCCCGATGCCGGCAGCGGTTCCACGACGGCGGTCGCCGGCCGGGCCACCGTCGAGATCGAGGGACCGGCGGGGATGCTCGGCGTGCGGGTCTTCTACCCGGCTGCGGTGATCGACGGAGAGGCGGCAGCCGATGAAGGCGGACCGGCGGCCGCGGTCGATGCCGAGGACGGCCCCTATCCGGTGATCGCCTTCGGCCACGGGTATCTGGCCCGGGTGTCGTTCTACGCCGCGACGCTCGACGCACTGGCGGCCGAGGGCTTCATCGTGGTCGCGCCGACCTCCCAGACCGGCCTGCTGCCCGACCACAGCGACTTCGCCGACGAGCTTCGGGCGGCGCTGGACTGGGCGGTCGCGCAGGGCGATGAGCCGGGATCGCTCCTCTTCGAGGCGGTCGACGGCGGGCGTCTCGGCGTCAGCGGCCACTCGATGGGCGGCGGCTGTGCGCTGCTGGCCGCCGCCCGAGACCGGCGCATCGTCGCCGTCAGCACGCTGGCGGCCGCCGATACCCGGCCGTCCTCTCGGGACCTGCTGCGGCGGATCGGGGCGCCGGTGCAGTTCATCGCCGGCAGCGAGGATGCCATCGCCATGGTCCAGGCGTTCCAGCGGCCGCTCTACCTGGCGACGCCGACGCCCCGGCAGCTCGTGGTCATCGAGGGCGGCTCGCACTGTGGCTTCCTCGACCGGCCGCCGGCGGTCTGCGACCGCGGCAGCCTGCCGTCGGCACGGCAGATCGCGCTCACGCGGCGGCTGTTGAGCGACTGGTTCGGCCTGTACCTGAAGGACGACGAGTCGCTGCGCGCGGCGGTGTGGGACCCGCCGCCGGATCCGCTCCTGGAGATCGTCTCCGACCCCTGAGCACGCGGGGGTCTCCGCCGCACAGCTCGACTCGGAGCCGTGGCCTGACTGCGCCGCCGGCCGAGGCCGGTTCTCAGAGCTCGGCCGGGCGTCCGGCCGTGTCCGCGGCACGCGCGCCCATCCAGAACCGCCGCCAGCTCCCGCCGCTTCTCTGCAGCTCGATCAGCGCGTACAGACTCGCCGCAAAGAAGCCGAGCACGATCAGCGCCACGATCCACGGCACGATGCGGACGGCTGACCTCTCGCGGAAGACGATCCAGCCCGAGAACAGGGTGAGCCCGACGTAGACGTCGATGATCGAGACGATCCCCCACGTCGTCGAGAAGATGACCCGGCCTTCGGCGAAGAAGTCGCCGGCTGTGAAGCCCCAGATGAGCGCCGCGGCCATGGTCACCATGCACAGCGCGGCAACGGTCTTGGCAACTGTCATCGTCGATCCTCCCGCTTCTGTCCGGTGCAACGTCAATCGACGGCACACCTGCCGTGAACGAGAGAGGGACGGCGGGCAGATGCCCGCCGTCCCTCTCTTTCGATCCCCCCGCCGACCGGCGGCGGTATCACTCGGCGCCGCAGATCGAGGGGTGGCCTCAGACCTGAGCGTTCTCCCGCAGCTCGTCGACCACGCTCGGGTCGGCCAGCGTGCTCACGTCGCCGAGCTCGTCGCCGCGACCCTCGGCGATCTTGCGCAGGATGCGGCGCATGACCTTGCCCGAACGGGTCTTCGGCAGGGCCGGCGTGAACTGGATCTTGTCGGGGCTGGCGATGGGACCGACGATCTGGCGCACGTGCATCACGAGCTCCTTGCGCATGTCGTCGTTGCCTTCGGCGTCGCCCTTGAGCGTGACGTAGACGTACAGGCCGGTGCCCTTGACCGGATGCGGGAAGCCGACCACCGCGGCCTCGGAGACGGCCGGTGACGTGATGAGGGCGGCTTCGATCTCGGCGGTGCCGAGCCGGTGACCGGAGACGTTGACCACGTCGTCGATGCGGCCGCGCAGCCAGTGGTCGCCGTCCTCGTCGATCATGCACCCATCGCCGGAGAAGTAGATGCCGGGATACATGCTGAAGTAGACGTCCTTGAAGCGGGCGCCCTCGGGGTCGGCCCACATCCCCTTCATCATGCCCGGCCACGGCTGGGTGATGCAGAGGGCGCCGTCTTCACCGCGACCGAGCTCCTCGCCCTTCTCGTCGAGGACGACGGTCTTGACGCCCAGGAACGGCCGTCCGGCCGAGCCCGGCTTGAGGGTGGTGGCGCCCGGCAGGGGCGAGATCAGGTGACCGCCGGTCTCCGTCTGCCACCACGTGTCGCAGAGGGGCACGCGACCCTTGCCGACGTTGGTGTAGTACCACTCCCAGGCGGTGGGGTCGATCGGCTCGCCGACCGAGCCCAGCCAGTCGAGGTCCTTCATCGGGTGCTTGTCGGTCCACTCGTTGCCCTGGCCGGCCAGCATGCGGATGACCGTCGGCGCGGTGTAGAAGCGGTTGACGCTGTGCTTCTCGCAGACGGCCCAGTAGCGGTCCGGCTCGGGGGAGGTCGGCAGGCCTTCGAAGACGAGCGAGGTGACGCCGGCCCACAGCGGGCCGTAGACGATGTAGCTGT
>DIWP01000035.1 GCA_002423545.1 Thermoleophilia bacterium UBA6103
ACTGCGTGCTGCGCGAGGAGGCGATCAACAATGTCTGAGGCCAAGGCGGTCATCGCCGCGCGCGCCGCGCGCGAGCTCCGCGACGGGCAGATCATCAACCTCGGCATCGGCCTGCCGACGTTCATCGCCAACTACGTCCCGCAGGGCGTCGACGTCATCATCCAGACCGAGAACGGCGCCGTCGGGGTCGGTCCGCGCCCCGAGCCGGGCTGCGAGGATCGCGACCGGGCCAACGCAGGCAACTCGCCGATCACGCTCATCTGCGGCGGCAGCTACTTCGACTCGGCCACCTCGTTCGGCATGATCCGCGGCGGCCACCTCGACTCGACCTTCCTCGGCACCCTGCAGGTCGACGAGGAGGGCAACATCGCCAGCTGGATGATCCCCGGCAAGATGCTGGCCGGCATGGGCGGCGCCATGGACCTCATCACCGGCGCCAGAGTGGTGCACATCGTGACCGAGCACTGCGCCAAGGACGGCACCAGCAAGCTCATGAAGAAGTGCACCTTCCCGCTCACCGGAGCGAAGGAGTGCGACGTCATCATCACCGAGCGGGCGCTCTTTCGTCGCTATCCCGACAAGGGGTTCGTACTCGAGGAGGTGGCCTGCGGCTACACGCTCGACGACATCGCCGCCTGCACCGACATGAGCTACGCGGTCGCTGACGACGTGAAGATGGAGGCCTATGGGCCGCTCGAGCAGTGAAGCGTCGGCACCATGCCGGCCACAGTAGAGAAGCGGGGCTTTGGTGGCTATCGACACCGTCAGGGCGATTCGGCCAAGTCAGGTCGCGGTGGTGACGATCTCGCGTCTGCCGACGTCTCGCCGACGAGACGACTCACCACGGTGGGCGATGAGTAAGCACAGACCATCATCTGGTTCGGGCGAGGACGCGGACTGTGCAGCACGATCCTGTCTAGCCGGCTATCGTCCGGCACGCTTGCGGCCGGATTCCTAAACCTGGTGTCGCAGGTTCGAGTCCTGCCGGGGGCACCAAAGTGCCTGCATATGGCGCATATGGCGCCCCGCCTCCAGGGCCTGTTCTCTTGCCGCCGACGAGATGCTGACATTCTGACACCGAGACGCGCGCTCACGCCCGCACACCGAACGGCACACGACGGCGCGCTGCCCTCAGCAGCACTAGACGGCCTTCTTGCGCCGGGCGGACCCCCATGCCGGCGCCTCGATCGTCATCCGATCAGACACGGCGACGCCGAAGAAGGTAGTCTATCGATGTGAGCGGCGGGAGGGGGTCGTCGTGGAGATTGCCCATCAGCACTTGCGTGACACGGTGGTGAAGATCAGAAGCCATATCGCGCAGCTGCACGAATTGGGTGAGAGCATCGTCCGACACCGAGTCCTGCACCTGTTGAAACAGCCCAAGCGGCACCTCAGCCGAGCGGAGGGTGGGGCGCGTTCTCTTCTATGCAGCCGAAGACTATGCGGTCGCACGGGCTGATGCAGAGCGGGTACGTGCCATGGACTTTCCTACCGCAGTGCTCAATACCATCGACTACGCCAATCTAGGGAAGCCCGGCCAAGAGGTCTGGGTGGTCTGTGCTGGCCTTTACGCCACTCGCGCCGTGGCCGAGGGCGCGGCTGAGCGTCTCGCTGCGTCGGGAGTCTCTGACGCCTGTGCGAAGGAGATCTACTGAGCGACGTGCTTGGTGATCACAGGAAGAAGGGTCATGTGACACACGGTCAACTGTGGGGCGCCGTCCGATGCGGCACCATGATTGCAGCAGTAGTCCTGATGATCTGCTGTTCTACCGCGGCTTCAGCTGAGGCTGGCACATGGGTGGTGCGAAACGCTTCGGGAACGAAGCTGGGCTACGCGCGCACCGGTGGAAAGGCCTATTCGTCGGTCAGGCACTGGGTGCTGGGCCGGGATCGGGTCAAGAGAGGCTGGATTCGCTACGCACGAATGGACGCCTGGCTTATCTCTGCCTCGCGGGCTACCGGCGCACGTCCAACAGCCTACGCACAGCGTGTCGGCTCGAGCGGATGGTGGATGGGGCCAAACAGCAGCGACTACCCGGCAGCATGGGAAGGCCGGATCCGGAAGCGCAACAAGCGATGGTTCGTCTACCTCAAGGTGGACGGTGTGTGGAGAGTGCGTGGGTCAGTCACGGCCAAGTGCCCAGCATGGCTCGCTGGTGGCGCCGTCTATGTCTTGCTCGGAAAGCGCTGGCGCTAGGTCAGCCTCCGCGGAACGTGGGGTGCAGGGCTTGGAGTCAGCAATGAGCACCAACGACTGGACCACATGGGTGCCGTCATGGTCGCGCACTGAAACACCCGAACGCAGGAGTGCCGCATTGTGAAAATGGCGAGTCTGAGTATATGCGGGAGCCGATGGCGCCGACTGACTGTGCCCCTCCTTGTTGCCCTAGCTGGCCTCGCCACCCCGGCGATCATCTTTGAGGTTGATGTCACGACGGCTGGTGCCGACGGTGTGGCCTTTGTCTCCTCGAGGATTCTGTTTTTCGCCGCTGGCGATGGCATCTACAGGAGTACGAACGGAGGCAAGAGCTGGAAGCGCCAGTACCGTGCCAACAAGAAGTCACATCTTCGTGCCGTCGACTTCGTCGATGCTCGTCACGGTTGGGCGGTGGGAAACAACGGCCTCATCCTCTCCACGAAGGATGGTGGGCGTCACTGGGTGCGACGCAAGTCGGGAACCAGACGCGATCTTGTGGACGTCGACTTCATCGACCGCCGACACGGCTGGGTCGTTGGACAACAGACCATCGTGCTGGGGACAACGAACGGCGGCAAGAAGTGGAAGAGACAGCTCATGCCACCGCAATCGAGGTACGAGTTTGGTGAGGCGGTGTGCTTCTTCTCTCGCAGCGTTGGTCTGGTGGCTGGCTTCGGCTACGGTGGTGCAGCGAGCAAGAGCCTCTACAGAACAGTCAACGGTGGCCAGCGCTGGAGCCCGAAGCCCTCTGGAGCATGGGGAGGCTTCACTGATATCGATGCGTCAGGACGCTTTGGCTGTGCGGTCGGTTACGCACAGTACGAGACTGGTTCTCACGCCCCGATCTGCATGACCACCGACCGCGGCAAGACATGGCGGGTCTGTGCGCTTCCGTGGCCGGCGGCACTCTACAGAGTGGACCTTGTCGGTTCCAAAGCGGTCTTCGCGGTCGGAGCCGACAACGAATGGACGAGTGACAGGTCTCGCCTGTTCCGCTCGCGAGATGCTGGGGCGACTTGGCAACGCGTCGACCTGACCGTCGCCTCTGCTTTGAGTGTGTCGGGCATCCACTTCACTAGCGGGTCCCGTGGTGTCCTGGTGACGAGCAAGCGGGCAACGTATGTGACGTCGAACGGGGGCGATTCCTGGAGGCGGCGGTAGGATTCCGCTCCCGTTGGGAAGATGCGACTACCGCAGGCGGGGTAGGTCGCGCCTGGATGCTCGTTGCGTGGGCAGGAGTGATGAGCTACCTTCTCAGGCACGACTCGGGCCGGAGGCGACGATCCGCCAGTGGCCAGTCGCCGGCGCGAAAGGACGACCGAGTGGCCCTCTCGGAGCTCAAGCTGAAGCGGGACTCCTCCTGCTTCGCACCAGGGACGACCCGCGTCAATCGACGGGACGTGGCCCGGCGCTCCTCCCGGGCAGCACCGGCTGCAGCGAGATGCTAGGTCACCAGCGCGGTGCGCCTGCAGCGCACCTGCGGCGAGACGACATCGGTGGCTTGCACCAAGACCTTCAAGGGTCGGACCGGCACTGAAGACTCCCCCAAGACACGGGAACGAACAGCTGGCGCTGCCCCTTGCCGTGGCGCTGATCGTGATGGTCGTTTGGGGCGGTACCGCCGTCTTCACCAAGATCGCGGCCAATCAGATGGACCCGTTGCTCGTCGGTGTTCTGCGTACCGTGCTGGGCGGGTGCCTGGCACTGCCACTCGCCTTGCTCACGCGGAAGAAGATTCCCGCCGGCCGCCACGAGCGCCGCTTGCTTGCCTTCACCGGGTTCGCGGCGTACATCGGCTTCCCCCTCATCTTCGCCTTCGGCCAGGACATGACCTCGGCCGTGCACGGTACGCTCATCTTCGCGATGCTTCCCGTGCTCACGAGCCTGTTCGGCACGATCCTGGAGCGCCGCCGCGTGTCCGCCCTGTGGGTCGTCGGGTGCGTGATAGCGCTGGCGGGCACGGCCGTCGTCATCCTCTCGGGACGACACGATGCTGGGGAAGAGGCGAGCCTGCTGGGCGACCTGCTGGTGCTCGCCGCGTCCACGGTGTGCGCGATGGGCTACGTGATCGGGGCGCGGCTCTCGCAGCGCGGGTATGCGGCGGTGCCGACCACGCTGTGGGGCATCACGGGCGCATCCGTGCTGCTGTTGCCGCTGCTCGCGTGGCTGCTCCTCAGCGGCGGCCTGCCGCAGGCAAACGCCGCCGCGTGGGGCTCCGTCCTGATCCTCGCCGTCCTTGTTTCGGTGCTCGGTTACATCGGCTGGTACTGGGCGCTCGCCAAGGGAGGCATCAGCCGCATCGCCTCCATGCAGTTCACCGAGCCGCTCTTCGGGGTGCCGCTCGCCGTGGCCCTGCTGGGTGAGCGACCGGGTCTGGTCACGCTCGTTGCGGCCGTCGGTGTCCTCTTCGGCGCCTGGCTCGTCTTCCGCGCCGGCCGACCGAAGGCTGCGGCACCCGACCTCGGTCGCGAGGGTCCCGACGGAGAGGACTTCGTGCGCTCGTAGAGCGTCTTGGCCGGCGCTGACGACTGCGGAGCCTAGGAAGCTACATCTGCCGATGCTGTGGCGATCGACCGGCGCGACGGCTTGCCGGTGGCTCTGCTCATCGCTCCACCATGTCTCTCGACAGACCCACCGTGGAAGGCGCAGGATGAGCGGCGACGATGCGCGACCTCCTCCTCATTGACATGGACGCCTTCTTCGCCTCGGTGGAGCAGGCCCGGCGGCCGAGCTTGCGCGGCCGCCCGGTCGTCGTCGGCGGCCGGGCCGAGAGTCGCGGCGTGGTGAGTACCGCCTCCTACGAGGCGCGCGCCTGCGGTGTGCGCACGGCGATGCCGATGGCGCAGGCGCAACGCCTCTGCCCGCAGGCGGTCTTCCTGCCGGTCGACATGGCGGCTTACCGCGCCGCGCACCGGCAGTTGCTGGCCCTCTTCGGCCGCTTCACCGAGCTCATTGAACCGGTCTCGATCGACGAGGCCTTCCTCGACGTCACCGGCAGCCGGCGCCTCTTCGGCACGCCGCGGCAGATCGCCGCCGAGATCCAGCGGCTCACGCAGGCCGAGCTCGGCCTCTCCTGCTCGATCGGCATCGGCCCCACCCGGCTGCTGGCCAAGCTGGCCGCCGGGCTGGAGAAGCCCGGCGGCCTCACCGCGCTCGGCGGGAACGATGTGAGCGGCCGTCTCCGCGCTCTGCCGGTCAGGGCGCTCCCCGGCATCGGGCCGGCAGCCCAGGAGCGTCTGCGCTCCCTCCGTATCGCCACCGTCGGCGACCTCCAGGACGTGCCTGTGCCGCTGCTCGAGGCTTCTTTCGGCTCGGCGGCCGAGGCGCTCAGGGAGCGCGCCTTCGGGGGCCGCGACGACGTTGTACGCCACGGCTCCGCGGCCCCCAAATCGGTGTCGCGCGAGGTGACCTTTGCCGACGACATCCACGTACCGGAGTTGCTGCAGGCGACGCTGCTGGACCTCGCTGATCGAGCGGCCGCCGATCTGCGTCGCGGCGGTCATGCCTGCCGCACCGTGACCATCAAGCTGCGCGACGCGGCGTTCCATACCAGGACGCGGCAGTGCACCCTGTCCGCCACCACTACCGCCACCGGGGTCATCTACGACGCCGCGCTGGCGCTGCTGCGGGAGTCGCAGCGGCCCGGCGAGCGCCTGCGCCTTCTCGGCCTCACGCTCAGCGGCCTCAGCGACGAGGCGGAGCAGCTCGCGCTCGACGAGCCCTGGCGTGAGCGTGCCTGCGACGATGCGGTCGACCGCGTGCGCGCACGGTACGGCGCCCGGGCCCTGCATCGCGCCGGCGCCGAGCTGGCGCCGCATCAGGAGCGATCGCGTTCCGGGGAGGGACCGCGACCCCGGCCGTGACCCGGAGAAGGGATCCGACCCGGAGAAGGGCCATGGACCGGGGACGGGGCATGACCCAAAGAAGGGCCGCGACCCCGGCAGGGGCCGCTGGGCGAGCCGCCGGAGATCCGACAGTGGCATGATCTCACGACCGGCGCGTACGGCCACATCCGTGGACTCCGGGCACCCCTTTGGTAGACTGGGTACGTCTGGAATCGGTGGCCATTCCCTCCAGGGGGTGACGATGGTAGAACGCGGGCACGTCCTCAGGTCCGGTCGTATTCGTCGTTGAGGGGGAGGCGCCATGGCAGACAACGGGTCGACGTCCAAGACGATGCAGTTCATGGTGCGGAGGCTGTCGACGGCTTCCCCATCGCAGCTGGTCTGGCTCGCCAAGAACCCACTGCTTCAGAAGTTCGTGGTGCATGAAGTCAAGAAGCGCCTGCTCGACATGCTCAGGGCTTCCCGCTCAGACCCCGCCTCCCCGTTTCTCCCGAGCGTCCAGGACGACCGCATCGCCATGGGGATGGCCATCACGGAGTCGCTCTATCGTGGCCTGAAGGGCAAGCACTTCTCGGACGCCTACCTGCGCGGCCTGCTGCAGGTGCTCGTCAAGACGCTCTTCATCGATCGCGGCGATCCGGAACAGCAGCAGCAGTTCCAGGAGGCCTTCGGCAAGCGGGCGCCGAGCTTCCTGCTCATCGCCCCCGGGAAGGCCTGCAACCTGCACTGCCCGGGCTGCTACTCCGACTCCGACGACAAGCGGAACCACCTCGAGTGGAGCCTCGTCGACCGCATCATGGAAGAGGCCAAGAGCCTGTGGGGAGAGCGGTTCTTCGTCATCAGCGGTGGTGAGCCGTTCGCCTACCGCTCCGAGGGCAAGGGCATGCTGGACTTGTTCGACAAGCACCAGGACTGCTTCTTCATGGTCTACACGAACGGCACCCTCATCGACGACCGCGCCAGCAAGCGGCTTGCCGAGGCCGGCAACGCGCTGCTCTGCCTGTCGGTGGAGGGATTCCGGGAGCTCACCGACGCGCGTCGCGGTGACGGCGTGTTCGACCGCGTCATGGAGAGCATGGAACGGCTCAATCGGGACCGGGTGCCCTTCGGCGTCTCGCTGACGGCCACCTGCCACAACGTGGAAGAGATCCTCTCGGAGGAGTTCATCGACTTCATCATGGAGCAGGGCGCCCTCCTCGCCTTCATCTTTCATTACATGCCTATCGGGCGCTCGTTCACCCTCGACCTCATGCCGACCCCCGAGCAGCGCGCGTGGATGTGGCGACGCTCGTGGGACATCGTGCGGGAGCGGGAGTTCTTCATGCCCGACTTCTGGAACCACGGGACGTGCGTCGACGGCTGCATCTCGGCCGGCGGCCACGGGCTGGGTGGCTACTTCTACATCGACTGGAACGGCGCCGTGACGCCGTGCGTGTTCACGCCGTACTCGCCGGTGAACATCCGCGACGCGTACGCGCAGGGCAAGACGCTCAACGACGTGTGGCAGGAGCCGTTCTTCCAGGCCGTGCGCCAGTGGCAGTACGACTACGTCGCCGACGGCCGCAACATGATCGCCCCGTGCCCCAATCGCGACCATCACGACGAGCTGGAGCAGTTGCTGGTGCAGTACCAGCCGGAGCCGACCGATGCCAACGCCGCCGAGACGCTGGTGGACGCCGAGTACACGCGCGGGCTGGTGGCGTACGACCGGAAGTTCGAGGCGATCGTCGGCGACATCTGGGAGAGCCGCTACCTGCACCGGGAAGTCGCCGAGAACGAGTTGTTCGCTCCCTTGCCGGATGTGCCGGTCGTCGAGGTGTTCGAGGCGCCTGCCGAGGCCGAGGCGCGCGAGGACGCTAGGGCGCGCGAGCAGGCAGGGGTGTGCGGCGAGGGCGAGGCGAACGAGGAGGTCGGGACGCGCGGCGACGGGGAGCCTCCCCAGGGAGTCGCCTCACAGCCACGGCCCGCGCCACGCTCGGCTGACAGCAGGATCACCGTCTGATGTCGGGCGTCTGCGATCAGTAGATGTGGCCCAGGAGGACCCCGCCGGGGTATCCTCCGGCCTCGAAGGTTCCTGCCACGTAGACGTTCATGCCGCTGACGGCGATCTTCTCGCCCTGGTAGTCCGTCGCCGGTGCGGCGGGCCACAGGCAGGTCCAGTTCGTCCCGCCCGCGCGGATGCGCTCGGTGTAGACCTGTGCGGTCGACTCGCCGGTCCCCACTCTCCCCGTGAGGATCACTCCTCCCTGCCCATCCCTGGCAATGGCTGCGATCCTGTCGCGCCAGGCTCCCGGCATGGTCACTCGCCGGCTCAGCCTCCCCGTTCTGCCGTAGATGGCGTAGAAGCGATCCCAGCTTCCCGTGTTCTCCGCCCCGCCGCAGATGACGTCGCCGCCGGGCAGTAGCTCGAGATCGCTGAACACCTGGTCGCACGTCTCGTCGGTGCCACCCAGCTCCTCGGTCGCGAAGAGCCGCCTGCCGGCCGCGGTGTAGGCGAGGAGCAGCCCGTTGATACCCGTGTGTCCACCCGTGGTGAAGCCGGCGGCGTAGACGCCACCGCCGGGTCGCAGCCGCAGCGAGGTAAGCATGTCGTCGCCGCCAACGGCGCCGTCGTAGCGCCGCAGCCAGAGCCGCTTGCCCGACCGGGAGTACTTGATGATCAGGCCGTCGTACCCCACGCGGGACTCGCTGTACCCGGCGATGTAGACGCGACCGGCGGAGTCGAGTACCATCTGCGCCGGCAGATCCATGCGGTGCGCCGGACCGTCGTAGCGGCGGACGTAGCGCCGTGAGCCATCGGATCCATAGCTGAGCAGGACGATATCGCCGCGGCCGGTCTTGACCGTGGTCAGGCCGAGCACCGTGACGTTCCCGGCATCGTCCACCCCGATGTCCATAGGCATGACCCATCTGCGAGCACCCGGCTTGTACGTTCGGGTCCACACTCGCTTGCCGGTCCTGTTCCAGCGGATGAACAGCAGCTCGCTGCCGGCGGCCGTCTGCCGGATGCCGCCGGTGTAGACGGCCTTTCCCCGTACCGCGATCACGGAGCCCGACTCATACGCGTGACGGGGGCTGTCGTAGTAGCGTTGCCAGCGACGCTTGCCGTCGACGTACTTGGCGATGTGCAGCACGCTGGATCCACCGCGTTTGGCGGCACCGGTCGTATACACGGTCCGCAGACCCCCGGCCGCTACGTCGCTGACCGCGTTGGGGGCGTCGATGGTGCGCGTCCAGGTGGGGACGACGTCGAGGGCTGCTGCACGGCTGCTCTCCGGCGCGATACCGGCGATCCGCGGGACGGGTCCGACTCCCACCCTTGCCCCGGCGGGCGACGCAGTCGCCGCCATGGCGGCGGCGAGGACTGCACCGGCGATCACCGCCGAACACGTCGCGCGGAGCGCGACCCGGATGCCGCTCGGCTTCCTCGTTGACGGTCGCATGGTCAGCTCCTGCGTCGGTGGACGGGCGATCGCGGCAGGGGGAGACGGGAGCAGGGCCGGCACGTCGACACGAGTGTCGCAGGCCGTCCGAGATCTGCCGCATGACCACCTCGCCCGGTACGTGAATGCATTGATAGTACAGCGTCTGTCGTGAGATCCATCGTCTTTGCGTCGTGCGTCTTTGCGTCGTGCGTCACCCGTCCCATAGCATGCCGCCCGAGGTCGCGACCCGCGCGACCCAGTCGAGGGAGGTCCGAGTGAAGCGCTGGGCGATGGCGATGGTGACGTGCGTGGTCTTTGTCGCGGTGATGATGCTGGCGGCCTGCGGAGGCGGCGGGGTACAGGGTGACTACTCGTACGTCTCCGGCGACGACGCCATGAAGGGTCTTACCCTGAGCCTTCAGGACGGCGGCGAGTTCCTGCTCGAGGGCACCAGCGAGACGATGGGCAGCGTCGGCATCCAGGGCACGTACACGGTCGAGGGTGAGACCGTGACGCTGGAGATGATGGGCGACGGCGGCGCCACGGAGTCAGAGTCCGGCACCTTCAAGGACGGCACCCTCACCTTCGACGAGGTGGTCTGGCAGCAGCAGTAGCCAGTCGGGGGAGCGGCGCCGAGGCGCCGCTCCCCCGAGGACCAACGTCGGCGGCGATCGCATCACTCGGACCACGTTCAGAACGCCCCCAGCTGGCACTGCGTGATCTTGAGACCGAGGAGCTCGCAGCCGGCCGCTGCCGCCATCCTTTCGATGCGCAGCGCGTCGGCGATCGCCCAGCATGCGGCGCAGCTGATCCTCCCGTCCGTGGCGGCGCCGGTGAGCCCTTCGCGCAGCTCCGCGGTGATCTCCTCCGCCGGCTCCACGATGCGGCGCTGCGGCGAGTAGCCGAAGAGGCCGAGCTGGCACTCGCTGAGACGGCACTCGAGCAGGTCGGCTGCTCTGCCGACCTCCGCCGGCGCGACGCCGCAGGCCTTCGCCGCCTCGTGCGCGGCCGTACAGGTGATCGTGTCGCCGATCATCCTCTCTCTGACCGCGGCGACGACGGCGGGATCGCACGTTGTCCCGGACGGGTGCTTGGCGCCGTAGTGGCCGGCATCTTCATGTGTCACGGTACGTCCTCCGTTAGTCGTCTGTCCTTGCCGGGGCATCGCCGACATCGCTCCTCGCCGGGGTGTCGGCGGAGGCGTTGACGGCGTCGGCCAGAGCCAGGATCTCCTCGTTCTCGGGGATGTCTTTCATGTCGTGCCCGTAGTGTACAAAGCGGGCGACACCGGCCTTGTCGATGAGCACCTGGGCCGGCATGCGCCCCAGCTTGAACAGCTTCACTTCCTGTCCGTAGAGCTTGAGCACGCTATGCGTAGGGTCGGGCAGGCCGACGAAGGGCAGGGACTCCTTGCGCCAGTAGTCGGCGAAGGCGCGAGCGTCTTCGGGGCCGGCCACCACCACTTCGACGTCGCGCTTCACGAACTCCGTGTAGTCATGACGCAACTGCGCCATATGCCGGCGGCAGAACGGTCAGGTGAACGTGCGATTGAAGACCAGCAGCACGTTCTTGCGGCCGCGATAGTCGGACAGGCTGACGGGGCGGCCGGAGAAGTCGGGCAAGGTGAACTCAGGTGCGGTCGCGTCCAGGGACACTCGTGGCATGTGGATCTCCTTCCGGGGAGCCGGGGTCGCTGCCGGCGGATATCGTATTACGATGGCGACTGTTGCGCGCGGCTCCTCGGAGCGGGATCTGGCGGCCAGGCCGGCGCGCACGAAGGCAGGATCCGCGTCGATCGCATTCCCGTGGCAGCGTTCGCTCACGACTGACAACGACCGCTGAAGAGACCATGGATTTCCAGGAGCGTGTTCTCTACGTCGTCAGGAAGTACGTGAGACACAGGAGATGCGGCGGGGACAAGGAACGGGCGGTCAAGACCATCCACAAGCACCATCCGGACGTGTCGATGTCGGTGTGCCGCGACGAGTCCAGGGGTTTCGTGGACGCATACCATGACGCGGTCCGATTCGTACACGGCAACAGCGACTACTACTGGGCGGGGAAGGACCGCGTGCCGGCGGGCCGATGGCGGTGGTCGCGCGAAGAAGAAGCCTTTCTGCGCGCCCACGCCGGCTTTCCCCGGGACCTGCTGCCGGCGATGATCCGGTTCATCTTCGACTGGCGCCACGTGCGCTGATCGGGACTGCGTGCGCCGAGTGGGCACGGTCCGGACTGCGGGAAGACGAGTCCTCTTCTGCAGGCGTGTCGGGCTGAATCGCCGCCGATTGGGCGAGGTGTGAGGCAAGACGCACGCCGCGCGGCGGCAGGCCGAGCTTGCGGCGCAGGTTCTTGCGGTGGTGCGCGACCGTCGTCGGTGAGATGTACAGCGCCTCGGCGATCTCGTTCGACGTCCGGCCGAGGCGGACGAGGTTGGCGATCTCGCGCTCGCGCGGCGTGAGAAGCGCGTCTGTGCCCTGAGAGGCCGTGCCGATGAACGGTCGCGTGAGCTCGCGCAGGTTGCGAACGGCCGCCTCGAGGCAGATCCGCTCCGGCTCGTCGAGGTGTGGCTGCAGCCGATCGAGGAGCGGGAGCACCAGGGTCTCGAGGTTCTCGCGGATGGTCCGCTCCAGCTCCTCCCGGTCCCGGTTGCGCTGATCGAGGATCACGCGCAGCGCCGCGTTGGCGTCCTCGAGCGACTCGGCCTGCCGGCGCAGCATCTCCTCCGATTCCTCGAGCGCGCGGCGCAGGGTCTGGTGCGCCGTGACATCGGTGCAGAGAGCGAAGCAGGTACGCTCGCCGCGGAAGCGACAGGGGAAGAGCGTCACGGCAAGGGCCTTCGGCAGGTCGCCGATGGTCAACTCGAGCTCCACGGTGGTCGCCGGGGCGTCGCTCGCCAGCGAGGCGCGCACGGCGGCCATCGCCTCCGGCCCCCAGACCGAGCTGACGCTCTGCCGCAGCAGAGTCTCCTTGTCGATCTGCAGCAGGCTGACGCCGACCTGATTGACATCGAGGAAGCGGCCGTCGGCGGCGATCTGGAACGCCGGGTTCACGGCGTTGCCGAAGAGCGTCTCGTAGAGCTCCGCCTCTTCGCGCAGGACCTGCTCCGCCTCTCGCTCCCGCGACACGTCGCTGAAAGCGCCGACCATGTGTGCCGGGCGTCCGGCTTCGTCCCTGAGGATGACCCCGCGGTCGCGGACGTACATGTACGAGCCGTCGCCGCGCTGCAGCCGGTACTCGCCCACGTAGTCGGTGCCGGCGATGGCGGCCCCCATGTTCCGGGTAAGGGTCTGTTCGCGATCGTCGGGATGCAGGTGGTCGAGCCACTCCGTGAACGACGTGGGGAGCGACGCCTCATCGATGCCGAGCAGATTGGCCAGCTGGCCCGAGACTTCCATCCGGCCGCTCAGGATATGCCAGTCGTAGTAAGCGTCGAAGGCCGAGTCGACGAACGCTTGAAACCGCGAGACGCCCGGCGACGAGTCACCACAGCCGTGGTTGTGATCGCCTGCTTCCATCGCTGTGCCCTCCCCATCGGCGCGGCCCTGACGGCGCACCATCGCCGTCAAATAAGGATATCAGTATCCTCACTGACTACCATTTCGCCGACGCCGCGACAGCGGCGTCACACGCCTCTCGAACTGAGCATATAACCCACCATAAACACCCTTCAATAGCCCTCCTGTATCTGCCGTCCTGCCGCCGTATGCTGCAGTCAGGAACCGAAGCAGGAGGTAGTGGTCATGACAGACAGGATCGTGGCGGTAGTCGATCCGTCCGGCGCCGAGAGGACCATCGCCTCAGCCGCCGAGTTCGCGCGCCCCGGCACTGAGGTCATCGCGCTGGCGCTCGTGGAGTACGAGTATCTGGGGTACCGCGGCGGCTTCGTGCCGCTTGCCGACCCCGATGAGGCGGCCGCGGCGGCGCGGAGGGCGGTGGCGGCCCTGGAGCGGCGGGGGATCAGGAGCCGGGCAGCGGTGCGACCGGTCTCGCGGGTGGGTCCGGCGCGAGAGGTCGCCGCGGTGGCATCCGAGCTCGATGCCGCCGCCATCGTCGCCGACCGGCAGACGTTCATCGTCGGCGGCAGCAGGCGCGCCGAACGCGGCATCAGGAGCCTCATCCGGCATGCGCCCTGCCCCGTGGCGCTGACCGGCGATCGCACCCGGTACGCCGACAGGGCGCGCCGGTCACCCGGCGAGGTCTGTGCCGCCTGAGCACGACCGCCTCTTCCAATACCCAGCCCCCCTGGGTGCAGCCGGCGAACGGGGCGGACGGTCCTCCCCAGTTCCCCCAGTGACCGTCCGCCCCACCGGCGTGACAGACCGCGCGCCGGCCTCACCTGGCAGCGCCCGGGATGGGCTCATCCCCGATCGCCCCGCCATCGCAGGATCGCCGCGGCCTCTCCCGCCGTCTCTTGGCCTGGACCCTCTGTTGCGCCGGGCGATAAGCTTGGTTGTACAGTCGCCGTGGAGGCAGAGAGTCTCGCGAGACCGGAAGATTCTCTCCAGGGGGATCGAGGCCGTGACTGGTGGAGAAAGACGACGAGCCGCCGGCTTACCGTGAAGGTCCGCCTCATCGAACCGGCGCCGCCCGGCATGCACGTCTACAGCAAGGTGCACCTGCCGCGCTTGGGCCTGCCCACGATCGGAGCCGCCCTGGTGGCTCAGGGCCACGAGGTGAGGGTCTACGTCGCCGACCTCGCACCGGTCGACTGGGACGACGTCAACACGGCCGACCTGGTCGGCTTTTCGGCGACCACGTCCACCGTCGTCCAGGCCTACGAGCTCGCCGACGGTCTGCGCCGGCGCGGTATCCCCACGGTCATCGGCGGGCCGCACGTCACCTTCCTGGCCGACGAGGCCCTGGAGCATGTCGACTACGTCGCCCGCGGCGAGGGCGGCGAGCAGCTCATGCTCGAGCTGATCGAGGCGCTGCATGGCCGAAGACCGCTCGAGACCATCCGCGGCCTCTCGTATCGTGGGGACGGTGCCGTCCACCACAACGCCCTCCGACCGCCGACCGGGGATCTGGATTCCCTTCCGTTCCCCGACCTTTCCCTGATCGAGGGTCAGGAACAGATGAGCCAGACGCCGATCATGACGAGCTGGGGCTGCCCTTTCGACTGCACCTTCTGTTCCGTGACCGCCATGTTCGGCAAGAAGTACCGCTTCCGCAGCCCGGAGAACGTGGTCGCCGAGCTCGCGCAGAAGCAGCCTCGACGCGTCTTTTTCTACGACGACAACCTGGCCGCCAACCGCGGCCGGCTCAAGACGCTGCTGCGGATGATCATCGAAGAGGGGATCGAGTTCAGCTGGTCGGCGCAGGTACGTACCGACGTGACCCGCGACGCCGAACTGCTGGACCTCATGCGTCGCTCCGGGTGCTGGATGGTCTACGTGGGCCTGGAGTCGATCGACCAGGCCACGCTCGACAGCTACGCGAAGTCGCAGAGCGTCGACGACATCATCCACGCCGTGCAGACGCTCCACGCGCACGGCATCAAGACCCATGGGATGTTCGTGCTCGGGGCCGACAGCGATGGGCCCGATGTGGTGCGCGGCACCGTCGATTTCGCTCTCGAGCACAAGATCGACACGATCATGCTCAACATCCTCACGCCGCTGCCCGGCACGTCGATCTTCGCCGAGCTGGACGCTGCGGGGCGCATCTTCGACAAGCGCTGGCAGTTCTACGATGCCCTGCATGTGGTCTTCCACCCCGAGCGGATGACGTCGTACCATCTGCAGAAGGAGACCGTACGCGGCTATGCGCGCTTCTACGGATGGCGACGCTGGCTGCGCTTCCTGCTCACCTTCCGCTTCGAGGAGCTCAGGTTCGTGACGTGGGGACGTAGCATCCTGCATTCCTGGTGTGGTGATCAGCGCAACAAGGACTACGTGAGGACACTCAAGCGACTGTGCCCGTCGGGAGCAGCGCAGGCCGTCAAGCTGCACGACGTGAGGTGACCGCGGACCGTGGAGACGGGAGGCCGGCGACCGAGGCCGGTGCGGTATCTGCCGGCCCACACCGCCTGCAACGCCGGCGCTCCAGCGACGTCACCTGGCATATGTGCAGAGGAGTAGCCGGGGACGCCGTGAGCGAGTTGCAGCCGTGGACCGTCGCAGACGGCGGGGGCCGCAGAGAGCTTGAGCGGAGAACCCCGCGCTCGCTCATGGTCTAAGCTACGCAGGAGAGCACCGACGCCACGACCTGTCGGAGGGTGCCGTGAAGGTCCGCCTCATCGAGCCGGCGCCACCCGGCGCCCATGTCTACAGCAAAGTCCACCTGCCGCGCCTGGGCCTGCCCGCCATCGGGGCCGCTCTGGCGGCGCGGGGTCACGACGTGCGCATCTACGTCGCCGACCTGGCCCCCATCGACTGGGACGACGTCTACGGGGCCGACCTGGTCGGCTTCTCCAGCACCACCTCGACCGTCGTCCAGGCCTACGGCTTCGCCGACGAGCTGCGCCGGCGCGGCATCCCCACGGTCATCGGCGGGCCGCACGTCACGTTCCTGGCCGACGAGGCCCTGGAGCACGTCGACTACGTCGCCCGCGGTGAGGGCGGCGAGCAGCTCATGCTCGAGCTGATCGAGGCGCTGGAGGGCAGACGTTCCTTCGACTCGATCCTCGGTCTCTCGTATCGCCGGGACGGCGTCGCGAGCCACAACCCCAAGCGGCCGGCCACTCCCGAGCTCGACACGCTGCCATTCCCCGACCTCACGCTCATCGCCGGGCACGAGCGCATGCGCCAGACGCCGATCATGACGAGCTGGGGCTGCCCTTTCGACTGCACCTTCTGCTCTGTCACCGCCATGTTCGGCAAGAAGTACCGCTTCCGCAGCGCCGAGAACGTGGTCGCCGAGCTCAAGGAGAAGCAGCCGCGGCGCGTGTTCTTCTACGACGACAACCTGGCCGCCAACCGCAGCCGGCTCAAGACGCTGCTGCGGATGATCATCGACGAGCGGCTGCAGTTCAGCTGGTCGGCGCAGGTACGTACCGACGTGACCCGCGACGCCGAACTGCTGGAGTTGATGCGTCGCTCGGGGTGCTGGATGGTCTATCTGGGCCTGGAGTCGGTGAACCAGGCGACGCTGGACGGCTACGAGAAGTCGCAGAGCGTCGACGACATCATCCATGCCGTGCACACGCTGCATGAGCACGGCATCAAGTCGCACGGCATGTTCGTGCTCGGCGCCGACAGCGACGGCCCCGACGTGGTCCGCACCACCGTCGATTTCGCGCTCGAGCACAAGATCGACACGGTGATGCTCAACATCCTCACGCCGGCGCCCGGGACCGTCTTCTACGACGAGATCGATGCCGCCGGGCGCATCTTCGACAAGCGCTGGGAGTACTACGACGCTCTCCACGTGGTCTTCCAGCCGGCGCAGATGACGCCGTACCATCTGCAGAAGGAGATGGTCCGGGGCTACGCGCGCTTCTACGGGCTGCGGCGCTGGCTGGGCTTCCTGCTCACGTTCCGCTTCGCCAAGCTCATGTTCCAGACGTGGGGCTACAGCATCGTGCGCTCCTGGCGCCGGGACCCGCGCAACAGGGCGTACGTCGAGGAGCTCAGGCAGCAGCGCTCCGGTGACGCCGGCGTCGTGGTGCGCACTCTTGACTAACTTCTGAGGTGGGACTACGTTGAGCTTGTACCGGAGCCCGTCGCCTCCGAAGTGACGGCGGCGCGCCGGCGAGCGTCGATCGAACGTCGGCGCAGCGGGGCTCCGTCGGCTGAGGGAGGTGCACCATGCGCCGACGCCGAAGGACCTTCCCGCTCTGCCTCCGTGTACGCACCGGCTCGGGCCGGCTCGGGTGGTCGCTGACCGGCCCGCTCCTGCTGGCGCTCGCCGTCGCCGTGTCGGGTTCCTGGCTGTTCTCCGATGCGCGGTCGCTTGCCGCCTCGAGTACACCGCCGAGTGCCTTCGGCGACGTGCAGCCGGTGACCGCCGTGTGGAGTGCCTTATCGCCTCTTCCTGCCCTGACGGACGGACAGACGGGCGTCTCCACCTTCGCATCCGCCGGCGTCGCTCGCGTGACCAGGACGCCACGCATCACCAGGCTCACGCCGACCAGGGGCAAGCGCACTGCCAAGGTGACGATCACGGGTAAGCGCTTCGGCAAGAAGCGCGGCCGCAGCTCTGTGAAGTTCGGCAAGTACAAGGTCACCCGCTACGTCCGCTGGAGCGCCACCAGGATCGTCTGCCGCGTACCCGCGAAAGCGGCTATCGGCAAGGTGCTGGTGCGAGTGAGGACCTCGAAGGGGGCCAGCAACGCGAAGCCCTTCACTGTGACCGGGGCAGCATCGACACTGCCCGGCACGCTCTACCAGGAGACCGACCCGCGTCTGCGCTTCCTTGGCGCCTGGACCAGCGTCGGCAACTCGAGCTGCTCCGGCGGGACGCAGAAGAGCGTGAACGGTCCCGGCGCCGTGATCATCGACTTCACGGGGACACAGGTGTACGTGGTGGCGAGCAAGGGGCCTGCCTACGGGGTCCTGAAGGTGACGCTCGACGGCGTCGCTCAGCCCGGCGCCGACCTCTACGCGGCCGTTGCCGCCTACCGGCAGACCGTCTTCAGCAAGACGGGCCTCCCGGATGCCGCCCACAGGCTGGTCGTGGAGTGGAGCAACAGCAGGAACCCGGCCGCCTCGGGCACGACGGTCGATGTCGACGCGGTCAGCGTCGTCGGCAGCCTCTCGCAGGCGCCGGAGTTGACGGGCGGGCTGGTGGGATTCTGGGCGACCACTCCCGAGTGGAGTTGGGCGGAGTCCTACACCTTCCGGGCAGATGGCAGCTATACGTACCTGCTCGAAGGGCGACTTGGCAGCACGTACGGTCTGCTGAGACAGGAGGGGCTCTACGCGGCGTACCAGGGTCAGGGCACGATGCGGCTCTACCTCTTCGGCCGTCTGGAGAGGTTCACGCCCTCAGGTGGCCCGGACGGTGCATGGGAGTCACTTTCCAGCGGCGAATGGTCCTACCGGATCATCAACTACACGAACGGAGCGAAGCTGAACATCGACAACGGCTGGGGTGCGGACTACTGGCTGCGGTAGGAGCCGGCGGACCGCGCGCTGACGTGAGGGGTGGCGACGCATCGCGCCGCCACCCCTCACTTGCTCTGGGGGTCTCCGCTCCACCACCGTGCCGTAGAATGGCGACAAGGCCGGCACGGTGCCGTGCTCTCGTCGCAGTGAGCGTGGAAAGGACCCCATAGTGGCTTCCGTCTCATCGTTGCCTCCCGAGGCGCTCTGCAGGCGCTGCACCCTGGACCACGTGGACTTCACCACCACCGACGACCTCGAGGACGCGCTGGAGTTCATCGGTCAGGAGCGGCCCATCGCCGCCATCGAGCTGGCGGTCGGCATCGAGCGCCAGGGCTACAACATCTTCGCTCTGGGCCCCAGCGGCACCGGCAAGCACACCGTCGTGCGGCACTTCGTGGAACAGCGCGCGGCGACCGATCCGACTCCCGACGACTGGTGCTACGTCAACGACTTCGACACGCCGTCCGCCCCGCGTGCTCTGCGTCTGCCGCAGGGTCTGGGCCGGCAGCTCAAGACAGACATGGAGCGGCTGGTCGAGGAGCTGCGCAGCGGCCTCTCCTCGGCGTTCGAGAGCGAGGAGTACACGACGCGTCGCCGCGTGCTGGAGGAGGAGTTCCAGGGGCGTCAGCAGGAGAGCCTCAGCGAACTGCAGGAGCGGGCGAAGGAACGCGGGGTGGCCATGCTGACCACGCCCACCGGGCTTGCTTTCGCCCCGCTTAAGGAAGGCGAGGTCGTCTCGCCGGAGGAGTTCCAGAAGCTGCCGGAAGACGAGCAGAAGCGCATCAAGGGCGAGGTGGAATCGCTTCAGGAGGAGCTGCGGAAGGTCCTCCTGCAGATGCCGCGCTGGAAGCGCGAGTTCAACAGCCGTTTGCGCGAGCTCAACCACGATGTGAGCGCCCTGGTCGTCAACGACCTCATGGACGACCTTCTGGACAAGTACAAGGAACTGCCCGGTGTCGTGGACTACCTCACGGCGGTGCAGCGGAGCGTCGCCGACCATCTCGACGACTTCCTCGAGTCGGACGGGCAGAAGGCCGGCGAGGCGGCTGCGACCACCGGCCTGCCCCTCCCCGAAGCGTTCCAGCATTCGCCGGCGCTGCGGCGCTATCAGGTCAACGTGCTGGTCGACTCCGGCGATGCCGAGGGCGCGCCGGTGATCCACGAGAGCAACCCGTCGTATCTCAACCTCGTGGGACGCGTCGAGCAGATGTCGATGATGGGCGCCCTGATCACCGACTTCATGCTGATCAAGCCCGGCGTCCTGCATCGCGCCAACGGCGGCTATCTCATCCTCGACGCGCTCAAGGTGCTGTCCAGCCCGTACGCGTGGGAGGGGCTCAAGCGCGCCCTCCAGTTCCGGCAGGTCCGCATCGAGTCGCCGGTGCAGATGATGAGCCTCACCAGCACCGTCTCGCTGGAGCCGGAGCCGATCCCGCTCGATGTCAAGGTGATCCTCATGGGCGATCGCCGCCTCTACTACATGCTGGCCGAGGCCGACCCGGACTTCAACGAGCTGTTCAAGATCGCCGCCGACTTCGACGACGAGTTCGTGCGCGACGACGAGACGACCCGGCAGTACGCGCGGCTGATCGCCGCCATCGTCAGTCGTGAGGAGCTGCTGCCTCTCGACCGCTCCGCCGTCTGTCGTGTGGTGGAGCACGGCGCCCGCCTGGCCGGAGATTCGGAGCGGGTGACCGCCCGCATGCGATCCGTCGTCGACCTTCTGGAAGAGTCGGACCACTGGGCACGGAAAGAGGGCGCCGAGCTGATGAGCGCCGAGCATGTGCAGCACGCCATCGATGCTCAGATCTACCGGTCCGACCGCGTGCGCTCGCGCTTGCAGGAGCAGATGCTGCGCGAGACGGTGCTGATCGACACCGACGGCGCCAGGGTCGGCCAGATCAACGGTCTGTCGGTACTGTCGCTGGGCACCTTCAGCTTCGGGCGGCCGAGCCGCATCACCGCGACCGTGCACATGGGCGAGGACGAGGTGGTTGACATCGAGCGCGAGGTCGAGCTGAGCGGGCCGCTGCACTCGAAGGGTGTGCTCATCCTGTCGGGGTTCCTGCGCAGCCGGTATGCCCAGGAGCAGCCGCTCTCGCTGGGCGCCAGCCTGGTCTTCGAGCAGTCGTACGGCGGCGTCGACGGAGACAGCGCCTCCTCCGCCGAGCTGTACGCGCTGCTCTCGGCCATCGGACAGGTGCCGATAGCGCAGTCGTTCGCCGTGACCGGGTCGGTCAACCAGCGCGGCGAGGTGCAGGCCATCGGCGGCGTCAACGAGAAGATCGAGGGCTACTTCGACCTGTGCGCGGCGCGCGGCCTCACCGGGGAGCAGGGGGTGCTGATCCCGCAGGCCAACGTCAAGCACCTCATGCTGCGTCAGGACGTGGTCGACGCGGTGGCCGCCGGACGATTCGCCGTGTACCCGATCGCCTCCATCGACGAGGGGATCGAGGTGCTGACCGGCGTGCCGGCCGGTGAGCTCGATACTGAGGGCCGCTACCCGGAGGGGACGGTCAACCGCAAGGTCGCCGACCGGCTGGCCGAGATGGCCGAGCGCAGCAGAGAACTGGGAATGCAGGCGAAGGCGCGGCACACGCGGGGTGGGTCGGCGTCCGGCACGGGCGCGGACGACGACGCGGACGCCGCGCTCGGGTCTGCCTGCGGAGAGCCAGGCCGGTCGGCATGAGCGAGACTGTACCGGACGTGCGTGTCGAGCGGATCGTCGTCGCGCTCGACGCCTCTCCTCACAGCGTCGCCGCCCTCGAGGCGGCGGCCGAGCTGGCGGCGCTCATGGAGGCCGAGGTGGAGGGACTGTTCGTCGAGGACAGCGGGCTGCTCTGCCTCTGCGGTCTCCCGTTCAGCCAGGAGATCGATGTGTGCACCACCGCCGTGCGGCCTCTGGAGGCCGCCGACATGGAACGACAGCTGCGGCTCATGGCCACGACCATCGAGCGGACGATGGAACAGGTGGCCGGCCGGGCGGCGGTGCGCTGGAGCTTCCGGGTCCGACGCGGAGCGGTGGTCGAAGAACTGCTGGCGGCGGCGCAGGACGCGGCGCTGATGAGTGTGGGTCGCGCCGGACGGGTGCGCCGCAGGGGTATGGGATCCACGGCGCGCTCGCTGATCGAGCGGTCAGGGCGTCCCGTCCTGCTTTCGGGCGAGCGCGGCGGGAGTTCCGCCGCGGCCGGTCGGCTGCAGGAGCCGCTCACCGTTCTGTACACCGGGACGCCGGCGGCGGGGCGGGCCCTCGATATGGCGCTTCGCCTCCGGGCGGCCCGGTCCATGCCGCTGCGTGTGGTCGTGTGGGCCGGCGGCGACGCCTCGCCGGACGTCGAGGCGTTGGAGGAGGCCGCGCGTGGTCTCGTGGCGGCGGCCGCCGGCGACGAGGCGGGGCCGGTCAGCCTTGTACGCGTGGCCCCGTCGGCCGATCCGGCAGAGGCGTTGCGTGATGTGCGCGGCGGCACGCTGGTGGCGCCCCACGAGCAGGCCGCCCTGGTCGCCGACGACGAGCGGCTCACGCTCCTCGTGCCGTGACGCCGCCGCCTCGGCGGCTATCGGCCGGCGCCTGCCAGAGACCCAGTCCGGCGCCGCTGTGCGGCGGCACGCCGGCGGCGGTCATCGTCGTCTCGGAGACCTGAGAGGCATCGAGCACGCGTGTGCACACAGGTGGCGGCCTCGGTGTCTCACAGGCCGTACGGTTGCATCATGGCACCGCTGGTGGCTCGGCCGCGTCGGCGGTTGTGACCGAGATGACCGGCGGTTCGAGGAGACAGCGCTTGACCGAGCACTTCTCCATGGAGCGTCGCACCGGGGCCCGGTACTTGTCCGGGAAGCCGGGCGGAAGGTGAAGGGTCAACTGCACGTCGGTGAGCAGCCTGGTACGCTCATCGCGCTCGACGGTCATGGTGAGCCGGCTGCCCGCGGCGTCTATCCCGCGCGCTTTCATAAAGCTGAGCGCGTAGGAACCGGCACACGTCACGATGGACGCGAGGAAGAGATCGAAGGGCTCGGGTGCCGCTCCTTCGCCGCCGTTGGCGACGCTCTGGTCCGTCTCGATGAGGTGGTCGTCGATGGCGGCGTTGACGCGCATGTTCCCGGCGAAGTGGGCGGTGATCTCCATGTCGTGTCGCTCCCCGGTTCGTCGCTGACCATCCGCAGCACCGCCTTGACGCTCCTCGTCGGCACGCGGATGCGATCATGAGCCTGTGCCGACCCTAGCGGCGTCCACCGGAGTGTCAAGCGATAGTCATCGACGGCCTGTCGAGCGCGGTCGCCGACAGGCGCCGGAGTGGATGTCGGGCCGAGGGTCCGGGCCGAGGGTCCGGCCCGACATCGCGGGTCCACGCAGGGGGCCGCGTTCCGGCGGATAGAATGGGCGCACGATGGATCCGGTCGACGCATACCTGAGCGAGCTGCGCGACGCGCACGCGTCGGGCGCTGCCGTGCCGGCGAGTGCCGGCGACGCGGCGCTCACGGCGCTGCTGGCGCTGGCGCGCGACCTCGCCCTGCGCGCCGGCGAAGAGCATCTCGCCGGCCGGCGCGAGCACCTCGAGATAGAGAGCAAGTCGTCGCCGACCGATCTCGTGAGTCAGGTCGACCGGCGGGCGGAAGAGGTCATCGTGGGCGGGCTGGCGAGCGTCAGGCCCGATGACGCGATCCTGGCGGAGGAGGGCACGCTCCAGGCCGGCTCGAGCGGCGTGCGCTGGATCATCGACCCTCTCGACGGCACCACCAACTATGTGTACGGCTATCCGGCCTCCTGCGTCTCGATCGCGGTCGAGCTCGACGGGGAGCTGCGGATCGGGGTCATCCACGAACCCTCGACCGAGCTGACCTACGAGGCAGTCGCCGGTCGCAAGGCCGTCTGCAACGGCCGCGAGATCGCCGTCCGGCGACCCTCCGACCTGGCACGTGCACTGGTCGCCACCGGCTTCTCGTATGACGCCGGGCAGCGCCGTCGGCAAGGCGCGGCCATGGCGCACGTCCTGCCGCGCGTCCGCGACATCCGCCGGGCCGGGTCCGCCGCCCTCGACCTCTGTCTGGTGGCCGCCGGCCGCGTGGACGCGTACTACGAGCTCGACCTCAACATCTGGGACTACGCCGCCGGGGCGGTCATCGCACGAGCGGCTGGGGCGGACGTCCGCACGGTACCGGCCGCCCACGGCAAGGGCCCTGCTGTGGTGGCCGCGGCGCCGGCGCTGATGCCGGCGCTGCTGGCGCTGCTCACCGAGGCCGGCGTCCTGACGTAGGCCGACGCCCGAGGACGACGCCGCAGCCATGCGCGGCTTCGCTGCCCGGTCTGCCGGACGGGCATCCTGCGGGGGAGTGTGTCAGGTGGGCACGACCGACCGTGCGCCGACGAGCCCGATGAGCGCTTCGATCACCATCCTGAGCGTTCGTCGTACCGGCTCCAGGCTCGTATGCGCGAGGCCGGTCGTCTCATCCATGTAGCTACTGCGGTTCACCTCGATCATCACCGCGAGGACGCGGTCGTCGCGACCCAGTGATGCGGCCGGCACCAGGGCACCCGAGAACGGACGATCGACCGCGACTCGCCCCATGGCTCCGCAGAGCGATGTCGAGAGGTATGGCGGTCGAGTGATGGGGCACATGGATCACGGCCGACGGCGGACGGCCGGTGTCGGCGGAGCGGCGATCGTGTGTGGTGGGCGTCATGCGTCCAGGCGTCCGATCGGATAGGGCAGTGACGCGTCGCGCGGGATCGTGTCGATGTACCGCTCGCGGAACCAGGCCGACTGCATGCGGCAGGCGCGGCGGCGGCGTCCCCACTCCGGGTGGGTGGTGGCGTCGCGCCAGATCTCGTCGAGGGGGCGTTCGCGGACGTTGCCGAAGGTCAGCGGTGTGAAGTCGCAGGGGGTCGCCTCTCCGTAGGCGTTCACGTGGAACTGCCAGTTCCACGCCAGACAGCCGATGAACCAGGCGACCCCGCGCGAGCTGTTCGTCCAGGTCTGGGTCGTCACCCGAGGCCTGCCGCCGAGGCGGCGGTTGAGGCAGGCGGCTTCGCGCAGCAGCCGGCGATGCGAGAGCGATGTGAGGAGGCTCGAGCGGCTTTCGAGGAGGCGGCCGGTCGGGATCACGTCGAACACCGAGACCTCGTCGACGTCCCAGTCCATTGCGAGGCGGGCGATCCGCGAGAGCTCGTGGCGCTCGACAGACCTGTTGGTGGCATACGTCGAGAGCCCGACGAGCAGCCCGGCCGAGCGAGCCGCGGCGACCGCCCGCCGGACGGCGGCGAAGGTACCCGGCGCTCCGCGCAGGGCGTCGTGCCGCCGCGGGTCCGGCGAGTCGAGGCTCACGTGGACGGCGTGCAGGCCGGCCTCTTTGAGGGCGGCGGCGCGGCGCGCGTCCAGCAGCAACCCGTTCGTGAAGATCTGGACGGTGGCGCGCTCGCGGTCGATGCCGGCGATCAACTTCTCGAGGTCGGCTCGCAAGAGCGGCTCGCCGCCGGTGAAGGTGACGCTGCCGACGCCCAGATCGAGGCTCTCTGCGATCACCCGGCGCAGCTCCTCGGTCGACAGCGGCGGTCGCTGGACCTGGGTCGCGGCGACCCGGTGCACGTCCGCGCCCCCCGTCCGGCGGCGGAACGCCGGCTGGACCGCACGTGCAGTGGCGCGCCCGTGCATCGCCCCGCTTCCGGCGCTGCAGTGGCCGCACGAGCACTGGCACGAGTCGGTGACGGCGATGGTGACCGCCATCGGCGTCGGCATGCCCAGGAGCGTGCGTCGCAGAAAGGCCTCGACGACCCTTCGGTTGGCTGTGCTCGGTGTCGGCGGCACATAGAGAGAATGGACGTAGCTGCCGTCGATGCAGGCGATCGGCCGGATGCCGTTGAGGAAGCCGAAGAAGAGGTGCAGGAGCGCCCGCTGGGCAAAAGGAGCGCCGGCGGCCGTGCGCACCCGGACGTGGCCGCCCCGGGCGGCCACCGAAGCTCGCAGGCGGGCCAGCGGCGCCGTGCTGGTGAAGGCGTACGTCTGCTGCGCCGGCATGCCCTCATTCTAGCGCCGGCTGTTCATCGGTCGTCGGATCGGCAGTATGCTGGCGTCGGTACCGACGGGGGAGGGGTCATGGGTGGTTCAAGGAACCAGGCGGCGTCAAGCCTTATTTCGCTGCTCCTGATCGTGCTGGCAGCGGTGCTGCTGGCAGTGGCGGCGCTCCCGCGGGTGGCGCAGGCCGCCGACAGCTACCGGTTCGTCGCCAAGTGGGGCAGCCAGGGCAGCGGGAACGGTCAGTTCAAGATGCCCAGCGGGGTGGCGGTGGACGGGTACGGCAACGTCTACGTGGTCGACGCCGGCAACCACCGCGTGCAGAAGTTCACCAGCACCGGCGTCTTCGTGACCAAGTGGGGCGAGCAGGGCGCCGGCAACGGCCAGTTCGACCGCCCCAACGGCATCGCGGTCGACCGCAGCGGCAACGTCTACGTGACCGATCTCGGCAACAGCCGCGTGCAGAAGTTCACCGCCTGGGGCGGCTTCATCACCGCCTGGGGCACGTGGGGCAAGGGTCTCGGGCAGTTCTACGAACCCGGGGGTATCGCCACCGACTCCTATCAGAACGTCTACGTCGCCGACAGCGGCTCGCAGCGCATGCAGAAGTTCGGCAGCCTGGGCGCCTTCATCCTCACCTTCGGCAGCTACGGCAGTGGCAGCGGGCAACTGAACCAGCCCAACGGAATGGCCGTCGATATCCTCCGTCGAGTGTACGTGGCCGACTACGGCAACCACCGCATCCAGAGGTTCAGTCAGGACGGCTACTTCCAGGCTCTGTGGGGCGGCTACGGTAGCGGCGCGGGCAAGCTCGACCATCCGCGCGGCGTGGCGGTGGACCGCTCGATGAACGTCTATGTGGCCGACTCGGCCAACAGCCGGGTGCAGAAGTCCACCGGGGGCGGGGTCTACCTCGGCGGCTTTGGAAGCTATGGCACCGGCAACGGTCAGTTCGAGTATCCGTACGGCTTGGCGGTGGACGCCGCCGGCAACGTCTATGTGAGCGACCGGACCGCCAACCGGATCCAGAAGTTCGCTCCCGACACCCGGTCGACCTGTACCGTGACGCTCAGGTTCGGCGGACTCAGGATCGGAGCGCTGAAGCTCGGCCGGCGGATGACGGCCAAGGGGAAGGTGACCCCGGCCACGCCGCCTGGTCACAAGGTGAAGCTGACACTGCAGCGCAAACGCGGCACACGCTGGGTGGCCGTGAAGACGGTGCGGCGCAGCTTCGGTCCCACCGGCGCGTACAGCTGGAAGTACAAGCCGACCAGGAAGGGCACCTATCGCATGCGCGCCTCGGTGGCCGCCACGGCGACCAGCCGGTCGGGCGCCAGCGAGTGGCACATCTTCTGGGTGAGGTGAGGCTGCCGCATGCAGACGCCGCCGCGGGCCGAGTACATCGCCCGCATCAACCGCGTCATGGACTACATCGACGAGCATCTCGGCGAGCCGCTGACGCTTGCCGAGCTGGCGGACGTCGCCGCCTTCTCACCGTTCCATTTCCACCGCATCTTCGCCGCCCTGGTGGGCGAGACACTGGGTCAGTACGTTCGCAGGCTGCGCCTGGAGCGGGCGGCCCAGCAGCTCGTGGCCGCGCCGCACAAGCCGATCACCGCGGTGGCGCTGGACTGTGGGTTCTCCGGCCCGGCGCCGTTCGCCCGGGCCTTCAAGGAGAACTTCGGCATGAGTGCCTCTGAGTGGCGGCGGACCATGCGGCGGTCCGGAGGCGCGGACGGCGCGATGGACCGGTCGGACGGCGAGACGGCCGAGCAGGTGAGCAAGGATCGTCAAACGCTCGGCAAGCCGCGCAAAGCATGGCAGGTCGTCCCCGTCTACGGTGGGGCCGTACAGCAGCGACCCGCATGGAGGGTGACCATGGCGCAGCAGGACGATAGCGAGGCCCGCGGTGGTATCGAGGCCCAGGTAGAGGTCAAGGAGGTGCCCCCGTTCACGCTTGCCTACGTGCGGCACACCGGCCCGTACGCCGGCGACAGCGAGCTGTTCGGCAGGCTGTTCGCCAGGATCATGCAGTGGGCCGGCCCACGTGGACTCCTGGGTCCGGAGACGAAGGTCGTGTCGGTCTACCACGACAACCCCGGACTTACGGAGCCCGACAAGCTTCGTGTGAGCGTGGGGGTCAGCGTGCCCGAGGACACGGCGGTGGACGGCGAGATCGGCACGATGGTGATCCCCGGCGGGACGTGGGCCGTCGCCGGGTTCGAGCTGGCCGGCGACGAGTACGCCGCGGCATGGGACGCCGTCTTCAGCGGCTGGTTGCCGGACAGCGGCTACCAGCCCGCCGACGGCGTCTGCTACGAGCAGTTCCACAACGACCCGGAGCAGCACCCCGAGCACAAGTGCGTGGTGAGCATCTGCGTGCCGGTGAAACCTCTGTGACTGCGTGATCGGCGCCCGCCGGCCGACGGTCGGGAGAGGGCAGGGAAGCGGAAGGGGGCCGGTCCTTGAGGACCGGCCCCCTTCCTTGTCCGCTACAGCCGCATCAGCCGGCGAGCGGCGTCACTCGTCTTCTTTGGGCTGCCAGACCTCCCAGACGCGACCCACCAGATCGGGGCCGGGCTTGAGGACCTTCTTGCCGGGCTCCCAGCCGGAGGGCGTGACTTCCTTGCCGCCCGTCTTGCGGACATGCTGGTACGCCTTGATCTGCCGCAGGGTCTCGGCGACCTTGCGGCCTACCGGCGGCGTGAGCACCTCCATGGCCTGGATCACGCCGTCTGGATCGATGATGAACCGGCCGCGGATGTTCACGCCGGCCTCGTCGTCGTAGACGCCGTAGGCGGCGCCCAGACGACCGGCCGCGTCCGCAAGCATCGGGAAGGGGATGCCGCCTTCCGTCATCTTCGAGAGCTCGTTCTCGTCCCACATCTTGTGGACGAACTGCGAGTCCACGCTGGCCGACAGTACCTCGACGCCCAGAGCCTGGAACTCGTCATACTTCTCGGCGACCGCCGAGATCTCGGTCGGTCACACGAAGGTGAAGTCACCCGGGTAGAAGCAGAGGACCACCCACTTGCCCAGGTAGTCGGACAGCTTGACCTGGGTGAAGCCGCCCTTGTGGTAGGCGGGGGCGGTGAAGTCCGGCGCCTTGCGACCGACCATGACGTTGCTCACGCTCGTCTCCTTCTCTGCGGATCCCGATGCCTCGCCCTCGCTCGCCGGTTCCGCGCCGACGACCGATCCCGTTGGACGAGCGCACCCGATCTCAGTCTCTGCCATGCCTGGAGCACCTCCTCGTCGTCGTGCGCATCGAGCCACTCAGGCGCCCCTCCGGGGACGCCGAGTACTCTGCATGGACCCGCTGTCCGCAGGATAGCAGGCCTGTCGATGTTCTCGTAGGGGCCGGCGCACGTCGTTCCACCCTTCCCGGCAGTCGTCCCTTCACGCTGGGCTCACGATTCCTGAACGCGGCGCCGTCAGGCTTCAGGTATGACTGCCGACTTCACGCCGCTCGCTGTCCTCGCGGCGGTGTTCCTCTTCGGGGGCATCGCCGCCACACGCTGGACCTGCGGCTCCTGGACCGTCCTCGCCATCGCGTCGATGGGCGTCGGTGTGATCCTGTTCGGCGTCTTCGCCTGGCTGCAGCTCCGTAGGGGCTCCTGACTCCCGCTGTGCCGCTCGCGTCGGCGGGCATCAGACGGGCGGCGAGTGGAACGGCGTCAGCAGCGCAGCCACCGTGCGCTCGTCGACATCCGACCAGCACCGGTAGGCATCGGCGACTGCGAACCGTCGGCTGCCGCGCAGATTCGGGCAGTAGATCGCGTCGACGGCCTCCACGACCGCGTCGGCCGACGACTCGTGCGCGGTCGGCACGGCGACGCTGATCGCCGCTGCCCCGGTGGCGCGGACGGCGGCGATGGCGGCCCGCAGCGTGAAGCCGGAGGCGAGACCGTCGTCGACGAGCACGGCGTGGAGGCCTTTCACAGCAGCGTAGCTGCGCCCGGCCCGCAGGTCGGCGTCGCGGCGCCTCACCTTCTCACGCGTACGGGCGACGCCCTGTTCGATCTCCGCCTCGCTGAGGCCGAGCTCCCGGACGAGTCGCTCGTTGAGGTGCACGCTGCCGTCGAAGGCGACCGCGCCGTAACCGGCTTCAGGGTTCCAGGGCAGGGTGATCTTGCTGACCACAGCGAGGTCGAGCGGCAGCGCGAGACGCTGCGCGATCGGAGCCGCCACCGGCACGCCGCCGGCCGGGATGGCCAGCACTACGACGTTCGCGCGGCGATCGAACCGCGGTGCGAGCATCCCGGCCAGTACCTCACCGGCGTGGGAACGGTCACGGAACACATGGATCCGGTCGCGCAGCTCCGGGAGTTCGACGATCATGCGCGCCTCCTCGAGACACATCCTCTGTACCCGCGCCCGCTCGAGCGCAGCCGGAACGCCGCTCGGCCGGCGTCGGGTCCATGACCGGGCGAGGCCGTGATATCGTGGCGTCCGGCGTATACTGACACCCGTCGGCCGCTCTGCTCGCGCATCGCGGCACGTCCGTGAGCCCGCTCGTCGCGGCAGTCCGCATCGATCCATCGCGGCAGAGGGCCATGTGCGAACGGGTCGCGCCGACGACCGACGTCGACAACGACTGGGCGTGGGGCCTGCGCAGGCGCCGGCCTTAGCGGGAGACGGCTCAGACGAATCGAGAGGACATCGATGGCCAAAGCCAAAGCGACACCACGGCGGCCCAAGAAGGCTCGCCCCTTCGATCCGGCGCGCCGCCGGTACTGCTCCTTCTGCAAGGAGAAGGTCGACGACGTCGACTACAAGGACGTCACCACGCTGCGTCGTTATGTCAGCGAGCGGGGCAAGATCAAGTCGCGTCGCAACAGCGGTGCCTGCCGGCGCCATCAGCGTCAGATCGCCGAGGCCGTCAAGCGGGCTCGCGAGATGGCGCTGTTGCCCTACGTCACCGTCATCACCGGCGGCGATGACCGCGGGCGCCGGCGTCGGCGTCGCGACTGACGCACGCATCAGCCATCGCGAAGTGACAGCTCGCCGGGTCGGCGGGCGCTGAAGCCGGCGACGTCGCCGCAGAGCGACCGTTCTCGCAGGGAGGCTCCCATCTTCCATCGGGAAGACTGCGCACCGTGACGACGGCCTCCACGCTGCCGCCACTCACCATACGAGGCATACGGGTCCCGCTGCCGATCGTCCAGGGCGGTATGGGCGTGGGTATCTCACTTTCCCGCCTGGCCGGTGCCGTGAGCCGTGCCGGTGGTCTCGGCGTGCTGTCGAGCGCCTGCCTCGACCGCCTGGTGACCCATCGGCTCGGTCGCAGAGTGGACACCTACGAGGCAGTGCGTGAGGAGGTCGCCGAGACCATGTCCTACGGCGGCCTGGCCGCCATCAACATCATGGTCGCCCTGCAGCGCGACTACGAGGCCGCGGTACGCGGCGCCATCGATGCCGGCGCGCACGCCATCATTTCCGGCGCCGGGCTTCCGCTCGCGCTGCCCTCGATACAGCCGCCGAAGGACACGGCGCTGATCCCCATCGTCTCTTCGGTGCGGGCGCTGCAGCTCATCTGCCGGCGCTGGGAGCGTCAGAGCTGCCGGCCCGACGCGGTGGTCGTCGAGGGGCCGCTGGCCGGCGGACACCTCGGCTTCCGTCTCGACCAGCTCGACCTCGAGGAGAACACCCTCGAGCGCCTGCTGCCGCCGGTCAAGGAGTTCGCCCAGACGCACGGCGACTTTCCCGTCATCGTCGCCGGCGGCATCTACACGTACGCCGACATCCGCCGCTTCCTGGCGCTCGGGGCCGACGCCGTGCAGATGGGGACCCGCTTCCTGGTGACCGAGGAGAGCGGAGCCACTCCGGCCTACAAACAGGCGGTGTTGAGCGCGACGCCGGCCGACATCGTGGTCGCCGACGATCCCGGCTCGCCGTGTGGACTGCCGTTCCGCGTGCTGCGCGGATCGCCGATGTACCGGTCGGCACTCGTGCGGAGCCGAACGCCCAAGTGCGACAAGGGCTACGTGCTGCTCAAGGACGCCGACGGGCGGTATACGAGGTGCCCGGCGCGGCATGACAACGAGCACAGCTTCTGCATCTGCAACGGGCTGCTCAGCTCGGCCGGTATCGGCGATGGGGAGGCGCCGCTCTACACCTGCGGCGCCAGCGCCTGGAGGGTCGACCGCATCCTGCCGGTCAAGGAGCTCATGACGGAACTCGCCGACGACTGACGAGGCCGGTCCGTGCCGCGTGTCAGCTTTGGATCGCGGCAGCGAGAGCCGGCCGGGACCGTTCCCGAATCGGTGAGGACTCACCGGCGCCGGACTCGCGGCCGGCGCCGGACTCGCGGCCGCTCAGAACTGACCGGTGTTGAGGAGGACGAGGGTGCACGCCTCGACGACCTCGATGCCGTTCTTCTCCAGGCGGTCGTAGACGTCGGTGTTCTCTGCGCCGGGGTTGAAGATCACGCGCCGGGGGGCGAGGGCGATCACGTCGTCGATCACGGCGTCCTGCCGCGCCGGACTCACGTACATCGTGACGGTGTCGACGTCGCCCGGGATCTCGCGGCAGGTGGCGCAGACATCTGTCTCGCAGATGCGATCGTGCCTGGGGGCCACGGGGATCGGGGTGTGACCCTTCTCCTGAAGAAGCTTCATCGCCTTGTGGGAGTACCTCTCCTGGTCTGGGCTGGCTCCGATGACGGCGACGGTGGACATGGTGCGACGCTCCACTGGTCGTACTGTATGAAGGTAGCGCGGTTCGCGCGCTGTGCTGACGACAGGATACCCGGGCAGCGCACGGTGTCGCGGGCCGGCCGGCGTCCCGGCGGTCCGAGATGTGCCGGCTACAGGGCTCCACCTTGTACAAAGCCTGCCTGGCATCGGCCCGCGCGACGCCGTGCGCAAAGGACCGAGCGAGACGCGGAGCAGGACGCGCGGCGTGGTGGCGTCCCGGCTCGAAGGGGAGTGGACGTGGCCGGGGCCTACGGCCTCTGTGCGGCCGGCTGCCGTGCGGCGGCGTCGAAGTCGGCCACCGCCGCCTCACTGAGCGGGTGGGTCGGCAGGCTGCGCAGGACGTCGAGCGCAGCTGTGATGTCGTCGGCGCCGCTGAGCACGGCGTCGACGATCTGCTGCGGGCTCTTGAGACTGGCGGCCAGGATGCGCGTGCTGCTCTCCAGCCGCGCCAGGATGGCCGCCATGGCGTCGACCACGACGCAGCCGCCGACGCCCTGCCGGGCCGCTCTGTCGACGTAGGGGATAGCCCATTCGCAGCCGACCTGGTGGGCCAGCAGCGCCTGCGCCGGCGAGTAGACGGCGGTGAGGGCGCAGCGGACGCCGTCGCCGACCAGGTCGCCGGCGGCGCGGATGCCCGATGCCGTGGCCGGCGCCTTGATGACCACCCGCTCCGGCGCCAGGGCGGCTGCCGAGCGCGCCTCAGCGCAGAGCGTCGCCGCTGAGTCGCCGGAGGGCTGGTAGAAGGCGGGACCGGTCGCGAAGACGGTGAGGAGCCGCTCGAAGTGCCGCAGCGGCTCGGCGGTCTGCCGGGCCATCAGGATCGGGTTGGTCGTGAAGCCGCCGACGAAGCCGAGGTCGGCGGCTGCGGCCAGGTCGTCCGGAGACGCCGAATCGATGAGGATCGTCATCGTGTCCTCCATGCGTGGCGCGGGTGCCGGTCGGACGTGTCCACAGGGCGGGCGTGGTGCGTCCCAAGCGTACCATGCGTGTCCCGCCGTCCGCGGTGGCATGTCGCGGCGCTCGCCTTGTCCACGGCGGCCATGGACCCGGCCCTCGGCGTCCGACTACACTGGCAGTGCCTCCTGCGTACGTGTCCACGCGGGAGAAAGCAGCGGGTGTCGCAGCACGTGTCGTGCAGCGCCGATGGGCCGATGGCTGAGACTGTGCAGATGACGGGCATGCCGGGACAGCGCCGGGCGCTGGCCACGGTCTGTGCCATCCTCTTCCTCACCTTCCTCGACACCACCATCATGAGCGTGGCCCTCGCCGACGTGCAGGACCAGCTCGGCGCCGGCGTCACCGAGCTGCAGTGGGTGGTCAACTCATACGCCCTGGTGTTCGCCAGCCTCATGCTCGGTGCCGGGACGCTGGGAGACCGCATAGGCCGCAAGAAGGTGATGCTGGCCGGTGTGGGCATCTTCTGCGCCGGGTCGCTGCTGGGGGCGCTGGCGCCCGGTACGGCGACCCTCATCGCCGCCCGCGGCGTCATGGGAGTAGGCGCCGCCGCCTGCGAGCCCGGCACGCTGTCTGTGATACGGCACCTCTTTCCGGAGCGTCGGTCGCGGGCCCGGGCTCTGGGTGCCTGGGCGGCGATCGCCGGCTTGGCCCTCGCCATGGGACCGGTCATCGGCGGCCTGCTGGTGGGCGCCGGCAGCTGGCGGGCGATCTTCTGGTTCAATCTCGCTGCCGGCCTGCTCGCCCTCGCCGCCGCCGCCCGTCGGGTGCCGGAGAGCGCCGACCCGCAGCGCGCCGGCTTCGACGTCCCCGGCTTCCTCCTCGGCCCGGCCGCCCTGGGGCTGGTGATCTACGCCGTCATCTGGGGCGAGACGGCCGGGTACTTCTCCGCCGGCGTGCTCGCGCTGTTCGGCCTGGGAGCCGTGGCCGCCGCTCTGTTCGTGTTCGTGGAGCTGCGCAGCCCGGCGCCGATCCTGGACATGTCGTACCTGCGTCGGGCGCCGTTCTCCGGATCGCTGGCGGTCGCCTTCGCCACCTACTTCGGCATCTTCTCGATCTTCTTCCTCACGGCGCTCTACCTGCAGATCGTGGTCGGCTACTCCGCCTATCGGACGGCCGGCCTGTTCGGGCCCATGGCGGTGGCGATGATCGTCGCCTCGGCGTTCGCCGGACGCTGGGTGGCGCGGGTGGGGCCGCGGGTCCCGGTGGCCGTGGGCTGCACCGCCGCCGGGCTCGGTGTGCTGCTGACCGACTGGGCGCTGGCCGGCAGCGTCTCGTTCGTCGTCCTGGCGCTGACGCTGACGCTGGCCGGTGCCGGCTTCGGCACCGCGGTGGTGCCGGTGACATCGGTGGCCCTGTCGGTGGTGCCGGCTTCACATTCGGGCATGGCCGCCTCCGCGACCACCACCAGCCGTCAGGTCGGCTCGGTTCTCGGCATCGCCGTGCTGGGGTCGCTGTTCAACGGCAGACTCACCAGCGACCTCACGGAGCGGCTCACGCAGCTCGATGTGCCGGCGCCGTTCCAGACGGTCGTCATCGACGCCGTCAAGACCGGCGCGGCGCCGCGCGGCGGCGAGCAGGCCACCGGTGCCGAGGCTGCGTACGGGTCGATCGTGGCCAGGGTGATCGACGCCGCCTATCAGGCCTTTTACACCGGCCTGAGCATCTCGCTGATCGTCGCCGGCGCCGTGATCCTGGCCTCCGGCGTGGTGGCCGCCGTCACGTTCGGCCACGGGCGGATGCCGGAGGCGTGAGGCGCCGACGATCATACGGCCCACGATCTCCGGGGTGTCACGCCGGGCGAGGTGACCGGCGCCGGCCGCGCCCGACCAGGACGCCGTTGACCACGAGCGTGACCACCACGGCGAGCGCCGCGCCGGCCAGCGTCCATCCGAGCCTCCACGCGTCGACGGCGACGCCGTCGGCCCCTGTGGACGCCATGAGGACGATGGCCGGCGTGAGCACCGAGACGAAGCGCCAGTACGGCTTCGTGTGCATGCTCATGGCGAACACGAGCAGCAGCGATCCCAGGGCGTGGTGGAGGGCGGCGCTGTCGGTGATCACAAGCAGGATCGCGGCGGCCGAGACGCCGAGGATGGTGCCGGCCACCCGCTGCACGGTCTTGCGCAGGGCCTTGTGTGGGTCGGGCTGCAAGAGCAGCAGCACCGTCATGATGAGCCAGGCGCCGAGGCCGTCCGGGTACCACTGCAGGACCACGTAGGTGGTGGCGGCGGCAGCGACGGTCAGGGCGACGGCGTAGGTGAGAGCCTGCTCCCGAGGCAGCGGCTCGAGCGGGGGACGGGGTAGACGCCGGCCCAGCACGCCGAAGAGGGTGCTGGTCCAGACCCCGCTGAGCAGCACGATGGCGCCGACCGTGAGGGCGTAGGCGATGCCGGCGTCTGCTGCCATGCTCCAGCCCGCCAGTGGCGGCGGCGAGACGAGCAGGAACTCGGCCGCCAGCGGCACCATGAGGACCGACGCGTGCACGCCGCGCAACGCCGCCAGACCGACGGCGGCGCCGAGGGTCGCCATCAGCAGCGCCCCCAGAGCCGGCGTGTCGTGGACCAGGATCGCGACCGCGCCGGCGGCCCCCAGGACGACGCTCAGAAGGACGCCGTGCTGCCAGCGTACTTTCAGCGTGCCGACGATCCCCGGGATGAAGCCGAGGACGGCGATGCCTCGTATCTCGGGCGTCCAGAGCAGCGACGCGCCGACCGGGGGCAGCATCGCGACGAGCAGGACCAGCGCGACGATGACGAAGCGCTTCCAGAAAGGCCACGTCACTGTCATCCTCCTTTCGCGCCCGGTGAAGTCATCGCGAGCGTCGCGGCGCCGCAGCCGGACAGGCACGGCCAGCCGGCGCCCTGCCGGATCGATCGGCGCCCCGTCCCGATGTGGATCCGGGCTTGCGTCTTGCCGGGCAGTGCGGTACTCAAGGGACTGCCCGGTCCCACCGACAGGAGAGGCACCATGCTCCTCCAAGGCAGCCTGCAGGAATTCAACCTGCCCAACGTGCTCCAGCTCGTCAAGATGAGCGCCAAGACCGGCACGCTCACCGTACGGCGCGAGGGCCGTCTGGGGCAACTGCACTTCCGCGACGGCCACATCCACTACGCGGCCGTCGAGCCGGCCACGATGCCGATCGGCGAACGGCTCGTGCGTTCCGGGGCGATCACCCCGCGTCAGCTCGAGGAAGCCCTGGCGGCGCAACGCGACGTCGGCCAGGACAGGCGTCTCGGCAGCGTCCTGGTGACGCTCGACTACATCGACCGCGAGACGCTGGCGCAGGCCATCGGCGACCAGATAGAAGAGGCGGCGTTCGACCTGCTGGGCTGGACGGAAGGTCAGTTCCAGTTCTCCGGCGAGGCCTCGCCGCCCGACGAGGACATCCTGGTGGAGCTCACCGTCGACGGATTGATCATCGACGGCTGCCGGCGGATCGACGAGTGGGACCTCGTCATGGCCTCGCTCGGATCGCTGCAGCACATCCCGCGCCTGGAGTACGGGGAGGCGATCGGCGACCGCGGCAGCGTGTCGTTCAGCGCCGAGGAGTGGCGTGTGATCAGCCTGGTCGACGGCCGCCGCGACGCCGGCTCGGTGATCCGCGACTCCGGCCTGAACCGTTTCCGGGCCGCCAGGATCCTGCGTCAGCTGGTCGATGACGGCCTGGCGGTGATGCGGCCGGCGGCCATCGAGGGGATCGGCGACGCGCTGGCCGTCATCGTGCGCAGTCCCATCGACTTCTACACCGAGGTGTTTCTCGCCACCATCAACGAGGAGAGCCTGACGCGCCATCTGCTCATGATGACCCTCGACGACGAGGAGATCGAGGTGCCGATGGTCGCCGTGACGCTGCCGGAAGAGGAGGGCGACGAGGAGCAGACGCTGGTCTTCGCCCTCGGTTCCGGCAGCCACGCGCCGGCCTGGCGGGAGCTCGCCGGCAGGTCGGCGGCCGGCATCCTGCTCGTCAACGCCAACTCCACCGAGAGCGTGCGCGCCTCGGCGGAGGACCTCGGGGCGATCGCCGCCGTCGAACGGCTGCCGCTGGTGGTGGCCACCTACGTGTCGGTCGCCGAGGAGCCGGTGCCGGAAGAGGTCGTCCGCAAAGGCCTCGGCTTCGACGAGCAGGTCCCGGTGCTCGGTTGCGAGCTGCGCGACCCAGCCGACGTGATGCGCGTGGTCGCCGCGGCGCTGGAACGGGCCGCCGGGCAGGCGGCGGTGGCGGCCGAGGCGGCGCGTGCCGCCGAGCGGGAGGACGGCGCCGTGCCTTGAAGCGGCCGCCGCCCGCGTGTAGTCTGCGGGCGCGTCCGCAGGGGCCGGGCGCCCACCTCGCCTTCGGAAAAGGACAGGTCCGCCGATGTACTACCCGTCGTATCGCATGCGCCGTCTGCGCCAGTCGCCGTCCCTGCGCCGGCTGTTGCGCGAGACGAGCCTGAGCGTGGACGATCTGGTGCTGCCGCTCATCGTCACTCACGGCGAGAACGTGCGCGAGCCCATCGCGGGCATGCCGGGCTGCTTCCTGTACTCCATCGGCACCCTGCTCGACGAGGTCCGCCAGGCCTACGAGGTCGGCCTGCGCGCGCTGTTGCTGTACGGCGTCCCGTCGCACAGGGACATCGGCGCCAGCGCCGCCTACGATGCCGAGGGCACGGTGCAGATGGCGGTCAAGGCGATCAAGGACGAGCTGCCGGACATGGTGCTCATCACCGACGTCTGCGTGTGCGCGTACACCGACCAGGGTCACTGCGGCGTCTACCAGGACGACGAGGTACTGAACGACGTCACCATCGAGGTGCTGGCCAAGGTCGCCATCTCACACGCCGAGGCCGGCGCCGACATCGTCGCCCCGTCGGACATGATGGATGGGCGCGTGGCGGCCATCCGCAGCGCGCTCGACGACGAGGGTCTCTTCGACACCGTCCTGATGCCGGTCGCCAGCGGCTTCGCCTCGGGTTTCTACGAGCCGTTCACCGCCGCCGTGGGCACGCGGCCGGTCGTCGGCGACCAGCTCACCTACATGGTCGATCCCGCCAACGGCGAGGAGGCGGTCCGCGAGGCGCTGCTGGACATCGAGGAGGGCGCCGACATCATCATGATCCAGCCGGCGCTGCCGTGCCTCGATGTGATCAGGACGGTCAAGCAGGACACACGCTTCCCGCTTGCCGCCCACAGTGTCAGCGGCGAGTACTCGATGCTCAAGGCGGTGGCCGAACGCGGCTGGCTCGACGAGCAGCGCGTCGTCACCGAGGTGGCCACCGCCGTCAAGCGGGCCGGCGCCGACCTGATCATCACCAGCTACGCCAAGGACCTGGCGCGCTGGCTCGGCTGAGCGGCGCCGGCGCCCGTCCGGCCGTTCCTCTTCCAGCCGCCTGAGTCGCGTTTCGCCGTCGCACGCTCGGCCTGCCGGCGCGCGCCCGTCCGTCCTTCGTCGTGTCGGCGCACGCTCTGCCGGCCGCCGCTGCCTGTCAGTCGGCGTTCGCCCGGCGATGACGGGCCAGCTCGAGGCTCTCCTCGGTGAGGCCCACGCTGCGGTAGAGAGCCTGAGCCGCCGCGTTGTCGGTGTCTGTGCTCAAGCCGATCTCGACGCAGCCGGTCGCCTCGAAGCGCTCCATGGCGGCCTTCAGGAGGGCCCGACCGATTCCCTCCCGGCGCGCCGTCTCGCTTACCACCAACTCTTCCACGGCCCCGGCGCCGCCGCCGTGGTACAGGTTCGGCCTGATCGAATACGCGAGCAGGCCGACCGGTCGCTCGTCTTTCTCGGCGATGAGGACGCCGGTGCCCGGGTGTCCCAGGAAGACCGGCACGTAGGTGGCGTCCATCTCGGGCTCGTCGCCGAAGGAGCGCGCCATCTCCGCCATCAGAGCGGCGATGGTCCCGGCGTCGTCTGTGTGAGCGTCTCTGATCGTGATCATCGGTCGTGGCGAGACCATACCATCCAGGCTGAGAGCTCGGTCCCGGCACCGGTGTGAGTCCGTGCAGGGTATGATGTGGACCATCCCGAAGTCACGCGATGAGTCCCGGCATGGAGGGGCTTGTGAAGACAGACACATCCGCTGAGCCGTCCCGCCGCACCGCTGTCCGATCTCTCTGGTGCGGGCCCGACCCCGAGACCGCCGGCCCCGCGCGGCCACCCGAGAGCTCCTCGAGCGCCGCCGGAGCGCCGGTATGAACCGCTCGCTCGATCGCGGCGCGGTACCGGACGTGACCGTCCCCAGGCTGGCGCTCTACCTGAGGAAGCTGCGCGAGCTCCGGGCTCGCGGCGTGGAGAGCGTCTCGTCGCAGGCGCTCGCCGACGAGGTCGATCTCAACGCCGCCCAGATCCGCAAGGACCTGTCCTACTTCGGTGAGTTCGGCGTGCGCGGGGTGGGCTATGAAGTGGGGCGTCTGATCGATGAGATCACGCGCTGTCTCGGGCTCGACCGCACCTGGAACATCATCATCATCGGCGCCGGGCAGCTCGGCACGGCGCTCGCCTGGTACCGTGGCTTCTCCCAGCAGGGGTTCCGTCTGGTGGCGGTCTTCGACAACGCGGCGCGCAAGATCGGCGCCTCCTACGGCACCGGTCAGGTCAGGGACATCGCCGAGCTCGAACACTTCTGCGAGGAGCAGCGGGCGATCGGCGAGGCGGTCGATGTGGCGCTCGTGAGCGTGCCCCTGGCGGCGGCACAGGAGACCGTGGACCGGGTCGCCGAGGCGGGCGTCCGGGCGGTGCTCAACTTCGCTCCCGAGCGAGTCGTCGCCCCACCCGGAGTCCTGGTGCGGCAGGTCGATCTGACCAGCGAGCTCATGTTCCTCTCGTATCACCTGCACAGCGCCTGCGGCGAGTCGTGAGCGCCACGCTCCCGGACGAGCTGCGCGACACGGCGGCGGCGTTCGGCCCCAGCCGCCTGCCCGACCGCGACGAGCTGTTCCTGGCGGCGCTCGCCGACGAGATCGCGGGCGGCAGCGGCCCGGCCCTGGCGCTGGCCGTCGAGCAGGTCTACGAGGGCTACCTCGCTCATTACCGGACGAGCCGCACGCTGGCGGCGGGTGTCGCGGACGCTCCTCGTCTGCTGGCCGGCGACTACTTCTACGCTCACGGTCTGCGCAGCATCGCCGCCGGCGGCGATGTCGAGGCCGTCGGCCTGCTGACACAGCTCATGGCGTGCTGCTCGTTCGCGCGGCTGGAACAGGCGACGCTGAGCACCGACGACGATCTGTGGGAGATGACGGTCATCGCGGTGGCCGCGGGACGGGGCTCGCCGGCGCGGGGCATGGCCACGCGAGCTTTCGCGGCGGTGCGGGCGGCCATCTCCGGTCACGACCTCGAGGCGCTGGCCGCAGCTGCGGCCAGCGGACTACGGGCGGTGCGCGGCGGACGCCGGTCCGGCGACCGGGCCGACGCGGGCTCGTCGATGAGCAGCCGGGAGGCCGGCGAGGGCGGCGGCCCGCGGCCGTCGTCCGTCACGGGAGGGGCGGGATGACGATGGACCTGCACGCTTTCATCGATCGGCTCACGGCGGCCGGCGAGCTGACCGTCGTCGATGCCGAGGTAGACCCGTATCTGGAGATCGCCGAGATCACCGATCGCGCCAGCAAAGCCCGGGGACCGGCGTTGCTCTTCCGCAACGTCAAGGGCCATCGGATGCCGGTGCTGATGAACCAGTTCGGCTCGTTCCAGCGGCTTGAGCTGGCCCTCGGCGCGCCGCTCGAGGAGCTGGCCGCCCGCATCCAGGGGCTGGTCGACCTGCAGGTCCCGGCCGGCCTGGTCGGCAAGATCAAGGCGCTGGGGCAGTTGCGCGAGCTCGCCTCCTTCATGCCCCGGTCGGTCAAGGCCGGACGCTTCCAGGACGTGGTCGTCGATCCCCCCGACCTCGGGCGCCTGCCGATCCTGACCACCTGGCCCGGCGACGGCGGTCCGTTCATCACCCTGCCGGTGGTCGTCACCAGGGACCGTCAGGGCCGGCGCAACGCCGGCATGTACCGTCTGCAGGTCTTCGACGCGCAGACGACCGGCATGCACTGGCACGTGCATCACGACGGCGCCGCCAACTTCCGCGACAGCGACGGCCGGCTGGAGGTCGCCGTGGCGCTCGGCACCGACCCGGCGGTGGCCTACGCGGCCACCGCCCCGCTGCCGCCCGGCATCGACGAGCTCATGTTCGCCGGCTTCCTGCGCGGCAAGGCGGTCGAGACGGCGCCCTGTGCCACCGTCGACCTGGAGGTGCCGGCCGACGCCGAGATAGTCCTCGAGGGCTACGTGGAGCGCGGCGAGACCCGGGCCGAGGGCCCGTTCGGCGATCACACCGGCTACTACTCACTGGTCGACGAGTATCCCGTCTTCCACCTCACCCACATGAGCCACCGTCGCGACGCCGTCTATCCGGCCACCATCGTCGGCAAGCCGCCGATGGAGGACTGCTTCCTCGGCAAGGCGACCGAGCGGCTGTTCCTGCCGCTGCTGCGCCTCACGCTGCCGGAGGTCGTCGATATGGACCTGCCGATAGAGGGCGTCTTCCACGACTGCGCCGTGCTGAGCATCCGCAAGTCGTACCCGGGCCACGCGCGCAAGGTCATGAACGCGGTCTGGGGCATGGGTCAGATGATGTTCACCAAGTTCGTGGTCATCGTCGACGAGCACGTGGACGTGCACGACGCCAGCGAGGTGACGTGGCGCGTCTTCAACAACGTCGATCCGGAGCGGGACTGCATGATCGTCAAGGGCCCGCTCGACGCGCTCGACCACTCGAGTCCCACGGCGCGCTACGGCGCCAAGATGGGCATCGACGCCACCCGCAGCTGGCCGGAGGAGGGCCACCGCCGCGAGTGGCCCGACGAGCTGCGCCAGGACCCGGACGTGGTGGCGCGCGTGAGCGCCCGCTGGTGTGAGCTGGGGCTGCCGTTCTCGTGAGCGCGGCAGCCGGTCCGCGCCGTCCGGCCTGCGGCGCCGCCGCCGTCACGCCGCGCGGCGGGCCCCCGGCCCCGGAGGCGGCCGGGCGATCACGGACGCGCCGCGGGGTGGGACCGTGAGCAAGCTCGGCCACTTCGCGCGCCTCATCAAGGTCGAGCACAGCGTCTTCGCCCTGCCGTTCGCCTACGCCGGCGCCTTTCTGGCGGGGGCGGCGGTCGCTGCGGGGGCGACCGGAGTGGCGCTGCCGGGGGCATCGCCGCCGGCCGCGGGAGGATCGTTCCTGCCGTCGTGGCAGGATCTGGTGTGGATCACGGTGGCCATGGTGGGCGCCCGCGCCGGCGCCATGGCCGTCAATCGCCTGGTCGATGCCGGCATCGATGCCCGCAACCCGCGTACCGCGAGGCGGGAGATCCCCAGCGGCCTGCTCAAGCGTACCGAGGTGGTCGTGTTCGCCGTCGTCTCACTCGGCCTGCTCGTGCTGGCGGCGTTCTTTCTGAGCCCGCCCTGCCGCTATCTGTGGCCGATCCCCGTCATCGCCTTCGTCGTCTACCCCTACACCAAGCGCTTCACCTGGGGGTGCCACTGGTTCCTCGGCCTGACCGACGGCCTGGCGCCGGCGGGCGCCTGGGTGGCCGTGACGGGGACGGTCGGCTGGGTCCCCGTGCTGCTGTTCCTGGCCGTGGGCTTCTGGATCGGCGGCTTCGACGTGCTCTACGGGGTCTTCGACCTCGAGGTCGATCGACGCGAGGCGCTGCACTCGTTCGCGGTCAGCTTCGGCGAGCGGGCGTCACTGACGGCGGCGTTCGTATCCCATGTCGCCGCCGTCGTCCTGCTGATCGCCGTCGGCCCGCTGCTCGGTCTCGGCTGGGTCTACTACGCCGGCTGCGGGCTCGTCGCCCTGCTGCTCATGTGGTCGGACGTCGACGTGGCGCGCCGCGGCCTGCTGCGCGTCGGCATGGGGTTCATGACGGTCAACGGCGTGGTCGGCCTTGTGTACGGGGTCGCGGCCATCGTGGCGGTGGTGCTCGTCTGACGCATGCCGCCGGCTTGCCGGACTATGACCCGGTGGGCGTCGGTCGAGCGGGACCGGCTCTGCCGGATTCGGCCACGGCGGGGCCGGCCACAGGCACGTCCATCGACTCATCCGACGGTCTTCGCATACGTCTGAATAAGTAATACAAGTACTTGTATTACTCTTGACACCAGCTGGAGGGTGGTGATAGACCTCGACTCCTGCACCGGCCATCGCGGCGCGGCCGCGGGAGGCGGGTGCGGGATAGGCTCGGCCAAAGGAAGGGGGTGGCCTGGTGTGTCGATCCACGATTCCGCTCGGGCTGCACGGATGCGCTACGCGCGTCATCCCTGACCGTCGCGCGGACGGTGGAGCCTCTCCGACCTGCGGCCATTCTGTCGTCGCCGGACAAGGAGGTAGGGACGCGCGTTCGCTTTGACCCCACAGCACACAGGGGTCGTTCGGGGAGAACGGATAAAGGGGGGAGTGCTCGATGAAGCACCCAACGTATCGTCACCTCGTGGTTCTGATGCTGATCCTGGCGCTCGTGCTGAGTTCGGTCGCGCTTGCCGCATGCGGCGGCGGTGACGACGCGAGCACCGACACCGGCGACGGTGGCGACGCCACCGAGAGCCCGGCCGGCATCGAAGTCACCAAAGTCGCCGTGATCACGCCCGAGAAGGGGAACGACTACGGCTGGAACCAGATGGGCGTCGAATCCGCCCAGAAGGCCGCGGCCGCCATGGGCGCCGAGTGCATCGTCCAGGACGGCGCCGGCTACGGCGACATCACCCCGATCATCAACCAGCTGGCCGAGGAAGAGCCTCAGCTGATCTTCGCCTGGGCGAGCGGCTACCAGACCGTCGCCGCGAACATGGCGCAGCAGCTGCAGATCGCGATGACGAGTGCCGACCCCGGCACTGAAGAGGCCAACATACCGATGCTGGTCAACGCCGTTGAGGAGAACGCCCAGGACGGCGCGTACCTCGCCGGCATCCTCGCCGCCAACATGACCAAGACGGACACGATCGCCATCGTGGCGTCGGCCGACGACCTGAACTGGGCCAAGATGGGCGGCGGATACATCGCCGGCGCCCGTTCGGTCAAGCCGGACATCAAGATCCTCTACGTGCAGATCGGCCAAGCCGGTTACGCCGACGCGGCCGGCGGCAAGCGCGTCACGCAGAACGCCATCTCCGGCGGCGCCGACATCATCTTCGGCTTCGGCGACGGTTCGTCGTTCGGCATGATGCAGGCCTGCGAGACGGCGACCCCGCCTGCGGGCGCCGACAACGTGTACTTCATCGACGTGATCGGCGACAAGAGCTCGCTCGACGAGAAGGGCATCTACCTGTCGTCGGTGGTCTGGGACTTCGAGCAGGTCGACACGCAGTTGATCGAGATGCTTGAGGCCGGCACGTTCGGCGAGGAAAGCGTCTATCTGGGTCTCGACAACGGTCTGTCGCTGCTCCAGACCGACCTCATCCCCGAGGACGTGTGGACCGCGTGCGAAGAGGCCAAGGCCGGGATCATGGACGGCAGCATCGAGGTGCCTCTCACCACGAGCGCCGAAGAAGTCAAGGCCATGATCGCCGCTGGAGAGTAAGTAGATGACTCCCGTCTCTCGCGAAGGTGACGTGGAGGGCGGGCGCGGTCTCACGACCGCGCCCGCCCTCCCGGGCGACGCGGCTGGCGGCGACGGATGCTCGGATGTCGTCGCCATCCAGCTCTGCGGCATCACCAAGGTCTTCCCCGGAGTCCGCGCCAACGACTGCGTGAACCTTCTTGTTCGGCGCGGCGAGGTGCACTGCCTGCTCGGCGAGAACGGCGCCGGCAAGTCGACACTGATGAACGTGCTGGCCGGGATCTACATCCCGGAAGAGGGCACCATCCGCGTCGGCGGACGCGATTGCATGATCACCTGCCCTCGCGACTCGATCGATCTGGGCATCGGCATGGTGCACCAGCACAGCAGCCTGATCCCCAACTTCTCGGTGCTCGAGAATCTGATGCTGGGGCAGGGCGATGGCGTGCGGCTCAGCGTCAAGAAGGCGCAGGAGGGCCTGACCCGGCTGGCTGCCATGCTCGATGTCGAGGTGGATCCCGACACCGAGGTGGCACAGCTGTCCCTCGGTGAGCAGCAGCAGGTCGAGATCATCAAGGCGCTCTGGCAGGGCTCNNCTCATCCTCGACGAGCCGACCTCCATGCTCACACCCAAGGGCATCGAGGACCTCGAGAGCGTCATCGTTCACCTCAAGGAAGAAGGCCTCGCGGTCATCTTCATCACGCACAAGCTCCACGAGGCGTTCGCCATCGGCGACTGCGTCTCCGTCCTGAGGCAGGGACGGCTCGAAGGGACGATCGACAACGAGACCATGAGGCGCTCCACGCATGCGGAGTTGCAGAGAATGGTCGTTGACCTCATGTTCCCGGGCGAAGTCGAGAGCCTCGCCAACGTTGCCGAGCTGCGCGATGTGTCGGAGCTTGCCGGGACCGGCCGCAAGGCGAAGATCGGCGAGCCGCTTCTCGAGCTGGTCGACGTCAAGATCCCCGGCAAGCACGGCGAGATCGGGATCGAAGAGCCCATCTCGCTCACCGTGCACGCCGGCGAGGTCGTGGGCGTGGCCGGGGTCGACGGCAACGGCCAGCGGCCGCTGGCGGAGGCCATAGCCGGACAGCGGCATGTCTCCGGCGGCGACATCAGGCTCGCCGGCAAGTCGATCCGCAGGTTGAGCATCGGCGCACGCCAGCACCTTGGTTTGCGCTATGTCACGGACGATCGTCTCGGCGAGGGCATCGTCGGCGCGCTGAGCGTGGCGGTCAACATGGTCAGCAAGCGCATCGGTGCACGGCCCTTCTGGGTCCACGGCCGTACGCGTTCCGCCGTCATCGACAAGCACGCAAAGGACCTGGTCGGCGAGTACAACATCATGACGCCCAGCACGGAGACGCCGGCGGGCTCGCTCTCCGGCGGCAACATCCAGAAGGTGGTGCTGGCACGCGAGCTCGACTTCGATCCGAAGGTCGTGGTCTTCAACAAGCCGACCTACGGTCTGGACGTCAAGACCACCACGGTCGTCCGGGCGCGAGTACGAGAGCTGGCCGACACCGGCACGGCCGGAGCGCTCGTGATCTCGACGGACCTTGAGGAGTTGCTGGTGTTGAGCGACCGCGTCGCGGTGCTGTCGCGTGGCCACCTCATGGGCGTCGTCGAGAACAAGCCCGGCGCCGAGCAGGAGATCGGCGCGCTGATGATCGGAGGGAGCCACGGTGGGTGACATGGCGAACCAGGAGGCGATCTCCGCAGGCCCGGTGGAGCGGCCGGCCGCATGGCGACGCTACGGTAAGGAATTCTGGCGTCACTTCGCGCCGGTCGTCTACGGCCTCGCGGCCGGCGGGGTACTGCTGCTCATCCTGGGCAAGAACCCCATCACGTTCTACTGGACGACCATCGAAAGCGGCCTCCTCAGCTGGAACGGCCTCATGCAGACGCTCATCCGTCTGGCGCCCCTGCTCCTGATGTCGGCCGGCTTCATCGTTGCCTTCCAGGCGGGCCTGTGGAACATCGGCGGCGACGGTCAGTTCCTCATGGCCGCCGCTGTGGTCGGCGGCCTCGGCGCCTCGATGGTCGGCGCCATGCCGGTCTGGCTGGCACTCGTCATCCTGTGCATCATCGGCTTCGTCGTCGGTGGCGCCTGGACGATCGTGCCGTCCGCCCTCAAGGCGTACTACGGCATGAACGAGATCATCACGTCGTTGATGATGGCGTACCTGGGGACCAACCTCGCCAACTACCTGATCAAGGGTCCGTTCATCACGGACGTCGGCTTCGTGCCGCAGACCAACGTCATCCCATTCGCCGACCTGCTGCCGAACATTCCCGGCACGCGCATCCACGTGGGTATCATCATCGCCCTGCTCGTGCTGGCCGTGGTGCACTACATGCAGACACGCACGGGCTACGGCCTGCGCCTGCGCATCCTCGGCGCCAATCCCAAGGCGGCCGTGCACGCCGGCATCAACGTGAAACGCGACATCATGAGCTCGTTCGCCCTCAGCGGCGCTCTCATCGGGCTCGCCGCCGCAGTCGAAGTCCTCGGCGTGTGGGGCTACGTCCGCGCCGACTGGAACCCGGCGTTCGGCATGACGCTGTTCGCCATCGTGTTCCTTGCCGGCCTCAACGTCATGGTGGTCATCCCCTTCGTGTTCTTCTTCGCCATCATCCAGATCGGCGGGCACGAGGCGGCACGAGTGGTCGGATTGCCCAACGACTTCCTGCTCCTGCTCGTGGGTCTCATCCTCTTCTTCATGGTGCTCACCGAGTGGGCTCGTATCAAGAGTGCGGTGTCGAAGAAGCTGAAGAAGACCGGCGCCGGAAGCGGCCCCGGCACGGACAAGGCGGTGACCGATGGACGCTGAATTCTGGGCCGCCGTCATCGCCGGTGCCATCCTCGCCGGCATGCCGCTCCTGCTCGCGGCGCTCGGCGAGATGGTCTCCGAACAGGCCGGCATCCTCAACATCGGCCTCGAGGGCATGATGCTCTTCGGCGCCTACGGCGGCTTTGTGGTCGCCAACTGGACAGGTTCTTCGTGGCTCGGGTTCCTGGGGGCGCTGATCGCCGGCATGGCCGTGGCGATGCTCATGGTCGTCTTCTGCGTGCGTATGGGCCGCGACCAGATCGTCGTCGGTATCGCCATCCTGTTGTCGATGCAGGGACTCACGAGCCTCCTGCATCAGGTGCAGTTCGGTGAGAGCTATCCGCGGCTCGATGGCGTGCCGAGCATCCCGATCCCCGGCCTCAGCAAGATCCCGGTCATCGGCCCGAGCGTCTTTGACCAGCCGCTCATGTTCTACATCGGTATCGTGCTCATCTTCGTCGTGGGCTGGGTCCTGAACAAGACGAACCTGGGCCTCAACATCCGGGCCGCCGGCTGGAAGCCGGTCGCCCTCGACAACGCCGGCGTCGACGTGCTGAAGATCCGCACGATCGCGGTGCTGGTCACCGGCGGCCTGGCCGGTCTCGGCGGCGGCTACATGGCCATCATCGCGGCCGGCGTCTTCGTGCCGTTCATGACCCACGGCCAAGGGTTCATCGCCATCGTCATCGCCATGCTCGCGCGGGGCAGGTCGGTCTGGGTCCTGATCGGCTCGTTCCTGTTCGGCATCGCGCTGTCGATTACCACGGCTCTGCAGCTGGTCGGCGTCCAGGTCTCCACCGACCTGATCAACATGCTGCCGTTCCTCGTCGTCATCCTCGCCCTGGCGCTGTTCGCGCGGCAGTCATATCTGCCGGCCGCGCTGGCGCTGCCGTTCGAGCGCGGGAAGCGTTGAGGTGGATGCAGCGATACGAAACGGGAGGTGACCGATGACGAAGCGCCCCATCGATTTCATGTTGACGGCGGGCCCTGTCCAGCTCACGGACAAGGTCCGGTCCGCGCTGGGAGGCCCGCTCCTCTTCGACTACTCGCCGGAGTTCATGGACCTCTTCCGCGACACGGAGGAGAAGTTCAAGACCTTCCTCAAGACGAAGAACGACATCATCTTCATGCAGGGGGAGGCGCTCCTGGGGCTCGAAGCCGTCTCGGTCTGCGGCCTCGATCCGGGCGACGTGGTCATCAACGTCGAGAGCGGCCATTACGGCGAGGGCAACCGCTACTTCATCGAGAAGTACGGCGGCGTCGCCGTGCCGGTCGAGACGCCGTGGAACACGGTGGCTCAGCCGGAGCAGGTCGAAGCCACGCTCAAGGCTCATCCGGAGGCCAAGATCCTCTGGCTGGTGCACTGCGAGACACCGTGCGGCACGCAGTCTGATCTGGAGACGATGGCCAGACTGGGCAAGCAGTACGGCAAGCTCGTCTTCGTCGACTCCGTCAGCTGCGCCGGCAGTGTGCCGGTGTGGGTCGACGACTGGGGCATCGACGTCGTGTGCGTCGGCTCCCAGAAGGTCCTCGGGGCGCCGCCCGGTCTCAGCGCCATGAGCATCTCCGATGCGGCTTGGGAGCGGTTCCGTTCCGTTCAGAAGCCCAACAGGTACTCGTACTTCAGCATCCTCGACTGGAAGGAACTGTGGCTGGAGAAGAGCATCTGGCCCTACACGACCTCAGTGATGGAGATGGCCGCGCTCAACGCGGCCATCTCCGAGTACCTGGACGTCGGTCACGAGGAGCACTTCCGCCGCTACGCGGAGGTCGCTCGTGCCACTCGTGCCGGGGTCCGTGCCATGGGCTTGGAGATGTGGCCGGACTCCGACGAGCACGCGTGCAGCGTGGCGAGCGCCGTGAAGGTCCCTGAAGGCATCAACGACGAGGAGTTGCGCAGCCGCATGGTCGATCGCTTCGGGGTCATGATCTCCGGCAGCCTGTTCAATACGCCGATCTACGGCAAGCTCGTGCGGATCGGCCACATGGGCAGCGCGTGCACGCCTGCATACGCGCTGCTGGCCCTGGCCTCGATGGGCCACTGCCTCCGCGAGATGGGCCATGCGGTCGACATCGGAGCGGGCATCGAAGCGGCGCTCGCGGAATTGGACTGACTGACACCGACACTCTAGGGGGTGCAGTGCACTACATCACATTCGACAAAGAGAAATGCGTCTACTGCGAGATGTGCTCGGGTGTCTGCTCGTTGAGCAAGCTGGGGCAGATCAAGCCGTCCGCGGCGTGCATCAAGATCGCGCGCGACACGGCACAGAGCTTCGGTCAGCTGAGCTGCGCCGTGTGCGACATGTCACACGAGCGCGCTTGCATCGACGCGTGCCCGGTCGAGGCACTGTCCTACGACGAGCAGACCGGCGTGGTGCGTTTCGACGCCGGACTCTGCACGATGTGCGAAAGCTGCCTGGACGCATGCCCGAACGTGGGCATCGACCGCGAATCCGAGCGGATCATGATCTGCGATCTGTGCGATGGCGATCCGCTCTGCGTGAAATGGTGCCCTGAGGGCGCTCTGTCGTGGGAGGGCCGGTCATGATGTACGGCGGCTACACCGGCCGGTTTCTCACCGTCGATCTCGGCACGGGAGAGTTCGGCGAGCTTCCGCTGAGTGACGAGCTCGCCGAGAGCTACCTCGGCGGTCGCGGCTTCATCGCCAAGCTGCTCTACGATCGTCTGCCGCGCGGCATCGACCCGCTGGGGCCGGAGAACGAGATCATCTTCGCCACCGGCCCCGCCACGGGCACCATGATCCCCACCGCGAGTCGCATCGCGGTCGGCGTCAAGAGTCCACTCACCGGCACGATCTCCGCAAGTTACATGGGCGGCCACTTCGGTCCCGAGCTCAAGTATGCCGGCTGGGACGGCGTCATCATCACAGGCGTCTCGCCGAAGCCGGTCATGCTTGTCATCGACGACGACAAGGTCGAACTGCGTGACGCCGCTGCGCTCTGGGGCAAGGACACCCAGACGACGCAGAGCCTGATGACGGAAGAGCTGGGGCCGGACTTCCGTACCGGCGCCATCGGTTCCGGCGGCGAGAACCTGGTGCCGTTCGCCAACTTCCTGCACGTGCAGCACGCCGCCGGCCGCGGCGGTCCCGGGGCCGTCTTCGGTTCGAAGAAGCTGAAGGCGGTGGCCATACGGGGTACCGGCGGCATCCGCGTCGCGCCGGCTCCGGCGGAGTACATCGCCGGGTGCAAGGAACTGCACGACATCATCATGGAGAACCCGGTCCGGCCGGCTTTCCGCTGGGCGGGAACGACCGGCATGCTGCCGGTCGTCAACGAGGCCATCGGCCTGCCGTGGCGCAACCACCAGGACGACAAGGTGCCGGATGTGTCGTCCATCCACAACGAGGAGATCGCCAAGTACGTCAAGCAGTACGAGGCCTGCAGCGGTTGCAACGTGATCTGCGGCTCCGTCGTCGAGTTCGAGCGCAACGGCAAGCAGTACCGCTCCGAGCGCATCGAGCACGAGTCCGTTTGGGCGCTCGGGCCGGACTGCGACATCCTGGACCTGCCGGCCCTGTTCGAGGCCAATCTCGAGTGCGACCTTGTCGGCATCGACACCATGACGGCGGGTTCGACGATCGCCTGGGCCATGGAGATGACCCAGCGCGGCCTGCTCTCCAAGGAGGAGACCGACGGTCTCGACTTCACGTGGGGCAACGCCGACGTGCTCGTGCCGGCGATCAGGAAGATGGCGGCGCGGGACGGCTTCGGCGCCATCCTGGCGCTCGGTTCGCGCGGCGCCGCCCGTGCTATCGGGCGCGGCGAGGAATACGCCATGCAAGTGAAGGGTCTGGACATGGCGGCCTACGCAGCGCGCGGTTTCACGGGCATGGGTCTGAGCTACGCGACGACCGGGCGCGGCGCCGACCACAACAAGGCCTTCACCGTGGCCGCCGAGTTCCTCGGCGTCCTCGGCGACTACGACCGCTACACGATGGAAGGCAAGCCTGAGCTCGTGAAACGGATGCAGGACAGCACGGCGATCATCGACTCGCTGATCATGTGCATGTTCACCGTCGACCTCGGCATCACCGTCGACTTGTATGCCCGCTGCGCGAACCTGCCGACGGGCATGAGCATCACCGCCGACGACGTCTACACGATCGGGGAGCGCATCAACACCGTGGAGCGGCTCTTCAATATCGAAGAGGGGTTCACCCGCGCCGACGACACCCTTCCTCAGCGCCTGCAGAAGGAGGGAGCGCCTTCGGATCCGGGCGGTCACACCTGTCCGGTCGACGACGTCATGGACGAGTACTACGAGCAACGACAGTGGGATGCGGATGGCGTTCCCACTGCCACCCTTTTGCAGCGGCTCGGGCTCTGAGCGCGAGCAAGACAAGGAGAGAGATATGCGCGCATCGCGTCTGATGGGTCCCAAGGACGTTCGCGTCGAAGAGGTGCCCGATCCTGTGATCTCCTCGCCGGAAAGCGCCGTGATCGACGTCACCGTCACGGCGATTTGCGGAGCCGACCTGACGTCCTACTGGGGCTACGTCCCCGGCTTCGAATGGGGCACGATCATGGGCCACGAGTTCGTCGGCGTGGTTCGCCAGGTGGGAGACGACGTCAAGACGGTGAAGCCCGGCGATCGGGTGATGGTCTCGTCCATGACGTCGTGCGGTCGCTGCTGGTACTGCCGCCACGGCATGCAGCCACAATGCGAGAATCGGGCTCTGTTCGGCTTCTCTGGCGCGTATCCGCGACTCGACGGGGGCCAGGCCGAACATGCCCTGATCCCCAACGCCGATCGGGACCTGTGGCCGTTGCCCGATACCGTGAGTGACGAAGCAGCCGTCTTCGTGGCGGATATCCTCTCCACCGCCTATCGCGGCGTCGAAAGGGCCGCGCTGTCCTGCGGCGACGACGTTGCCATCGTGGGCTGTGGCCCTCTGGGGCTCATGGCGATCATGGTGGCGCGGCTTGCGGCCGGGCGCATTCTGGCTCTCGACACGGTGCCGGCTCGTCTGGAGGCCGCGGAGTCTCTGGGCGCGATCCCCATCGTGGCGGATGAAGCTGCGATCGCCAGGGTGAAGGATCTGACTGCGGGCCGCGGCGTCGACGCGGTGATCGAATGCGCCGGCGGAGCGCCGGCTCTGACGACGGCGATGCAGCTCGCTCGACCGCGAGGCATGGTCAGCGTGATCGGCGCTCACTTCGAGCCGGACTTCTGTCTCGACGCCGGGGCGATGTTCGCCAACGAGACGACACTGAGCATCTCCATTGGAGCACCGACCGACGATCGCGAGGAGGTCCTGCGACTGGTGGAGACCGGTCGCGTCGACCCGGTGCCGGTCATCTCCCACCGTATGAAGCTGGATGAGGCTGCAGAGGCATACCGCATGTTCGAGGCTCGCGAAGCGATGAAGATCATTCTCACTCCGTGACCGGCGTCCGCCGGCCCGTCGCAGCTCCGGCGGGCCGGCGGAATGCCATTCAAAGACCAAGCGGAGTCGCCGGGTTGCATATTTCGTTACTGCTATTTGGCCCATACGCTCAGTACCTGCCCCACCGCGAAGGTGGCGCAGCCGTTCTGGAAGCTCGAGCGGGAACGACCGTCACGTCGCTGCTTGACTCGGTCGGATTGCCCGCGTCGGGTCGACAGTACGTCACGGTGAACGGCGACCGTGTCAAGGACGATGTCGCTCTCAACGACGGCGACGAAGTCCGAGTGATCGTGCCGCTGGGAGGCGGTTGACGTGCGGAGTCAACGACTGGATGAGGACAACGTGACCGAGGAGCGGTCTCCCCGCGGCCGCGGTCATCGTCCTCATTCGGGCATACCGCTCTACTACCAGGTCATGCGTGACCTCAAGGAGCAGATGATCAGCGGCAAGCTGAGCCCCGGCCAGCAGTTGCCCTCTGAGGCGCAGCTCACGGCGCGGTTCCATGTCAGCCGGGTCGTCGTCCGCCAGGCCCTGCAGATCCTCGACGAGCAGGGCCTCATCATCAAGGTGCGCGGCAAGGGCACCTACGTGTCCCAGAAGCTGGCCGAGGACGCGACGCCGCGGATCAGCGGCAGTCTTGAAGACCTGATCCACATGGGACCCGAGGTCAGCATCAGGGTCGTGGAGTTCCGCCTTGTCCGCGCGGCCGGTGACCTGGCAGAGGCCTTCGCCTGCGACGAGGGCACAGATCTCTTCCACGTACAGAGGGTGCGGCTGGTCGACGACAAGCCGCTGGCCGTGCTGGTGAACCACATGCCGTACGAGGTCGGCGCCTGTATACCGCTGAGCGACCTGTCCCGGGAGCCGCTGATCGTCCTCATCGAGACACGGGCGGGCCGGCAGATCGAATGGGCCTCACAGGTCTTCGAGGCGGTCGCCGCCGACGAGCAGATGGCCGACCTGCTCGAGGTGGATCTGCTGACGCCCCTGCTCAAGCTGACGCTCACGGCGTATTCCATGGACGGCAGCGTGGTCGACCTGGCCGAGGTCTTCTATCGCTCGGACCGCTACAAGCACCACGGCTTCCTCACGCGCAACCGCGGCAACGGGCCCGCATTCTGGAACGGCAGCAACGATGAGCCTGCCGGGAACGGCGCGCCGCATAAGGCGTCGCTGTGACGAGCGTGATGGGCATCTGGCGCATCCGTGACCGGCGGCCGGCGCCGGCGGTCTTGCGCCGAGCGAGTAACTTGTCTTATCTTAAGGACTACGTCCAGATACCGGAGAGTCGGCGACCGATCTGCGCACGCGGGTCATGGGGGGATCGATGAGCCAGGCGAGCAAGCTCTTTTTCATGCCCACGCGCATAGTGCACGGCCTCGGGTCTGTGGACGCGCTGGCAGCCCAGGTGTCGGCGGCCGGCGCGGCCAGGGCCATGGTCGTCACCGACAAGGGTCTCACGGGGGCCGGGATCACGGCGCGCGTCGCGTCCAGCCTCGATGACGGCGGCGTACCGTACGTCGTCTTCGACGATTGCGAGGAGGACCCCGGCGTCCGGACGGTGAGCGCCGGCGTCGAGGTCTTCAAGCGCGAGGGGTGCGACCTCGTCGTCGCCCTCGGCGGCGGCAGCCCGATGTGCGCCGGCAAGGGGATAGCGCTGGTGGCCGCCAACGGCGGCACGCTCACCGACTACGAGGGCTTCAACAAGGCCGCCGACCGTCCGTATCCCGTCATCGCCATCCCGACCACAGCCGGCTCGGGGACCGAGGTCTCGAAGGTGACGATCCTCACCGACGAGGCGCGCAACTTCAAGATGTCGATCCTCGATGAGCGGACCTACCCGGAGGTCGCGATCCTGGACGCTGAGCTGATGGCGAGCCTGCCGAAGTGGCCGGCACTGGTCGCCGGCATGGATGCCCTGGCTCACGCCCTGGACGCACTGTGGTCGGTCGGCTCGACACAGTTCTCCGACGGGCTGGCCACGGAGGCGGCGGCGACCATCTTCCGCGACCTCGCCACCGCCGCCGGCAGCGACGACCTCGCCGCCAAGCAGCGCCTGCTCGAGGCCAGCTCGATCGCCAACGTCGCGCTCGGCACGGCGCTGCCGGGTCTGGCACACGTGCTCTCGCAGCCGCTCGGCCGGCTGCATCTCTCGCACGGCCTGGCGACCGGCATCATGCTGCCGTACACGATGGAGTACAACATCCCGGTGGCGGCGCACAAGATCGCCCCCGTGGCCCGGCTGCTCGGCGAGAGCGGTGATGACCAGGGGCTGGCGAGCGCAGTGCTGCAGCGCCTCTGGGACCTCATGACGTCGGTCGGCTTCCCGACCGGCCTCGACCCGGCAGTCGTCACCGACGAGGAGCTGCCGGTCCTGGTCGAGCAGTGCACCAGGGTCGTCAACTACAAGCTGAACATGCGCGAGGCGCCGCCGGACGAGCTCGAGCGGCTCTATCGTCGTGCCCGCGGAGAGGGGTGACGTATGACCGCTGAGGCGATCACGGGAGATCGGGCGACGCTCGGAGGGCTCTGGGGGCGGGCGCTGATCGTCGATCTGGCGACCGGCGAGCAGCGTGAGGAACCGATCGACCCGCAGGTGGCGGCCGACTTCATCGGCGGGCGCGGGCTCGGCGCGCGCTACCTGTTCGAGATGCTGCCGGCCGGGGCAGACCCGCTGGGGCCGGACAACCCGCTCATCTTCACCACCGGCCCGCTGAGCGGCACCGCCGCACCGGGCGGCGCCCGGGCGGCCGTGGTGACCAAGTCACCGCAGACCGGCCTCTACCTCTTCTGTATCACCGGCGGCAAGCTGGGGCCGGCGATGAAGCGCTCGGGCTTCGACGTCATCGTGCTGAGCGGACGCTCGGAGGAACCGGTGTACGTGGAGGTCGCCGGCGGCAAGGCCAGACTGCGCCCGGCCAAGCACTTGTGGGGTCTCGACACGCAGGCCACTCAGGAGCTGATCCACGACGAGCTGCCGCGCGGTGAGGTGGCCATCACCTGCATCGGCCCGGCCGGCGAGCACCAGGTCCCTTACGCGTGTCTGCTCAACGAGCGGCGCGCGCTCGGCCGTGGCGGCGCCGGCGCCGTGATGGGCAGCAAGAACGTCAAGGCGCTGGCCGTGCGCGCCGGCGCCGAACCGGCGCCGGTCGGCGACCAGGCCGCGTTCAAGGCGGCGGTCAAGAAGATCGGCAAGGAGCTGCGCGAGCATCCGTTCACGTCCGGGCCGCTGAAGCAGTACGGATCGGTGAGCACCGTCGCCGTCACCCTGAACACGGGGATCATGCCGGCCGACAACTGGCAGCGCTCCGCGGAGGTGGCGCAGTCGGCCGACCTCATGGGCGAGAGCCTGCGCGAGAAGTATCTGGTCAAGGACTCTCCCTGCGGCGATCCCTGCCCCTCACGCTGCTCCAAGGTCACCGTGGTCCGTGAGGGCGAGCACGCGGGCGCCTTCACCGAGGGCCCGGAATACGAGACGGTGTACTCGCTCGGGACCTGCTGCGGCATCTACGACCTCGGTACGGTGATCGCGGCCGATCAGGCGTGCGACCTGCTGGGGCTGGACACCATCTCGGCCGGCGTCACGATCGCCTTCGCCATGGAGTGCTACGAGCGCGGTCTGATCGACGCCGAGGACACCGGCGGCCTCGACCTGCGATTCGGCAACGGCAAGGCCATGCTGCAGCTGGTCCACGACGCCGCCTTCAAGCGCGGTTTCGGCGCCAGGATCGCGCTCGGCAGCCGGGCGCTGGCGGCGGAGATCGGCGGCGGCTCCGAGGCCTTCGCCATGCACGCCAAGGGCATGGAGATCGGCGGCTACGATCCGCGCGGTGTCAAGGGCATGGCCACCGTCTACGGCTGCGGCCCGCGCGGCGGCTGTCACCATGCCGGCGGCTACACGGTCACCGTCGAGCTCACGAATCCCGACGTCGACCGCTTCGCCGACACCGGCAAGGCACCGATCACCCTCGGCACCCGCAACCGGCGCGCCGGCGCCGCCGACTCGCCCTGCACCTGCGCGTTCCTCAGCGTCGGCATGCAGGACGAGACGCTGGCCGAGCTGATCGCCGCCGCCACCGGTCGGCCGTTCAGCGCCGCCGACCTGTACCTGACCGGCGAGCGCGTGAACACGCTGGAGCGCGTGATCAACGTGCGCGAGGGCCTGCGGCCCGACGGAGACACGCTGCCGGCGCGGCTCACCGACGAGCCGCTGCAGGAAGGCCCGCTGGCCGGCAGGACGGTCGACTTCGATCTCATGCGGGCCGAGTTCTATGCTGCCAGCGGCCTCGACCCGGCGACAAGCCTGCCGACGCCCGAGACGCTGGAGCGGCTCGGCCTGCAGTGGGTCACCGACGATCCCGTCGTCGCGGAGCTCATGGGCGCCGCCGACCGGCCTTCGGGAGGGGGAGCCGCATGAGCTACTACAAGGACTTCCGCGAGTACCTCGCGGCGCTGGAGGCCGACGGCCTGCTGCGCCGGGTGCGCTCCCGGATCGACAAGGACACGGAACTGATGCCGCTGGTCCGGCTGCAGTTCCGCGGCCTGCCGTCCGAGCAGCGCACGGCGTTCGTGTTCGAGGACGTCACCGACAGCCTCGGCCGCACCTATCCCGGTCCGGTGGCGGTCGGCGTGCTGGGGGCCAACCGCGCCGTGTATGCCAAGGCGCTCGGCTGCGCGCCCAACGAGATCGTCGAGCGCTGGTCCGAGGTACACGACAACTACATCGAGCCGCGCCTGGTCGCCGACGGCCCCGTCATGGAAGAGATCCACGAGGGCGACGGTGTGCTGGAGCACGACGGCATCCTCGAGTTCCCGCACCCGATCTCCACACCGGGCTTTGACCCCGCCCCGTACTTCACCTCGCCGTTCTGGGTGACCAAGGACGTCGAGACCGGCATCCGCAACATCGGCACCTACAGGGTGATGGTCAAGGCGCCCGGCCGCGGCGGCATGATGGCCCACCAGAGCCAGCACATCGGCCTGCACCTGCAGCGCGCTCGCGAGCACGGCCAGAACCTGCAGGCGGCCATCATCCTCGGCTGCAGCCCGGCCGTGGGCCTGTGCAGCGTCGCCAAGGTGCCGTTCGGCGTCGACGAATACGCCGTCGCCGGAGGCATCGCCGGCGAGCCGATCGAGCTCGTCAAGTGCCGCACCGTCGACCTCGAGGTGCCGGCCACCGCCGAGATCGTCATCGAGGGCTACATCGACAGCACCTACCGCGAGCAGGAGGCTCCCTTCGGGGAGTACACCGGCTACATGGGCACCAGGGTCGCCAACCCGGTGTTCCACGTCACCGGGATAATGCACCGCAAGAAGCCGGTCTATCAGGCCTTCCTGAGCCAGTTCCCGCCCTCGGAGAGCAGCCTGATCCGCAAGCTCGCCTACGACGCGGTCTACCTCAAGCACCTGCGCGCCTCCAACATCCCCGGCGTGCTCGACGTGCAACTCCACGAGGCCACCGGCAGCTACGGCCTCATGGTCATCCAGCTCAAGAAGGTGCACCCGTCGCAGCCGTGGCAGGCGCTGCACTCGGCCGTGGCGCTCGACCCCACCATCGGCAAGATGATCGTGGCGGTCGACGAGGACATCGATCCCAACGACGCCGACGCGGTCAACTGGGCGATCGCCTTCCGCGTGCGGCCGCACCTCGACACGCACATCGTCACCGGCAAGGCGTCGATCCTCGACCCGTCGTCGGCGCCGCCGGAGGCGCACGTCGACGAGCAGCGCTTCCCGCCGCCGGTCGGCACCTCCTCGATCCTCTTCGACGCGACGCGCAAGTGGGACTACCCGCCCACCTCGCTGCCGCGCAAGGAGTTCATGGACAGGGCGCTGGCCAGGTGGGAGGCCGAAGGCCTGCCGGCTCTGTCGCTCAAGAAGCCCTGGTACGGCTACGAGCTGGGGTACTGGGACGACGACGCTCGCCGGGACGCTGAGGCCGCAGTGAAGGGCGGCTACCTGGAGACCGGCGCCCGGCTGCAGGAGCTGCGCGAGCCGGTGCCCGCGTCGGGCTTCAAGGACACGGAAGAAACCGATGACGAGACCCGGAAGGGGGAACTCGATGGCTGACCTGTCTGTCGATTTCGCTGGACTCAAGCTCAAGAACCCGTTCATCATCGCCTCGTCCGAGCTGACCAACAAGCTCGAGAAGATCAAGTGGGCCGAAGAGAACGGCGCCTCGGCCGTCAGCACCAAGCTCACGTTCCTGCAGGTGCCGCTTTACGCGCGTCCCTACCACATCATCGAGAAGGAGGGCGCCTTCTACTCCCCCTCCGGCGAGCGCATGAAGGTGGAGGACACGCAGGAGCTCATCTCGCAGTGCAAAGAGCAGACCGAGCTCAAGGTGATCGCCAACATGATGGGTCCCGGCGGCGACATCGACGCTTGGGTCAAGCTGGCGCGCATGCTGGAAGAGGCCGGCGCCGACATGGTCGAGCTGAACATGTCCTGTCCCAACCTCGGGCTCATGGCCAAGCAGGTCGGCAAGGACGAGAAGCCGACGCTCGGCGCCGTCATCGGCAAGGACCCGGAGCTGGCGGGCACCGTGTGCAAGGCGGTGTCCGACGGCGTCAAGATCCCGGTGATGGCCAAGATGACGCCGGAAGCCGAGACCATGATCGTCTCCGAAGCGTGCTGGCAGAACGGCGCCGCGGCCGTGTCGGCCATCAACTGCCCGCAGTCCCTGCCGCCGCTGGACATCAAGAACGGCGGCCGGCCGATGTATCCGTCGACCGGCAACCAGTCGACCGCCGGTCTCTGCGGTCCCTGGATCCGGCCGCTCGCCTACCGGCACATCGCCCAGATCCGCACCCGCTGCCCCGACCTGCCGCTGGCCGGCGGCGGCGGCCTCATGAACTGGCGTCACTCGGTGGAAGCGATCATGTACGGCGCCACCACGCTCACCTACTGCTCGCTGCTGTATCTCAAGGGCTACAAGGCGTTCGCCAAGATCGAGCCGGGCATGCGCAAGTTCATGGACGACTACGGCTACGAGACGCTGGCAGACATGCGCGGCCTCGCGCTCAAGTACATCGTCACGCCCGGCGAGGTCGACTACATCCCGATGCTGCCCGAGATCGATCTGGAGAAGTGCAACGGCTGCGGCATCTGCGCCGCCCCCGGTCACTGCGAGTGCATCGAGATCATCGACAAGAAGGCGGTCCTGGTGAAGCCCAAGGACTGCTACTCGTGCGCGGTCTGCTACTTCCTCTGCCCCAAGGACGCCATCACCATGGTGGAGGCGCCGATCGAGAACACCCGGGCCGGCGTGGCCATGAAAGAGATGTGACCGCTCGAGAAGGGAGGCGAGTCGATGGAGGCCTTCGACTACATGCGGCCGACGTCGGTGGTGGATGCCTGCGCGGCCCTGCGTGAGGCGGGCGGCACGGCCAGAGCCCTGGCGGGCGGTACCGACATCCTCGTGCAGATGAGAGAGGGCAAGCTGCGGCCGGCGGCGCTGGTCAGCCTGCGGGACGTGCCCGGCCTGCGGTCGGTGCGTCGCGCGCAGGATGGCGGGTTGACGATCGGCGCGGCGACGAGGCTGATCGACATCGAGACGTCGCCGGACGTGCTGCGTGACCACGCGGCCCTCGCCGAGGCGGCCTCCTGGATCGGCTCGGTGCAGGTGCGCGACAGGGCCACCATCGGCGGCAACCTCTGCAACGCCGCGCCGTCGGCCGACACGGCGCCGATCCTGATCGCGTACGGGTCGTCGGTGACCATCTCAGACGGCCGCGACGAGCGCACGCTGCCGCTGGAGGACTTCTTCACCGGTCCCGGTGAGACGGTCCTTGAGCCGGGGGAGCTGCTGACGGCGATCTCGGTGCCGCCGGCGCCGGCTCGCAGTCACGCCAAGTACTACAAGACGTTCCGCTCCGCTATGGACTGCTGCACGGTCGGCGTCGCCGTGCTCGTCGTCTTCGCCCCCGATTCGAGGGTCGTCGAAGACGCGCGGGTCGTTCTCGGCGCCATCGCCCCGACCCCCATCCGGGCGCCGCGCTGCGAGGAGATGCTGCGCGGCAAGGAGCTCGATACCGCCCTCATGGCGAGCGTCGGCGCCCTGGCCGCCGAAGAGGCACGGCCGATCGACGACGTGCGCGCCTCGGCCGAGTACCGCCGGGTGCTCGCCGAGGTGCTCACCAAGCGGGCGCTGGCCGCCGCCGACTCCTGGCTGCAGAAAGGAGCGGGAGCATGAAGCGCGAGCTGCATCTCACGGTGAACGGCGTCTCCTACCACCGGCTCATCGACACGCATCGTACGCTGCTCGAGGTGATCCGCGATGAGATCGGGCTCACCGGCACCAAGAACGGGTGTGGGCAGGGAGAGTGCGGCGCCTGCACCGTCCTGCTGGACGGCGAGCCGGTCAACTCCTGCATGGTCCTGGCGCACGAGGCCGACGGCCACGATGTGGTGACGATCGAGGGCCTGGCCGACGGCGCCGTGCTGCATCCGGTCCAGCGCGCCTTCGTCGAGACCGGCGCCATCCAGTGCGGTTTCTGTACGCCGGGCATGGTCCTGTCGGCCAAGGCGCTGCTCGACCGCAACCCCGACCCGACGCGGCAGGAGATCCTCGACGGCCTCAAGGGCAACCTCTGCCGCTGCACCGGCTACGTCAAGATCATCGAGGCCGTACAAGCCGCATCATGCCTGCTCGACGAGGAGGAGGCCTCATGAAGACGTGCATCGTGCGCCGGGGGCTGCCGCGGATCGACGCCGTCCCCAAGGTCACCGGGGAGGCCCGGTACACCGTCGACCTCAAGATGCCGGGCATGCTGATCGGCAAGATCCTGCGCAGCCCGCACCCGCATGCCCGCATCCGCTCCATCGACGTCTCGGCCGCCCGGGAGCTCGAAGGAGTCCTGGCCGTCATCACCGCCGAGGACGTCCCGGGCACCCTCTTCGCCTTCATGCAGGTCATGGCCGACAAGCACATCCTGTGCACCGACAAGGTGCGCTACGTCGGCGACGAGGTGGCGGCCGTCGCCGCCGTCGACGACGACACGGCCGAGAAGGCCATCGGCCTCATCGAGGTCGACTACGAGCTGCTGCCCCCCGTGCTGAGCGTCGAGGACGCACTGAAGCCGGACGCTCCTCTGGTGCATGAAGACAAGGACAGCAACCTCGGCTTCGAGGTGGAGCGGCTGTTCGGCGATCCCGACAAGGCCCTCGCCGAAGCCGACTACGTGGTGGAAGGGACCTACGTCACGCACGACCTGGCGCACACCTGCCTCGAGGTCTCCAACTGCGTGGTCAAGTGGGACAAGAAGGACCGCGTCACCGTCTGGACGAACACGCAGGCGCCGCACACGCAGCGGCAGGAGGTCGCTCGCCTGCTTGGCATCCCGCGGGCCAACGTGCGTGTGATCAGCTCGTATATGGGCGGTGGCTTCGGCTCCAAGCTGGTGACCGACATGAAGGCACCGATCGCCGCCGTGCTTTCGCGTATCACCGGCCGTCCGGTGCGCATCGTCAACACCCGCAGCGAGGAGTTCACGACCGCCAAGACGCGCTATCCGTACACCATCCACCTCAAGACCGGCGCGAACAAGGACGGGCGTATCGTCGTCCGGGACATGACCGTGATCGGCGACAACGGCGCCTACCACGACAAGGGGCCGGCGACGATCAACTTCAGCGCCATGATGTTCGGCACGCTCTACAACGTCCCCAACATCCGCGCCGTCGGCAAGCTCATCTACACGAACCGGCAGATGGGCACGGCGTTCCGCGGCTTCGGCAACCCGCAGATGGCGTTCGCCACCGAGTCGCAACTCGACGAGCTGGCCGAGAAGATGGGCATGGACCCGCTTGAGCTGCGTCTCAGGAATGCCAACCACGCCATGGAGACCACGTCGTGCGGCGCCGAGGTCTGCGGCTGCGCGATGACCGAGTGCATGGAGATCGCGGCCGAGCGCATCGGCTGGAAGCAGAAGCGTAACGGCGCGAACGGCACGGTGCTGCGCGGCGTCGGTCTGGCCAACATGGTCCACACCGGCGGCGGCGGACGCTTCTACGGCTACAACTCCACCGAGGCGTTCATCAAGCTCTCCGACGACGGCACGGTCACGCTCATCACCTCGGCGCTCGACATGGGGCAGGGCGCGCACACGGCGATGGCGCAGATCGCCGCCGAGGAGCTCGGCGTGCGGCTCAGCGACGTTATCGTGCTCTCCAACGACACCGACCTGACGCCGTACGACCTCGGCGCCTGGGGCAGCCGGGCCACCTTCATGAACGGCAATGCCGTCTTCGAGGCGGCCCGCGAAGCCAGGCTCGCCTTGATCGAGGCGGCGGCCGAGATGCTGGAGGTGCCGGCCGCCGACATCCTCGTCGAGGAGGGTCAGATCTCGGTCAAGGGTTCCGACGAGAAGCACGCCATCGCCGAGATCGTCGATCACTCGGTGAACGAGCACGGCTGGACCATCTCGGGGACGGGGCGGTTCGTCGACAAGCTCCCGGAGGGGTACACGATCAAGAGTGCCTTCGCGAAGAACATCCCCTGCTTCTCGTTCGGTACGCAGGCCGTAGAGGTCGAGATCGACGCGGAGACCGGGCAGGTCCACGTGCTCAAGGTCATCGCCGCGCACGAGACCGGCACCACGATCAATCAGGTCATGGCCGAGGGTCAGATCGAGGGCAGCGTGGTGCAGGGCATCGGCTTCGCCCTGATGGAACGTCTGATCAGCGAGGAGGGCCGCATCGTCAACGATCGCTTCCTCGACTACAAGATCCCCAACATCGGCGACATCCCGGAGATCGAGGCCGTCTGCGTGGAGAGCGAGGGGACGAAGGGGCCGCTCGGTGCCAAAGGCATCGGCGAGCCCGGGCTCGTCCCCACGGCGCCGGCCATCGCCAACGCCATCTACGACGCCATCGGCGTGCGGTTCCACGAGCTGCCCATCACCCGTGAGGAGGTCGTCAAGGCGCTGCGGGAGAAGCGAGAGTAGAGGTCGTGATGCGCGCCGTCGCCCACCAGACGCTGACCGACGCGCTCGGCCTGGGGGACCGCGAGCTGGTCGCCCTGGTGGGCGGCGGCGGCAAGAGCAGCGCCCTGCGCGTCCTGGCGGAGGAGCGGGCCGCGGCCGGCGGCCGCGTCATCGCGACCACGAGCACGGCCATGTTCCTCTGGCAGCTTACCGAGCTGGGCGCGGTCGTGGTCGAGGCCGGCGATGAGGCTCTCATCGCCGGCCTCGACCACGCTCTGGCGGAGTCGGCGGTCGCCGGCGCCGCCCGGGCGCACGGCGTCGGCGGCAAGGTCGTCGGCCTCTCCACCACCGAGGTCGACGACCTCTGGGCGGCCGGCCTGGCCGACCTGCTGGTCGTCGAGGCCGACGGCAGCCGCGGCCGCTCCCTCAAGGCGTTCGCGTCACACGAGCCGCAGGTGCCGGCGGCGGCCACGACGATCGTCCTGACGGCCGGCCTCGATGTCATCGGTCGGCCGCTCGACGATGACTCCGTGCACCGTGCCGGTCTGCTCGCCGCTGCCGTCGGCCGACCGCTCGGCGCACCGTTGACCACGGCCGTCGTGGCCGAGGCTCTGCGCCTGCAGGTACGGCGGCTGCGACGCTGCGGGTCGGAGCGGATCGTCGTGCTGCTCAACAAGGCCGACTCGGCCTCAGACGTCTCGCTGGCAGCGACTCTCGCCGGCGAGCTGCTGGACCGGTCCGGCCGCACCGCCGATGGGCCGACCGACGACGGCGACCTGCCCGACGCGGTGGCGGTCGCGACAGTGCGTGAGCGTCGGTCGTGGGCTCTCGTCGCTCAGAGCTGCGACGCGCGCGCGTCCGCCGACGCCGACGACGATCGGCGTCATGCCGCCGGTGATGCGGGGCCGCGGGTGGCGGCGATCGTGCTCGCCGCCGGACGCGCCACGCGCATGGGCGTGCAGAAGGTCCTGCTGCCGCTGCACGGCAGGACGCTCGTGGGTCGGGCCGTCGATGCCGCCGTGCGGAGCAAGGCGTGCCGGACGCTGGTGGTGATCGGTCACGAGGCCGACCGCGTGCGGCAGGAGATCGCCGCCGAGCCGGTGACGGTCGTGGAGAACCCGGACCACGCCGCCGGCATGAGCAGCTCGCTGCGCGCCGGAGTGCGGGCGGCCGGCGACGATGTCGACGCCGCGCTCATCCTGCTCGGCGATCAGCCATACGTGACGTCCGACCTGCTGGACCGGCTCATCGACCGCTTCTGGGCGACTGCCGCCCCGGCTGTGCGGCCGGTCGCCGACGGCCGGCCGGCCAATCCGGTGCTGCTGGGCGCCGCGCTGTTCCCGGAGATCATGGCGCAGCGCGGGGATGTCGGCGGCCGGGAGATCCTCGAGCGCCATGCTGGTCAGGTCTCCCTCGTCGAGATCGACGATCCGCGGACGGTCGCCGACATCGACACCGTCCGGGACTACGAGGCGGTCGGGGGTCACGCATGACGCCCGCCCGCAGCCTCGCCGCTGGAGATGGCGCATGAGTGGTGTCGCTCAGCGAATGGCGTCAGTGTCACCACGGGACGTCCCAGGACGTGTCGTCGAGGCTCGTCCCACGGCGCTCATCAAGGGCGCCGGCGACCTCGCCACCGGGGTGGCGCTGCGCCTGCTGCGCTCCGGGTTCGCCGTGGTCATGACCGAGCTGCCGCGGCCGACGGTGATCAGACGCACGGTCGCCTTCGCCGAGGCCGTCTACGCGGACCGCGTGATCGTGGAGGGCGTCGAGGCGGTACGGGTGGCGCCCGGCGACGACCTCTCCGGCCTGCTGCGCCGCGGTGCCGTCCCGGTGGTTGTCGACCCCGACGTTTCGGTGCGCCATGTGCTCCACCCCGATCTGCTCGTCGACGCCGTCATCGCCAAGCGCAACACCGGGACGCGCATCGACGACGCGCCGGCGGTGGTGGCCCTCGGGCCCGGTTTCCGGGCCGGGCGCGACGTCCACGCCGTCATCGAGACGCAGCGCGGCCACACCCTCGGCCGGGTGATCAGGGACGGCGAGGCACTGGCCGACACCGGCGTCCCGGGAGAGGTGGGCGGGTTCGCCGGGGAGCGCGTGCTGCGGGCGCCGCGGGCCGGCAGCTTCCACGGCCTGCGGCAGATCGGCGACCGCGTCGCCCGTGGCGACGTGGTGGCAGAGGTGGACGGCGAGCCGGTCCGCTCCACCCTCGATGGGGTGCTGCGCGGTCTGCTGCACACAGGGCTGCCGGTGACGCCCGGGTACAAGGTCGGGGACGTGGACCCGCGTGCCGCGCGCGAGCACTGCTTCCTCGTCTCGGATAAGGCGCTGTCGGTCGCCGGCGGCGTGCTCGAAGCCGCCTGCGCTCTGCTCGGCGGGCCACGACCGGCCCCGGCGGACGGTGCTGCCACGCTTTCGAACGGATCGCAGACATGATCGCCACGACACGATCCCGAACAGGGTCCCATACCCGTCCTGAAGGAGGTCCGCAGTGAAGTCGTACCAGACACTGATCAAAGGCGCCCGGCTGGTGGTCGAGCGCTGTTTCGACGTGCAGGAGGGCGACAGCGTCCTGGTCATCTGTGATGAGGACCATCGCCGCGAGGCCGAGGCGATCGCCGGAGTGGCGGTCTCGCTCGGGGCGTACCCCGTCGTCGCCGATGTCTCTCATCACGTGAGTGCTGCGATGGCCTCCATGGCGGTGCCGATGGAGCCGTCGAAGACGGTGGCGGCGGCGATGAAGGCCTCGGACGTGATCATCATCACCACCAATCTGGAGTGGGCCAACCGTTTCGCCCACGTCGATCCGGTGGCCGAGAGTGTCAAGCTGGGCGCCAAGATCGGCTCGGTCGAGGAGGGCATGGCCGACTGGGATATCACCGCCGAGGACATCGACCTCATGGTCGAGCGGGCCGAGAAGGTCATGGCGGCCATGGAAGGCGCCAAGTGGTGTCGCGTGACCACGCCGGCCGGTACAGACGTGCGCGTCAGCGTCGAGGGTCGCCCGCCGCTCAAGGTCATCCCGATCAAGGGCGCCGGCGAGATGATGGGTCCGGTGCCGCTCTGGGGCGAGGTCGCCTACGCCGCCTGCGAGGACAAGACCGAGGGCGTCATCGTGGTCGACGGCATCATGCTCGGCGTCGGCGTGCCCGGCACGCTGAAGGAGCCGATGACGTGGAAGATCGAGGGCGGCCGCGCCGTCGAGATCACCGGCGGCCCGGTGGCCGACCGTCTGCGCGAGGTCGTGGAGGGCTCCGACGAGATGGCGAACGTGGTGGCCGAGTACGCCATCGGCATGAGCGACAAGGAAGTCCTCGGCTCGCCGTCGGAGAAGGGCATGATGGGCACCGTCCACTTCGCTCTCGGTGACAACGCTCACTGCTATCCGGGTGGCCAGAGCCACAGCAGACTGCACCTCGACGGGTCCATCCGTAACGTGACCATCGAGGTCGACGGAAAGACGATCATCAAGGATGGTGCCCTTGTCATCTGAACCGACATCGGAGCAGGCCGCGCGCGTGCGCGTGGTCGGCCTGGAAGACGGCAAGCGGACCGACATCCCCGGCGGTCACTGGGTCTGCGAGCTCGTCTCGGGGCCGATGAACGGTGCCCAGGCGACCATGCTGGGCTACTCGACCTGGGCGCCCGGCGCGGACACCAGGCAGCTCGTGCACGAGACCGATGAGCTGGCGTACATCACCGAGGGTGAGGGCAAGCTCACGATCGGCGCCGAGCGAGTACCGTTCCGGGCCGGGCAGGCGCTGCTGATCCCGGCCGGTGTGCCCCATGGGATCATCAACGACTCCAACGCCGACATGGCGATGGTCTACGTGTTCTCGCACCCCGAGTATCCGCCGACCAGAGAGGCGACCGCCGAGGAGCTGGGCGGGGAGGACGCCGCGACCGGCGCGTGAGCCGATGAAGGTCACGGCCGTGCTGCTCGGCATGCATCGGGCCTACCTGCCGCCGGGGGCGGCAGAGGACGGGCGTGTCACGCTCGACCTGCCGGCCGGCCGGGTGACGCCGGCGACCGTGGCGGCGGCCCTCGGCATGCCGCCCGACGCCGCCCGTGTGGTGTTCCGCGACGGGGAGGCGATCGCGACCGACCACCGCCTCGGGGACGGCGACACGGTGACGTTCCTGTGGCCGATCGGCGGCGGCTGAGCGGCCGCGCGCAGCGAGTGTCGACGGCCGGCGGCCGGCGCGCCGCCGGCCGTCCCGGCGGGGTGCGGCACGGGTCGTCAGCCGCCGCAGAGGCGGCGGACCATCGCCTCGTAGACGTCGACGGCGCGTCGCAGGTGGGCCAACGGCACATGCTCGTTGGGGCGGTGGATGTTGCCGGCCGCTTCGCCGGGGCCGAAGACCAGGACGTCGAGGCCGGCGTCCCGATACTGGGCTGCCTCGGTGGTGCCGCTCTTGAGCTCGGGGTCCACCGGCAGGCGGTGGTCGCGCAGCACGCCGTGCAGGCTGTGCAACAGCGGTGAACCGGGCATGGCGGCAAACGGAGGATCGTCCTGGACACGCTCGATCCGCAGCTCACAGTCGGCGGTCTGCTCGGCGAGCTGATCGATCCGCTTCAGATGGGTCGCCAGTCGTTCGGCGGCCGCGTCGCCGGGCACGGAACGGACGTCGATGGTGTACGAGAGCTCACCGGCGGTCAGCGAGACAAGGCCGTTGTTGACGGTGCTGTAGGGGGGCTCAAAGCCGGCGACCTGATCGAGCAGGAGGTCGGCACGGAGCGCGGCGACATGGCGATGCAGGGCGAGCAGGAGGGTGACCAGCTGCGGCGACCAGGTGGCGTGCTCCGGGCAGGGCATGTCGACGACTGCCGGGCCGGGGATGGCGGGACCGACCTGAGGGCTGTCGTCTCCAGCGCGACGGCTGCGCCGGAATGCCGCGTCGTCGAGCGCCGTCGGGCCGACCATGATCATCTCGGCCCGGTCGGCGACCTTGTTGACCAGGTCGCCGCCCTGGAGGTCGAGGACCACCGGTGGCGTCGGCGCCGAGAGCGACTGCAGGGTGTCAAGGCAGGCGTCGTTGGCCGAGACGCCCTTGTGGACCTGGGAGGAGTGTGCAGAGGCGCCGTGGAACGTGATGCGCCGGCAATGCCCGGCCGGCGCCGGCTGCGTCGCTGCGCGGGCCGTACAGCGAAGCTCGAGGAAGCCCTTGTGGGCCGTGCAGGGGCGCAGGCCGGTGGCCTCGCCGACCAGGACGGCCGCCGGCAGGGGAGCGGTCTCGCGCAACAGGAGCCTGGCGCCCCAGCGGCCGACCTCTTCGCCGTAGGTGCCGGCCAGCAGGACCGGCCGCTGAAGCGGCGTCTCGGCGAGTCGCTCCAGGGCCACCAGCTTGCAGAGGAAGTCAAGCTTCACGTCGGCGCTGCCCAGCCCGACAAGCAGGCCGCCCCGCTCGGTCAGCCGGAACGGGTCGCCGCCGGTCTGCGTCCAGAGCGCCTCGTCGCCGGGCGGTACCGTGTCGAGGTGGGTGGCCAGCAGCAGCGCCGGTCGTTCGGCGGCGACGGCAGGCCCCGCTGCGGCGCCGCCGGCAGTGGTCGCCGAACCGCCTCGTCCGGCGAGCAGGTTGTGCTGCTCGACCCCGTCGCGGCGTTCGGTCTGCAGGTGCACCGTCAGGCCGGCCCGTCGGCACAGCGGTGCAAGGTAGTCGACGACGGCCCGGTCTGAGACACTCGACCGGCTGTCGATGGCGATGAGCTCGCGGGCGGCTTGAAGGAGATCGATGGACATCTGCCCCGACTATACGGAGTGCCGTGGTCGACGGCAAGGAGGCCGGCGCCGCGATCGGCCTGCCGGCCGGCGCTGCCGCGGCCTGCGCCGGTGGGGGATCGTGATGGCTGCGCTTGTGATCGGTGTCGTCACGATCGGGTCGTGCTCTTCGCAGTCCGATCCCGCGCCGGCGACCATCACCGAGGCGTATCGTTCCGCTCATCCGGGCGGCAATCTACCGGAAGACCTGAGCACCGTGGCCGCCGATCTGGCCGGGATCGCCCGCAGCCTGCGACAGGCGTTGCCGGAGGAGGTGCCGGTGATCCTGCCGGCCGAGCTGCCCGCCGGGTACGGAGTGGCGGCGCCGTTCGTAGCCGTCGGCAGCGGCGCAGTACTTCCCAATCCCGAGGTCTGGGAGCGCGGCTACCGGGTCGCGTTCACCGACGGCAGCAGCCTGGTCACGGTGGCCGTGAACCTCGACGATCCTCCAGATGCCCAGGCGACGACCGGTACGTCGCTCGACGTGGGCGGACGGCGCCTCCAGGCCGGCCGCGACGGGCAGATGGAGATCCTGACGACAGACGCGGCGGCCGACTGGCAGCTCGCCGTCATCGGCCTCGGGTCGTCATCGGAGTCGCTGAAGAGCTTCGCCGCCGGCCTGCGCGTCGTGCCGTGAGGAACTCGACCGTGGCGATGGTAAGATGCCCTGCACGATGACCCCTCCGCGATCCATCTTCCTCGGCATCACCGGCGCCAGCGGGGCGCCCTACGCTCTCGGTCTGGCGCGCGAGCTGGCGGCGCGGGACTGTGCGCTGCAGCTCTGCATCTCCGATGCGGGGGTGGGCGTGGTCGCGCACGAGCTGCGCCTGCCCGGCGATGACCGCGAATCTGTCACCGCCGCGTTCCTCTCGGCGGCCGGGGCTCAGGCGACGGTCTTCTCGCCGGCCGATTTCGCCGCACCACCGTCCAGCGGTTCGGCGTTCCCCGAGGCGGCGGTCGTCTGCCCGTGCTCGCTCTCGAGCGCCGCCGAGATCGCGCTCGGCACGTCACGCACGCTCATCCATCGGGCCGGCGCCGTGGCGATCAAGGAGCGCCGGCCGCTGGTCATCGTCCCGCGCGAGACGCCTCTCTCGGTCGTCCATCTGCGGCGGCTGCTCGAGCTCAGCGAGGCGGGCGCCTTCATCGTGCCTCCCATGCCCGGCTTCTACAACAGGCCGGAGAGCCTCCAGGACTGCATCGACTTCGTCGTCGGCAAGATACTCACCGTGCTCGGCTTTCCGCAGGACCTCTATCCTGCGTGGTCCGGGCTCGAGTAGTGGACCACGACGAGGCGGCACGTCTGCGCAGTGAGCCGCTGCGGGTGGCGGCCATGTTCGGACGTATCGCCGCTCGCTACGATCTGATGAACACGCTGATGACGGCTGGCCTCGATCGCCGCTGGCGCCGTCTGGCAGCCGTTGAGGCCGATCTTGGCCCCGGCGATGGCGGGCTCGACATCTGCTGCGGCACCGGCGACCTGACGATCGAGCTGGCGCGGATGTACCCGCACAGCGCCGTCGTCGGCCTCGATCTCAGCGAGCCGATGCTGATCCGTGCCCGCCGTAAGGCCCTGCGGGCCGCCGTGGGCGCGGCAGACGATGACGGCCGGGTGCGCTTCGTGCGCGCCGACGCCCACGAGCCGCCGTTCCCCGACGCCGCCTTCGGCGCGATCACGGCGGCCTTCGGCATCCGCAATCTGCCCGACCTTCCACGGGCCTTCTCGGCGCTGTGGCGCGTGACGCGTCCCGGGGGCCGCCTTGTCTGTCTCGAGATCACCACGCCGCCGGCGGGCCCCGGCCGTCGCTTCCACGCCTTCTGGTTCGACCGTTGCGTGCCGCTGCTGGGACGTCTGATCGCCGGCGACGGGGCTGCCTACTCCTACCTGCCGGCCTCGGTGCGCGCCTTCCCCGACGCCGCCGGTCTGGCCGGGCTGCTGCACGAAGCCGGCTGGCGGAGCATCCGCTTCCGCCGACTCGGCATGGGCATCGTGGCCCTGCACGTGGCCGAGAAGCCCGCGTCCGGTCTCGCGGGCGGGGGAACGTCGTGACGCGGCCGCCGGACATCCGCTGGGCCTCCCCGGCGCAGCGTCGCCGCTATGTGAGCGCCGTGCGCCGCGTCGAGCGTCGGCTCGAGTCCAGAGCAGGCGAGATGCCGGGGACCATGGGTGCGGCGGCGGCGGCCACGCTACAGGCGGGCGGCAAGCGGCTGCGGCCGCTCCTCGTGCTGCTGTGCTGCAACGCCGCCCGACGCCTGCCGCCGCACGCCACCCGGGCCGCCGCCGCCGTCGAGTTGCTCCACATGGCGACGCTCGTCCACGACGACGTGCTGGACGGCGCCGAGCTGCGACGCGGCCGAGCCACCGTGGTGAGCGAGTGGGGAGCGGCGGTCGCCACCTCAGTCGGCAACTACCTGTTCGCAGCTGCCTTCGCCGAGGTCGTCGAGGTGGCCGACGCGCGCGCCGTGGCCCGGCTCAGCAGCGTGGCCGCCGGCTTGTCCGAGGGTGAGCTGCTGCAGATGAACGAGGCGCACGAGGTCGATCTGACGCCGGCCGCCTACCTGCGCCGCTGCCGGCTCAAGACCGGCGGGCTGTTCGGCGTGTCGTGTGCGCTCGGGGCGCTCGTCTCCGGGTTGCCGGAGCACAGTGTCGTGGCGCTGGACGAGTATGGGTGCAGCCTGGGGGTCGCGTTCCAGATCTTCGATGACATACTGGACCTGTCCGGCGAGCCCGCGCGCACCGGCAAGCTGCCGGGCACGGACGTGCGCGACGGCACGGTCACGCTGCCGCTGATCTACGCCGTCGAGGAACACCCGGACCTGGCCGTTCGCCTGGCGGTCCGCGAAAAGGATGAGGAGCTGGTCGCCGACATCCTGCGGTGCGTGAGACGGAGCGGCGCGCCGGCGCGCGCCCGCGAGACGGCGCTGGGCTTCATCGCCGAGGCTCGCGGCCACCTCGATCGTTGTGGCGGTGAGGTCGAGGTCGATCTGCTGCGCCAGATCGCCGGGCGCGTGGTAGACAGGTACAGTTGAGTGCGGCGGCCGCCGACGCCGATCGCGGCCACGGCGGCCTGATCGGTGTCGGTCCGCGTGCAGAGAGAGGCTGAGAGACGATACATGGACGAGACGACGACAGGACGGCTGGCCGAGCGGGCGGGGCTCGCCGGCGTCTGGGAGAAGGTGCGGGTGGACGAGCGTCTCTCGGAGGCCGACGCGCTGGCTCTCGTCGGCTCACGCGACCTGCTCGCCGTGGGCGCCATGGCCGATCACGCGCGGCGCCGGCAGGTCGGCGACGACGCGTACTTCATCTGCAACCGCCACATCAACCACACCAACGTCTGCAAGAACCGCTGTCTCTTCTGCGCCTTCAGCAAGCAGGACGGCGACGTCGACGCGTTCACGCTGTCGGTCGACGAGGTGATCGAGAAAGCGCGCCGGTCGCTCACCGGCGGCGTCACCGAGATCCACATCGTCGGCGGCGAGCACCCCGACCTGCCCTACGACTACTACCTCGACATGCTGCGCGGGCTGCGCGAGCTGGCTCCGGACGTCCACATCCAGGCATTCACGGCCAGCGAGGTCGTCTATCTGTCAAACCTCGCCGGCAAGCCGGTCGACGAGGTCCTCGCCGAGCTCAAGGCGGCCGGCCTCGGCTCGTTGCCGGGCGGCGGCGCCGAGGTCTTCAGCGGCCGCGTCCGCGACCTCGTCTGTGCCCGCAAGATCAGCGGCGAGCGCTGGCTCGACGTCATGCGCAGCGCCCACCGGCTCGGTCTCAAGTCCAACGCCACCATGCTCTACGGTCACGTGGAGACGCAGGCGGAGATCGTCGACCATCTGCTGCGTCTGCGCGAGCTGCAGGACGAGACCGGCGGCTTCAACTCGTTCATCCCGCTGTCGTTCCAGCCGGCGAACACGCAGCTCGCCGATCTGCCGGGGCCCACCGGCTACGACGACCTGCTGATGCTGGCCGTCGGTCGTCTGGTACTGGACAGCTTCCGCCACATCAAGGCGTTCTGGATCAACGTGGGCCTCAAGCTGGCCCAGGTCTCTCTGGCGTTCGGCGTCGACGACCTCGACGGCACCGTCGTCGAGGAGAAGATCAGCCACGCCGCCGGCGTCGGCACCGAGCAGTCGATCCCGCGCGACGAGCTCATCCGGGTCATCCGCAACGCCGGGCGCGTGCCGGTGGAGCGCGACACGCTCTACAACGTCGTGCACCGCTACGACTGACGGCTCCCAGGGCTGTGCCATGATGCCTGCCACGGCGATCCTCAACAGCTCTTCAGGGTGTTCCGGCACCGGGTGCGACCCCGCGGGCGACCTCGCCGGCACGGTGTGTCGGTCTGCGCCGGGGCGTTGACGATGGGCGTCGCCGGGCCGCGGGTCGGCCGCATCGACTTCGTCAACTGCTTCCCGCTCTACCTGCACTTCGAGGACGAGCTGCGTCGACGGGGCTTCGCCGCCGAGGTCGTCGACGGCTCGCCGGCGCAGCTCAACCGCCTGCTCGTGGCCGGCGAGATCGACGTCGCCCTGCCCTCGTCGATCGAGTATGCGCGTCACGCCGACGTGCTGACGCTGATCGACGGCCCGGCGATCGGGTCCGTAGGGGCGGTCGACTCCGTGCAGCTCTTCTCCCGGGTGCCGGTCGAGCAGGTGGCCGAGGTGGCGCTCACGGAGAAGAGCGCCACGTCGGTCACCCTGCTGCGCGTACTCTTCCGGGAGTGGGGTCTGTCGCCAAGGCTGGCGCCGCGCCTCGAGTCGCTGGCCGACACCCTGACCGCCTTCGATGGTCTGCTGCTGATCGGCGACGAGGCGCTGCATCTGCTGCGGGCCGGCGTCTGTCCGCACCATCTCGACCTCGGCGAGGCGTGGTACAGGGTCACCGGGCTGCCGATGGTCTACGCCGTCTGCGCCGTGCGTCGCGCCTTTGTGGCCGATCATCCGGCGGCCGCGGCCGCCATCGGTGAGGCTCTCATGGCCTCGCGCGACCGCTGCGCCGCCGACCCGCAGGCCACGGCGGCTGCCGGGGCGCTCATCTACGACTTCAGCCAGGCGTTCCTGGAGCGGTACTTCGACCGTCTGCGCTACGGCTTCACCGAGGCTCATCGCCGCGGCCTCGACGAGTTCTACAGACGGGCGGCGGCCATCGGCGAGCTCGACGCGGCGCCACCGCCGGTGAGCTCGCAGGACGATGACGATCGGCCCACTGGCCGGCTACGGCGGTCCTCCGCTCCGGGGGCGTCGTGATGCCCGGCCACGACGCCGCCGAAGCGCCGCCCGGGATGCCGTCCGGACGTCTGAGCGATGACGAGGCGCTGGCCCTGCTCGAGGGTGCCGACCTGCTCGAGCTGGGGGCGCGAGCCGACGCGGTGCGGCGCGCCCTCCATCCCGGCGATGCGGTGACGTTCATCGTCGACCGCAACATCAACTACACCAACGTCTGCGTGTCCGGCTGCCGCTTCTGCGCGTTCTATCGAGCGCCCGGCGACCCCGAGGCCTATGTCCTCTCCGAGGCGGAGATCCATGCCAAGGTCGCCGAGACGCTGGCCCTGGGCGGCACCGCCGTCATGATGCAGGGCGGCCTTCACCCCGACCTCGACATCACCTGGTACGAACGGCTGCTGCGCGGCATCAAGGAGCGCTTCACGGTCCACATCCACTCGCTCTCGCCGCCCGAGGTGGCGCACATCGCCGCCGTGAGCGGCCTGAGCGTCGAGGCGACATTGCGCCGTCTGCACGCCGCCGGCCTCGATTCGCTGCCCGGCGGCGGCGCCGAGGTGCTCGTCGACAGGGTCCGCCGGGCGGTCAGCCCGCACAAGATCAGCGCCGCGGGATGGCTGGATGTGATGCGCACGGCGCACCGGCTCGGTCTGCCGGGGACGGCGACGATGATGTTCGGCTCGCGCGACACCGCGGCCGAGCGGGTCGCCCACCTCCACGCCGTGCGCGATCTGCAGGACGAGACCGGCGGCTTCACGGCCTTCATCGCCTGGACCTTCCAGGCCGGCAATACGGATCTGGAGCGCGGTCATCTGCCGGCGACCGGCCAGGACTACCTGCGTCTGCTGGCCGTCGCACGCCTCTATCTCGACACCATCCGCAACGTCCAGGCCTCGTGGGTCACGCAGGGCCTCAGGCTCGGTCAGGTGTCCCTGGCGTTCGGGGCCAACGACATGGGGTCGACGATGATCGAGGAGAACGTGGTCCGGGCCGCCGGCGTGAGCCATCGCATCACCGTCGACGAGATGGTCGCCCTCATCCGCGCCGCCGGACGCACGCCGGTGCAGCGCGACACGCTCTACCGCGAGGTCAGGCGCTTCTGAGCCCGCGTGGCCGTGAGGCCGGGTGCGGCGGTGCGGCCTCCGGATCACGCCGCCCTCGAGGACCCGGCGCCCGCACTCCAAGCCCGCGAGTCAGGCCTCCTTCCGCCACTCGACGACGCGCCGTGCCCTGTGGGCACGGCGCGGCTCGTGGGATATGCTCTGCGGCGATGAGTCACGCGATCATCCTTGGCTATGACGGCTCCGGCTGCGCCGACGGCGCGCTGGCGGCGGCTGCCGCCGAGGCGGCCCGCACCCCGGGCGCCATGGTCGTGGTGGTGCACTGCTATGAAGTGCCGGGACCTTACCCGACACCGGTGGGCCTCGAGCCGCCTCCCTACCTCGGTACCTGGACCGACGACCAGCATCAGGCGGTCGCCGACGCGGCCGGGGGCATCACCGAACAGGCCGTGGCGCGCCTCCAGGAGCTCGGCGTGGCCGCCGAAGGCGTCACCGCCGAAGGGCGGGCCTCGGAAGCGCTCATCCGCGAGGCCGCCGAGCGCGACGCCGTCATGATCGTGGTCGGCACTCACGGCGAAGGCATGCTGGCCGGCGCCCTGCTGGGCTCCACCGCGTACCGGCTTGTCCATCGCAGCCCGGTACCGGTCCTGATCGTCCCGCCGGCCGACCACTGCTGAGCACATTCGGTCGCCGCTGAGGCCGACCGGCTGCCGGCGTCCAGACCGATGTCGTCGGAGGAGGGGACGTGAAGGAGCAGGTCCTGTGGTCGATCGACGCCGACTCGATGCCGCCTCTGGAAGCACCCCACGCCCTGCCGGACCACGTCGATGTGGCCGTGATCGGTGGCGGTCTCACCGGCCTGTCGGCGGCCCTCAGCCTGGCCCGCGGCGGCGCTTCGGTGGCTCTGTTCGAGCGCGAGACCATCGGCTGGGGCGCCAGTGGGCGCAACGGCGGTCAGGTCTCGGTCGGCGCCAAGCGGCGGCCGGAGTCCTGGGTGCGCGAGTACGGCCACGAGATGGCGGTCGCCCTGTGGTCGGCCTCCGTCGGATCGGTCGCGCACGTGGAGTCGCTGATCGAGCGTGAGGGCATCGACTGCCACTACCGGCGGGCCGGCCTTCTGGCGGTCGCCTGGCGGCCCGAGCACTTCGGCCATCAGGCCGCGCATCAGAAGTACATGGCCGACACCTTCGGCTACCACCTCGAACTGATCCCGCCGCTGAGTCTGGCCGCAGAGATCGGCAGCGACGGCTATCACGGGGCGCTCCTCGACGAGTTCGCCGGTTCGCTGGATCCATACCGCTTCACGCGCGGCGTGGCGGCGGCGGCGCAGCGGGCGGGCGCCGCTCTCTTCGAGGGCACGGAGGTGACGGCGCTCACCCGTATCGGCAGCGACCACCAGGTCGTGACCGGCCGCGGCACGGTGAGAGCAGCCGAGGTGCTGGTGGCGACCAACGGCTACACCGGTCCGGTCACGCCGTGGCTGCAACGGCGGCTGGTTCCCGTGGGCAGCCACATCATCGCCACCGAGCCGCTGGGTCGGGAGCTGGCGGAGAGCTGTCTGCCGCGGCGGCGCGTCGTCTACGACACCAAGAAGACGCTGTTCTACTTCACGCTCTCGGCCGACGACCGCATGGTCTTCGGCGGACGCGCGTCGTGGACGCAGGTCGACGCCCAGCGCAGCGGCGCGATCATGCACCGCCACATGGTCCGTCTCTTTCCCCAGCTCGCCATGGCGCGGATCGAGTACACGTGGACCGGCAACGTGTGCTTCACGCGCGACTTCGACCCCCACATCGGCTACCGCGACGGCTACCACTTCTGCGCCGGCTACTGTGGCCACGGGGTGGCGCTGGCGACGTACCTGGGGGCGCTCGTCGCCGGCCGCCTGCGCGGCGACGGCGCCGACAGCCCGTTCTTCCATCTCAAGGACCCGCCACCGATCCCGCTCTACGATGGACGACCGTGGTTCCTGCCGCTGGCCGGCGGCTTCTACCGGGCTCACGACCTGCTGAAGTGATCTCGACAGCCCCCGCTCAGGCGTCGGCCGTCGCGCTCGCGGCGCGCCACGCCCGCTGCAGCACGGGAGCCGTGGCCACGATCCCTATCAGCGACAGCGCTCCGCTGATGCTGATGACCAGCCCACCGATGGCGTCGTAGAGCAGCGGCGCCGTCAGTGAGCCGATCAGGATCGCCAGCTGCATCGAGGTGTTCTCCATGCCGGTCACCGTGCCGAGCCAGCGTGGCGGGCTGACCTGGGTCAGGAAGGCCTGCTTGGCGGGGAACGACCACGCCACGGCGACGCCCTCGATCACGTTCACGATGATGAACATGGTGAGGTTGCTCGTCATGCCGTAGTACACCCAGGCGAGAGACGAGATCGCGTAGCCGCTGAACATGAGCAGGAAGCGGTTGTAGCGGTCGGCGAGGCGGCCGCCGAGGAACGCGAACAGCATCGGCACCGAGAAGGCGACCCAGGTGAAGCCGATGTAGCTCATCGGCGCGCCGAGACCCCGGAGGTAGATGCTCCAGACGACCTCGTAGGTCCCGAAAGCGAACTCGGTGGTGAACGCCAGGACGATGAACGCCACGATGGCGGGTGTGAGGAGCTGCCGGATCGGCGGCCGCACGATCGCCTCGCTGCGCCGCCGCCTGACGTGCTCGGGCTCGCGCAGGGTGAAGACCAGGGCGATCGCCGCCAGCGCCGACACGAAGGACCCGAAGAGGAAGATGGCGTGATAGCCCCACAGCCCGCCCCCCTGCTCGCCGATGGAGAACAGGGGCACGGCCAGCGCCGGGCCGAAGACCAGGCCGCCGAACTGGGCCGACACCAGCCAGCCGAAGGCGCGGCTGCGCTCCTTCTCCGGCGAGATGTCGGCCAGCAGCGCCTGGCCGGCCGGTGTCACGGCGGCGGCGCCGACGCCCTCGAGGAAACGGAAGACGATGAACCACTCGGCGGTCGTGGTGACGACGAACAGGAACGTGGAGACGGCGTAGACGACCACCCCGAACACGATCACCGGCTTGCGACCGATGATGTCGCTGAGGCGTCCCAGCGGCGAGGCGAGCAGGAAGGTACCGACGCTGTAGCCGGCGGCCACGACGCCGATCAGCCACATCGAGGCGTGTGCCTCCTCACGCAGGAACACGGGCAGGTACGGCAGGATGGCGCCGAAGCCCATCCAGACCACGAACGAGGCGGCGCAGACCACGGCCAGCTGGCGGCGGTCGGTCCGCTCGATGCCTGCGACGGGCGTCGCCGGGTCGTTCTGCGGTGTCTGGGGAGTGAGCGTCGTCACGCCCGGCAGGCTATCACCGCAGCCTCGGACGGCGACACCCGGACCGGATCACGGGAGCGACCCCGAAAGGGCGCCTTAGCGGGCTCGCCGCACGCTGGCCATGAACACGCCGGCGAGGCCGGGGACGGCGACCACGATGCCGCAGACCACGAACAGCACCTGGACGTCGATCAGGCCGGCCGCGGCGCCGCCGGCGAGGACCGACAGGGCGTAGACGCCCTGCGTCAGCGTGAAGCGCACGCCCCACACGCGGCCCCGCAGCTGCGCCGGCACCGTCTGCTGGAAGTAGGTGTCGATAGAGATCAGGGCGGCGGCGTCGGCCACGCCGAGGATGAAGAACGGGACGAACGCGAGGAGAAGCGTCGAGATCGCCCCGATGCTGGCCAGGCCGGCTCCCAGGACGGTGATGCCGGCGGTCATCGCGATGCCCTTGTCGACGCGCTGCCCGGCGCCCGCCATGGCCAGCGAGCCGACCAGGTAGCCGGCGCCGATCGCGGACTCCAACAGGCCGAAGGTCCGCGCGCCGCCGCCGATGACGTCGGTGGCGTAGAAGAAGGTGAGCGGATACGAGGCCCCCAGTCCGATGGCGGCGGCGATCACCAGCAGCGTGTTGGCGGCCAGGCCACGGTGATGCACCAGGTAGGCGATGCCCTCGCGCGCCTCGTGCACCACGCCGGGTCGACGAAAGGCGGCTGCGGGAGGCCGGACATACCGGTAGCTCATCAGGGCCACCGCCGTGGCTGAGAAGATGAAGGTCGCCGCGTCGATGACAAAGGCCGTGCTCGTCGACACGGCGAAGACGATGAACCCGGCGAGGGCGTAGCCGACCACCTCCGTGAGCGTCTCGGCGGTCGCCAGGAAGGAGTTGGCGCGGATGAGCTGCGTCGACGGCACCAGGTCCGGCAGGATCGCCAGCTTGCAGGGGTCGTAGAACACCCCCAGGCTGGCCGTGAGGAAGCTGACGAGGTAGACGCCGCCTGTAGAGACCTCGGCCACCAGCGGCACGCTCAGCACCAGCCCGGCTCGCAGCAGGTCCACGCCGACGAGGACGAGGCGCTTGTTGAGCCGGTCGATGACCACCCCGGCGAGGACGCCGAAGACCACATACGGCAGGGCGTAGAGCGCCAGGACGACACCGGTGGAGAACGTCGATCCGGTCGACTGGTAGATGAGCCACGGGAAGGCGACCATGGCCAGCCGGTCGCCGATCTGCGACACGAACTGCCCGGTCCACAGCAGCAGGAAGCTGCGGTTGGCGCCTAGAGGACGGTCGCCCAGCGGCACCACGCTGTCGGCGTTCAGCCCCAGATCGTCCTCCTCGACACTGCCCCGTGACCGGTCATCGCAGCTGCCGGTCCATGGATCGCCGACGTCGCGGCCCTCCGCAGCACAAGCATCGCTGCGGCGCATCCAGAAAGTGTTGTCAATTCTGGCAAAACCGGTCGCTCCATGTCGGCCATCATGGCCAGGTGCAGCGTCTCGCGAAGTCCTTCACCGGCTTCCTAGGATGTCAACGCGAATCGTCAACCCAACGTTCACAAAGGCATCCCGATGCCGGCGTGCGAGAGGAGAGACCATGACCAGCCCCGTGAAGATCCACGCCCCGGTCAAGATCCACTGAGGCACGCTTTTCGCGAGCGTCATCCCACGTCCTTCATCGAGAGGCGAAAGGAACCGTCATGACCAGCAGTCCGGTCAAGATCCACGCTCCGGTCAAGATCCACTGATCCGGCTCCTCGGGACGCGAGACGGGCGCGCGTGCGCATCCGTCTCACCCGGCCGGATCCTCATGGACGAGAGATCATGAAGAGATTCGAGACCATCGTCGCATCCCTGCTCGTCGCCCTGGCGACCGCCGGCGGCAGCACCAAGCTGCACTAGCCGACGAAGTGACCTGCTGAGCGACCGCACCCGCAGGTGACGGGCGGACTAGCCGTCCTACCGCGGCGACCGACCAGCGTCTCCGCGGGCCGTCGTCGGCAATCTGTGCCGTTCGTCACGGTCCGGAGGCATGCCACATCTCCGTGGTCGGCTGCGGGATCACTCACAGGCCCATCGTTCCCGTCGACCCATCTTCTTCCTCCGCGCCACCGCTCCGTCCCCGTGGCCGCTCCCTGTCCGTGCCCGCTCCGTGGCCACTCCATCTCCGGCCGCCCGAGGCGGACAAGGGAACCCGCCATCGCGCGCGAAACAGTGCGCCGGTAGGCGTGACGGCGCGGGGAGCGCTAAAGTGTCGCGCGCCTCGTGTCGAAGAGGCTCCCACAGCATCCGAGGAGGGGCGTGACCCCGGAGCACCAACGGCGGTTCACAGCGTTCGTTGCGGCGGAGGTGGCGGTCTGTGCCGCCGCCCTCGTCCTCGTGCTGCTGCGCGAAGGCAGCGACGCCTTCGCCGGCACCAGGCTCGTCGACCTGCTCGTCCTCTGCATCCTGGCCATCATCGCCGAGGTCCTGGCGGTGGAGTTCGCCGATCGTGTCACGGTCACCGCCGCCAACCTGCCGATCCTGCTGGCCATGGTCTTTCTCGGCCCGGCGCCGGCCATGATCGTGGCCGCGGTCGCCGGCCTCTGGGCCTGCTGGCGGGAGTCGTCGGTGCAGATCGCGGCGTTCAACGCGGCCAACTACGTTTTCCCAGCGCTGCTCGGTGCTCTGGCGTTCCAGTCTCTGCAGACCAGCCTGGCGATCCCCCTCGACCGGGTCACGCCACAGCTCCTCCTCGGCGGCGCCGTGGCGGCGGTGGTCTATGAGGTCACCAATCTCGGCGCCGCCGGTGTCGGCGTGTACCTCGCCTACGGCCGGCCGCCGCGGGTCTACTGGCGCGACGAGCTGGGCCCGTTCCTGCGGTCGCTGGCGTTGCTCACCGGCGTGGGGCTCATGGTCGCCGCGCTCTACGCCCTGGCCGGCATCGTCGCCGTGGTGGTGCTCTTCCTGCCGCTGTTCGCCAGCCAGTACACCTTCCAGCTGCTGGTACGGGAGAAACAGCACCTCGGCAGGCAGAAGCGGCTCACCGAGCAGTACCTCGAGATGAACATCGGCCTGGCGGCGGCGATGATCGTACTGCTCGACAGCAAAGACCACTACACGGCTCGTCACTGCGCCGCGGTCGCCATGTACTGCCGCGACATGGGCACCGCTCTGGGGTTGCCGGAGGCGCAGGTCGAGGCGCTCCACCTGGCCGGTCTGCTGCACGATCTGGGCAAGGTGGGTACTCCCGATGCGGTGCTCGGCAAGGAGGGCCGGCTCGACGAGGTCGAGTGGGAGTCGATCCACGAGCACCCGATGAAGGGCGCCGAGGTGCTCAGTCACCTGGTGGCCTATCGCGACGTGGCAGACATCGTCCAGTACCACCACGAGCGGCTCGACGGCAGCGGCTATCCGCTCGGTGCGCGTGGCGGCGAGATCCCGGAGTCGGCCAAGATACTGGCCGTCGCCGACAGCTATCATGCCATGACCTCGGACCGTCCGTACCGGCATGCCATGAGCTCCTTCGAGGCGCTCAAGGTGCTGCGCTACAACGCCGGCAAGACGTACGAGGCGCTCTACGTCGAGACGCTGGCGCAGATCCTGCGCGACAAGGATCTGGCCTACCGTGACGGCACCTCGACCGACTTCATGGACGAGTACGAGCGTGGCCGTGTCAGCCTGCGTCTGCGCGGCGCGGTCTTCGAGGCGGCCGCCGACGCGGCCGCGGAGGCCGCCGGCCGCGAGTCGTCGGCGACCGACGGCGGGGCGCCGGCGGCCGGCACAGGCACCCACTCCGTCTGAGCGATCCCGGCGCTGCGCCTGCGTCGCCGGACGGCGGCGGCAGCGGACCGCGTGCGACGCTCGCCGGCCTGGAGCGCGGGATCCGGTCGCCGGCGGGGCTCTCACGACGCCTCCCGTGCGCACCGGGTTGCCGTCGCGGCATGGGGGTGCGCACCCTTCTTTCACACGCGGTCCTCGGTGCGAGCCGGCGGTCGGTCTCACGATGCGCCCAGGCTGAGCCGACGTCTCCGCTCGGTCCGGTCTCAGGATGCGTGCAGGCTGACGTCTCCAGCGTGGAAGCGGCGCACGTGACGGTGCGGGAGCTGGACCAGCAGCGCCCCGCGTTCGTCGATCCCGCTCGCCTCGCCGACGACCGATCCCTCACGCGTCTGGACGCTGATGGTCCTGGCGCGCAGGTAGTCGCGCGCGCGGAAACCGGCGAGAGCACGGTCGAACCCGTTGCGGACCGCTTCCACGTAGTGGCCCTCGAGTGCCAGCAGGATGCGGGCCAGCAGCTCGCTGCGGTCGATCGCGGCGCCGTTGACCATCTTCAGGGACACGGCGCCGCGGCGCAGCGCCACCGGGAGCTCGGTGTAGTCGGTGTTGACGTTGATGCCGACGCCGACGACGACCCAGTCGACCTCGTCCTGTTCACCCGACACCTCGAGCAGGATGCCCCCGACCTTGCGATCGGCCACGTAGAGGTCGTTGGGCCACTTGATCGCCACCCCGACGCCCGACTGCTCCTCGATCGCCTCGGCGCTCGCCACCGCGGCGACCAGGGTGAGCAGGTGGGCGTCGGCCATCGGGATGGCCGGCCGCAGGAGGGTCGAGAACAGCAGCCCCTTGCCGGCCGGCGAGATCCAGCGACGGCCCAGCCGGCCGCGGCCGCCGGTCTGGGACTCGGCGATGACGACCGTCCCCTCCGGAGCGCCGTCGACGGCGAGCGTCCTGGCCTCGAGGTTCGTCGACTCGATCTCGTCGTAGTACCGGAAGGAGCGGCCGAGCAAGCTGTGCCGGGTCATCTCGGTGACGACCGGCATGACGAGCGTGCAGGGCTCCTCCTCGAGCTTGTAGCCGCGTCGCGACACGCCGACGATGTGGTAGCCGCGAGCTCGCAGAGACTTCACGTGCTTGTGGACGGCGTTGCGCGAGATGCCCAGCGTGGCGCTGATGCGCTCTCCCGACACGAAGCCGGGACTCGACCTCAACATGTCGATGACGGTCCGCTTGCGCTGGCTCATGAGACCCGACTGGACGTAGACGACAGAAGCGGTTGCATGCATGGTCCCCTCCGACTCACTGGCTTGCTCGTGCTACATGGTAGGAGGGAACCCCGATGCCGGAATCCTACCCAGGGTGGCATTGTGCCATGTGACGAGCCGGACCGCTGACTTCCGTTGCGAGCCGAGCGGTCGTCTCACGTGACCGTCTCACCCGGATGTCGAGGTCGAGTCGTCCGGAGCCGCGGGCTCTGCGTGAGCGTGGTAGCGAAGCGTCGCCTGGACCCGGTCGGTGACCCCCAGCTTGCTGAAGATGCGGTTGACGTAGGTTTTGACCGTCGTCGGGGAGAGGACGAGCTGCTCGGCGATCTCCGCGTTGCGCCTGCCTGCGGCGATGAGCGAGAGGATCTCGACCTCTCGGCGTGTCAGCTCGGGCAGGGCGTCGCGAGCGGGGTCGTGCGGCTCTCCGGCCGCGTCGAGCTGTGCGGAGAGACGCCGCACGGACGGCAGCCGATGGCGGCGTCCGCGCCGTAGCAGCGTGCTCCGGTCGGCCGGGTCCAGCATCGCGGAACCGACCGTCAGCGTCTCTGTGGCGACCGGCTCCCCGCATGCCAGCGCGGCGACGAGCATCGTCACGCCGCGTGGATGCCTGGCGAGGGCCTGGAGCACCTGACGTGTCACGAGCGTGTCCCTGGTGGTCGCCAGAAGATCGAGGGTCAGGCCGGGGGCGGTGCTCAGCTCCTGACACAGGAAGTGGAGATGACCGAGGTCGAGGCAGGTCGGTATCACCTCTCGCAGCCGCCAGAGCGCCGCCTCGCGGGCGCCGCGGCCGTCTTCGACGATCGCCGCGAAGACGCCGCACTTGGCGGCGATGAAGGGCAGCGTGTGCCGGCTCGCTTCTGCCGCCAGCGCAGCGAGCGTGCCGACATCACGGCGGTCATCGAGCAGGCAGGCGACATACTCCTGATTGGCATGGACCGTGAGGCGCGGATGGTGGAGCTGCTCGCCGGCGAGACGATCGAGCGCCAGGTCGTAGAGATCGGCGGCGCGCTCGAGCTCGCCGGCGCGGCGGTGAGCGGTCGCCGCATGGCTGTGCGCGAGCGCCCGGCAGCCGGCGTCGTCGGCGATCGCGGGATGTCGCTCGGCGTGTTCGCACAGCTCGACTCCGCAGGCCATGTTGCCGCGGGCGAGCTCCACCTGACCGCGTGCATCGAGCAGGAGCGGCTCGTAGAAGTGGTAGCCGAAGCGCTCCGCGGTCGACGAGGCCTGGTCCAGCGTGTCGAGCGCCGCCCGGTAGTCGGCGAGGTACAGGTGCGCCAGGGCGATCGTGTTCTGGAAGCTCATGATGAAGCTGGGCGGCATCGCCCGCTCCACGTGCGTCCGGCATGCGTGGGCGCGGGTCGAGGCCTCACGGAAGCGGCCCTGTGTGGTGAGCCGGGCGATACGCTGGCCTTCAAGGCGCAGCAGCTCCTGCTCGGTCTCCTGCGATGACAGCGCCTCCGCCGCCGTCAACGCGGTCTCCGCGCGGCCCCAGTCGCTGGCTGCCGTGTGCGCGGCGCCGAGGCTGACGAGCGCGTGCATGCGCTGACCCGGCGCCACGGCCGCGTCGAGCGCGTGAGCGCAGGCGGTCGCGGCGGCTTCGTACTCGCCGCGCCAGTAGTGCGCCTGTTCGAGCGCCGAAGCCAGGATGAAGGCCGTCCCGTCGGGCTCCTCGCGGCTGTGGGCGGAGAGGGCCGGTCGCAGGACCTCCACCGCCTCGGCGTGGTGGCCTTCGCGCATGAGTGCGTGACCTTCGAGGATCGAGGGCCACGGTCTCGCGGCGGGCAGACCGGGGGGGAGACGATGGGCCCATTCGCGCAGAGTCTCGGTAGGGCAGCGATCGAGCAGTGAGTCGCCGCCGCGCATCATCGTCTCGGTCGCCCCGGGGGGGTCGCCGGCAGCGAAGTACAGCTCGACCGCTGCCATCAGGTCGCCGGTCTGCTCGCATGCCTCGGCCGCGCGCAGTTGCGACGCCCGGTAGGCGTCGGCTCCGTCCTCGTGTGTGACCTTGTGGCGCAGGTAGTCGCGGAACAGGCGGTGGTAGCGATAGCCGCCGCCGTCGTCCCGGAAGGTGAAGACGCTGTTGAGCGTGAGATGCGCCAGATGGTGACTCGCCTCCCGTGAGCCGTTGAGCCGATCGACCAGATCGGGGGTCATCTGGTCGAGGCAGCAGGAGCGCTTCAGGAACGCCCGCACGGCGAAGCCCTCGCGGTTGAACACCTGCTCCGCAAGGTAGGTGTACAGGTCCCCTTTGAGGCGAGGGTCGGTGAGGTCCATGGGACCGTCGCCGTTTGAAGGCGCCAGTGTGCGAGCCACGAGGACCAGTCCCGCCGGCCACCCTTCCGTGCCGGCCGCAAGGCGTTCCGTCTCCTCCCGGCAGAGAGTCCTGCCGGCGGCCGCCTCAAGGTAGCCTGCCGCCTGTTCGTCAGAGAAACGCAGGTCATCGATCCCGACGTGGGTGACCTGATCCGCCAGCAGGAGGCGCCCGGTCTGCAGCCCTGGCTCGTACCGGGTGAGCACGACGACGTGGACCTCCGGCGGCATGGCGGCGATGAGGTAGTCCAGGACCGCATCGAGTGCCTCACCGACGCCTTCGTGGTAGTCGTCGAGGATGAGATGCAGCGGTCGCTCGATCTCCTCCTCCATGGCGCGCACCAGAAGAGCCGGCAGCTCGTGACTGGAGAGCGGCACCCGACCGGCGTCGGTGAGTCGACCCCGTAACGTCTCGCCGAAAGCACCCTGCGACCGTGCTATCGCCTCCCGGATGCCGGCGACGAAGACCGATGGGTCGTGATCGAGGCAGTCGACCGTGTACCAGGCTGTGCGCCAGCCGAGGCGGGTGGCGACCTCGGCGGTGACGGTGGTCTTGCCGTAGCCTGCCGGCGCGCGGACCAGCAGCAGGCGGCGCGATGCGCCGGCGGCGAAGCGGGACATGGTCTCGGGACGCACCAGGGCACGCCGGGTACCGGGTACCGTCACCTTCGATCTGAGGATGGGCAGCGGGGCGACGATGGACGTCACGTGACCCCCCGAGCGACACGACTGCACTGTGGTCGGCCACTCTACCAGAATGGTCGACAGTGCAGGTACTGGATGTCATGACAGTAAGGTTGACGATAAGGCCGTCACGCGGGTGACCTTCTCGCCTCCGGGGTGGCCTTCAAGCGTCGTGGTGCGCTCGCAGTGGGCGCGGTGGCTGCGGTGGCGCCCTTCACGGGCCGACGGTCGGCACCGGCCTCCCCGTCGCGAGGAAGGCGGCGCGGAGGGGACGGCCGGGCGCAGAGACGGCGACGGAGGTACGCGACGGAGGGCCGCGACGGAGGGCCGCGACGGAGGGCCGCGACGATGCGCTTCAGCTGCCGCTCAGGGCCAGGCTGACCGCCTCGGCGGGGGTGGAGGCATGCAGCACGCCGGCCGGCGTGCCTTCGCGTGGCATCACCTGCCAGCTGTCGAGGAGGACGACGGGGCGGCCGGCACAGCGCGCCAGAGCGATCTCCGAGAGGGTGCCCCAGCTGCCGCCGAGAGCGATCACCGCGTCGCCGCTGGCCGCCACCGCGAGGTTCCTGGCGTGCCCCACGCCGGTGCAGATCGAGTAGGTGAGATGGGGGTCGGCGTCGTCCCGGTCCAGTTCGGGCAGGATACCCAGGCAGACGCCGCCGCGGCGCGCAACGCCGCGCGCCACGGCGCTCATCACGCCGCCCATGCCGCCGCAGACGACTACGCAGCCGGCCGTCGCCAGCAGCTCGCCGAGCTCCTCGCCGAGTGCCGTGATCCGTGCGTCTTCGGCGCTCTGCCCGATGACGCTGACGTAGATCTGCCGCCGCTGCTCCATCGGTCGCCTCCTTTCGTCCTCATCTGCCGTCAGGGTGCCGCGGCGGCGATGCCGATCGCGGCCGCAGCGGCGTCCTGTGTGACGGCCGCCAGCAGGCGCCGGGCGCCGTGCTTGTCGAGCGGCTCGTTGAGGTTGCCGCACTTGGGGCTCTGCACGCAGCTCGGGCAGCCGGACTCGCAGGGGCAGCGGGCGATCAGCGTGTGCGCGTCGGCAGCCATGTCGGTGAACGCGTCGAAGCCGGCGCGCGCCAGACCGAGCCCGCCGGCGTAGCCGTCGTAGATGAACACGGTCGCCCTGTCGGTCTGCCAGTGCCAGGCGGTCGAGAGGCCGCCGACGTCCCAGCGGTCGCACATGGCGTACAGCGGCAGGATGGCGATCAGGGCGTGCTCGGCCGCATGGAGCGAGCCGGCGATGCGGGTGGTGTGGTCGAGCGGCTCGCTGCTCTCGACGGCGTTCGGGTCGGAGGCCGACGGTCCGGCGATCGCGCTCGCCTGCGGAGCCCCCTGGCCCGGCTCCGCACCGAGGCTCAGCACACGCTCGAGCAGCTCCGGCGTGACGGTGAGCCAGAGCGCCTCGGTGGTGAACGACTGCTCGGGCAGGTCGAGCGGCACGGTCTCGAGGATCCGGTGGTCGCCGGCGTCGCGCTTGCGGTACGCGATCACCTGCTCGGTCACTTCGATGGTGCCGAAGAAGAGTACGGCTCCGGGCGCCGGCTCGTGGAAGGCGGCCTGACCGGTCACGAAGACGTTCTTGTCGACCTTGGGCTGCGTGTAGTAGCCGCCGCGGAAGCGCTCCACGAAGACCACGCCGTCCTCCAGATCGAGGCGGCGCACAGCGTAGGACTCGCCGAGATGCAGGTAGACGGCGCCGGGATGCGCGGTGCGGAACGCGCGCTCGCCCTCCACCTCGCCGAGGACGGCGCCGGTCTCCAGCTCCACGATCGTGCAGCGGGCTGACGAAGCGGTGCGCAGCGAGACGCCGGCCGCCGGTTGCTCGGGCAGCGCCCACGCCAGACCGGCGGCGGTGCGCCGCAGGCAGCCGGCGGCGGTCAGGCGCGCGGCCCGCTGCAGGCCTTCGGCGCCGAAGTAGCGCTCGTCGTCTTCGCCGAGGGGGACCTCGTAGGCTGCCGCCTGGAGGTGGGCGTCGAGCACGTGCGGGTTGCGCAGGTCGACGATCGCCTGTTCGACGGGTCTGGACAGCAGGCGCTCCGGCTCGCGCATGAAGAACTGGTCGAGTGCGTCCTGTCCGGCTACCAGGACGGCCCAGCCACGGCCGTCGCGTCCGGCGCGACCCCAGCGCTGCAGCAGGCTCGTCACGGTGCCGGGGAAGCCCATGACGACGGCGACGTCGAGGCTGCCCACATCGATGCCCAGCTCCAGGGCCGAGGTGGCGATGACCGCGTCGAGCTCGTGGTCGAACAGCCGGCGTTCGATGTCCCGTCGCTGCTGCGGGGTGTAGCCGGCGCGGTAGGGCAGGACGCGGTCGGCGGCGGCCGCGGTCCGCGGCCGCTCGGACAGACGCCGGCGGACCGCGTTCGAGAGCAGCTCGGTGGCGCGCCGGCTCTGGGTGAACACGATGGCCCGTGCGCCGGCCGCCACGACGTCGGCGGTCACCGCGGCGGCGTCGGCCAGAGCGCTGCGCCGGCGTCCGGAGTCGGGGTCCTCGAGCGGCGGGTTCCAGAGCACCACGGCGCGTTCGGGTCGCGGCGCGCCGTCGTCCTCGAGCAGCTCGAACGGCAGTCCCACGAGCCGCTCGGCGAACTCCTGCGGCTGGGCCATGGTCGCCGAGGTGAGGATGAAGACGGGCTGCGAGCCGTAGTGTGCGCAAAGGCGGCGCAGGCGGCGCAGCACCTGCGCGACGTGCGAGCCGAAGACGCCGCGGTACACGTGCGCCTCGTCGAGCACCACGTACCGCAGATCGTGCAGGAACTGCGCCCAGCGTTCGTGCGCCGGCAGGATCCCCAGGTGCAGCATGTCGGGGTTGGAGAGCACGACCCCGGCCCGGGTGCGGATGAGCCGGCGCTGGCCTTGCGGCGTATCGCCGTCGTAGATCGCGAAGGTCGGCGTGCCGGCGCCCGGTCCGCCGAGCTTCCGCGCCTGGTCCTGGGCCAGCGCTTTGGTGGGGTAGAGGAAGAGCGCCCGGGCGACGTCGTCGCGGGCGGCCGCGTCGAGCACCGGCAGGGTGAAGCAGAGCGACTTGCCGCTGGCGGTGCCGGTGGCGATGACCGTGTCGCGGTGCTGCACGGCGGCGAGTTCGAACGCGCGGGCCTGATGCGAGTAGAGCCGCGTGATGCCGCGGCGCGCCAGCGTGTCGACGACCGTGGGATGCAGCCTCGCAGGGAAGTCGACGAGGGCGGCGGCGCGGGCGGCGCGGTGGGTCACGGTCACGATCTGCTCGTGCGTGCCGGCGTCGAACACAGCGCGCAGAGCCTGCTGATGCTCGCTCATGACGGCATACTAGCAACGCCGGTGCGCGCTCGCCGGACGGCGGTGTGATGGTGCGGTCGTGGGCGGCGTGACGAGCCTGCCCGCGGCGGTGATGCGACGTGGCCGACGGGAAGGGCGGCGGGGGACGGCGTCGGCCGCCCAGGCTTGGGACCTGTCCCTCCAGGTCTGCCCGCCCGGATGCGCCCGTGGACACGTTGCGGATGCGGCCCCCTCCCGGTTCCCCCGTAGACTGGCTGCGAGGAGACCGTGTCGTGACCGCCCCGCTCGGGCCACGAACGCCCCGAACGCGCATCCCTCTCGGGACAGGTCCTTAGAGACGGACGCGGCGCCCGACGTCGAGGGTGTAGTAGGTGACCTCTGTGAGCGTGATGCCGTTGCGCTCGAGGGCGCCGCGGGCCGTGCCGACACCGACGTCACGGAAGCACCTCGTGAGGATGATGCGGCGGTGCGCCGGGCTCTTCATCCAGGCGCGCACCGTCGCCCGCGCGCCGGCGTAGCCGGCGGTCGCCCAGGCGATGTTCTCACCGACGCTCCAGCGGCGGCAGCGCGTCGGGGAGTAGCCGCAGGCCTTCATGCGCTGCGCCGGCGTCCGGCCGCTGCGCGAGACATGAGAGAAGTACTGCCGGGCGGCCATATCGCGAGAATGGGCCCGGGCCGCCCTGGTGAGGCTCACATGGATGCGCAACGGCTTGAGGCCGCGCTTGCTGCGCTCCCGGTTGACGAGCACGACGATGCTCTTCTCCTTGACGGTCAGACGGACCTTCCGGTCGGCGGCCGAGGCTGCCGATACGAGCGCCAACGACGTGGCAAGGACCACGACAAGCACAGCCAGCACGATCGCTCGTCTCATGTCTCCCATCCCTCCTGCTCCACAGGGCCGTATCGGCGGGGATCGGACCGACATGAGACCCGATCGGCAGGTTCTTTCGCCTGCCGAGACAACACCCGCACGCGCGTCGCGGCCGGGCCCGGCTTGTAGGACGATGTGAGCGCGATGTAAAGTGCGGGCCATGCATGGCGTGGCTCGACCACGGCGTCCGTCCCGCGCGGAGCGTCGTCAGCAGATCATGCGCAGGCGCTTGGCGGCGATCGGTATCGTTCTCTCCGTCGTCGTCGTCGCGATCGTGGCGGCGTACTCGCTGCCGGGCTCCACACCCGCTCAGATCCCCGACTCCGATGCGCCGGTGGCGCTCGACTCCGGCTCGTCGGCGGCGAACGCTCGTACCGTCGTGGCCAGGCTCGACGGCGAGGACGTCCTGCTGCCGGTGCGGCGCGCGAGCAGTACCGCCATCGCCTTCCACCCCGTCGACAACCCCAACACCGTCGGCTTCGCGCCGGTCGGTGATCGTCTCGGCGGCGGCGACCTGGGCACCAGGCTCGCCGACATCTTCGCCGGCGGCGGCGGCGTGCAGTACTACCTCATGGACGGGCAGGGCGGTGAGCGCTCGCCGTCCACCGCCGGACTGGCCGTGGGCTCCCTGCCGGGAGAGGCGGTGCGCAGCCCGGTCGACGGTCGAGTGACGGCCGTCAAGTCGTACAAGCTGCTCGGTCGCTTCGACGACGTCGAGATCGATGTCCAGCTGGCGGCAGACCCGTCGCTGCTGCTCGTCATCACCCACATGGCCAAGCCGAGGGTACACGTGGGCGACGAGCTCTCGGCCGGCACGACCATACTCGGCGCCGTGCGTGGCTTCCCTACCGAGGTGCAGCAGGAGATCAGGCAGTTCACCAACGATGCCGGCGACCACGTCCAGATGACGGCCGTGCGCGTGGCGCCCGACCTGGCCGGATTCTGAGCGTGTCGTTGCCGCGGATGGGATCCTGAGCATGGCCGGCACGAACGTGCCCAGAGCTTCGCTGGCCATCGTCGGCGGCACCGGCACCTACGGCGCCGACCTGCACGCAGAGCTGCATCCGGACGTTGCGGTCCGCGACGAGGAGCTCGTCTTCGCGACTCCCTGGGGCGAGAGCCCGGCCTTCACCCTGCTCGAGGTCGCCGACAGGAAGTGCCTGCACGTGCGCCTTCACGGCTGGCGCCGCGGCGTGTCGCGGGGTCGCGCCTCGCGCCAGGTCTTCAGCGTCCTGCAGCGCGCCGGCGTGCGGCGCATCGTCTCGGATGCCGGGGTCGGCAGCCTCAACACCCTTCTCGACCCCGGTGACCTGGTCATCCCCGACGACTTCGTCGACCTCACGACAGACCGCGATCGCGGCGGCATGATCGTCGGCGACCACCTGCTCATCATGCGCGACCCGGTGTGCCCGCTCGGCCGCGAGACGCTGCGCGCCGTGGCCGCCGACCTGGCGCCGGAGCGGCGGCTCTTCCCGCGCGGGACCTACGTGGTCACCGAGGGACCGCGCTTCGAGTCGCCGGCCGAGGTGCGCCGCCTGCAGCAGTACGGCGACATCGTCGGCCAGAGCTTTGCCCCAGAGGTCTGGCTGGCGCGCGATATCGGCGCGTGTTACGCGGGCATCTACGTGGTGGTCAACTACGGAGAAGGCGTCGTGACCGAGTGGTCGCACGACGAGCTCAAACGGATCTTCGAAGACGACTCGAAGCTCATGGCCCGTATCATCCTGGCTGTCGCGGCGGCCTGGCCGGAGGACGACGAGGGCTGCGACTGTCGGGCGCTGCGGCGGCCGAGCCTGCTGAAGTAGCCGCCGGGAGGCCCGGCGCGTCCTCTGCCCCGGCATTGTGGCTGCGCGCGCCACGCGCCCCAGGTCGCCGGCACACGTCACGCGCCCCGGGCTCGGCGGCTGCTCGCTCCCGCTCCCCCTGCCCGTTGTCGCGGGGCGGCTCTGCGACCGACCGCTCGCGGGCTCAGCCCGTGAGCGCCCAGACCAGCACGGCGATGCCGTTGTACACGGCGTGCAGCGCGATGCTGCCCCAGAGAGAATGTGTGACCCAGTAGACCCACGCCAGGGCCAGACCGAGAGCGAAGAGCGGCACGAAGATATCGAACTGCTGGTGGCTGAGCGCGAAGACGGCGGCCGACACGAGCGCGCCGACCGGTATCCCCCACGACCGCGAGAAGCCCTGGAAGAGGAAGCCGCGGAAGAAGGTCTCCTCGAAGAACGGGGCGACCACGCAGGCGAGAACGACGAACAGGACCGTACCGGTCGCCGTGCGTGGGAAGCTGCTCAGGATCTCCTGCTGTTGCGTCTCGACGATCAGGTTGTAGGCGATGCTGACCCCGTACACGGCCAGCAGCGCCACCGGCACGGCCCAGGCGATGCGCCGCGTGGGGGCGCGGAAGCCCCAGGCACGCAGGCCCGCGCGGCTGGGTCGCAGCGAGAAGAGCCAGGCGGAGAAGAGGTACCAGCTGTCGAGGACCACGGTGACCATGAGCGTGACGAAGGCGACGGCGATGGTAGGAGCCGTAGCCTCCTGCTCGCCGCCGTCGAGAAGCAATGGCAGGAGCAGGAGCAGCACGACCGGCGCCACCGCCACGAGCAGACCCGTGAGCGACTGCAGCCAGCCCCAGGTGACGTCGCCGGGCAGCGGGCTCCGCGAGTCCTCCGCAGATCTGCCGATGGACGGTCTGTCCGCCGCCGGTGGTGGTGCGTCCGGCGGCCGGGCGGGCAGTCGCTGTTCGTCCACGTCCCTCGCTGTCTGTCTCTCGGTGATGTGCACCGCGCCGCGACGAGCGCTGCGGCCGGCACCCCGGTGTGTGCCGGCGGTCGCCGCGGCGGCGGTCCGTCTGCTATACTGCGCGGCCGGAGTTGGGCGCGCGCCGTTGACCGCGTCGCGCGCCCGTTGCTATCCTAACGTGCTCCCGGCGAAAGGATGCTCGTGCGCCAGCTCGTCACGCTCGCCTGCCAAGAATGTAAGCGGCGTAATTACCATACGATGAAGAACAAGAAGAACGATCCCGACCGCATCGAGCTGCGCAAGTATTGCCGCTGGTGCGGCACGCACACCGTCCACAAGGAGACACGCTGATCCTCGGCGCCGGTGCACGGTGCGCCGGCGCGCGTCGCCTTACGCAGGGCTGTAGCTCAGTTGGTAGAGCGCCGGTCTCCAAAACCGGTGGCCGGGGGTTCGAGTCCCTCCAGCCCTGCCAGCTTCCAGGAGTATGACCGTTGGCCAGCAGCAAGAAAGCCAAGAAGGGGTCGTCCCGGCCGTCTTCACAGAAGCGTGCGCAGAGTCGCTCCGGCGACGCTGCCGCAGGCGCTTCCGCCAAGTCGTCGGGCAAAGCCGCGGCGGCGAAGTCGCAGAAGGCGGCCGCCAAGGACGGCAAGACGCAGGCGAGCGGCCTGTCGGCGCGCTGGTCCAAGGCCCGTCAGCGGGCCAGGACCAGCAGCAACGCGCGCGCCTCCAAGAAGTCCGGTGAGCGGCGCGGCAGCGGCAAGTTCCTCAAAGACGTGCGCATGGAGCTGCGCAAGGTCACGTGGCCCACGCGCAAGGACCTCATCCAGTCGACCATCGTCGTGCTGGTCGCGGTGGCCATCGCCGGTGCCTACACCGGCGCGCTCGACTTCATCTTCTCGCAGATCATCGACCGTCTGCTGGATCTGATCCAGTAACCGCACCCGGGAGCGCCCAGCGTGTTCAAGTGGTACGTCGTCAACACCTACTCCGGTCACGAGAACAAGGTGCGCACCAACCTGCAGCACCGCATCCGCTCGATGCATCAGGACGAGCGCATCGTCGATGTCGTCGTGCCCACCGAGCAGGTCGTCGAGACCAAGGAGAACAAGGAGAAGGTGACCACCGAGCGGCGTGTGTTCCCCGGGTATGTCCTGGTCAAGATGGAGCTCACCGACGACACGTGGTCGCTGGTCAAGAACACGCCGGGCGTCACCGGGTTCGTGGGGCCGCGCAACGAGCCGGTGGCGCTGTCGCCGGCCGAGGTCAACCGCATCATGCACACCCAGTCCGTCGAGCGCGTCAAGCAGAAGGCAGAGTTCAGCGTCGGCGAGGTCGTGCGCGTCACCTCCGGCCCGCTGTCGGACTTCTCCGGCGAGGTGTCGGAGGTCAACGAAGATCAACAGAAGCTCAAGGTCATGGTCTCCATCTTCGGTCGCGAGACACCGGTCGAGCTGAGCTTCGACCAGGTCAAGAAGACCGGCTGATCGCGACGGTCGCGACGACCACAGCGCGAGACACGACGACGAGCACGTAACGAGGCAAGCGAGGACACCGTGGCCAAGAAGGTCGTGACCATCATCAAGCTGCAGATCCCCGCCGGCGCGGCCAACCCGGCGCCCCCCGTGGGTCCGGCCCTGGGCCAGCACGGCGTCAACATCATGGAGTTCTGCAAGGCGTTCAACGCCCAGACGCAGGCACAGAGCGGCACCATCATCCCGGTGGAGATCACCGTCTTCGAGGACCGCTCGTTCACGTTCATCACCAAGACGCCGCCTGCCGCCGTTTTGCTGCGCGAGGCGGCCGGCATCGAGAAGGGCTCCGGCGAGCCCAACCGCACCAAGGTCGCCACGTTGCCGCGCGCCAAGGTGCGCGAGATCGCCGAGCTCAAGATGGAAGATCTCAACGCCAACGACGTCGAGGCCGCGATGAAGATCATCGAGGGCACGGCACGCAGCATGGGCGTCGAGATCACGCCGTAAGGACGTATCCCGACAGGGACAGGTCCCAGGTCACCGGGCGGCCGCTTCCCGCGGCCGCCGCACGACAGGCCGGGCGCCGCCCGGCGAAGTGGGAGGCGGAGCGCTCAGGCGCTCGCCGCAGGCACCACAGGAGGTAGAGCCACATGGCTCAGCATGGTCGCAAGTACCGTCAGGCTCGCGCCGTCGTCGAACAGGGCCGCGAGTACTCCCCCCTCGAGGCCGTCCGGCTGCTCAAGTCGCTCGAGACGGCGGCGTTCGACGAGACCGTGGAAGCGCACGTCCGTCTCGGCGTCGACGTCCGTCACGCCGATCAGATCGTGCGCGGCACCACCATCCTGCCGCACGGCACCGGCAAGGACGTGCGCGTGGCCGTCTTCGCCGAGGGAGACAAGGCCCGTGAGGCGCAGGAGGCCGGCGCCGACCTGATCGGCACCGACGACCTCGCCAAGCAGGTGCAGGAAGGGGTCTTCGACTTCGACATCGCCATCGCGACCCCAGACATGATGGGCACCGTCGGCAAGCTCGGCCGCATCCTCGGTCCGCGCGGCCTGATGCCCAACCCCAAGTCCGGCACGGTCACCTTCGATGTCGCCAAGGCCGTCAGAGACGCCAAGGCCGGCAAGGTCGAGTACCGGACCGACCGCAGCGGCATCATCCACCTCACTGTCGGCCGCAAGTCGTTCAGCGAACAGCAGCTGGTCGAGAACTACGGCGCCGTGCTCGACGAGATCGTGCGCGCCAAGCCGGCGGCCGCCAAGGGCAAGTACATCAAGAGCATCCACCTTGCCGCGACGATGGGGCCGGGCATCAAGGTCGATCCCGCCCGCACCCGCGACCTCATGGAGGAGTGAGGGGCTCCGCCCCTCACTCCTCCGCCTCGCCGGCGTCGGCGAGCAGTCGTGCGTAGAGATCGGCCACGCTGACGACGATGTCCGCGTCGTGGGTGGAACGGGGCTCACCCTGCAGGCTCGAGATGATCGAGCCGGAGACGATGTAGCCGACGCCGACGCGCTCGAGCGCGCCCACGACGTCTCTCAGGAGGCTCTGCTGCGACACCTGTCGAGCCGCCTGAGGTAGAGAGCGTGAAGCTCATCTTCTGAGAGGTCGGGAAAACGGTCGCGCAGCCCCGTGCGAAACAGCTCGCGCGAGAGCTCGGTGAGTTCGAACGCCTTGAGAAGCCGCTGCTCCGGCGTCATGCGGCGCAGCGTCTGGATGTACGCACTGCGGTTCGGCTGCGGCTTCGGGTCCATGCGCCGAGGATAGCACCTGACGGCGTCGCGGTGGCATCCGGCGGGGCGCGGCCGGGATGTCCGCGGTTGGCGCGACCGGCGACTTCCGCTATACTGCCGCGGCTTGTGCGGCGCTGCTGCGCCGCGGCCGGAGACGGTCGGTGCTCACTGGAGCGTAATGGACCCGTTCGGGTCCGCCCACCCGAGGCGATGAGAGAGGTGTGCCATCCCGCACCCGCTCCCGCGCTCGGGGGCGGGTCTTTTCGTCCCGGGGTGCCCTCGGGATCCTGCCAGTGAGGCCCGGACCCGTCCGGTGCCGGGGAACGGCGCCGGCCGCCCGGACAGACGGCAGACCACCACGACTGTGAGGTCGGTATGCACAGGAAGGACAAGGAGGCGCTCGTCGAGGAGGTCGCCGGCCTGCTCGCCGACGCCGAGGTCATGTATGTCAGTGACTACCGCGGGCTCACCGTAGCGCAGATCAGCGCGCTGCGCGGCGCACTGCGGCCGAGCGGCGCACGCCTGCGCGTGCTGAAGAACACGCTGACCCGTCGCGCCGCCGCTCAGGCGGGGCGCGAGGAGCTGCTGGAGTTGCTCAACGGTCCCACCGCCGTCACATTCTGCGGCGACGACCCGGTGGCGCCGGCCAAGGCGCTCATCGAGTTCGCCAGGAAGAACGACGCTCTTGAGGTGCGTGGCGGTGTCCTGCAGGGCAAGCCGATCGACGGTGCGGACATCAAGGCGCTGGCCACCCTGCCGCCGCGCGACGTGCTCATCGGGCAGGTCGTGGGCACCATGGTGGCGCCCATCAGCGGCTTCGTGACCGTGCTCAACGCGACCATCGGCGGCCTGGTGCGCAGCCTCCAGCAGATCGCCGACCAGAAAGCGGCTGCCTGACCCGAAGGGTCGGCGGCACATCACGCACAGAACGACGTGACTGCGTGACAACCACCACGATGAGGTGACGTGACGATGGCAGACAAGACCCTTTCCAAAGACGAGATGATCGCCGCGATCGAGACCATGACCGTGCTCGAGCTCTCCGAGCTGGTCAAGGCACTCGAGGAGAAGTTCGGCGTCAGCGCCGCCGCCCCGGTGGCCGTGGCCGCCGCTCCGGGCGCCGCCGGCCCCGCTGAAGGCGCCGCCGAGGAGGAGCAGACGAGCTTCGACGTCATCCTCACCGCCGCCGGCGACAAGAAGATCCAGGTCATCAAGGCCGTCCGCTCGCTGACCGGTCTGGGCCTCAAGGAGGCCAAGGCGGTCGTCGACGAGGCTCCGAAGCCGGTCAAGGAAGGCGTGACCAAGGACGAGGCCGAGGACGCCAAGAAGCAGATCGAGGAGGCCGGCGGCTCCGTCGAGGTCAAGTAGCCGGCCGCGTCGCGCCGCGGCGGGCGCCGGCGCAGACCATCAGACAGCCCGCGTGTCGCCGCTCATCGACCGGTACGGCCGGCGGTGTGCAAGACCGGTCGCGGACGAGGGGGCGATGGGCGTGACGAGCGTGTCACGCCCATCGCCCTTGCGTCCCCTGAAAACCGGTGCTAAAATATGCGGTCGTGCTGCGCCTTTCTTCAGTCAGAGCCATTTCCGGCGTCCAGACGCGCGTGCCCGTTCTCACGCCACCGAGAGGAGTCCCGGCTTGAAAGCTCCCAAGTGTCCTCGCATGCGCACGTCCTTTTCCAAGCTCGACCAGCCTCTGGAGATCCCCAACCTGATCGACATCCAGAAGGCATCGTGGGAGTGGTTCCTGAACGATGGCCTGCGCGAGGTCATCAACGATATCTCTCCCATCCGCGACTATCACAGCCAGAAGGAGCCTCCCGAGAAGGGGCTGATGGTCGAGTTCGGGGAGTACGGCTTCGGCGAGCCGTCCAAGTCGATCGCCGAGTGCCGCGACAAGGACATGACGTACTCGGCGCCGCTCTCGATGGCGGTCCGCTTCATCAACGAGGACACCGGCGAGATCCGTGAGCAGAAGGTCTTCATGGGCGACTTCCCCATGATGACCGAGCGGGGCACCTTCATCATCCACGGCACCGAGCGGGTCGTCGTCACCCAGCTCGTGCGCTCGCCGGGCGCCTACATCATGGAGCCCAAGCAGGCCGAGCGGGACAAGCAGGTCTTCATCGCCAACCTCATGCCGCAGCGCGGCTCGTGGCTGGAGCTGGAGATCGACAAGAAGGGCACCGTCAACGTCCGCATCGACCGCAAGCGGAAGTTCCCGGTCACCGTGCTCCTGCGTGCCATGGGCATCGCCGGCGACGAGGAGCTGGTGGCGCTCTTCGATCGTGAGGCGATGGCCCATCTTCTGGGCCCCGACACCGACGATCTCGGCGACCCGCAGCAGTATCTCCGTCACACTATCGAGCGCGACACGGCGCGCAGCCAGGAAGAGGCGCTCATCGAACTCTTCCGCAAGCAGCGGCCGGGCGAGCCGCCGACCCTCGACGCGGCTCGCGCCATGCTCCGCGGCCTGTTCTTCGATCCCAAGCGCTACGACCTCTCGAAGGTCGGCCGTCACAAGCTCAACTCGCGCCTGCACGGGCACCTGCCGCCGGACGAGCGGCCGCCCCAGCACGTCCGGGTGCTCGTCGAGGACGACATCATCGAGCTCATCCGGCGCCTGATCGTGCTGCCGGTGCGGCTCGGGGTGGCCGACGACACCAAGGACTACGCCGCCGAGACGCAGCTGCTGCTCACGACGCGGCGCGAGGAGATCGCCGGCGAGATCGACGAGTACGAGCACTTCGGCAACCGCCGGCTGCGCACCGTCGGCGAGCTGGTCCAGGACGCCTTCCGCATCGGGCTGGCGCGCATGGAGCGCGTCATCCGCGAGCGGCTGACCACCGAAGACGCCGATGCCATCCAGCCCGCCGCCCTGGTCAACATCAGGCCGGTCGTGGCGGCGCTCAAGGAGTTCTTCGGCTCGTCGCAGCTCTCGCAGTTCATGGACCAGACCAACTCGCTGTCCGGCCTCACGCACCGTCGTCGTCTCAGCGCGCTCGGCGCCGGCGGCCTGACGCGCGAGCGGGCGCCGATCGAGGTGCGCGACGTGCATCCGACCCACTATGGGCGCATGTGCCCCATCGAGACGCCGGAAGGACCCAACATCGGTCTCATCGGTTCGCTCGCCTCCTACGCCACCGTCGACGAGTTCGGGTTCGTGCGCTCGCCGTACCGGCGTGTGGTCGACGGCACGGTCACCGACGAGATCGTATATCTCGACGCGTCCGAGGAAGAAGCGGAGATCACCGACCCCGCGACCGGTGAGCGTCGTTTCGTCACCATCGCCCAGGCCAACGCCGCCGTCGACCCGGCCACGCACAAGTTCCTCAGCGACCGGGTCCTGGCGCGCGCCCACAGCGGCGACGACGTCATCGAGGCGACGCCCGACGAGGTCGACTACATGGACGTGAGTCCCACGCAGATCTTCTCGGTGGCCACGGCGCTGATCCCGTTCCTCGAGCACGACGACGCCAACCGGGCGCTCATGGGCTCGAACATGCAGCGGCAGGCCGTGCCGCTGCTCACCGCCGAGGCGCCGTATGTGGGCACCGGCATGGAGTTCCGCGCTGCCGTCGACACCGGCGACGTGGTCCTGGCCCGCCGCGGTGGCCGCGTCAGCTACGCCGACGCCGACCGCGTGCTTGTCGACGCCGGCGGCGGCGAGGTCGATGACTACGAGCTCGTGAAGTTCACGCGCTCCAACCAGGGGACGCTGATCCACCAGAAGCCGATCGTCGACACCGGCGACAAGGTCGAAGAGGGAGCGGTGCTGGCCGACGGCTCGTCGACCGATCACGGCGAGCTGGCGCTGGGCAAGAACCTGCTGGTCGCCTTCATGAGCTGGGAGGGCTTCAACTTCGAAGACGCCATCGTCATCTCGGAGCGCATCGTCAAGGACGACGTGCTCTCCTCCATCCACATCGAGGAGTACGAGGTCGACGCGCGCACCACCAAGCTCGGCGACGAAGAGATCACGCGCGACATCCCCAACCGCTCCGAGGAGTCGTTGAAGGACCTCGACGAGCGCGGCATCGTGCGCATCGGCGCCGAGGTCAACTCCGGCGACCTGCTCGTCGGCAAGGTCACGCCGAAGGGCGAGACCGAGCTGACGGCGGAAGAGAAGCTCATCCGCGCCATCTTCAAGGAGAAGGCGCGCGAGGTGCGGGACACGAGCCTCAAGGTCCCGCACGGCGAGGGCGGCAAGGTCATCGACGTCAAGACCTTCAGCCGTGAGAACAACGACGAGCTGCCGCCCAGCGTCAACGAGCTGGTGCGCGTGTACGTCGCCAAGAAGCGCAAGATCGCCGAGGGCGACAAGCTCGCGGGACGGCACGGAAACAAGGGTGTCATCGCCAAGATAGTGCCCGAAGAGGACATGCCGTACCTTGAAGACGGCACCCCTGTCGACATCGTCCTCAATCCGCTCGGCGTGCCGAGCCGCATGAACATCGGCCAGGTGCTGGAGTGCCACCTCGGCTGGGCCGCCCACTCGGGCTGGCAGGCCGACGGACAGCGGGTCAACGGCCCCACCTTCCTGGCGTCGCCGGTCTTCGACGGCGCCACGCTGACCGAGATCGACGGGCTGCTGATCAAGTCCACGCAGGACGACGCCTCCAGCCCGGTCCAGTTCAAGGTCAACGAGAAGGAACCGGCGGGCCGGCGCTGCTCCGGCAAGGTCTGGCTCTACGATGGCCGCAGCGGCGAGCGCTTCGACAACAAGGTCACGATCGGCTACATGTACATCCTCAAGCTGCTGCATCTGGTCGACGACAAGATCCACGCCCGCAGCACCGGCCCGTACTCGCTGGTCACCCAGCAGCCGCTGGGCGGCAAGGCGCAGTTCGGCGGCCAGCGCTTCGGCGAGATGGAGGTCTGGGCGCTGATGGCCTACGGCGCCGCGCACACGCTGCAGGAAGTCCTGACCATCAAGTCCGACGACACCATCGGCCGGGTCAAGGCGTACGAGTCGATCGTCAAGGGCGAGAACATCGGCAAGCCCAACGTCCCGGAGTCGTTCAAGGTCCTCATGAAAGAGATCCAGAGCCTGGCGCTGGACATGACGGTCCAGAGCGAAGAGGGCGGCATCGTCGACGTGCGCGACGAGGACGACGAACTGCTCCGGCATGCCGAGGAGATCGGCTTCGACCTCACGGCCAGCCTGCGGGCCCAGAAGGACCGCGAGACGTTCGGTGAGGTCATGGAGCAGGTCGACGTGCCCGGCCTGGGCGACGTCATGGGCGCCGGTCGCGAGGCACCCGGCGACGATACCGCTGCCGACGAGGACGCCGACGACGGCCCCGACGAGGAGCCGGCCGACATCGCGACCGACACCGACGTGAAGCTGGACCTCAGTACCCTGGGCCTCGATGAAGAGGCCGGCATCGCCGACGACGACAGCCACGACGACTGAGCCTGCGCGAGAGAGGAAGCACCGTTGATCGACATCAACAACTTCGATTCCATCCGCATCGGACTCGCCTCCCCCGAGCAGATCGAGCAGTGGTCCAAAGGCGAGGTCCTCAAGCCCGAGACGATCAACTACCGGACGCTCAAGCCGGAGCGCGAAGGGCTTTTCTGCGAGAAGATCTTCGGTCCCACCAAGGACTGGGAGTGCTACTGCGGCAAGTACAAGCGCGTCCGCTACAAGGGTATCGTCTGCGAGCGCTGCGGCGTCGAGGTCACCCGGGCCAAGGTGCGCCGTGAGCGCATGGGTCACATCAGGCTGGCCGCCCCTGTATCACACATCTGGTTCTTCAAGGGCGTGCCGTCGCGCATGGGCTACCTGCTCGACATCGCTCCCAAGGAGCTCGAGAAGGTCCTCTACTTCGGCGGCAGCTATGTGATCATCTCGGTCGACGAGGAGCGGCGCGAGCAGGACGTCGACATGCTCGCCGACCGCGTCGCCGGACTGCTCCAGCGTCACGACCAGTACGCCGAAGACCGCACCCGCGCCATCCGCATGATGCACGACGAAGTCGTCGCCATCATGGACGGCGAAACGGACGCCGAGTCGTTCCATGCCGGCGAAGAGCCGCGCGACGACCTGGCGCTGTTCAACTACTACGACATCTTCGAGACCTATCGCCGCCTGGCGGTCAGCATCGCCGAGCTGGGTCCCGACGAGCTCAAGCAGCTGCGCCCCAAGGTCGACAAGCTCGCCGACGACTACATCGATCGCGGCATGAAGGCTGTGGAACAGGCCAAGCTGCAGATCGAGCAGGCCTGGGAGCAGTTCAAGCAGATCAAGCCGCGCGACGTCGTCAACGACGAGGCCGTCTACCAGCAGATGGAGCGGCTCTTCGGTCGCGAGACCAGCTGGGAGCCGGACGCCAGCTTCGGTGTCTACTTCTCCGGCGGCACCGGCGCCGAGGCGGTCCGTGAGCTTCTGCGGCGCGTCGATCTTGAGGCCGAGGCGCTGGAGCTCAAGCACACCATCGCCAACTCGAAGGGCCAGCGTCAGGCACGGGCCGTCAAGCGCCTCAAGGTCGCCTCGTCGTTCCTGCTCAGCGGCAACAAGCCGGAGTGGATGGTCCTCGACGTCATCCCGGTGATCCCGCCCGAGCTGCGGCCGATGGTGCAGCTCGACGGCGGCCGCTTCGCCACCAGCGACCTCAACGACCTGTACCGGCGCGTGATCAACCGCAACAACCGCCTCAAGCGGCTGCTCGATCTGCAGGCGCCGGACATCATCGTCAACAACGAGAAGCGCATGCTGCAGGAGGCCGTCGACGCGTTGTTCGACAACGGCCGTCGCGGCCGCGCCGTGACCGGCCCCGGCAACCGGCCGCTCAAGTCGCTCAGCGACATGCTCAAGGGCAAGCAGGGC
>DIWP01000022.1:0-53367 GCA_002423545.1 Thermoleophilia bacterium UBA6103
CCGGTGCCGCCCTTGCCGCTGATCACGACCAGCTCGTTCATCGCGACACCTCCGCGTGGTCGGCCGGCGCCTGCGGATCGCCTCTCGAACCGCTCACGATCCCGTCGAGCCGGTCCAGCAGACCGTCGAAGAGGTCGCGGTAGCCGGAAAGCGCGTCGACCGCCAGCGCACCGCGCGCGTAGCTCTCGGCCAGCGCCCGGTCGTAGGGGATCTCCATGACGACCGGCAGGTCCTCCTGCCGGCAGTACTCGGCCAGCGCCCCGTCGCCGACGTCGCTGCGATTGACGACGATGACGCACGGCAGCTCCAGCGCCCGCACCATCTCGACCGCCAGCNNGGTGACCAGCACCACCAGGTCGGCGTCGCGGACCGACTCGATGACCGGGCAGGACGTCCCCGGAGGAGCATCGATGATGACCAGGTCGGCCCGCGGATCGAGCCGTTCCTTGACGGCGCGGATGACCGGCGGCGACTTGGCTTCACCGACGTCGAGGACGCCGGTGACCATCGCGATGCCGTTGGCCTCACCGATCTCGAGCTGGCCAGTCCGGCGCGGCTCCTCGGTGATCGCATCCTGCGGACAGAGCACGGCGCAGGCGCCGCACGCGTGACACAGCTCGGGAAAGACGAGGACCGTGCTCGGCAGCGAGACGATGGCCTTGAAGGCACACACGTCGGCGCAGATGCCGCAGTGCGTGCAGGCCTCCTCGTCGACCACCGGCACCGGGACCTCGACGAACGGTCGTGAGCGGATGCGCGGCCGCAGGAAGAGCGCGCAGTCCGGCTCCTCGACGTCACAGTCGAGCAGTTGCACCTTGAGACGACGCAGAGCCGCGACCCGGGCCAGGTTGGCGGCTACGGTCGTCTTGCCTGTGCCGCCCTTGCCGCTGGCGATGGCGACCCTCATCTCTCACTCTCCTTGCAGACATCGGTGTGGGATGCCGGCCGCGCCACCAGCTCCAGCACATCCTGCGGGCATACGCGCACGCAGGCGCCACAGCCGGCGCACAGCGTCGCGTCGATCGCGATCGAGACGGCGCCCCCGTCGGGCGGCTGCATCACCTCGATGGCGAGATACGGACAGGCGTAGGCGCAGCCACCGCAGCCGATGCAGTCATCGGGCCGCGCGACCACCGCCAGCTCCGGCACCGTGGGCGCCGGAGCCGGACGAAAGCTGGAAAGCCCGGCGGCGGCCGGCGAGATCGTACCCACCGAAGAGACCGACTGGCCGGTGGGTGGACCGGTCGTCGCAGTCTTTGGTGGCGATCCGCCGGCCACCGCCGGCCGGACGGCGACCGTGCGGGTCCTGTGACGGCCGCCACCGACGCCACGGTCGAGCTGACGGCCGCAGCCATCGCCCCGGCCGTCGCGCCGGCCGCGACCGTGGCCGCGGCGAGACCCTGTGTCGTCGCCGCGGCCGCGCCCACGTATGTCACCGTCATGCCGGCCGTCGCGGAGCACTCCGGGCCCGCGACCGTGCCGGTTCGTCTTTCTCGACCTGTGGCTGGGCTGTCTCATGCCTCCTCAGAAGAGGCCGATCCTCCGGCCCCCTGTTCCAGGTCCGAGAGCGTCGAGCGGATGCTCGCCAGCTCCTGTTCCAGAGCGTCCGCACGCTGCCGCAGGAACGCCGTCTGCGTCTCTGCGTCGGCGCTACCCGGACCGTAAGGCCCCTGGTACACGCCGGCCTGGACCGGCGCCTGGTCCCACGAGCCCGACCATCCCCACGCCGGCCAGCCACGCTGAGCGCGCTGCCACCCGGTGAGCCCGGTCGCGTAGTAGCGGTTGCGGAAGCCGCGCCCGCCGCCGCCCCAGGCTCCGCGGCCACCACGACCCATGCCGGCGCCGCCTCCCCACCCCATCGGGGCGGTGGCGGACCCGGGCGTGTCGTAGCCGGCACAGCGTCCCATCGCTCGTCCTGTCATCGGTCCCGCGCCAAGCGGACCCGTCCCATCTCCACGTGGCATGATGCCTCCTCGTGGCCTGGACCGGTCGGACCCGCGAGAGCCGGTCGTTTAATTGGCATATGCCCATAATAGACCATCCGTGGAACATGTCAAGGACCGGGCCGACAGGAGACGGGCGGCCAGAGGGCGGACGCCGCGGTGACCGCAGCACCAGTGGCCCACCACACGAGCAACGGCCGCACTTGACACGAACATGTGTTCGTATTACCGTCCATCCCCCCACGGCTCCACGGACACGGCATGGTGGGTGCTGCAGATACGGCAGGAAGACGGGCGACACCGGATGACACGGGAGATCGACCGATGGAAGGCCGGGACGAGAGACCGCAGATCGCCGTCGTCTGGGACAGGCGCCTGCGACGCCCGGCCGCTTTCGTCTGGCGCCGCCGCCGTTATCGGGTCGAGCGCGTCCTCCACATGTGGGTCGTGGAGACCGGCTGGTGGGACGACCGGCTGCACACCAGCCACCGCTGCTTCCGCGTACGGGCCGGCGGCCGTACCTTCGATCTGGCGTTCGACCGCCTGTCCCGCCGCTGGTTCCTGGAGAAGACGCTCGGCTGACGGCCGGCGGCCGCGAGTTCCACTTGCCGGCCGCGGCGCGCCCGGTCGCCCGCCCTCGTGGCCGCACATTCGCCGGAGCCCATCGGCGTGTGTTCCCCTCGCCGGCCGCAATAGATAGCATGACGTTCATCGGTTCTCCGGCAGGGACGGCCGATGAACCGACCGCGCGGCAGACGCGGTCGGAAAGACGCGGGAGGGGCGCCATGAGACCACGGATCCACACGACGATCGTGTCGCTCACGATCGCCCTCAGCTTCACGATCGCTCTGAGCGCCGTCCTGTGCGACCCCGTCGCCCAGGCGCTGCCCGGCGACCACCTGTGGAAGGACTGGGTCTTCACGAGCGGCGTCTACGAGGATGAGGAGGCGGTCGCCGTCGAGATCGCTCCGGGCGGCTACCCGGTCATCGTCGGCTCCGCCGTGCAGACCGCCGGCGGCGACACCGACATCCGCTATCGCAGCTACCAGCCGACCAGCAGCATCGACCGCTGGTCGGGTGCCGCCCTGCCGTGGGACGGCCCCGGTGGCGGCGACGACACGGCGGCCGGCGTCGCGATCGACAACGCCGGGGCCATCTACGTCGCCGGCACCGCGACCATGCCCGGCGGCGGCTCCGACATCGTCATCCTGAAAGTCGATCCCGCCACCGGACTCCCGGCCGCTTCGCCGTGGCCACGCTTCTACGATGGCCCCGGCACCGACGATGAAGCCGAGGCCATCGCCCGCGATGCCAACGGCAACGTCTACGTCACCGGCGGCAGTCAGCGCGCCGACGGAAGCTGGGACATGGTGACGGTGAAGTACCGGCCCGACGGCAACCGGGCCTGGGTCAAGCGGCACGACAACGGCGGCACGCGCTTCGACCGCGGCCTGGCCATCGTGGTGCAGGGCAGCTCGGTCTACGTCGCCGGCACGAGCCGCCGCACGGGGCACGCCGACGACGTGGTCCTCATCAGGTACACCACCGGCGGCAAGCGGCTGTGGGTGCGCTACTACGACGATCCACAGCACCGCTCGGAGACCGTCACCGCCATCGCCTGCCATGGCACGTCTGTGTATCTGTGCGGCGCCGCGCAGTTCACGGCGGTCAAGCCGGGGCAGGCGATGCTGCTCAAGTACGGCCGCGGCGGGGCCCTGCGCTGGGTGCGCTTCGCCGGGCAGAAGGACGGCGACGACGCCTGGCTGGATGTCGCCGTGGATTCCCGGGCCCGCGTCCACGTCACCGGGACCTTCTTCCAGACCGGCACCGCCGGCGACATCACGACCAGCGTGTACCGCGCCGACGGTCGCCGGCAGTGGCGCGCCTACTTCTCATCCAGCGGTAACCGTCACGACACCGGCACGGCGCTGGCCGTCGATGCCGCCCGGCGCACGTACGTCTGTGGCAGCATCGAGAACGCCACCGGCACCACCGACATGATCGTCCTCTGCTACGGCCCGGCCAGCGTCTCGTCGCAGTGGTACTCCCGTTACCCCGACCCGCTGGCCCATCCGTCGGGCGCCGGGGCGGAGACAGACTCCGGCGCCGACCGGGCCAACGACATCGCCCTGGTGAGCGGGGCGCTGTACGTGGTCGGGGCGAGCACGGTGGCACATCCGGCGGCGCCACCGAGTCCGGCCGGACAGTCGCTGGACTTCCAGACCGTCAAGATGGAGCGCTGAGCGCGGGCGGGCGGCCGCCGTCACTTGACGAAGAGCACCCCGACGCCGGCCGTCTTGTACCGGTTGCCGGCGATATCGGTGGCCAGGATCTTGTACGTGTACCAGCCCTTGGACCACGAGCACTTGAACGTGCGCGTCGTCTGCTTGCGGTTGGTCGGGACCTCGACGCGCTTGAACGTCGTGAACAGCTTGCCGTAACGGTAGACGCGGATGGTCACCCTGGCCCGCCCGCACGACGGCTTGGGGTCGACCACCTTGTACGTGAGCGCGATACGCGTCTTGCGCCGCGCCTCGTGAGCGTAGCCGATCGTCTTCGGCCGCTTACGATCGAGGAAGACCTGGGCCGTCAGGTCTGCCGAAAGCATACCGTCGCCGCCCAGGTACTGCGCATGGACGGTCTTGAGACCGTCGGTCCCCGGGAGCGTCCACGGGTACTGCGCCGCGAACGGCAGCCACTCGCCCCAGGCTCCGGCTTCGTCGCGGAACTGCATCTGCGCGGCCCCGGTGACGGCCGACGAGTCGAGGGTGATGACCGCCCGGCGGGTCGCTGTGACCGGCTTCGTGCTGAGCGTGCCGGCGGGAACCCGGGGACCCGCCGCCGCTGAAGCGACCGCGGGAGCGACCAGGACGACCGCCACGATCGCGAGCATGATGATGGTGATCCTGCGCGTCATCGAGTGACCTCTCGTCTCATCGCACACCTCTGGGGACCGCCGGCCCCGACCGGCTCACAGGCTACAACAGGGCGGCTGACCATGCCTCCTGCCGCCGTCTGCGACTCACGGTCGGGCCGCATTCAGACGCCGTCTGCGAGTGGCGGACCGACCGTCACCGGTCGTCGTTGGCGGCTGACAGACAGGCCGACGCCGCTCAGGCGCCGTCTGCGGACGGCCGCGAGCCCGAGGCGTCCGTGGGTCTCTGCTCCGGCGCCATCACCGGCACGGCCGCCCCATCGCGCGACAGGTCGAACGGGTGCAGCGGTCGTGCCCCGGCAGGCGGCGCCGTGGCCCCGACCGTCTTCTCGAGCACCTCGACCTCCACGTCGAGGTCGATGACCCGATGCTCCAGCAGCGCGTCGAGCTGGCGGTCGAAGGCCCGCTGCACGGCGTCGAGCGAGCTCTCGGCGCGCGCCAGGCTCCCGGCGACATCCGATGACGAGCTGTTGCGTCGCGACAGGTCGGCGTAGCCGGCCACGATCCGCTCCGCCGCCTCGAGGTAGTAAGCCAGGAACGAGCGCGCCAGGGGGATCTGCCGCGGCTCCCGGCCCAGCTCGTCGAGGATCTCCTCGGCAGTGCCGCACATGCGCGCCACCTGACCGCGGATGTCCGGCTTCTGGATGGGTCCCGCGGCGTCGAGGATGGAGCGCACCCGGCGATGCGCCAGCGCCAGGGTCTCGCCGGACTCGACGTCGATGCCCTCGGGCAGCGACAGCCGCTCGGCGGCGGCCATCAGCGGCGGCGGCTGCGGTGGCGCTACGAGCGATTCGGGCGGCAGGTCGCCGAACATGATCGCCCGGTACCGCGGCCGGATCGCCAGCGCATGCAGCACCGAGATCCCCGAGATGACTATCTGGGCCGGGATGGCCACCCGCCACCACCAGGTACCGATGCTGGCGATGGTCGCCACCAGCGGGAGCAGATAGAAGAGCCCCGACAGGATCCAGGCGACGCTGCGGGCGCGAACGCCGACGTAGAAGAACGCGACCCAGTTGAGCAGGCCGAGGGTGAACGTCCAGATGATCCACAGTGAGTGGCGCCACCACCAGCGGTACTTGGCGCGTCGCGGGACGACGACCGCCGAGCGGTCGGCGCGCAGCAGCGCCCGCCGCCCGTCCTGCGGCGTCAGAAGCTGGATGTCGCGCACGGCGTCGGCCGGGTGTCCGTTCTGGCACTCGCCGTACGCGGACACCCACACCCACTTGCCGCACTTCTCGCAGAAGCCGCCCAGAGGCATGGCGTGCTCACTCCTCGTCGATCAGTACAAGAGTAGCCCGAACGGCAATCCATCCAAACCGCCGCTGCATCCCTGTCACTCGACGGGAGGCCCGTCCGCCGGTCTTGCCGCGAACCCGCAGATCCCGCGCGTGCGGTCGCTACAGGTTCACGACCCGCGTCGCCTTCAGCATCGTCTCGGAGATGTCATACATGTTCGAGATCTTCCCGGCGGCGACCTTGTCCTTGAGACCGAAATGGCCGAGGCAGGTGCCGCACAGGAGGATGCTCACACCCTGGGCTTCGAGGGTCCGCAGATCGTCGAGCACGGCGGACCCCTCCACGGCCAGCTTCACACCGCCGTTGAAGAAGATGACGGTGTCCGGCCGCGGCTGTACCTCGGTGAGCGTGTGCAGATGACTGCGCATGAGCACCTCACCGAGTCGCTCGTCGCCGCGTCCCATCTGTTCACTCGAGATCGCCAGAACGATCATCGTCCGCCTCCTTGTCCGCGCTCGGTCATGCGCACGTCGTGCACACCTTCGACCTCCGTGCCGGCTGCCGCCAGCACCGCTTCCGCCCGGCGCCGGTCCTGCCGGACCACCCGCAGGCACACGCCGCACTGCGAGCTCAGCGCGCGCGGCACCGGTATGAGCCGGCACGCGATCCCCGCCCCCTGGAGTGCCCGCTCACCCTGCACGGCATGGTTGGCCGACGGCACCAGAAAGAGCGTGTGAGTGGGCCCGTGAGCGGGCGGCCGGGCAGCCACGGCTCAGGCCTCGCCGGCGTCCCGGCCGGCATGCTCGCCGCGAGCCTCGTGCTGCCGCTCGAGTTCGCGCCGCCGCCCCGCCTCGCGGGCCAGCGCCCGCACGGCGGCGACCGCCGCCGCCACGTCGTCCTGCGTCGTGAACGCTCCCAGCGAGAGGCGCACCGTGCCGACCGGAGACGTCCCCATCGTGCGATGGGCCTGAGGGGCGCAGTGCAGGCCGACGCGCGCCGCGATGCCGTACTCGTCGTCGAGCCGCAGGCTCACCTCCGCCGGCTCCATGCCGGCGACGGTGAGCGAGACCGTGGGGAGCCGGCGGTCGGCGTCGGTGACGCCGTAGACTCGGACCTCCGTCCCTCGGTCGCCGATCTCGCGCAGACCGGCGATGAGGGCGGCTGTCATCTCGGCCTCCCGCGCGCGAAGCTCCTCGACACCGCGATCGATGACCCAGCGCACCCCGGCTTCCAGACCGGCCAGACCGACCACGTTCAGCGTCCCGCTCTCGAACTTGTCCGGCAGGAAGTCCGGCTGTGTCTCGGACTCCGAACGGCTGCCGGTGCCGCCCCAGACGAGCGGCCGGAAGCGTTCCACGTCCACCCGCTCGCCGATCACAAGGCCGCCGCTGCCGGTCGGCCCATACAGCGACTTGTGACCGGTGAAGGCGAGGAGATCGACACCCAGTTCCTCCATCGAGAAGGGCACGGCGCCGGCGCTCTGGGCGCCGTCGACCAGCAACAGCATGCCGTGCCGGCGGGCGATGCCGGCGACCTCGCGCACCGGCAGGATCGTCCCGATCACATTGGACGCATGATTGACGACGATCAACTTCGTCTGCGGGCGCAGCGCCGCTTCCACATCGCCCGCGTCGAGCGTACCGTCGGGGGAGCACGGCACCACCGTGAGCGCCAGACCCTCCTCCTGCTCGAGAGCCCGCAGTGGCCGCATCACCGAGTTGTGCTCCATGCCGGTGGTGACCACGTGGTCACCCGGCACGAGCAGACCGCGGAGGGCCAGATTGAGCGCCTGCGTGGCGTTGGCCGTGAAGACCACGCGCAGGGGATCGGAGACGCCCAGCAGCTCGGCTACCGCCTCGCGAGCGCCGTAGACGATGCGCGCCGCTTCAACAGCCTGGCGGTGCCCCGACCGGCCGGGATTGGCGCCGACCTCGTCGATGAACCGGCGCATCGCCGCGAGCATCGCCGGCGGCTTCGGCCAGCTGGTGGCGGCGTTGTCCATGTAGATGGTCGGTCGCTTCATGCTCCATCTCCTCGCGCGCGCCCCCGGCCACCGATGAGGCCGTGCAGCGCAGCGCCGTGCGCACCGACAAGGTGCGGCTTGGCGACGACCCGTACCGGCCCGGCGTAGCTCTCCTCGACCAGGCGACACATCGCCGGGTCGCGAGCCACGCCGCCGGCGAACACGAGCGGTCCTCGAACGCCGCCGTCGAGCCCGAGCAGCTTCCGGACGTCATCTGACAAGACTGACCCTCAAGTAGAGCTTGAGTGAGGAGTCGACCGCGGCCACGTCCGCTTTGCTGCAGCGCCACATGTCGTGGTAGTCGACGGTGGTGTCGCTCATCATTCTCCCCTGTGCGTGTGGCGCGCGCGGCGCGCCCGCCGGACGATGCCACGGCGACGCGCCCCGCAGGCGCGGGACGGCACCTCGACTCGAAGGAGACGGCGACGGTCAGATGACGGTCAGGCGACGATGACTCGACCGGGACGACCCTTCGAGGAGGCAGACTGCGTAGAGCCCTCACGGGGCCCCTGCCGGCGGTGGCGCCCGAAGGCGGCCGCGAGAACGCCGGCTCAACGGCTGTGGTCGAGCATGGACCCCATGATCACCTCCTCGAATGGATCGACGGGTCAGAGTATAGGCGGCCCGCTCGCGGGCCGCCAGGTGGGCTGCACCGCGAGCCGCAGGAGAACGCCGACGTCTTCGACTCGGCCTCAGGCGCCAGACGATCGCCGATCTGCCGGCACGGCTGGCCCGCACCATCACGGAGACCCTCGCCGAGGATCGATCGGGCGCCTGAGACCGCTCGGCCGGCCACCTGAGGCCGACCGATCAGGAGGCCGTCGGCGAGAGGGGCGATCCGCTCGCGACCGGCGCCGGTCGCAGACACGTCATGGTCCTTGAGTCACGCACCTGCTAGCGTTGCAGGGCACTCCGTGACGTCGGAAGGAGAACCGATGGGCATCGCCGTCGTATATCAGTCGCAGACGGGCAGCACGAAGAAGGTCGCCGAGGCGATCCTCGGAGAGCTGCCGGAGGGGAGCGTCCTGGCCCCCATGGACCTCTGTGACACTCTGGAAGGCTACGACTTCGCCTTCGTCGGCTTTCCGCTGCACGCGTTCGGCCCCGACGAGATCGCCAAAGGCTTCCTGAGCAACGTCGCCGCCGGTCACTGCATCGCGCTGTTCGTGACCCATGCCAGTCCCGAGAGCGACGGCGCACCGCTGCAGGAGTGGCTGCAGGCCTGCCGTGAGGCGGCCGCCGGCTCGGACGTGATCGGCATGTTCGACTGCCGGGGTCAGCTCGCCGAGCCGGTGAAGAAGCAGCTCCTGGCGTCCGACGACCCACAGCTTCGCGCCTGGGCCGAGGCGGACGACAGCGAGGGACAGCCCGACGCGGAGCGCCTGCAGAAGGCGGCGGAATGGGCGCGACAGATGATGTCTCTCATCGGCCCGCACTGACGGGCGCGATCGGCTGCGTAGCGCGCGTGATCGGCGGACCGGTACGAGCACGGCGCGATCGCCTCGACGCCGACGAGAGCCGTCCGGGGCGCTGAGTTCGGCTGCCCGACACGGCCGCGTCGCCGATCGGCTCCCGGCCGCCGCCGCTTGAGAGGCGGGGCCAGCGGGAAAGACCCGCGATGTCACAGGACGATGCGCCGCGGCGAACGACCGGGGAGGAGACGATGAGCAGACGGGTGAGCATCCTCGGGGAGCCGTCGAGCCTGGGGGCCTACGCGCCCGGCCAGGAGAACGCGCCCCGCGCCCTGCGGGAAGCCGGGCTGGTGGAGCGGCTGCGCGAGAGCGGCCTCGAGGTCGTCGACCACGGGGACGCCGACGTGGCGCGCTGGCGGCCCGACCGCGACTACCCGCTGGCGCAGAACCTGTTCGGCGTCGTGCGCGTGGTCGACGAGACCGCGCGCCGGGTCGCCGGACCGCTGGCCGACGGCGACTTCGTGCTCGTGCTGGGCGGCGACTGCACGGTCGGTATCGGGACCGTGAAGGCGGCCGCCGAGCTGGGGTCGGTCGGCGTCGTGTACTTCGACCTGCACGCCGACCTCAACACCCCGCAGAGCGTGCCCGACGGCGCTCTGGACTGGATGGGGCCGGCGCACATGCTGGCCCTGGAGTCGGTCGAGCCGGGCCTGCGCGACGTCGGCCGCAGCACGCCGCTGCTGCGTCCCGACGACATCGTGTTCTACGCACATGACGACCGCCGCGCGACGACCTGGGAGCGGGAGCAGATCGCCCGACTCGGCCTGCGACTGTTCCCGGTCCCGGATGTCAGCGCCGATCCGGCGGCGACGGCCGCGGCCGCCGTCGAGGCGCTCGGCGATCGTCATCAGCGCCTCGTGGTGCACTTCGACGCCGACGTCGTCGACTTCAACGACGCACCATTGTCGGAGCACACCGGCCGCAACACCGGCATCACGCTCGCCACCGCCATGGATGCCCTGCGGGTGATGCTGGCCGATCCGCGCGTGGCCGCCCTCACGGTCACCGAGATCAACCCGCTCCACGCCGCCGCCGACGAGACGGCGCTGCCGCGGCTCATCGAGGGTCTGGCCCGGTCAATCTCCCAGCGCGACTGAGCGACGGGCTCGACGGCGCCCCGGGCGGCGCCGTCGGCGGCTCGAAGCGACGCGGTCGGCTCCGCGTTGCTGCGCCAGCCGCGGCTCGGGCGACCCCGCGAGGAGCGGCGCGGTCGGCGCCGCGTACTCCGCGCCGGTCGAGCAGCGGGCCACCGCCGCAGCGGGTCGCCGTGGTCAGTCGCTTGCCGCCTCGGCGACCGCCGCGGCCGGCTGCGGGCCGGCGATCGTCTGCTGGGCCTGCACCGTCGTCTCCTGGTCGATCAGGTAGCGCAGCGCCCCGTGGCAGAGCAGCAGGAAGACGAGGCCGCCGATGGCGTTCAGCTCGCTCTCGAGGAAGGCGAAGAACTGCCCCAGGAAGATCCCCACCAGCACGGCGCCGTCGTAGAGCCGGTAGGCGCGCAGGCGCGAGCGGCGGTAGGTCAGCACGCCGGCCACCACCAGCAGCCCGGTGATGACGCCGGTGATCAGCGAGCCCCAGTCATTGAAGCCGAACTCGCCGGGGGAGTAGACCCACACCACGGCGATCGCCATGCCCAGGCTCACGACCTCGATCACCACTACCGCCATGACGAGCGCGGTACTGAAGAAGCGCCACTCGATAAGCCGTTTGTAGAAACGCACCATGGCGCCTTTGACACGCAGCATCCGTCCCGGCGGCGCCGTCTCGACCGACTCGTAGCCGCGCAGCACCGATGTGAGCCCGCTCACCAGACGGTCGCTCTGATCGCAGGCTGCCAGCAGCGCCAGAGCCCGCTCGCGCTCGCTCTCGTCCATGGCGCGCAGCGCCGCCTCCTTGGTGACCTCCAGAGCATTGACGAGGTTGGTCGCCTCCGAGGCCCTGGTGACGCCCTCCAGCTGACGGAAGATCAGGTAGAGAGCGATGAACAGCAGGTAGATGAGGGCGATGGTGGGCTGGAAGAAGTAGTCGTTGTCCTGGGTGATGAACTTGCCCAGCTCGTCGATGAAGGCGCCGAAGCCGAGGCCGCCGATGAAGGCTGCGAACTGGGTGGCGGCGCGAACAGGCAGGGCGATGAAGAGGATGATCGCCAGCAGCATGCCGAGCCCGCCCCACAGCATGTGTGCGATGTGCAGCGAGCTGTTGCCGAGCTGTGGATAACCGGTCAGTTTCAGGAAGAGGCGGATGCCCAGCAGACAGCTGACGGCGCTGATCAGGAACAGATCGAGCAACGGCCCCATGTCCAGGCGACGGACCGCGAAGCGATGCCACGAGCTCTCGAACGACACCGGCGAGCCTCCTTGCTACGTCAGAGTGGGCAGGTGCGACGAGCGGCCGCCGCCGGGCCGGTGAGCGCCGGGCCGGTCACCGACGGCACGGACGCATCGGCGGCGACGAGCGTGTCGTCTGCCTCGCCGGCCGGCCCACCGATGGTCAGTCGCCGCCCTCACGCGACGGCGCTGAGAGTCGGAAGCCGACGCCGGGCTCGGTGACGATGTAGTGGTGCTCGGGACCACGGCCGAGCTTCTTGCGCAGATGGCTCACGTGCACGCGCAGCGGCTGGGCGTCGTGCACCCACTCCGGTCCCCACACCGTCTGCAGGATCTGCCGCTGGGTCACGACGCAGTCGACGTTGCGGGCCAGCAGGGCGAGGATGTCGAACTCGGTGCGCGTGANNGTCGACGGCCGCCGCCCGCCGCAGCAGCGCCCGGATGCGGGCCAGCAGCTCACCGGCCGAGAACGGCTTGGTGAGATAGTCGTCGGCGCCCTCGTCGAGCGCCGCGATCTTGTCCTGCTCGCTGGAGCGCACGGAGAGCACCAGGATCGGCGCCGTCATCCAGCTGCGCAGCTCGCGGCACACGTCGATGCCGTCGAGGTCCGGCAGCGTGAGGTCGAGGATGACCAGGTCCGGCGGCAGGTCGACGGCCCGCACCAGCGCCTCCTGGCCGTTCTCGGCGAAGACCAGCTCGTAGCCGCGCGGATGCAGGATGGCGCGCAGGGCTCGTCGGATCTGCTCCTCGTCGTCGACGATCAGGATCCGGACGATGCTCTCCGCAGCACTCACGGCTTCTCCCTCCTGCCGGGCCCCACCTCTGCGTCACTCAGCGGCTGCGGCAACTCTACGACAAACCGCGCCCCGTGGGGGGCGACCTCTTCGACACGCACCTCGCCGCCGTGGGCGGTCACGATCTCGCGCGTTATGGCCAGACCGAGGCCGGTGCCCGACGGCACCTTGGCGCCCTCCGGCGTACGGTAGAACTTCTCGAAGACCCGCTCGCGCTCCTGCTCCGGGATCCCCGGCCCTTCGTCCTCCACCCACAGGCGCAGCATCCCCGGCGCCGCATCGGCGCCGATCCTGACGGGCACGTCTGCGCCGGCATAGACCACGGCGTTCTCCAGCAGGCTCTGCAGAGCGCGGACGATCTGCTCGAAGTCGCCGTAGGCGGTGACCGGGTCGTCGGGGGGAGACACTTCGATCCGTCCTCTGTCCGACGAAGGCACCGAGAGCACCGCCGTCTCGAGCAGGTCTTCCACGTCGTGCCAGTCCCAGCGCGGCTCCCAGGCGTGCGCCTCGAGCCGCGACAGATCGAGCAGCGACCCGATGCTGTTGCCGAGGCGGCTGATGTCCCTCAGGGCGGCGTTCAGCTCGGCCCGTACGTTCGCCTCGTCCCAGTCGACGTCGCCCTCCAGCAGATTGGTGATCGTCGCCGTCAATCCGGCCAGCGGCGTCTTGAGCTGATGCGAGACCGACGAGAGCAGAGCCGTACGCAGCTCGTCGGCCTGCCGACGGTCGTTGGCCCGCGCGGCGGCCTCCTGCAGCGCCCGGCGCTCGATGAAAGCGGCCAGGAGGTTCGCCACCGCCACCAGCAGGCCGGTGGTCCGCGGGCTGTAGGCAAGGCCCTCCTCGGGTCCGTCGACCCAGAGGACGCCGTAGCAGCGCGAGGCGGTCAGCACCGGGATGTACATCTCGCCGGGCGAGAGCACGGCGAACTCGACGTCGGCGGCATCGGCGACGAGCAGCCGTCGGCCGGCCTGACTCGTGCGCAGCCAGCCGCGCGACAGGCCGAGTGCGGCGCGATTGGTCGCCACCCACTGCACGATGGCGACCATCTCCGGCGGCACGCGTCGTCTGCTCTCCGGATCGCGATGCGTCTCGACGATCCGCCCGGATTCGTCGGCGATGAAGACGGCCAAGCTGCGTGCCCCGACGACCACCCGCGCCTCCTGCAGCACCCGGTGCGCCACATCGCCGAGCGAGAGATTGCGGTCCTGCTGCAACACAGGGCTCGGCACCATGTCGAGGAGCGCCTCCAGGAAGTCGCGCTGGCGCTCCATCTCGGCCGTCGCCCCCCGCAGCGCATCCTCGATGTGCTTGTGCTCGGTCACATCGCGATTGCTGGCCCGCACGCCGAGCGGCTCGCCGTCGCGGCCGGACACGCACTGGCAGACGTGGGATACCCAGCGCACCTCGCCCGACGGTGTGACGATGCGGAACTCCAGCTCGCCCGGGTCGCAGCGGCCGCCCAGACGCTCCGCGATGTGCCTCTCGACCCGATAGCGGTCTTCCGGGTGGACGACCTGCAGCATCACCTTCGGGTCGGCGAGGAACTCCTCGGGCCGGCGACCGGTGACGCGCGTGACCGACGGCGACACGTACACGAACGTGCCGTCGACCGCCCGCCAGTACTCCCAGTCGAGCGTGAAGTCGGCGATGGTGCGGAACTTCTGCTCGCTCTCCTGCAGCGCCTGCTCGACCCTGGTGCGCTCGGTGACGTCGAAGAAGATGCCGTCGATGTGCAGCTGGTTACCGTGCTCGTCATGAGCACAGCGGGCGATCTCGTTGACCCAGTGCACGCTGCCGTCGGTGTGACGTATGCGGTAGACGATGCTGTACGGCTCGTCCCGTGCGACGTGCTCGGCGACGGCGCGCTGCACGTCCGCGAAGTCCTCGGGCAGGATGAAATCGGCCTGCCTGACGACACCGCCGACGGCGTCGGCGACGGCGTGCCCGGTGAGCCGGGTGAACCCGTCGCTCACGTACAGCAGCAGCCACGGCGGCCGCACCTCGCAGCGGAACACCACGCCGGGGACGTTCTCGACCAGCGTCCGCAGCGTCTCCTCGCTGCGCCGCAGCGCCTCGGCCACCTGCTCATGCGCCGTGATGTCACGGTTGCTGCCCCTGACGCCGCGATAGACACCCCAGGAGTCGTGGACCGCGCGGCACACATGACCGACCCAGCGCGTCTCGCCGGACCTGGCGATGATGCGGAAGCGGACCTCCTCCGTCACGCCGTCCTCGACGTGGGTCTTCTGAGCGTGACGGTCGTAGGCCGGCCTGTCCTCGGGGTGGATGATGCGGGTGAGCAGCTCCGGGTCGCTGAGGAACTCGTCGGCCCGGTAGCCGGTGATGCGCTCACACGACGGCGACACGTACAGGAACTCGCCCTGTGGCGAGCGCCAGTACTCCCAGTCGCGGGTGAAGTCGGCGACCGTCTTGAACACCTCTTCGCTGCGGCTCAGCGCCTCCTCGGCCTGCTTGCGCTGCGTGATGTCCAGATCGACGCCCACGTAGCCGCCGACCGTGCCGTCCGCGCGCCGCACCGGGGCGGCCGCCCCCTGCACCCAGGTCACTTCGCCGCGTTCGTTGACATACCGGTACTCGGTGGCCCAGGCGGAGCCATCGGTCACCGCCTCCCGCCACGCCTCGCCGATGCGTCGGCGGTCGTCCACGTGCAGCACGTCCCGCCACCCGACGCCGAGAGCGTACTCGGGAGCCAGACCGGTGAGCGCGCACCACTCGGGGTTCACGTAAGTCACCCGGCCGGCCGGATCGGTGAGGTAGAGACCGACCGGCGCCGCCTCGGCGAGCTCACGGAACCGTTGCTCGCTGTCGCTCAGGGCGCGCTGCGCTTCCAGCTGTGCGCTGATGTCACGGACGACCGAGAGGACGGTCGGTCGGTCGCGCAGCTGGAAGAGCCGCGTGCTGACCTCGACCGGCACGTGATGCCCGTCCTTGGCCACATGCTCGGTACGGAAGACCGCGCGGCCGTTGTCGTAGAGCTGACGCATCAGGGCCGAGTGGCGCTCCCGCTGCTCGGCCACGTCGATGTCGCCGACCTCCATCTGCAGCAGCTCGTCGCGCGTGTAGCCGAGCAGCCGGCATGCCTGCGCGTTGACCTCGACGATGCGCCCCGGCCGATCGCCGTCGGCCTGGTGGACAAAGACGGCGTCGTTGGCATTCTCGAGCAGGAGCCGGTACCGCTCCTCACTCTCGCGCAGCCTGGTCTCGGCGGCGGCGCGCTCCGTGATGTCTTCCACGAAGCCGAAGAGGCGCGCTCCGTCCGGCGTGTCGTCGGCGGTCACCGACACGGTCAGCAGTACGTCGATGACGCCGCCGTCGCGGCGCCGGAACTGCGTCTGGAAGGTCCGCCAAGCGTCGCCGGCGCGCTCGACATCGGCGAGGATGGCGGGCCGGCCCTGCGGGTCGGCATAGACCACGTCGCCGACCGATGCGCGGTTGACGGCGGCGATCAGCTCGTCCGCCGTCTCGTAGCCCAGCATGCCGGCCAGCGCCTGGTTGGCGCTCAGGCCGCGCCCCTCCGGCGTCGTCTCGTAGATGCCGATCGGCACGCTGTCGAAGATGCGGCGGAGCGTCTCTGCATTCATGCGTGGCTCACGGTCGCTGGCCGCGCCTCCCCGGCGAGCACGGCGGCCTCAGTATAGTGCGTGCCCGGTGCGTGCCGCCCGCTTTCGCGGCCCGTCGATCATTGCGGTCACTCCTGCGGACGGCTGCAGTCTGTCGCTGCCGGAGCCACACGGCGACGATGCTTGCATACCTCCGGGGGTATGTGCTATACACACTTCAGCAGTTGTGCAACTATCTGATCCTGCGACGCGGGCGCGTCCCGATGGAGGCATGGACCGGTCCGACTACACCTCGCGCGAACGGCCTGAGGGCACAGCGATGGGCACCCGGCTGCGCCGGCCCAGGACCGCCCCGGACACGTCGCCGGGCTCACTCGGGTCCCGCGCCGAGACGCTGCAGGTCCCGGTCCCGAGCCAGGTCGAGCTGGCCGCGGCGCGCGCCGACATCGAGCTCCTGCGCCTCCACGCCGAGTACTGCAAGGTGGTCGCCAACGAGCATCGGCTGGCCATCCTGTACGCGCTCGCCGAGGAGGAGCGCTCGGTCGGCGATCTCGCCGAGGAGCTCGGCCTCACCCTGGCCAACGTCTCGCAGCATCTGCGCGTCATGAAGGCGCGCGGCCTTGTCGCCGGGCGGCGAGAAGGCCGTACGATCCACTACTCGGTCGCCAACCCCAAGCTCGTGGCCGCCTGCCATCTCATCCGCCAGGCGCTCATCGAGCAGCACCTGGTGACCGAGGCGATCATCCTCGGCGACGAGGTGGTACGCACGGAGACAGAGGTCCACAAGTCCATGAGCGGCGACCGCCGCCCACACGTCCGTACGCGACCACCGCAACGGGTCGCCCACGCCGATCACGTCAGCACAGAGCGACACGGAGGAGAAGACAATGGCACTTGACATCGACGAGCTCCAGGACATCGACCCCGACGCCGTCGTCGACGCCCGCGGCAGCGCCTGCCCCGGTCCCCTGCTCGAGGCCAAGAAGGGCATCGGCAGCGTCTCGGTCGGCGACATCCTGGAGGTCCGCTCCGACGACGCCGGCTCGCGCGCCGACATCCCCGTCTGGGCCGAGAAGGTCGGTCACGAATGGCTCGGCGCCCTGCAGGCCGAAGAGGGCTACGACCGGCTGTTCGTGCGCCGCGGCAAGTGACCGCCGCGACCGCCCCAGCGACCGTGAACGCCTGAAGAACGCCTGAAAGAGGATCATCGATGAGCGTCTCGCCCACCCCCGACGGCAAGATCCTGATCCTGTCGACCATCTCCTGCGCGGACCCGGCCGCCGACGCGGTGGGCCAGGCACACCTGCACCACGCGGCCAACACCTACGTCATCCGCGTGCCGTCGCCGGTGCTCTTTCCCGATCAGTTCTACTACGACTGCTTCGAGAAGGGCTTCGCCGGGATCATCGTCATGTCGTGCGGCCACGAGTGCCCCTACCAGGGCGCCTTTGAGCGCCTCACCAAGCGCATCGACCGGGTCAAGCTGGGACTCAAGGAGCGCGGCATGGACCCCGGGCTGCTGCGCCTTACGGCCATCTGCACCGTCTGTACCAAGGCGTACGTCAAGGAGATCGAGGACATGAACGCCCGCATCCTGGCCGCCGAGCAGGCGCAGGCCGAGACGGCTACCGCGGCGGTCGGAGGTGATGCCGCGTGAGCCCGCATCAGCCGGAGCTGGAACAGCGCGTCGAGCAGCTCGGCCGCGCGACCCACTACGACACGCTGGTCATCGGCGCCGGCATCGCCGGCCTGCAGGCGGCCCTCGACCTCGGCGACCAGGGCCGCGAAGTCATCATCGTCGAGCGTCAGCCGAGCATCGGCGGCGCCATGATCGGTCTCAGCAAGGTCTTCCCCACCCTCGNNCCCTCGACTGCGCGAGCTGCATCACCACCCCCAAGATGGCCGCCGCCGCGCACCATCGCGACATCACCATCCACACTTACTCGGAGGTCGAGGACCTGCAGCCGACAGAGAACGGCTACACGGCGACCGTCCGCCGCAAGGCGCGCTCGGTCGACGAGGTGGCCTGCATCGGTTGCCGCCAGTGCGAGTACGCCTGTCCGGTCGAGGTCCCCGACGAGTTCCAGGGCGGCTTCACCTCACGCAAGGCCGCCTACGTCCCGTTCACCAACGCCATCCCGCAGGTGGCGCTGATCGACAAGGAGAGCTGCACGCTGTGCGGGGCCTGTGCCAACGTGTGCCCCAAGGACTGCATCGTCTACGACCAGCAGGACCAGCTGATCCCCATCGAGGTCGAGCACGTGGTGCTGGCGACCGGCTGGGAGCTCACCTCGGCGTCGAGCAAGGCCCAGTACGGCGGTGACCGCATCGCCAACGTCATCTCGCCGCTGCAGATGGAGCGCCTGCTCGCCCCGCACGGCCCCTACGGCCGCGTGCTGCGGCCGGCCGACGGCAAGGACCCGGCCTCGGTGGCCTGGGTCCAGTGCGCCGGCTCGCGCGACAAGACGCTCGGTGTGCCCTGGTGCTCGCGCGTCTGCTGCATGTATGCCATCAAGCAGGCGATGCTGCTCAGCGGCGCCCTGCCGTTCGCCGATCTGACCATCTACTACATGGACATCCGCGCCTTCGGGAAGGGCTATGAGGAGTTCTACCGCTCCGCCAAGGCGATGGGCATCGAGTTCGTCAAGGCCAAGGTCGGCCGTCTCGAAGAAGCGGCCGACCGCTCCGTGAACGTCCACATCGAGCGTATCGACGAGCGCGGACAGGCCGAGACACGCACCCACGACATGGTGGTGCTCTCCCTCGGCATGGCGCCGGTCCCCGACACGCGCGAGCTGCTGCCGCTGGATCTCGGCGAGGACGGGTTCGTCGACGTGCCGCATCCCAAGGACGCACCCTGCCGCACCAGTCTGCCGCACGTCACCGCGGCCGGCACGGTGACGGGACCCATGGACATCGTCGACACGATCGCCGAGGCCAGCGCCGCGGCGATGGAGATCTGCCGGGAGGGCGACCGTGGCTGAGCACATCGACGAGCCGCAGAGCGGCGAGCAGCCGCGGGAGCCGGAACGCCCGGCTGAGAGCGGCGAGCAGCCGCGGGAGCCGGAACGCCCGGCGGAGAGCGGCTCAACGTCGCCCGACGAGGGTCAGGCGCCCGTCCCCGAGGAGATGGCGGCCGAAGAGGCCGCCGTGGCCGGCGGCGAGGAGCCGCGCATCGGCGTCTACATCTGCCACTGCGGCGGCAACATCGCCGACGTCATCGACGTCGAACAGGTCGCCGAAGAGGCGGCCAAGCTGCCCGGCGTGGTGAGCGCCAAGACCAACATGTTCATGTGCTCGGATCCCGGCCAGCAGGCCATCGCCGACGACATCGCCGAGCTGGGCGTCAACCGCGTCGTCGTGGCCGCCTGCTCGCCGCGTCTGCACGAGACGACCTTCCGCGGCGTGCTGGAGCGTGCCGGCATCAACCCCTACCTCTACGAGCACGCCAACATCCGCGAGCAGGTGAGCTGGTCGCACGGCGATCCCGAGCAGGCCAGGGACAAGGCCACGGCGCTGGTGCGCGCCGCCGTCGCCAAGGCCGGCGGCCTGACGGCACTGGAGCCGGTCCGCATCCCGGCCGAGGGCGCCGTGGTCATCGTGGGCGGCGGCGTCGCCGGACTGCGCGCCGCCGGCGATCTGGCCCGGACCGGCCTCAACGTCACGCTGGTCGAGAAGGAGCTGGTGCTGGGCGGCCGTGCCGCGGTCCTCGACAAGCTGTTCCCCTATGAGGAGGCGGCCGCCGATGTGATCACGCGGCTCGCCGACGAAGTCCTTGAGGACACACGCATCACGCTGCACACCGGCACCGAGGTGAAGAACGTCGACGGCTATGTCGGCGCCTTCACCCTCACGCTCCGGCAGCGGCCTGAGGGCGTGACGCTGGCAGCCGACCCGGACCGCGTCGCCCGCGACGTCGCCGGCCTCGGCTGGCGGTACGAGCCGTTCCGCGGGTACGGTCCGGCTTCCGCGTTCGACGCGGCGACGCCCGGCGGTGACGATGCCGCCGACACCGCTGCGTCGGCCGGCGCCGTACCGGCAGCCGGTGAGACTCCGGCCGGCGGCGACGAGCCCGGCGCCGGCGAGCCCGCCGGCGATGAGTCCGCCGGCACCATCACCGTCAAGGCCGGCGCCATCGTCGTGGCCACCGGCTACGAGCACTACGTGCCGCCGAAGGGCGAGTACGGGTACGGCCGCCTGCCGCAGGTCGTCACGCTGGTCGACTTCATCAAGTGGCTCAGCGAGCAGCCGGAGGGCGGCACGCCGACATTCAACGACAAGCCGGTCCGCGCCGTGGCCTTCGTCCACTGCGTCGGCAGCCGCCAGGTCGACGGCGTCCACAAGCCCGGCCCCAGCGGCCACATCAACGAGTACTGTTCGCGCGTCTGCTGCACGGCGACGCTGCAGTCGGTCGTCGACCTCAAGACGCGCTTCCCCAGGGTCGCGGCCTACGAGCTCTTCCAGGACATCCGCGCCTACGGCCGCGGCCATGAGGAGTACTACGAGCGCGCCAACAAGGCCGGCGCCGTGTTCCTGCGCTGGGACGGCGCCCAGCCGCCCAAGGTGGCCAAGACCAAGGGCGATGACTTCCCCGTCACCGTGAGCTGCATCGACGGTCTCACGTGGGGCGAGGAGGTCGAGATGGGCGTCGACATGGTCGTGCTGGCCGTGGGCATGACACCGGCCGACATCGGCGGCCTGGGCTCCAGCCTCAAGATCCCGACCGGCGCCGACGGTTTCCTGCAGGAGGTGCATCCCAAGCTGCGCCCGGTCGAGCTGTCGGTGACCGGCGTGCTGGTCGCCGGCGCCTGCCAGGCCCCCAAGGACGTCACCGAGAGCTGCGCCTCGGCGTCGGCGGCGGCCGTCAAGGCCCTGGGGCTGCTGGCGACAGGTCACGTGCAGCTGGCGCCGTTCGTGGCCCACGTCGAGGCCGAGGAGTGCCTGGGCCACGGACACTGCGTGGCGGAGTGCCCCTATCCGGGCGCCATCGCCATGCAGGACTACCCCGATGGCCAGCAGCGGGCGGTCGTGAACCCGGCGCTCTGCTCCGGCTGCGGCGCCTGCGTGGCGGTCTGCCCCACCAAGGCGATCGACCTCAACGGCTGGTCGCTGGAGGCCTATGAGTCGATGGTCGACGCCCTGCTGGCGTCCGGAGGGGAGGTGGCGCGATGACCGCTGCGCCCGCGAATGGCGGGGCGCCCCAGACAGGCGATCCCCGTCAGGACTACAAGGCCATGACGCGGCTGACGCTCAAGCGGCTGCGCGGCGAACGCGAGACGCAGGTGAAGGCCGCCAATGAGGCGAGCAAGTCCGTGCGCGCCGAGCGCAAGAGGATCGCCGCGGCGCTGAGCGACGGCGCCATGAGCGTGCCACAGCTGGCCGCGGCGATCGAGATGCCGACCGACCGCGTGCTCTGGCACCTCGCCGCGATGCGCAAGTACGGCGATCTGGTCGAGGCGCCGGAGAGGGACGGCGACTACTTCACCTACGCCCTGGCGCCCAAGGAAGAGGCGATCGAGGCCAAGGTGGAGGCGGCCGAGCACGTCAGGGCCGGCGACGAGATGCCCGAGGTGACGGCCGCCAGAGAGGCGGCCCGCGGCGTCGTGGAGACGGCCGGCCCCGGCGCAGACGCCGGCCAAGCTTCCACCGCCACCGCGACCGCCGAGACGGCCGGCCCCGCCGCTGCCGAAGGGTCGGCCGAGACGGCCGGCCCCGCCCCCGCGGACGGGCCGGTCGAGAAGGCCGAGGAGGGCTGAGGGATGGCCATACGCGTAGACCCGACCCTCCTCGATGACATGGAGCGCTACGGCGCCCCGGACATCAAGGCCTGCTTCAACTGCGGCAACTGCACCGCCGTCTGCCCCCTCTCCGAGGGCGACGACGCCTTTCCGCGGCGCATGATCCGCCACGTCCAGCTCGGCCAGCGCGACGCGCTGGCCGCCAGCAAGGAAGTCTGGATGTGCTACTACTGCGGCGAGTGCTCGGAGACGTGCCCGCGCGAGGCGGCGCCGGGCGAGCTGATGGCGGCCGCACGGCGCTTCGCCATCGGCCGCTTCGATCCCACCACGCTGGCGCGCCGCATGTTCACCTCCACGGCGTTCAACATCGGCTGGATGGTCGTGCTGTTCGCCATCCTGGTGGGCTTCCTGCTCGGCACGTCGGACGTGCTGCCGGAGGGCCGCGTCAACACGGCCTCGCTGCTCGAGTGGATCCCCTTCCACGTCATCCACGACATGGGCCTGGCGGTGATCATCATCCTCGGCGTGCTGGCGGTGGTGGCGCTGGTCAACATGCTCTGGCTGCTCTCGCGGGAGACGAGCGCCCAGGGGGCGCCGCAACCGCCGGCGACGCCCTCGCGGTTCCCGCTCAAGGCGGCCCTGCTGGCGCTCGGCGACATGGTCGGCGAGGTGATCCGTCACCGGCGCTTCCGCGACTGCCAGACGGCCGAGTCGCGCAGCGACGGTCCGCTGCCGCTGCGCCGTCGCTTCGTGCACCTGAACATCATGTTCGGGTTCCTGGGCCTGGCGCTGGCGACCGTGCTCGATTACCTGTTCAAGGAGCCGGGCTCGTACGTGCCGCTCTACTACCCGATCCGCCTGCTGGGTACCATCGCCGGCATCGCGCTCATGTACGGCGCCACGGTCGCCATGATCCAGCGCGCCCGCAAGCCGGAGCGCGCCTACTTCGACCGCTCGACGGTCTCGGACTGGGCCCTGCTGATCTTCCTCTGGATCATCGGCGCCACCGGCTTCGTGCTCGAGATCGCCGAGTACGTGACCATGAGCGGCATCTCGGTCGACATCGTCTTCCTGGTCCACGTCGGCCTGGCCATGGAGCTGCTGCTCCTGCTGCCGTTCACCAAATTCGCCCACATCATCTACCGGCCGGTCGCGCTCTGGTACTTCGCCTTCCGGGCGCGTCGCATGGGCGTGATCCCCAACAACATGGGCTTCGCCGAGCCACAGAAGGAATCGGCCGCATGACCGCAACCACCCTCAGGAGCTACCGATATGAGTGACGTGATCGAGAAGGCCGAGAAGAAGGCCGACGAGACCGCCGCGGCCGCCACGCCGAGCGACGCCGAGCGCATCGCGGCGCTGGAGAAAAAGCTGGCCGCCCTGGAGCGCCAGATGCCGGAGGACCGCCTGACTCTCGGCGTCATCAGCGGCGACCTCGACAAGGTGATGGCGGCCTTCATCATCGCCCTCGGCGCCACCGTCTACGACACCGAAGTGGACATGTTCTTCACGTTCTGGGGCACGTCGGCGCTGCGCGATCCGGCCAAGCGCGTGGAGAAGAAGCCGATCGACCGCATGTTCGGCATGATGCTGCCCACCGGCACCGGCAAGCTGCCGCTCTCCAAGATGCAGATGGGCGGCATGGGCGCCGTGATGATGAAGAAGGTCATGAAAGACCACGGCGTGGCCTCCCTCGAGGACCTCATGAAGCAGGCCGCCGACGTCGGCGTACGCATCCACGTGTGCACCATGACGATGGACGTGATGGGACTGCAGGAGCAGGAGATCATCCCCTACCCGCACCTCGACTTCGTCGGCGTGGGGCAGTTCGTGGACATGATGTCGCGCTCGCGGAGCTGCTTCTTCCTCTGAGGCGCACCCGGCGGACCGCGGGCGCACACGAGGGCGGGGCACCGAGGCATCTCGGCCCCCGCCCTCGCCGTCTCAGCCGCCGGGGCCCTCGACAGTGCTGCCGGGGTCATCGCCGGCGTCGCCGCGATCCTCGCCGGCGCCGCAGTCGTCACCGGTGTCACGGTCCTCGCCGACGCTGTCGCGGTCCGAGCCGGCGCCGCCGGCAGTCCGACCGACGATCTCGCGTTCGATCCGCTCCCGCACGGCGGCGTCGCTGAAGTCCCGAGCGTACAGCCGCCGGAACAGCTCGCGGCGGACCTCGCGCTCGTCGGTCGTCGCGGTGCCGGCTCGCATCAGTACGCGAGCCGTGGTGAACATCTCGCAGGCCATCGCCAGCCGCTCCCCCGGCGTCAGACGCAGCAGCATGTCCCGGTAGAGCTCCCGGACCTCGGGCGGCGTGTCGCTCATCCGCCGTTCATCCCCACGTTCGGCCCTGACGTGGCACCGCCTGTCCCCCTGGGTCCTGCCAGCTCCCGCAGGGCATCTCCGACACCGAGGTCCGCCGCCCATGTCCTGAGGTACTCCCAGTCGAGATCATCGACCGATTCGATGAGGTCGGCCACATCGCGGCGCTGCAGCTCAGACCGCGAGCCCTCCGCCCATACCAGCTTCGAGAGGATCAGGTCCTCCGGCGAGACGACCGCGATGCCGGTGCCGCCCACGTCCATCCGGCGCCGCCGCGAGAGCTCGAGCCGACGATACGAGGAGTCCTTGCGCACGATGAGGTCGGCCTTGACGACCCACTGAGAGTGGATGATGTTGACCATGCCACGTCGCGTGACCGCCTCACGGACGGCGGCTGCATCGATGATGCAGTCTGCGGCGAACAGGTCGACCAGCCGCGGCACATCCGACCGCTCGACCTCGATGACGATGTCGATGTCGCGGGTCATGCGCGGGGTGGCATACACCGCCTGCGCCAGCGAGCCGGTCAGCATGCAGGGGATGCCGGCCCCCTCCAGGCGATCCATGACGAGCCACAGGAACTCGAGCTGCCGATCCATGCCTTGACGATAGCACGGGCCGCCGGCGAGCGGGACTGCCTGCCGGCGAATGGCGACAGCTCTTCCACCCGCCCGCATTGACAAGTATTGTTCAAGCTCAGAGCGGTGTAGTCCGATTAGTTGTGCAGGCAGGGACGCGACGCGGTCGAATGTTCACCCGTGGCGTATGAGGCGGCCGCCCAGCCGACCGCAGCGGCGTTACGTACCGCCGTCCAGACGGCGATGCCGGCGGCGTGCTACCGAGGGGAAGCATGAGGCGCAGGAAGGGCGACCGGCCATCCGCACAGGATGCCGAGCCGCGGCCCGACGGGACCCCGGCAGCCTCTGTGCGCCCCGGCGGTCTCGATGGTCCGGCTCCCGACGATGACGACGCCGCACGGCGCCTGCGGCTGCTGGCCGAGCATGCCCCCGTCGGCCTCTATCTTACCGACGCGGCCGGCGACTGCATCTATGCCAACCCCACGTGGTGTGCCGACGCCGGACTCACGAGCGAGCAGGCGCTGGGCAGAGGCTGGCTGCTGGGACTTCACGAGGACGACCGGCAAGAGATAGCAGAGCGCTGGTATCGTACGGTCTCCCGCGGCGAAAGCTGGCAGCTCGAGTACCGTTTCGTCGCCGAAGACGGCCGTGTCACGTGGGTCCTCGGCACCGCCGAGCCGGTCCACACGACCGATGGCGAGCTGGTCGGCTACGCCGGCATGAACCTCGACATCACCGCTCTCAAGCGCGCCGAGGAGTCGGCCCATGCCGGCGAGGCGTCCCTGAAGCACGCCCAGCTTCTCTCGGAGATCGGAAGCTGGGAGTGGGACGTCGCCGCCGAGCGGCTCACCTGGTCCGACGAGATGTACCGCATCTTCGGCGTCGAGCGGGGCTTTCCGCTCACCTTCGAATCGATCTCGAGCCTGCTGCACCTCGATGACAGAGCCCGCAACAACGACTGGGTGATCCAGGCACTGAAGAGCCGGGGACCGAGCGAGATCGACCTGCGCATCGTCCGACCAGACGGCGAGGTGCGTCACATCCACCAGCGCACCGTCGTGGAGCACGACGAGCGCGATGAGCCGGTGCGGGTGTTCGGGACCATCCAGGACGTGACCGCGCGCAAGCGCGCAGAGATCGCCGCCCGGAGCAGCGACGCTCGCCTGGCGGCGCTGCTCGAGAACGCCGACTTCGCCATCTGGGCCGTCGACGCCGAGGGCTGCCTGGTGGTCGGTAACACCGCGTTCCACGCAAACGTGCGAGGCGGACTGGGGCACGACGTGCGCCCCGGCGAGCCGCTGATCGCCGACGACCTGCCGCCCGAGGTAGCCGAGCAATGGCACGTCTACTACGAGCGCGCCCTCTCCGGCGAGCGCTTCAGCGTCGAGGTGCCGCGCCGCTTCGCCGACGCCAACAGGTGGATGGAGTACCGCTTCAATCCCGTCACCGACCTCGGCGGCACCGTCTCCGGCGTGATGATCATGGGACGCGACGTCACCGAGCGCAAACGCCTTGAGGATGAGTTGCGACAGACGCAGGAGCTTCTCGAACACGCTGAAGCGATCACCCGGGCCGGTGGCTGGAGCTACGACACTGCCAGCCGAGAGGTCATGTGGACCGACGAGGTGTACCGCATCTACGGGGTCGACCGCGACTTCGATGTGAACGACGTCGAGGCGGATGAGAGCTTCTACAGGGCGGAGGGCCGCGACGCCATCGCGGCCGCGTTCTCGCGGGCCGTCGAGCAGGGAGAGGCCTACGACCTGCAGCTGCCGTTCATCCGCGCCGACGGCGAGCGCCTGTGGGTCCGGACCAGCGCTCGTCCCGTGATCGAAGACGGGGCTGTCGTCCGCGTCATCGGCAACATCGCGGACATCACCGAGGGCAAGAACGCGGAGCTGGCGCTGCGCGAGAGCGAGGAGCGCTTCCGCCTGCTGCTGAGCAACGCCAACGACGCCGTGTACGTCCACGAAGCCGCCGGCGACAGCCCCGGGCGCTTCGTCGAGGTCAACGAGCAGGCATGCCGCATGCTCGGCTACACGCGCCAGGAGTTCCTGCAGATGGAGGTCGGCGCGATCGACGTCCCCGAGCAGATCGATCACCATGCCGCCGTCATGGAGCAGCTCCACGCCACCGGCAGCGCGATCTTCGAGACGCGCCACGTTGCCAAGGACGGGCATCTGGTGCCGGTGGAGGTCAGCACGCGACTCTTCGACCTGCGCGGCACGCCGACCGTGCTCTCGGTGACCCGGGACATCAGCGAGCGCCTCGCCGCCGAGCAGGCGTTGCGCGACAGCGAGGCGCGCTACCGCGATCTGCTCGAGACGCTCATGGAGGGTATCTGGGCCCTCGACACGGAGGCGCGTACGACGCTGGTCAACCCGGCCATGGCCGCGATGCTGGGCTACTCGGTCGAGGAGATGGACGGCCGGCCGCTCTTCGACTTCATGGACGACGCCGCCGTGGAGGAGGCGCGCGAGCTGTTCGCGCGCCGCAGCCAGGGAGTCGCCGAGCAGCACGAGTTCGAATTCCGGCGCAAGGACGGCACGCCGCTGTCCGCGAGGCTGGCGACGACGCCGTTGGTGTCTGCCGACGGGAGCTTCCGCGGCGCCGTTGCCGCCGTCGAGGACATCACCGCCCGCAAGGCCGCCGAAGCGGCGCTCGAGGCCAGCGAGGCCAGAAGTCGTACCGTCGCCGACTTCGCCTACGACTGGGAGTACTGGCGGGACGAGGACGGCTCGTTCCTCTACGTCTCGCCGTCCTGCGAGCGCATCACCGGCTACGCTCCCGAGGAGTTCCTCGCCGACCCCGACCTGCTCGATCGCATCATCCACCCCGATGATCGGGAGACGTACCTCCGTCACCACGAGGAGCGCCTCGCGAACGGCGCACGGAAGCCGTGCAGCCTCGAGTTCCGCATCGTCCACCGCTCCGGCGAGACGCGCTGGATAGGCCACGTCTGCCGGCTCGTCGTCGCCGAAGACGGCACGCGTCACGGCGTCCGCGGCAGCAACCGCGACATCACCGCGCACCGCCGCGCCGACGATGCGCTGCGAGACGCCGCCGAGCGCTTGCACGCCACCCTCAGCGACACCATCAAGGCGATGGGCAATATCGTCGAACTGCGCGACCCCTACACCGCCGGACACGAGCGCGAGGTCACGCGGCTGGCCGACGCCATCGCCGAGGAGATGGGCGTCGATGCCGCGACGCGCGAGGGACTCGTCATGGCCGGCGAGGTCCACGACCTCGGCAAGATCGCCGTGCCGGCCGAGATCCTGAGCAAGCCGTCGGCGCTCACCGAGATGGAGTTCAGCCTCGTGAAGCAGCACCCGGTGGTCGGCCGCGAGCTGATGTCGAGCATCCAGTTCGAGCGGCCGGTGGCGCAGATCGTCGGCCAGCACCACGAGCGCCTCGACGGCTCCGGTTACCCCGACGGCCTCACGGGCGATGAGATCCTGCTCGAGGCCCGCATCCTGGCGGTGGCCGACGTGGTCGAAGCGATGGCCGCCCACCGGCCGTATAGACCGGCGCTCGGCATCGAGGCGGCGCTGGCCGAGGTGCGCGCCGGCGCCGGCACCCTCTACGACGCCGACGTGGTCGCCGCCTGCGAGCGCGTCATCGCCGCCGGCTTCGCCGTCGGCCCGGACTGAGGCGGTCGCAGAAGCGGGCGTCCGGCTCCGGGCTGTGTCGGCCGGCGGTCAGTCGCCGGACGGCGCGGTCGATCGCCGAACGTCGCCCGCGGTCGATCGCCGGACGGCGCGGTCAGTCGGCGAACGGCGACCCGTCGTGACCGCCACATAGACGCTGCAGGTCGTCCCACGGCCGCGGATCGGCCGGCGGCTGCACCGTCACCGGCTCGTCGAAACCGCCGTAGCGCACCGTACCGGCCACGGCGATCGACTCGAGCCAGGCGACGTCTGCCTCGGCCGGCGGCACCAGCGTCGCGGCGCCGGCCGCCTTGAGCACACGGCCGCTCTCGGCGGCCACCCAGACCTCGCCGCGCACATCGCGCACCGCCTCGGTGGCCTTGGCCGCCGCCTCGTCGAGCTCGGCCCGGTCGACGCTGCGGAACTCGGCCAGCGCTTCGGCCGGCGCGTGCTCCCTGAGCATCGCCTCGAACTGCGGCGTGGCACTGAACGCCACCAGATCGTCGATCATCGCCGCCACATCCAGCCCGCCGCCGATGTGATGCGCGGCGACGCCGTCGATCCGCTCGCTGTCGACGAGCTCGAGACCGGTGATCCAGGACCACGGGTCGAGGCCCATGCTCGCCAGCTCGTCGGCGTCGGGACCGTCGTCGGCCGCAGTCTCCCCGGCGGCCATCCGTGCGCGCGCCTCGGCGAGACGCTCCTGGGCCTCCGGCGGCGCCTGGTACCACAAACCGAGGACCTTGACCCACGCCTCGTCGTCTATCCAGCGCATCGCGACCTGCGTGGTGTACGAGCCGTCGCCGAGCGATACCTCGACGTTGATGGCACCGACGAACGGATCGCTGTCGACGGCGACGTCACCCGATACCTCGATCGGGGCGCCGAGCGCCATGCGGGCCTGCGCCGGGGCCTCGGCCGCCGGGTCGAGGGTCGGCGTGAGCGTGAGGCGGAAGTCGGCCCGTCCGCTCGTGACGTCCCGATCGGCGGCACACGCCTGCTCGAGGATCGCACGGGGACTCGAGCCGACGGCCCCAGCCGCCGACGCCGTACCAGATGTTCCACCGCCGCCCAGTGCCAGCACCACGGCGACGACCAGCGCCGCGGCCACGGTCATCAGGACGGACAGATATGTGAGACGCGTGCGCACGCGGGACTCCTCTCGATCGCTCAGGACCCGACGAGACCCACGGTACCGCCCTTGGCGCGCCGGTGCAACGCAACGCCGATGGCAAGACCTGCGCCGCAGTGCGTAGCCGACAACGAGACCGGTGGCGCCGAGGACGAGAATCGGCGATCCGGCTCGCCGGCTCAGGCGCGCAGCGTGATGGCCTGCGTGGGGCAGACCCGCACGCAGCGGCCACACAGCACGCAGGCGTCCGGCGCCACGACGACGGCGCGGCTGCCGTCGAACGTGAAGACGCCGTAGGGGCACGCGTTCACGCAATCCCCACAGCCGTTGCAGGACGAGTCGATGCTGACCCGCTCCGTGGAGCTGTCGGGCGCCGCCTCGGGGGTCGGCTGAGGCTCGACTGCGTCGGCGTCGGGGCTGGTGGAGCCACCGCTCTCGAGATCCTCGGAGCCGCCCTCCAGACCTTCCGACTCGGACTCGTCGAGGCTGCTCGAGCCGCCGCCGTTGCCCCACCCGTCGCCGTCGCCGGAGCTGCCGGAGTCGCCCGTGACGGCTTCCCCAGTCGAGATGGCCGTCGAATCGTCGCCACGGCCCAGGATCAACACCAGTGCGGCGCCGCCACACGCGGCGGCCGTGCCCGCCAGGAACGCCTTGCGGCTGATGCGTCGGTCACCCTGACGTCGGCCACCGGACTGCCGGTCGCCCGGACGTCGGCCACCGGACTGCCGGTCGCCGGACTGTCGGTCGTCCAGGCCGGCGCAGGTCTCCCCTGTCGCCCGCCCGCTGGGTCCGTCATGCGGCCCAAGACCACCTGCGGACGCGGTGGCGGCAGTGACCCCCGCCACCGATCCACCCGGCACGTAGACACCGGCCGTACCGGACGCAGGACGACCCGCGTCGCCGGTGACGGCCGATCGGCTCGCGCCCGCGGGCACGCCGTCCGCGCCGGCCTGAGCGGCCGGCGCGGCTGGCGGTACCGTCACAGACGCGCGACCGGGGGCCGGCTGCGCGCCGGGGCGCACACCGCGATCGGCCGGCGATGCAGCCTTCCGCGTCGCTGGGCGCGGCCTGCGGAACGCGCGCCGCGTCATCGTCACCACCCAGCGCCAATGCAGCACCACGTGCAGGATCGCCCCACCGATCATGATCAGGGCGCTCCACTCGTGCAGGGTGTTCCACATCGCCATCGAGACGCCCAGCATGCCGGGCTCGCCGCTGGCGGAGATGCCGATCCAGCTCGTCGGCAGCAGGAAGACGATGCCGGTGATCGAGGCGACCACGAAGGCGGCCGCGATGATCAGATCGACGATGTAGTTCACCATCGCCTTGCTCATGCCCGCTCCTCCTTGCTGCTGGTCCAGGACCTCGCCCGCTGTACGCCGGCGTCAAGTATGTCCGGTATCGGGACCGTTTACGTCCGTTTATCGTTTGGCCTTCTGCGTCGGGACTCACACTAGCCGCCGAATCTGAGAGAACCCTGAGACATCGCTGTGCGCCGAGCGAGAAGCTGCCACGGCAGATGCCGCGACCGAATGAGCCGGCGCAAGAGCGCGGCCGGATCAGCCGGTCGAGAAACGCTGCGCAGGCGCGAGCCGCGCGGCGAGCGCGCGGCGCGCGCTCTCGGCTGACGCTCAGCCGTCGAGATGCTCGCCGAGGGTCCGGAGCCGCTCTTCCACGACCCCGGGGCTGTGCTCGCGCAGCGACTCCATGAACGAGGGCTCGGGCGGCGCCACGAAGTGCTTGACGGTCGGCTCGGTGCCCTCACGCAGGAAACCGAGCACCATCTCCTGCACGGCGGCATCGGTGGCGGTACGTCGCACGTGCTGGCGGATGTGCTCCTCCCACGTCGGCACCACGTACGTCTCGAGGAAGCGATGAGGCCGGTCGGCGTCCTCGTAGATGGACCACGACACGGCGCCGGTACGGCGACGCGCCCGGCCCAGGACCCGCACGGCGCGCAGGAAGTCGTCTTCGGCGTCGGGGCACACCTCGTAGGCGACCACGATCAGCACCGGGCTGCTCGTGTCCTCCACCGCCAGCCGGACCTCCGGCGAGGCCATCGGCGCCGGCGAGAGATCGAGACGCGAGGCGGCGGCGAACCGCCAGCGCGCGGCGAGCAGCAGGGTGAGGACGAGAGCGAGCGCCGACCAGGCGAAGGCCGACTGGGAGCCGACCTCGTCGGCCACCCGGCCCCAGCCGTAGCTGCCGGCGGCGATGCCGGCGGCGAGCACGGTGAGGTAGAGCGCCAGGCCGCGGGCGCGGACCCAGCCCGGCAGCACCTCCTGCGAGGCGACGTTGAGCACCGAGAGGCAGCAGAGCCAGCCGGCGCCGGCGACGATGCACACCATGAGCGCCGCCCACGCGACGTCGATCGCGAAGAGCGACAGAAGGACGGCGGCCACCAGCAGCGCACCGAGGGCGAAGACACGGTCGGCGGTGAGCCGCCCCCGCAGGCGAGGCAGGAAGGCGGCCATGAGCACGGCGCCGGCGCCGAAGCCGGCGTACAGCAGGCCGAGGCCGCCGGAGCCGAGTCCCAGCACCCTGCTCGAGTACACCGGCAGCAGCGCGATGAGGCCGGCGCTGGCGAGCGCGAAGGCGAACGAGCGCACCAGCACGCCGTGCAGCGAGTGCGAGAAGAGCGCATACCGCAGGCCGGCCCGCAGCGCCCCGGCGAAGCGCTCGGGCGGGGTCGGATCGTCCTCGACCGGACGCCGCCAGCGCCAGAGGACGAGGATCACGGCGGCGAACGAGACGGCGTTGAGCGCAAAGACCAGCCACGGTCCGGCGAGCGCGATCAGTGCCCCGCCGACGGCCGGCCCGATGGCGCGACCGAGGTTGATGCTGGCGCCGCCCAGCGTGACAGCCTGGACGAACTCCTCGCGCGGCACCAGCTCCGGCTGGATCGCCTGCCAGGCCGGCGCGTTGAACGCCGCCCCCAGTCCCAGGCAGAACGTGAGCGCCAGCAGCGACCACGGCGTCGTTGTCCCCAGCGCCGTGAGCACCGCCAGGGCGCCGGCCGCGACGAGCATGAAGAACTGAGTGACGATGAGCAGGCGCCGGCGGTCGATCAGGTCGGCCGTCGCCCCGGCCGCCACCCCGACCAGCACCACCGGCAGGTAGGTCGCCGTCTGCACCAGCGCCACCACCGCCGGCGAGGCGTCCAGCTCGACCATCAGCCACGCCGCTCCCACCGTCTGCATCCACGTCCCGATGTTGGACGCCAATTGGGCGATCCACAGGAAGCGGAAGACGCGATGGCGGAACGGCGACCAGGGAGACATAGGCGAAGCCTACGCGAGCGCGAGAGCAATGCCTACACCGCATCGCCCGCCCCGCGAGCGTCGGCGCCCCACACCGCGCCACCCACACGGCGAAGCAGCAACGTTCAACATCGCGCCGACCATATCCGCGTAGAATGCCGCGTGAGGCGCCGGCGAACGTCGGCGGCACGCGTGGGGGGCGGGCATGAACGACTCGAGTCCGGCGGCCGGGACAAGCGGATCGAAGGGTGCGCGTCGGCGCTCCGGCGGGTCCGGCAAGCGTTCGGCGGGCCGATCCGCCGCGGGCCCGAAGAAGGCCGCGGGCCCGAAGAAGGCCGCCGGCACCGGCTTCCCCATCGTCGGGATCGGCGCCTCGGCCGGCGGCCTGGCCGCCCTCGAAGAGCTGTTCGCCGCTCTTCCCGGTGACCGGCTGCCCGGCATCGCCTTCGTGGTCGTCCAGCACCTCGACCCCGATCACAAGAGCCTGCTCGTGGACCTCATGAGGCGCCACACCACGCTGCCGGTCCACGTGGCCACCGACGGCGTGACCGTCCAGCCGGACGCCGTCTACGTCATCCCGCCGAACAAGGACATGGCCCTGCTCGACGGCCGCCTTCATCTGCTTGACCCAGGCGCCCCGCGCGGACTGCGGCTGCCGATCGACTTCTTCTTCCGGTCGCTGGCCCAGGACCAGCGCGATCGCGCCATCTGCGTGGTGCTGTCCGGCACCGGCACAGACGGCACCCTGGGTCTCACGGCGATCAAGGGCGAGGGCGGCATGGCGATGGTCCAGGCGCCGGAGTCAGCGGGCTACGACGGCATGCCGCGCAGTGCCATCGCCACCGGGCTGGCCGACTACGTCCTGCCGGCCGCCGAGATGCCTGCTCAGCTCCTCGACTACGCCCGGCGGGCATACGGCAGCGAGCGGCCCAAAGATGCCGCCCCCGCGGCCGCCGAGCACACGCTGCAGAAGGTGCTGGTCCTGCTGCGCGCCCAGACCGGCCACGATTTCTCGCAGTACAAGCAGACCACCATCCGGCGACGCATCGAACGACGCATGGCAGTCACACAGGTCGGACATCTCAGCGACTACGTCAGTCTGCTGCAGCGCGACCCAGCGGAGATCGAGACGCTCTTCCGCGACCTGCTCATCGGCGTCACGACGTTCTTCCGCGACCCGGCCGCCTTCGAGGCGCTGGCGAAGAAGGCGCTGCCGGAACTGACCGGCGCTGCCCCGCACGTGGCCGCCCTGCGCATCTGGGTACCTGCCTGCTCGAGCGGCGAGGAGGCCTACTCCATCGCCATCGCGCTGCTGGAGCACGTCGACACGCTACCTGGGCCCGTCGGCCTGCAGGTGTTCGCCACCGACATCGACGCCGCCGCCATCGAGCGAGCCCGCGCCGGGGTCTACCCGGAGAGCATCGCCGCCGACGTGTCTCCCGACCGGCTGAGCCGCTACTTCACGCGCGACGGCGACACGTATCGCGTCAAGAAACGTGTCCGCGACGCCGTCATCTTCGCCACCCACGACATCGCTCGCGACCCCCCGTTTGCGCGCCTCGATCTCATCAGCTGCCGCAACCTGCTCATCTACCTCGAGGGAGCGTTGCAGCAGAGGATCCTGCAGCTCTTCCACTACGCGCTCAACGACGGCGGCTTCCTGCTTCTGGGCGGCTCCGAGACCATCGGGGATGCCGCCCAGCTGTTCTCGATCGTGGACAAGAAGGCCAGGCTCTATCGCTCGCGCGGTCATCTGGTACCCAGGACGGCCGTCGGCCTGCCGCCTGCGCAGCCGGCACGGCAGACGGCACTCGGCGGCGCGCCGGCCGACCACGCGGGCGGCGTCAAGACCGACCTGCGGGAGCTAGCGCAACAAGCCCTGCTGGCCGACCACACGCCGGCCTGCGTGATCGTCAATGCCGAGGCCGAGGTGCTCTACATCCACGGCCACACCGGCAGGTTCCTGGAACCGGCGCCCGGCGAGACGAGCGTGAACCTGCTGCGCATGGCGCGCGAAGGCCTGCGCATGAAGCTGACCACGGCCTTGCGCAAGGTGACCTCCAGCGGGACGCCGGTGCGCTGCGAGGGGCTACGCGTGCGCAGCAACGGCAGCACATCCACGGTGAACCTCACCGTGCGACCCCTCAGCGAGCCGGAGCACCCGACGGGGCGGCTGTCCATGGTCGTCTTCGAGGACGTCCCGGCGCCGGCAGACGATGCGCCGCCACACGTCACGGAGTCGCGCACCGACCCGGCCGATCACCGCGTCGCCGAGCTCGAGCGCGAGCTGACGGCCAAGGAGGAGTACCTTCAGGCTACCGTCGAGGAGCTCGAGACGGCGAACGAGGAGCTCAAGTCATCCAACGAAGAGCTGCAGTCCACCAATGAGGAGCTGCAATCGACCAACGAGGAGCTGGAGACGTCCAAAGAGGAGCTGCAATCGCTCAACGAAGAGCTCATGACCGTCAATGCCGAGCTGCAACAGAAGATCGACGAGCTGGGGCAGACCGGCAGCGACATGAGCAACCTGATGGCGGCCACCGGCATCGGCACGGTCTACGTCGACCAGCATCTCCGCATCCAGCGCTTCACGCCGGCGGTCACGCGGCTCATCAACCTCATCCCCGGAGACGTGGGCCGCCCGGTCGGCGACATCGTCTCACGGCTCGTGGGCTACGACAGCATCGATCAGGACGTCCGCCACGTTCTGGACGACCTCGTCCCGATCGAGGCGGAGGTGCGCACACAGGAGGGCCAGTGGTTCCTGCTGCGCATCCAGCCCTACCGCACGCTCGAGAACGTCATCGAGGGCGCGGTGCTGACCTTCGTCGAGATCACCGCCCAGAAGGAGCTCCAGCAGCAGCTCCGGGAGTCGGTGCGGGAGGCGGAAGCGGCGCAGGCCCTGGCTCAGAGCGTCACCGACACGGTGCGCGAGCCTCTGCTGGTGCTCGACGGCGAGCTGCGCGTGATCTCCGCCAACCGCGCGTTCTTGAAGGTCTTCGCCCTGGCTGCCGATACGGTCATCGGCAGGTCATTGCCGGAGACGCTGGGAGCCAGCTGGAAGCCCGAGCTGCGCGACCACCTCGATCGCGTCGCAGCCGATGGGAAGGGCCAGAGCCGCTCCCAGGACTTCCAGATCGCCCTGGACGTGCCCGGCTCAGGATCGCGCAGGTTTGCGGTAGATGCACGAGAAGTAGCATCGAAAGGCGGAGAGGAAGCGGGGACCGACGCCCAGAAGCGCCTGATCCTCCTCACTCTGCACGACGCCGAAGCAGTCTGACGCTCGCCGCGAAGGCTCCGGGACACACGCGGAGCCAGCGCCCGATCGCCGGGAATCACGTGGGAGGCGACGATGGCACGGAAGCAGGCCGTCGGCGGAGAGACGGAGCATCCGGAGCCGGCACACGACCTGCGTGAGCGGGCCGAAAGCGAGCTGCGGGCACGGGCCGACGACTGCGACGTGCCCGCCCCCGATGACGTGCCTCGCCTGCTGCACGATCTGCGCGTCCATCAGATCGAGCTCGAGATGCAGAACGAGGAGCTGCGCCGCGCGCAGCAGGAACTCGAGACGTCCCGCGAGCGATACTTCGAGCTCTACGACCTGGCGCCGGCCGGCTACCTCACGATCAGCGAGAAGGGTCTCGTCCTGGAGGCCAACCTCACGGCCGCACGGATCCTCGGCATCGACCGCGCAGCACTGGTCGGCACGCCCATCACGCGCTTCATCGTCGGGGACGACCAGGACACCTACTACCTGCGCCGGAAGGCCCTCTTCGAGAGCGGCGAGGCGCAACGCTGCGAGCTGCGCCTCGAGCGTGCCGACTCGACGCCGCTGTGGGCTCACATCGACGTCACGCTGGCCACCGACAGTGAGAGCGACTCGCCGGTGTGCCGCGCGACGCTCACCGACATCACCGATCTCAAGCGAACCGAAGAGGCGTTCAGGGAGAGCGAGGAGCGCTACGCCCTCGCCGCGGCCGGCGCCAACGACGGCATCTGGGACTGGGACATGGTGACCGGCGAGTCGTACATGTCGCCGCGCTACAAGGAGATGCTCGGCTACGCTGAGAACGAGATCGGCGACAGCTACGCGATGTGGGAGTCGCTGCTGCACCCCGACGACCGCGGGACCGCGGTCGCCACCATGAAGGCCCTGCAGAGCGGCGAGATCTCCGAGTTCCAGCTCGAGTATCGTCTGCGCCACAAGGACGGCGGCTACCGCTGGGTCCTCGACCTCGGCAAGGCGGTGCGCGACGAACAAGGACGACCGCACCGGGCCGCCGGCTCGCACACCGACATCACCGATCGCAAGCTGAGCGAAGAGGCGCTGCGGACCAGCGAGGCCCGCTACGCGTCGTTCATCGATGCCACCGACGACCTGGTCTTCATCAAGGACGACGAACTACGCTATCTCGTCGTCAATCAGGCGAACGCCGACTTCTTGGGCCGGGCGGTCGCGGACGTCGTCGGTCTCACCGACGAGGACCTCATGCCGCCGGATGCGGCTGCCGGCTGCCGGCGCAGCGACCTCACGGCGCTCGAAAACGGCGAGACGGTGATCGACGAGGAGCCGGTCGGCGACCGCATCTACGAGGTACGCAAGTTCCAGGTCACCCTCGGAAGCGGTGGCGTGGGCGTCGGCGGCTATGCCCGGGACATCACGGAGCAGCGACGAGCGCAGACGGCGCTCACGCAGGCCTTCGCCGACATCGCCGCCGGCGCCGAGCGACTGCGGGCGACCCTGCACGACACCGTGAAGGCGATGGGCGAGATCGTCGGCCTGCGCGATCCCTACACCGCGCGGCACGAGAAGAGCGTCACGCGCCTGGCACTCGCGATCGCCGAAGACCTGGGGCTCGACGAGCAGACCCGCGAGGGGCTCATGCTGGCCGGCGAGGTCCACGACATCGGCAAGATCTGCGTGCCGGCCGAGATCCTCAGCAAGCCGGCGGCGCTCACCGACATGGAGTACCGCCTGGTCCAGCAACACGCCCAGACGGGGCGTGAGATCCTGAGCGGCATCACCTTCCAGCAGCCGGTGGCGGAGATCGTCGGCCAGCACCACGAGCGCCTTGACGGGTCCGGCTATCCGGACGGGCTGGCCGGCGGCGCCATCCGCATCGAGGCCCGCATCCTGGCGGTCGCCGATGTGATCGAGGCGATGGCCAGCCACCGCCCGTACCGGCCGGCGCTGGGCATGGAGGCGGCGCTGGCCGAGGTGCGCGCCGGTGCCGGCAAGGTCTACGACGCCGACGTGGCAGCCGCCTGCGAGCGGGTCATCGCCGCCGGCTTCTCCCTCGAGGAACCCGAGGAAGGTCGCTGACGCCGCCGGACCTCGGCGCCGATCGTCGGGTCCGTGGCGGACAGCCGGGCCGGCGACCGGCGCCGATCGTCGGGTCCGCGGCTGATCGCCGGGCCGCACTCGGGCTCAGGACGCGCAGCCGACCGGTGCCCGTAGCGGCTGCGACTCAGCTCGTTCCGAGCCCGAAGAACCGCTCGAAGAACTCGCCGAGCTTCGCCAGCACGCGCCGCTTCTTCTCTCCATGCTCCCCGTCGGGCGAGAACCGCGACACCGGCGGCAGCACCTTGGTGATCGCGGTACCCGTCGTCTGCACGGCGCCGTCGCGGAAGGCCGTAGCGATGAACGCCCGAGTCTCGTCAGGACGGAGCCCCTCCGCTGCGATGATCGCGTCAAGCTCAGCCTCACGCCTCGCACGCACGAACGCCCGCCACTCCTCGTCGATCTCTCCGTCGACCGAGACGGAATCGACGAAGGCCTCGATCAGGTCCTTCTTGTTGCGCAGGCTGGGGCTGGCGTCGACGGCGCGGCTGATCGACGCGCGGATCTCCACGTCGGAGCCGTCACCGTGGGCGTCGCGCCACTTCTCGACGAGCATCAGGACCTAGTCGACGTTGACCTCGACCTGCTTGATGAGCTCGATCTCGAAGACGATGTCGTCGTTGATGGGCGCCTTGTCGGCGTCCACCTTGCCACGGAGCTCCGCGTAGAGGTCCAGGTACACGCTGCGATAGTCCTGTGCCTGGCGATCCGAGAGGATCTCGTTGCCGGCGAAGTCGTCGAACGAGGCCAAGATGTTCTGCAGACGCAGGATGGCGCCGACGAGCGCGATGAACTCCTTCTGCGCCGACTCCCCCACGATCCGCGTTCCCGGTGGGTACTCAAGGAGCAGCAGCGCGACCTTCGCCGCGTACACCGAGTAGTAGTCGCTGTACGGCTTGAGCAGCACGATCCCGCGAGCGTCCTTGTTGCCGAAGATCGCGATCGCGTCATTGGTCTCCTGCTCCAGATCGCGGAACGAGACGATGTTGCCGTAGGTCTTCACGGAGTTGAGGATGCGGTTCGTGCGCGAATAGGCCTGCATGAGGCCGTGCGCGCGCAGGTTCTTGTCGGCGAACAATGTGTTGAGGGTCGTCGAGTCGAAACCCGTGAGGAACATGTTCACGACGACGACCAGGTCGATCTCGCGGCTCTTCAGGCGCAGCGAGAGGTCCTTGTAGTAGTTCTGGAACCTGTCGGCCGAGGTGTCGAAGCTCGTGCCGAACATGGCGTTGTAGTCCCGGATCGCGTCGTCGAGGAAGTCGCGTGAGGATCGGTCCAGAGCTCCGGTCTCGAAGCCTTCCTCGTCCAGGTAGTCGTCTACCGCCTCGTTCGGTGCGTACGAGAAGATGATCCCGATCTTGAGCCTGCGATCGGGCAGCAGCTCCTTCTGCTGCTCTTTGAGCTCAAGGTAGTAGCGCTTCGCGGCCTCGATCGAGGCCGTGGCGAAGAGTGCGTTGAAGCCGCGGACCCGCTTGCCGGACAGCGAGTACTGCTCTGCCCGCCTGGTCTTCTGATCGAAATGCTCCAGGGTGTAGCCGACGATCTGGCTGATGCGCTCGGGCGCGAGCAGCGCCTTCTCGGTGTCGATCGCCGAGACCTGCTCGTCGACGACGCCCTCCGGCAGTTTGATGGTGTTGACGTAGTCGATACGGAACGGCAGCACGTTCCTGTCTGTGATCGCATCGACGATGGTGTAGGTGTGCAGCTTCTCGCCGAAGGCCTGCTCCGTGGTCCGGAGCTGGGGGTTCCCTCCGCTTCCCGCGTTGACCGAGAAGATCGGCGTGCCCGTGAAGCCGAAGAGGTGGTAGCGCTTGAACGCCCTGGTGATCGCGGTGTGCATCTCACCGAACTGCGACCGGTGGCACTCGTCGAAGATGATGACGATGTGACCGTCATAGATGCTGTGGCCCTTGTTCGCCGCGACGAAGGTCGACAGCTTCTGGACCGTCGTGATGATGATCTTCGCCGAGGGATCCTCGAGCTGCTTCTTCAGCACCGCCAGTGGACGTGTTGGAGTTCGCGGCGCCCTTCTCGAACCGGTCGTACTCGCGCATGGTCTGGTAGTCGAGATCCTTGCGGTCGACGACGAAGAGCACCTTGTCGACGCCGGGCAGCCTGCTCGCGAGCTGCGCGGTCTTGAAGCTCGTGAGCGTCTTGCCTGACCCGGTCGTGTGCCAGATGTAGCCACCCGCGCTCACCTTGCCGAGCTGCCTGTAGTTGGTGGAGATCTCGATCCGCTGGAGGATCCGCTCGGTGGCGACGATCTGGTACGGACGCATCACCAGGAGCATCCTGTCGGCGGCGAGCACGCAGTACTTGCACAGCACGTTGAGCAGCGTGTGCCTGGCGAAGAACGTCTTGGCGAACGCGGTGAGGTCCTGGATGGGTCGATTCGTCGCGTCCGCCCACCAGGAGGTGAACTCGAACGAGTTCGAGGTCTTGCGCACCCGCCTGGAACCCGCCCTCTCGCTCACGTGCTGCCGGCGGGTCGTGTTGGAGTAGTACTTGGTGAGGGTGCCGTTGCTGACCACGAAGAGCTGCACGTAGTCGAACAGGCCGGAGCCAGCCCAGAAGCTGTCGCGCTGGTAGCGGTCGATCTGGTTGAACGCCTCGCGGATGTCCACACCGCGACGCTTGAGCTCGATGTGCACCATCGGCAGGCCGTTCACCAGCACCGTCACGTCGTAGCGGTTCGACCGCGCCGCGCCGCCTTCGCTCTGGGCGACCTCATACTGATTGATGACCTGCAGACGGTTGTTGTGGATGTTCGTCTTGTCGATGAGCGCGACGTTCTTGGTCGAGCCGTCGTCGCGCTTCAGGATCTGGACGTGGTCCTCCTGGATGCGCACCGTCTTCTCAACGGCGCCTTCGTTCGCACCGGCGATCTTCTGCGAGAAAAACCGCTCCCATTCGGCGTCGCTGAACGTGATCCCGTTGAGTGCCTCGAGCTGTGCGCGGAGGTTCGCGATGAGCTCGGCCTCGCTCGTGAGCGGCAGGTACTCGTAAGCCTGAGACTGGAGCACGCTGATGAACCCCCGCTCCAGAGCGGCCTCGTACTGATACGCCGCCTCGTCCGCGGTCTCCGAGACGTACTCGGCGACGACCGTGCTCTCCGCGCTCACCACGATCGGTTCGTAGCGGACAACGCCGCGCAGGTCGGTCATCACGTCCTCTCTGCGTTCGGCAGACTGAGTGCCTCGGAGAACTGCCGAAAGACGAGCACCGCCTCGTTGCGCGCCCGGGCCGCCTCCGCTTCGGTGCCTCCGGCAGCGGCGAGAGCGGCGTAGTCGACGGCTCCGACTCGATCCGGGCCGGCGAACTCACCGAGCACGCGCTTGATCGCCGAGAGGACGAACGGCTCGCCGGCGATCGGACTCGCGGCGACTGCGGTTGCTGCGGCGACGGGGCCGCCGTCCCACCAGCGGAGCACATACACGAGGTCGTATGCGTCCTTGGGCTTCCGTCTGTCCAGATACGCGTCTGCCTTGAGCGCCACGAACGGCGCGAGATTCGCCACCTGGAACTCGACGCTCGAGCGAGCCCCATCCAAGCACACCAGCTCGCGGACGACCGCTACCGGATCTCGGAACGCCAGCTCGACGCCCCTGACGCACAGCAGCCCCACTCCTCCTGCGCCTGCCGACGGTGCGACCTTGGGCACGAAGACCGTGCCGGGCTCCGCATCTGTCCTGTCGCCGAGAAGCTCCAGGATCACCGCATGACCATCCACGTCGGCGCACCAGCGCCATGAGCTCCCGGCGACTCGGCCGAAGCCGGCGCGCTTCAGATTCGTCTCGAGCGTCGAGTACGCGCCTTCGTCCTCGGCCTCGACCACGAGTCGCAGCGCAACGTCCACGTCCGTGGAGCCGATGTGCTGCGGCTGAACGTAGTCATCCCCGGGGGTGAGGTAGAGCGGCACAAGACCGCCCACGAGGCAGATCTTGTGCCGCCACGGCTGGCCGATACCACGCATGAGAGTGCCGAGCGCCCGCTCACAGCGCTCGGTCGCCTCGCTGCTGTACTCGTCAGCCATTCGGCCCCCTTAGAAGCCGATGACGGCTTCACGCAAGTAGTCGGCTTGCTCCTCGCCACGTGCCGGGTCCGTCAGGGCGTCGGCATACATCCTGAACACCGACACCACCGGGATTCCGTCGCGGTACTCCGAGCCCACGCATACGCTGGGATGCCCTCGCATGACGACGAGGTTCGCGCCCTCTTCGACGGGCATCGCTCCGAGCGAGTCCAAGACGATATCCTGCCGGCCGGACGTAGTGACCCATGCTTCGAAAGTACGGACGGTGGTCACATGCGGGGCCACCAGCTGTGCGGCGGCGACGCCCGTGAACCACGCCTGCGCATTCTGCTCCGTAGCAGCCAGGCGCTGGGATGCGGCACGCATCGTCTGCAGCGCGCCATCATTCAGGACGAAGCCGCGCGCAAGCACCTTGCGGTCGGCGATCGAATCTCGCGCATAGCGATCGAGCAGAGCTCCGGCATCCGTCACCCGCCGGCGCGTCGCAGGCCCTCGACCCGAGCGCTCAAGCAGGCTCTCGGACTCGAGCGACACGACCGTGTTCTGCGCCGTTCCCAGCGACACACGACCCTCGACTGCAAGATCACCTACCTTCCACTCGCGTACAGGATCAGCGAGCAGCGCGAGCGCAACGCCTCCCGCCGCACCGCTCAGGCGAAGCGCACTCTTGCTCCGCTCTTGCCGTGGGGCGGCCGCGTCCTGCAGGCGGACGAGCATGTCCGGGGACTTGAGCCGAACCCTGAGGTGCCGGTCGTCCATGTAGTTCGCATCAGCGGAGTCGAGCTCCTCAAGCGCCTGCCGGCTGAAATGGCGGCCAACGATGACGGGGGTCAGCGTTGCTGTCTGTGAACGACGCAACGCCTGCAAGACCTGCTCAATGCGCCCAGAGCCGGCGCCGACTACCTGCAGCGCCGCCGCCCGATCGATGGACGTATCCAGCGCAACGGTATCGCCGGCGGCACGGAAGGAGCCGACCTTGGCCTGGGTGAGCCTGCGTGCCAGCTCCCGAGCGTTCGTTTCGGCTTTCATTTTCACCCTATCGCCATTTTCAATGCGCAGTGAAAATAACACACGAGTGAAAATGATACTACCCGACAATGAACAAGCCGTTGCACGTTGGCCGCTCATGCCCCACAAGATGAACCGCGAATCGGCCAGTTGATGTCGTTATTGGCTCACGATGTCATTCGGAGTAGTCGGGCGCCGACCTGCGAGCCCTCGAGCATCGCGAACTCGTTGCCGAGTAGCTGGGCGCGGATCACCATGATCAGGTCGTAGTGCACGCTCCCGCTGCCGTCGCTCATGCCTTGCCGCCGCGCTTGTAGCGAGATGCTTTGTACGCCTCAAGTGCGGCGCGGCTGGATCGGTATCGCCCGTCGTTGCCGATGATCGCTTCGAGCCGGCCGCGCCCGGCCGCCTGCTTGAGCGCCGCGAGGCTGAGCTCGTCGTCGGCGAGAGCCTCGAGCGGCACGTACCTCGCCGGTCCTGCGATGTTGGGAATGAGCCGGTGGAGGTTGTCGACGACGGCGCGGACGATGAGCTCCGCGAGTGGACCGAGATCATCATGGTCCGCCCGGTCGAGCGCTTTGAGGTAGCGCCCGCGCTGTTCTCTGAAGATGACGATCGGTGGCCATCCGAGCCGAGTCAGAACAAGGTTCAGCAGGAGCCGTCCGGTTCGGCCGTTGCCGTCGATGAACGGGTGCAGCCGCTCGAAGTCGACGTGGATGCGGGCGAGCGCCTCCGGCACATCAGTGAGGCCGAGCGAGCCGCCGGCAAGACCGGCGCCGAACCGATTCACCTGCTTGACCCAGGAGGTGACGCCCGCCGAGACAAGCGGATGCGTGGGGGGCGTCATGCCGCCCGGGAACGGATTGATGTCGTGCTGCCGGAACCCGCCCGGCGCTTCAGCCGGGCCCGCCTGAGGATGTGGCGCCACCTCCCACACCTTTGCCATCGCCAGTTCGTGAACGTGGCGCACCTCGGTGACGCTGAGGAGGCCCTCATGCACGAACTCCTTCGGGGCTACTCCCTGCTCGTAGACCCAGCGCGCGGCCTCGGAATACCCGAGGACCTCCATGTAGTCCTTGAGCTCCTTCGAGCCGACGGCCCGGCCCTCCTCGAGCAGCTTCTCGACCTCGCGGAGCACGAGCGTGTTGCCCTCGAGCGCCGTCGAATGGTGGGCCTCGAGATGCCACACGTCGTCCCAGAGCTGCTTCGCTTCGATCGGCGTGGGAAGTCCACCGTACCGCGCGAGCTCGTCGATAGCGGTGGCGAAGCGCTGGTACACCGCGATCCGCGAGGGCCGCCCTCGAGGAGCGCGGCCAGTCGGAGAAGTTGTCATCGCATCCCCTCAGATAATCAACAATGACAACATAGCAAATTGTCGTCGTAGACGCTAGGTAAATGCACAATGACAAATTCGACCGTGCGGGCGCGAACCCTCACTCCACCCCGCGGTTCTCCCAATCGCCGTATGCCTGCCCGTCGGCGCTCTTCCACTCGAGCCGGCCGTTGCAGGAGCGACCCAGGGCGATGGCCGCCGCCGAGGACGCTCGGATCGCTCATACCCAGCCCTGCGAAGTTGTCATCGCACTCCCTCAGAAACGCAACAACGACAAAGCCGAGCCCACTAACGATATCAATCGTCACGAATTGATACCGTTAACGAATCACTGTTCCATCCGCTCCCACATCGCGTCGCGTCCGCCTTTGACGCAGTGGATCTCACCCTGGTCGCGCAGCGCGCCGAGCACGCGCACGATGGTCGGCCTGCTCACGCCGGGGCAGGCGCGCTCCACATCCGCGTAGCGAAACGTCCTGGGCATGTGGCGGATGCACTCGGTGACCATCTCGCGCTTGGCGCCGCGCCCGCTGCCCATCTGCCCCACACGCTGCTCGAACTCGAGATAGGCGGCGATGAGGACGCCGTGGGAGTACTCGAGCCACGGAACGATGTCGTGTGCACCCTCGTGCCAACCAGCCGAGGACCCCTCGAGCGCTTCGTAGTACGTGAGCTTGGTATCCTCGATGATCCTCTCGAGAGAGATGTAGCGGCCGACGTCGTAGCCGCCTCGACAGAGCAGCATCACGTTCAGGATCCGCGAGAGTCGCCCGTTGCCGTCGGTGAACGGGTGGATGCACAGGAAGTCGAGGACGAACGCCGGGATCGACACGAGAGGATCGACGCGGCCCTCGAAAGCCGTGCGCCGATAGCCGTCGACCAGCTCCGTCATCGCGATCTCCACGAGGTCCGGAGCAACGGGCGAGAACCTCACCCGGTGGGTACCATCTGCCAGCACGTCGACGATGTCGTTGTCGGTGCGCTTCCACGCGCCGCCGGGTGTCGCCGTGAACTGGTAGAGGTCGCGGTGCAGCTGCAGGATCAGCCCGCACGTCACGTCCATGCTGGGCGCACTCGCATACACTGTGGCCAGCGCGTCACGGTAGCCGGCGATCTCCTGCTCCGAGCGGTCCACTGGAGTGGCCCTCTGCGCGGCGAGCTCGGCTACTCGGCCGGCGGCGGCGGTCACGCCCTCGATGCGGTTGGAAGACTCGATGCTCTGAACACGGGCGACCTCGCGAAGCGCGCTCAGGAGCTGCGGCGACTGACGCTCGAAGAGCTGCTGCTTGCCCTTGTACTCGCCGAGCAGCCCGATGGAGCGTACCGTCGACATCGGAACGGTTATCTGCTCGAGACGCCCCGGAGCGAACGAGCCGCGCATCGAACCTCCCTGGAATGAATCACACAACAGCTAAATGATATCGTTATTGGCTCACGATGTCATTCAACACAGCTGGGCGCCTCACTCCACCCCGCGGTTCTCCCAGTCGCCGAAGGACTGCCCGTCGGCGCTCTTCCACTCGATGCGGCCATTGCTGGACCGGCCGAGGGCGACCGCCGCGGCCGTGGAGGGCGAGCTGAACGGGATGTCGCGGGTCAGGAGGCCGCTGCCGCCCTCTACAGCGATCGACCTATCCGCGACAAGCTGCTGGTGCCGGGCGCGGTAGGCCGCGTGCGCGCGCTCCGTGCTCTCGGCCTTGCCCGTGCCGGCCCAGACAGCGACCGCCTGCGAGCCCTCGAGGATCGTGAACTCGTCGCCGAGTTGCTGGGCGCGGGCGTTCACGTTGTGCTTCTTATTCACCAGCGAGAAGACCGGCGAGGCGTCGGCGGCCTGCGGCGACGAGGCCGACGCCGAACGTACCCGGATCGCATTCACGCCGAGTACCGGCAAGACGATCTGCAGCTGCTCCAGGAACGCTTCCATGTCCGAGGCCTGCGCCTCCGAGAGCTTGCGGCCCTGCGGATCGTTGCCGTTGGCCAGCGTGACACGCGCGGCCTGCTTCGCGAGCTCCACGAGCCGCCACTCCAGGTAGCCCCAGTGCCCCAGAACTCCTTCTTCGCCGAGTGGTCGCGGAAGCGGCCGATGAAGTTCTCCGTGCGCCCGATGTAGCAGCGAACGCCACCCACCGCCTCTTCATCGTCGCCGAGCAGGAAGTACGCGCCGTTGCGCTTCGCCTCCGGGCGCTTGAGCACATCGCCGAGGTCAGAGCGTGGCCCGGCGAGCACGTGACCGGTCCAGCCGGCGATCTCCGCGGTCGTGATACCGCCCGGGACGCCCTCCACGAGGAACAGCTCGATGTGCTTGCCCGTCATGCAGCGGCCTCCTTGAAGGTCAGCAAGCGGTCGCGATAGTACTCGTACTGCTTGCGGCGCGCGGCGAGCTCGGCAGGGAGGCCGCTCGACAGGTCGTTCACGAGCGCGTCGAACTTGTCGAGGATCGCGACGATACGGGTCTGCTCTTCGAGCGGCGGAACGGGAATGCGAATCTTGGCGATTCCCGGCATTGACAGAGTCTTCACTTTGGTCCGTGCAACGTACTTCGCCTTCTCCCGTTGAAACGCGGCGGTCTGCAGGTAGTACGAGAGGTACGTCGGATTCTGGGCGTGGCGGAAGGCGAAGCTGTGGTCATGGATCGCCACCTTCGTCTCGCCCAGCCAAGCCACGCATTTGCCTACATCTTCGACAGTCTCGCCAACGTCGACGATCACGACGTCTCCGGGCTCCGCGTAACGGAGGATGGGAGCCAGACCGGGACGAAGATGGATGGCGACCGACCTCGCAGTCGTCCCGTATCGGGTGTAGATCTCGCCGTAGTGAATCGCGGGCACACCATCGTCGACCACATCGGCCTTCACGAAGCGGCGACCCCGGATGAACTCGCCGACCTCACCCATCGGAACCCACCGGACCCCCCTCGGGGAAGGTCAAGAGTGAGTCTCGGTAATGGGCATACTGACGCCGTCGGGCTTCCAGCTCCGTGAACGTGTCGAGCACCCGCACGATCTCCCGCTGCACCTCAAGGGGCGGGATGGGGATTCTGAACTCCTTGACAGCCGCATCGGGGATGCCGGGATAGCTTGCCCCCCGTTGGTTGGCTTCAACGAACGCATTGAATTCGGCGGTACCGAGTAGGTGGAATAGGAAGTTGGTGAGTATGCGGTCTGGCCGGGGGCGGAGAACACAGTAGCCAGTGCTGGCGATCTGCCCGTCGTACTCGGCCGGTATCGTGCTGTATCTCTTCAGCATCGGCCGAGTCGTTCCGAAGATCACGTCACCTTCGCGAACAATCTGTTGGGCTCGGCTGGGCGCATCTTCTCGCGTGATGGTTTGCGTGTCACTGATGACGTGAGTGATGCGATCCACGGACGTCAGGTCGATGTACTCGCGCTCCCCACCAGCAATGTCGCTCCAGCGGACCGTGCGTACGCGCTGAACGACGGTCGCGATTGGCTCGAAGCGAACGCCCTCCGGACACAGCTCGGCGATCAGCTCGTCGATTCGACTCACGATGCACCGCCCCACGCTCGCGAACGGACGTGGCGGGACACATGTGCAAGCGCGCCTTGCACGACTGCAACTCCCGTGCACGCCTGCTTGACGACGGGCAAATGGTGACCGGCCCGCAATTGTCCAACAACCTGTTGGCCATTTGCGCCAAGTGGCTCGAGACGTTTGTCGCTCACGACGCGCCCTCCAGATCCGCGACGATCGCGTCGATCTGGGTGCGCAGTTCCGTCTGACACGCCACGATGCGCGCGATCTCGGCGTTGAGCGCGATGATGTCGACGGCCTCGGTCGTGTCCTCTTGCTCCACGTACGACGAGACGGCGATGTTGTGGTCGTTCTCGGCGATCTCGGCGCTTGGGACAAGGCGGGCGAAGTACTCGGCGTCCTCACGAGCGGTGAAGGCGTCGAGGATCTTCTGCCGGTTCGCATCGGTCAGCTTGTTCTTGTTGCCGCCGCGGACGAACTCCGCCGAGGCGTCGATGAAGAGGATCGCGTTGTCGGTCTTCGACTTCTTGAGCACGATGATGCACGTCGCGATGGTCGTGCCGAAGAACAGGTCCGACGGGAGCTGGATGACCGCATCGACGTAGTTGTTGTCGATGAGGTACTTGCGGATCTTGCGCTCCGCGCGCCGCCGCGGTACAGCACGCCGGGGAACTCGACGATCGCCGCCGTGCCGTCTACAGCGAGCCAGCTCAGGATGTGCAGCGTGAAGGCGAGGTCGGCTCTCGACTTGGGCGCGAGCACGCCGGCGGGCGCGAAGCGCGCGTCGTTGATGAGCAGCGGGTTGGCGTCGCCGTCCCAGCTGATGGAGTACGGCGGGTTGGAGACGATCGCCTCGAACGGCTCGTCGTCCCAGTGCGCCGGGTCGGTCAGCGTGTCGCCGTGCGCGAGGTCGAACCGCTCGTAGTTCACGTCGTGCAGGAACATGTTGATGCGCGCCAGGTTGTACGTGGTCAGGTTGATCTCCTGGCCGAAGAAGCCCTGGCGGACGTTCTCCTTGCCCAGCACCTTGGCGAACTTCAGCAGCAGCGAGCCCGAGCCGCAGGCGGGGTCGTAGACCTTGTTCACCTCGGTCCGGCCCACCACGGTGATGCGCGCCAGCAGCTCGCTCACCTCCTGCGGCGTGTAGAACTCCCCGCCGGACTTGCCCGCGCTCGATGCGTACATCTGCATGAGGTACTCATACGCGTCGCCGAAGGCGTCGATGGTGTGGTCCTCGAACCGGCCCAGCTCGAGGTCGCCGATCGCGCCGAGCAACTTGCAGAGCTTCTCGTTGCGCCTGGCCACCGTGTTGCCGAGCTTGGCGCTGTTCACGTCGAGGTCGTCGAAGAGGCCCTTGAGGTCGTCCTCGCTGTCGGCGCCGACGGCCGAGCCCTCGATGTTGCGGAACACGCATTCGAGCGTCTCGTTGAGGTTCTCGTCAGTGCCCGCGCGCCTGCGGACACTCACGAACAGCTCGCTGGGCAGGATGTAGAAGCCCTTCTCGGCCACCGTCTCGGCGCGGCCGAACTCCGCATCGGCGTCGGAGAGCTGCGCGTAGTCGAAGTCGGCGTGCCCCGCCGCGCGCTCTTGTACGTTCAGGTAGGCGGTGAGGTTCTCGGAGATGAACCGGTAGAACAGGATGCCGAGCACGTAGGTCTTGAAGTCCCAGCCATCCACGGACCCGCGCAGATCGTTCGCGATGCGCCAGATCGTCTTGTGGAGCTCGGCGCGTTGCGCTTCCTTGGTGCTGGGAGCCATGTCGGCGCGCCTTCCTCCTGAGACCGGGCCTTTGGACGTGGCCATCCTACAGTGTGGGGCTGACGGCAACTGCGCCGCGCTCCACGGAGTAGGCAGTGACCGATGCCCCCGCGAGCCTCGCGCTCAGAGACCCATCACACGGGCGAAGTTGCCCCAGCAGACCTTCTCGACCTGCGCCTCGGTGAGACCGGCGGCAAGCAGGGCGGCCACGATCTTCGGATAGTCGTGGACGCCGTCGATGCCGGCCGGCAGAGCGTCCACTCCGTCCAGATCGCCGCCCAGGCCCACGCAGTCCTCGCCGCCCACGTCGATGGCGTGCTTCACGTGAGCGACGACCGTCTCGAGCGGCGGCCGCGGCAGTGAGCGGCTCACGGCCGCCGATCTCTCCCCCGCCTCGTCGAGCGTGATCTCGCCGGCGTGCCAGGCAGCCATGTACGGCGCCGTCGCCCGCTCCTCGGCGTCGTAGAACGACTGCGAGAGGAAGCTCGGACAGAGGTTGATGCCCATCACGCCGCCGCGTTCGGCCAGCGCCCGGATCATGTCGTCGCTGAGGTTGCGCGGCGCGCTGCACACCGCCCGGCAGTCGCTGTGGCTGGCTACGAACGGCCTGGTGGCCAGGCGGCAGACATCCCAGAAGCCGGCGTCGGTGGCGTGCGAGATGTCGACCATCACGCCGAGTTCCTCGCAGACGCCCACCAACTGCTCGCCGGCGGCCGTGAGCCCGTCCTCGCCGGCCTTGCGGTCGCCGAAGACGGCGCCGCAGAAGGGGTTGTCGTCCCAGGCCAGCGTGACCAGCCGCACACCCTGCCGGTAGAACTCGTGCAGCGCCTGCGGATCGCCCTCCAGCGGGTCGGCGCCCTCGAGGCTGATGATGACCTTGGTCCGCGGCGGCTCGGCAGCACCCGGCGAGGCTCCGCGAGGCGGCTCGGGTGGCGACGGCTCGCCTTCTCCGCGTCTGCCCTCGGGCGCCGCAGTCAAGGCCAGATACCGTGGGTGCGCGGCGCACAGGCCTTTGATCGCGGCGATCAGCCCCAGCGCCGTCTGCCGGGTGCGGCCGGGGAAGCGCGCCTCGATGGCGAAGACGGCGAAGACCTGGGCGCCGACCCCGGCGTCGCGCAGCCCAGCGAGCGTGACGTGCGGCGCCGCGTCCGCGCCCGGCTCGGCAGCGATGTCGGCGCCGTCCTCGACGATCTTCAGGATCGTGTCGCAGTGCGCATCGAAGAGCTTCACGCCAAGCCTCTCAGTCACGAAGGTCCCTCAGGCACAATACTTTGTCTTGACACGAACATATGTTCGTGTCACTCTAGGGCTCCTCGGCCCCACTCTCCAGAGGTCCCTGCCTTGAAGACGCCTCGCTCGTCACCTGCCGCTTCAGCGACTCCCGGCCGCGGTACGCGGCTCGGTCGGCTCGGGTATCTCCAGGCCATCATCCAGGCAGACCCTCACGTACGTCTCGAAGGCCTGCTCCAGATCCCGCACAGCCGCCTCCGGCGTCTCACCGTCGCCGCCGACTCCCCGCAGCTCGACGATGCGGGCCAGGTAATACCGGCCGCTCTCGTCATCGATCAGCTCCACCGTGCGGCGGTATGGAAGTGAGCGATAGTACTCAAAATCTCTCATCGCGCCTCGCCTTCTCGCATCGCAGAAGCTCGTCGACGAGCTGCACAGCATCTCTCACCACCCACGACTTCGACCCCCGATGACGCGGCACCACGGCACGCAGCGATGGATGGTCGGGATGTCGATAGACAGTATGAGCGCCCCCATCACGCCTGACAAATCCAAAGCCGGCATACAGACGGTCCAGATCGGTGAACGTCCAGCCGGCGGCAGTCCGGCGCATCCGCGTGAGCAGACCGAACGCAGTGCGCGAGTGTTGCGGGAGTCCACCATCCATCATGGCGCGAAGCCTAGCGATGCCGAACGACGCTCTGAAAGAGCGCTGGGCGCTGCCGCGGTTTACGTTACCGGGCCGAGGGGGTGGACATGAGCTTCGTCCACCTGCATGTGCACTCCAACTTCTCGTTCGGAGACGGCGCCTGCCGCATCGACGAGCTGGTCGAGACGGCGGCCGCGGCGGGCATGACCGCGCTGGCCGTCACCGATCACGACGGCCTCTACGGCGCCGTGCGCTTCTATCAGGCGTGCACAAAGGCCGGCATCAAGCCGATCGTCGGCGTCGAGCTCAACGTCGAGAGCGTGCTGAACGCAGAGGCGAAACGACAGCCGTCGAGCGCCGAGCGGTCTGCGCAACAGCGCTCGCATGAAGCGCACGGACATCGCCCCGCCGGTGAGCAGCCCGTGCGTGTGGACCGGCCGCACCAGGGCTACGACGGGCCGCTGCGCGGCCAGACGGCGGCGCCCGGCTGGCACCTCGTGCTCCTCGCCCAGGATTACCGGGGCTGGAGCAACCTCTGCCGCATCATCAGCGCCGCCCACCTGGAGCACCCCGGCGAGCCGCCGTATGCCCGCTGGCAAACGGTCGTGGAGCACAGCGACCACCTCATCTGCCTCTCGAGCTGCCGGCGCGGCGAGCTGGGCGCGGCGGTGCTGGCCGCGGTACGCGCCGAAAACGAGGGCCGGCGGGCGGCGGCGGCCGCCGCCCGCCGCCGCGCCCGACAGATCGCCGCCCGCTACGCGGACGTGTTCAACGGCGGCCGGACCGGGGCCGCCGGCCGGGCGGACAAGGCATCCATCAGCACGTCGCTCGGCGATGTGTGGACAGAAACACCCCCCCGAAATGGTCACACATCGCAGAGTCCACACGACGTGTACACCGCCGGCCCGGAACCAGACGGCGGCGGACCCGAGCGGCCGGGTCCAGCCCGTTCTCACCCGGGCCGCGCCCGCTACTTCGTCGAGCTGCAGAACGAGCTGCTGGCCGACTCCGCCGACTACGTCCGCGAGCTCGCCGTCCTCGCCCACGAGCTCGGCCTGCCCACCGTGGCCACCAACAACGTCCACTACGTGAGGCCCGAGGACGCGCCGCTCCACGACGTCCTGGCCGCCGACGCGGCCAACATGCCGCTGCCCAACCCGCTCGGCCGCCGCAACGCCGAGCTGTACTTCAAGTCGGCGGCCCAGATGGGCCGCCTCTTCGCCGCCTACCCGCAGGCCGTGCGGAACAGCGCCCGCATCGCCACCCGCTGCAACCTCGACCTCGGGCTCGGCCGCCTCCTCTTCCCCGCTTACCCCCTGCCGCCCGGCGAGACCGCCTACTCGCTGCTCTGCAAGAAGTGCTTCCGCGGCGCCGGGGAGCGCTACCGCCCCGTCACCCCACCGGTCACCGCCCGCCTGGAGCACGAGCTCAAGGTCATCCAGGAGCTCGGCTTCGCCGAGTATTTCCTGGCCGTCAGCGACATCGTCGACTTCGCCCGCTCCCGCCGGATCCCCTACTCCGGCCGCGGCTCGGCCGGC
>DIWP01000022.1:53372-76146 GCA_002423545.1 Thermoleophilia bacterium UBA6103
GCTCTTCGAGCGCTTCCTCAACCCCTTCCGCCGCGAGATGCCGGATGTTGACATCGACTTCTGCTCCGTCCGTCGCGAGGAGGTCATCGACTACATCTACCAGCGTTTCGGCCGCGACAACGTCGCCATGGTGGCCACCGTCAACACCGCCCACGCCCCCAGCGCCGTGCGGGTGGTGGCCAAGGCCTTCGGCTTCCGCCCGGAAGAGATCGACCGGCTCAGCCGCAAGGTCCCCTGGGGCAGCGCCGCCAGGCTCGGTGAGATGCTCGAGGAGCGACCGGAGCTCAAGGGGCACGAGTTCCAGAGCCCGCACTACCGCCGCCTCGTCACCTTGGCTGAGAAGCTCGCCGACTACCCGCTCCACCTGGGCACGCACCTGGGCGGGTTCATCCTCTCGCGCGATCCCCTCACCGACCGCATCCCGCTGCAGTGGGCCGCTAAGGGGGTGGTCGTGGCGCAGTTCGACAAGGACGACATCGAGACCCTGGGCCTGGTCAAGATGGACATCCTGGCCCTCAAGATGCATTCGGCCATCGCCGAGGCGGTGCGTCGCATCAAGGAGCGCACCGGCCTTGAGGTCAGCCCGTGGGAGCTGCCGAAGGACGACCCGAAGGTGTACGAGCTGATCCGCTCGGCGCGCACGGTCGGCCTGTTCCAGCTCGAGAGCTCCGGACAGCGCAACCTGGCCACGCGGCTGCAGGAGCGTACCTTCGAGGACGTCATCGCGGCCATCTCGCTGTTCCGGCCGGGGCCGCTGCAGGCCGACATGATCGCGCCGTTCGTGCGCCGGCGGCACGGCCACGAGAAGCCGGCCGTGCCGCACCCCGACATGGAGCCGGCCGTGCGCGGCACCTACGGCGTCATCGTCTACCAGGAGCAGGTGATCAGCGTCGCGGCGGCAGTGGCGGGCTTCGCGCTGGCCGAGGCAGACATGCTGCGACGGGCGATGACGCACGAGCGCTCGATGGAGGAGATGGACGAGATCGGCCGCACGTTCGTCGAGAAGGCGGTGGCCCGCGGCGTGGAGCGGGCGGCGGCCGAGGAGGTGTTCCGCCAGCTGCGCGGCTTCGCCGCCTACGGCTTCAACAAGGCGCACGCCGCCTGCTTCGCCGTCCTCTGCAACGCCTCGGCCTGGCTCAAGGCGCACTATCCGGCCGAGTTCTACTGCGGCCTCATGAACAACCAGCCGATGGGCTTCTACTCGCCGCGCGTAGTGCTCAACGACGCCCGCCGTTTCGGCGTCCCGGTACTGCCGCTGGACATCAACGCCAGCTTGGAGGGCTTCTCAGTCGAGATGCTGCCGGCCGGCGCGGACGGGGGCGGGGGCGACGGCGACGCGGACCCGGCGCCCTGCGCCGGGGCGGCCGGGGGCGGCGCGAAGAGCGGCGGCGCGAAGAGCGGCGGCGCGGCGCACGGCGGCGCGGGCGACGGCATTCCGGCCCGCAAGGGGGTATCGGTTGTCCGGCCGCTCTGCGATTTGTGGCCACCAGCAGCCCCCCAAAGTGTCCACACATCGCCGAGTGCACACGACACGCACACCACCACCCCGGATGCGACCGGCGGCGCGAGTCACGGCGGTGCGACGGGCGGCGGTGCGAGGGGCGGCGGCGCGACCCTGGCGGACGGCGGTGGCGCCGATCATGGCGGCGCGGACGGGGGCGGCGCGGACGGCGGCGGCGGCGCGGACGGCGGTGGCGTGGACGGTCTGCGGCGGGAGCGGCCGGCGCTGCGGGTCGGGCTCAAGTACGTCAAGGAGATGAGCACCGACGCCATGCACCGCATCGTGGCCGAACGCGGCGATGTGCCCCGCGACATCCTGGGCCGGCAGGTTTCGGCTCACCCAATACCTAACTCTCAACTTGAAGGTCAATGTTATTCGGATGCCGTGCGCACCCGGCATCCGTACCGCTCGCTCGCCGATTTCGTCGAACGCACGCGGGTCGGCAGCGAGATCGCCGAGAACCTGATCCGGGCCGGCGCCTTCGAGAGCCTCGGTACGCGGCGTGAAGAGCTGCTCGCCCAGTTGCCGATCGTGTATGCCGGCCTGCAGCCCGGCCGTCGTGGCAGGTCGCCGGCGACCAGACGCACCGGCGACGGCGGGCGCCCCGGCTGCGGCGCCCGCTCGCACGCCGGCGAAGCCGGTCCGGCGGCCCATCCCGACGGCGAAGCCGGTCCGGCGGCCCATCCTGACGGCGAGCCGCTGCGGCTGCTCACCGACCAGCTGCCGCCGCTCGACTTCCTGCCCGCCTGGAGCCCGCAGGAGGTCCTGCGCAACGAGCTCGAGGTGCTCGGCCTCAACGTGAGCACCCACCCCCTGCGCTTCGTCCGCGAGCAGATCGAGGCGCTCGGCTGCACCCCGGTGGCGCGCCTGCCGGAGGTACCGCACGGACGCCGTGTGCGCCTCGCCGGCGTGCTGGAGCGGGCGCAGATGCCGTGGATCCGCTCCGGTCATCGCACGCTCTTCCTCACCCTCGAAGACGAGACCGAGCTGGGCCAGGTGGTCGTGTTCAACGACGTGTACCTCAAGTACGGCGCCATCCTGAAAGACGCCATCTACCTGCTCGTCGACGGTCAGTTGCAGAACGACGAGGAGCATGGCCTCGCAATGGTCGCACACCAGGTCTACGACCTGCTCGAGGTACTCGGCCGGCCGGCGGCGCAGCGACCACGAGGCGCGCGTGCCGGACCAGACCGGCCGGCGGCCCCGCCGCCCATCCCGCCGCCGCCCATCCCGCCGCCGCCCATCCCGCCGCCCGGGGGCGCCCATCCGGCGTCACCGGTTTCCGGACACCGCTGGGGCGATGAGGGCTCGATGCCCTGGGTGGAGCCGCGCACGCGGCCGGGCCGTACCGGCTGACCAGTCACCAGATAGCTGTCGCTCGGCCTCAGGGTTGGCCGGCGCCGAGCCGGGTATGGTCCAGAAGGACGCGGATCACGGACACGTCGGTGGGGAGATACCACATGAAAGCTGTCGCGGACCTGGTCGACGAACGCAGCCTGCGTTCGCTGGCCGGAGCGCCGACCTACCTGGAAGGCGCCACCTGCGCCGAACACCACTGTGCCCGCATCACGGAGTCGACCGACATGCGCGTCGTGGCTCACGTCGATGACATGGAGACGTACGACACCACGCTCACGGCCGACGGTGACCGTCTGCGCTGGTCCTGCACATGCGGCCGGGCGACGGCCGAACGCCCATGCAAGCACGTCGTGGCCGTCGGCGTCACCATCTGGCGTCAGTCGCCGCCGCGCAAGGACCAGCCCGACGACGTCTCGAAGGGACGCGGTCTCGGGCTGTCACCGGACCAGGGCACCAGAAGCTCGACCTGAACGCCGGCGACGCTCGTGGGCGGGTCCCGCTGGGTATGACCCTGTGACACCTGCAAAGGAGGATGCGATGCCGACATGGACCGACCTCGTCGACCAGAGCTCGCTGCGCGAATCGGCAGGAGCCGAGGCGTTTCAGAAGGGTCAGGCCTGCCTCAGCGACGGTTGCATCGGCTTCGTGGCTTCAACGCCACGCGAGGTGACCGCCGTCATCCGCGACGGTCAGGTCTACAACACGATCGTGCGCACGGTAGACGGCAAGCTGGGATGGGCGTGCTCGTGCGGCGATGTGACGCGGGAGGCGCCGTGCCGGCACGTCGTGGCGCTGGCCCTGGCGCTCGAGCAGGACCCGAAGCTCGGCCACTGAGGCCTGCGAGACCCAGTCTCGGACTCTGAGGACCGTCTCCGGCAGCCGGTCGGCGGTCGTCTCAGCCGAGGCGCCTCTCGGCGATGATCTGCAGCACCTCGAGCTGATCGCAATCGAACCAGTAGGCGTCGCAGACGCCGCAGTAGTCGACGTCGAGCGCGACGTCGTAGCTGTAGTGCCGGGCGATCATGGAGCGGCCGCAGCCCGGGCAGGTCCGTAAGGCGCCCCGGGGCCGAAAGCGGCCGGTGACGGCGGCACGCCGCCGGCTGTTACCGCCCTGCACGGTCTCGTCGGCGAGCGCCTGCTGTCCGGCGCTGAAGCCGACCTCGCGCCGCGCGATCACGCGGGCCACCGCATCGGCCCCGGCGAAGCGCCCGCCGCAGCCGCGACAGACGGCGAGGCGCACACCCTCGTAGTCGGCCGGGATCAGGGCGCCTCCGCAGGCCGGACACCGATGGGCATGGCCGAGCCCGTCGGTGACGGCCCTCGCCGCGCCTTCCGCCGCCTCGCGACGCCCCGGAGCCGCACCGGCCCGAGCGCCGCCAGTCGCAGCATCGGCACCGGCCCGGGCACCGCCGGCCGCTACGGCTGCGCCGGCTCGGGCACCGCCAGCCGCAACGTCGGCGACGGCCGGACCGGCGGCGGCGGTCGCCGCGGCCATCAGGCCCGCCTGTTGTGCCGACCGCAGCGCCTCGTCCGGTCGCAGCCCGGGTGCCGGAGACACGTGCTCACGCCTCTGCAGCGACTCCTCCAGCTGCGCCGCCTGCTCCTGGAAGGCACGGCGGCTCACGTTCGCCAGCCGCAGCAGCGCGTCGATCCGCTCGTCGAGCGGCGGATGACTGGCCAGCCAGCGTTCCAGGGCGCCGTCTGGCCGGCCGCTCTCACCGGTGATGCACAGCGCCGCCAGTCCCGGCGGCACGTAGCCACGCCCCACCGGATGGTCGGCGATGGTCCGCAGCGCCAGCGCCAGGCTCATCGGATCGCGCGTGTAGCGCACCGCCGCCAGGTCGGCCTCGTACTCCCGCTGGCGAGACAGAGCGCCGCTCACGATGCCGCCGGCGACCTCGGCGAACCAGGAGAGCAGGCTGCCGGCCGCGCCGCCCCTGTCGGCCCAGGGCCTGTCGGCGTCGCCCAGACCCTCGCCCAGCTCGCCGAGCGCGTCGCCGATACTCTCGTACAGCCCAAACAACATGCACGCGGCGGTGACGGTGACGTGCGAGCCGGACAGGACATGCGCGAACTCGTGCGCTACCACACCCTGCAGTTGCTGCCGTGACAGGCCCGAGAGGGCTCCCTCCGAGACACCGACGACGCTGCCGCCGCGGAAGTCGCTGAAGGCGAATGCATTCATGCCCAGGCTCGGGACCACGACGGCCTCGACCTCCGGCCGGCCGCCGGCCAGCCGCAGCTCCTCGACGATGTTCGCCAGTCTCTGGTGGTAGCGGTCGTGCGGGTCGAGCGGTCGGCCGCCCATCGCCGCCAGCAGACGCCGGCGCGCATCGCGGTGCGACCCATACCAGCTCACCGTGGCGCCGATCACGGCGACGGCCAGCGTCGGGACCACGTGATACCAGCGCAGTCCGGTTGTGAACATCGACCAGGCCGGACCCAGGGCGAGCAGGAGAAGACCGACGACAAGGCTGAGGACGACGACCGGGATCAGCCAGACGACGATCAGCAGCGCGAACAGCAGCCAGACACGCCAGCGCCGCTCGCGCTCGACCACGAACAGCGGGCGCCGCCTCGCGTCAGACTGCCTCTCGTCTGGCCGCTTCTCGTCTGGTTTCATGACTCGCACACCGACAGCATCCATGCAGGTCTTCATCGGCAGCCGCCGCCGACTTCACAAGCAGCCGACGGCACGAGACGGGGTGAGCCCGGAGCAGAGGTACGGGGGGACCACTGAGGCGGAGGAGCCGGCAACGGCGGCAGGAGAGACGGCTGAGGCGGGCGAGCCCGCAACGGCGGTACAAGAGACGGCCGGTCTGGCCGGGCGGAGGCGACGGAAGTCTCTCAGGACGAGCCGGCCATCACCCCCGAGGCGACCAGGAAGTTGTCGATCAGCAGACCGCAGAACGAGGCATAGTCCCGCACATGGACCTGCGTGTGGGCACGGATCTCGTCGGGCCAGCCGGGCATGAGGTCGCGCAGACGTGCTTCGTCGCTGCGCACCCACTTCTCCGCCAGCTCTGGATCCACCTCGGGGTGGAACTGTACGCCCCACGAGCACGAACCGGCCCGGAAGACCTGCTCGCCGTCGTCGCGGGCGGCGACCCGGACGGCGCCCGGCGGCAGCTCGAACGAGTAATCGTGCCACTGCATCGTGATGAACGGCGAGTCGATGCCGATAAGCAGCGGATCGTGCGCCTGCGTCTCGACCTCGATCCAGCCGATCTCCGGATAGGAACGCTGGTACACACGCGCGCCGGCGGCGGCAGCCAGCAGTTGTGCGCCCAGGCAGATGCCCAGCACCGGGAACTGCTCGGCAAGGAGACGGGTGAGAAGGACCCGTTCGAGGCGCAGGAACGGGAACTGCGCCTCCTGGTGCACGTGCATGTCTCCGCCCATGAGGATGAGGGCCGAGAACGCCTGCATCGTCTCGGGGACAGGTGCGCCCGAACCGACGTCGATCAGCTGCCACGGACAGCCGACGGCGTTGAGATGACGGCCGATGGTCGAAGGCGGGTCCAGACGGTCGTGCTGGATGATGGCCACGGGTCTCATCATTGTCCCGATCGCCCCCAAGAGATAGCCCCGCTGCATTCTATCGCCTGACGGCCGCCGACGCTGCCCACGAGGCGGTCCGCGCTCTGCCGTGCCCCGCCTGCCGAGCTCGCGCCGGCACCCTGCCGTGCCCCGCCTGCCGCGCTCGCGCCGGCGCGCCACCTTGCCCCACTTCCGGAGCTCTGCCAGACTCGCGGCGACCGCGACCGCACGAGGAGCACCCGTGACCGACGATCCAACGCCCGCCGTTCAGGAGAACGACGTCGAGGCAACGTACGTCCCCGTCACGCCGCCGAGCCGCAGCGTCGATGCCCTCGGGCCGGCCGTTGAGGTGGTGTCGGCCGGCAACGAGGTCCTGCTCGGCGACGTGCTGGACACCAACACCAACTGGCTCTGCGTGCGCGTCACGGCGCTCGGCGGGCACGTGCGCCGTACCGTCATGCTGCGCGACGAGATCGAGAGCATCGCCACCGAGCTGCGCGCCGTCATCGCCGGCCGTCCGGCGCTCATCTTCACCGTCGGCGGCCTGGGCCCCACCACCGACGACCTCACGCTGGCCGGCGTCGCCGCCGCGCTCGACGTGCCGCTGGTGCTGCACCCGGACGCGGAACGCATGGTCACCGAGCGCTACGCCGAGTTCGCCAGGCGCAAGAACGTGCCGTTCGCCGGGCTGAACGACGCGCGCCGCAAGATGGCCCGCCTGCCGCGCGGCGCCACGCCGCTGCTCAACCCGGTCGGGGGGGCGCCGGGAGTGCTCATGAGGCTCGATCGCGACGGCCGCATCGCCGGCGTCGACGCCGGTGCGACCACCATCGTCAGCCTGCCCGGCGTGCCGGCCGAGCTCAAGGCCATCGTCGACGAGAGCCTCGCGGACGAGTTGCACAGGATCTTCGGCGACGCTCGCTTCGAGGAGCGCACCCTGCTGCTCGCCACGCACGATGAATCGGCCATCGCCCACGTGCTGGCGGCGGTCGAGCGGGCACATCCCGACGTGTACATCAAGTCGCGCGCGCAGGTCATCGGCTCGGAGCAGTCCAACCGGATCACGGCTGCGGCGCGTGGCAGCGATGCGGAGGCGGTCGCGGCGCGCCTCGACCCGGTGATCGCCGACCTCATCGCGGGGATCACCGCCGCCGGCTACGAGGTCCGGCCGCTCGAGGACGAAGGCTGAGCGGGGGCCGTCCGGCCACCGGTCGCGCGTCCGTCAGCAGATCACGGCAGAGCGCGAGCCCAGAGATCGTGCAGACGATCGGACCACGTGACCTGACGTTCGATCGTCATGCCGATGCGTCGCGCGACTCCCTGCGAGCGGACGTTGTCGGGCACGATGAGCGAGTAGATGCGGCGCAGCCCCAGCTCGACGGCGTGCGTCAGGATGCCGGCGGCGGCCTCCGTCGCAAAGCCATGCCCCCACTCGTCGCTGCGCAGCTCCCAGCCGAGCTCCGGCAGACAGTCGCCCTCGATGTCACGCAGAGCCGGGCCGCAGACACCTATGAGCCGGCCACTGGAACGGAGCACCACGGCGTACTCGCCCATGCCGTCGCGACGATAGCGCTCCAGATTGGCGTCGATGGCCGCACGCGTCTGCTCGCGCGTGAACGGCGCCGGCTCCCACCAGCGCACCCTGGGGTCGGCGTAGATGTCGGCCAGCTCGTCGAGGTCGCCGGCCACGAGCTCCCGGACGATCAGCCGCTCAGTCCGCAGAGGGAGCATGCGCGTCGAGCGGGGCCGCCACCGGTCCATCGGCCGGCTCCGAGAACTGTTCATCGATGAAGTGCGTCGAGACGGTGCCGGCCACGAACAGTGGATGGTCGAGCACCCGGCGATGGAACGGGATGGTCGTCTTGATGCCCTCGACCCGGAACTGGTCGAGCGCCCAGCGGCCACGGGCGATCGCCTCGGAGCGGTCCCGGCCCCAGACGATCAGCTTGGCGAGCAGGCTGTCGTAGAACGGCGGCACCGAGTAGCCCTGATAGAGGTGTGAGTCGAGGCGCACCCAGGGTCCGCCCGGCGGTTGCCAGCGGCTCACCGTGCCCGGCGACGGCATGAAGTCGTTGTCGGGATCCTCGGCGTTGATGCGGAACTCGATGGCGTGCCCCTCCACCTGCACGTGCGCCTGCGTGATGTCGAGCAGCTCGCCGGCGGCGATCCGGATGCCGGTCTTGACGATGTCGATGCCGGTGACCATCTCGGTGATGGGGTGCTCCACCTGGACGCGGGTGTTCATCTCCATGAAGTAGAAGAACCCCTGCGGGTCGAGCAGGAACTCGACGGTGCCAGCGCCCACGTAGCCGCAGGCACGCGCGGCTTCCACGGCCGCGTTGCCCATGGCGGCACGCGTCATCCCGTCGACGGCCGGCGACGGCGCCTCCTCGACGAGCTTCTGGTGGCGACGCTGGATGGAGCAGTCACGCTCGCCGAGGTGGATGACGCCGCCGTGCGCGTCGGCCAGCACCTGGATCTCCACGTGACGCGGGCTGCCGATATAGCGCTCCACGTAGACGGCGCCGTTGCCGAAGGCGGCCTGCGCCTCGTTCTGTGCCTGCCGCACGCCGGCTTCCAGCCCGCTCTCTTCGTGCACGATGCGGATGCCCTTGCCGCCACCGCCGGCGGCCGCCTTGACCATCACCGGCAGGCCGATCTTGCGGGCCACCTCGACCGCTTCCTCGATGTCCTCGACGATGCCGTCCGAGCCCGGTGTGACCGGTACGCCGGCGGCCGTCATGGTGGTGCGCGCCGAGGCTTTGTCGCCCATCAGCTCGATCGCCTCCGGCCCAGGGCCGATGAAGACCAGGTCGTTCTCGGCGCAGAGACGCGAGAAGCCGGCGTTCTCGGCCAGGAAGCCGTAGCCAGGATGGATGGCCTGGGCGCCGCGACTCTGGGCGGCCGCGATCAGCGCCGGCTGCTGCAGATAGCTGGCCGCCGCCGGCGGCGGCCCGATGCAGACCGCCTCGTCGGCGCAGGACACGTGCAGGCTGTCGCGGTCGGCCTCCGAGTACACGGCGACCGTCTGCACGCCCAGCTCCTTGCAGGCGCGCACGATCCGCAGGGCGATCTCGCCGCGATTGGCGATCAGGATCTTCTCGAACATCTTCGGCTCCGCAGTGACGACGTCGGCGGAGTATATCAACGCCCCCTCTGGCCTCCGCGACGTCCGTGCGTATGGCGGCCGGCGCCTCGGGGGGCGACGTCCGTGCTTATGGCATCCGCACGACGCCGAGAGACTCGATATCTCGGCGTCGGCTGCCGATAGGGTCCAGTGAGGAGGTCGATGATGGACTGGCACCTGGGTCGTGGCAGCGAGAACGGGCCGGCGGCGAGCGGACACGCGTCGGCACGCGGGCGGACAGCCGGCCCCGCGGGCGGCCGCGCCGCACGGCCGGCTCGGCCGGTGACGCAGGCCCAGGCCCGTGGAGCGGCGCCGGCACGACCGGCGGCACAGGCCCAGGCCCGAGACGCGGCACCCCCACGACCGGCGGCGCAGGCCCAGGCCCGAGACGCGGCACCCCCACGATCGACGGCGAACGCTGCCCCGCGTACCACCGGTCGAAGCGCCGCCACAGCCGGCTCGCCCGGCGGCGCCACCGCCGTGGCGGGTCCGGGCGCAGCCGCCCGCGCCGCGACGCAGCGCGCCGACGCCGCCCGCGAGCAGGATCGCCGGCGGCTGGCGGTCGCCAGCCCCGACGAGCGGGCCGGTCAGATCGTCGGTGAGGCCTGTTCCGGCGCTTTCGACGTCGACATCCTGAGCGACGAGGCAGACCTGATCACGCAGATGCAGCAGCGCCCCCCGGCCGTACTCATCCTCGACAGCGCCCTCCGATCGACCGACTGGCTCGACGTCCTGCGACAGATCAGGCAGATCCCCGAGCTGCGGCGGCTGGTGGTGCTCGTGCTGGCGTCGGCCGACGACCTGGACCGTTACGAGGCCGCCCACCGCCTCGGCGTCGCCGACATCATCGCCAAACCGGTCGACATCGACGACCTGAGGGTCCGCATCGAGGGCGCTCTGGCACGCCAGCGGGCCGGCGCCGAGGGCCGCCAGCGCCTCGGCGACATGCTCATGGCAGCCGGCATCGTCAGTCCCGCCCAGCTGAAGACGGCCCTTGCGGAGCAGCACGAGGACGGCGGCCGACTCGGCGCCATCCTCGTGCGCCAGGGAGTGGTCACCGAGCTCGTCATGGCGGAGGCACTGGCGCGCCAGATGCACATCGGATTCGTCGACCTGCACCAGATGGCGCCGACCGCGACCGCGGTCGGCCAGCTGCCGCGCGACTTCATCATGCGCCACCGCGTCCTGCCGCTGCGCGTCGACGATCGCGGCAACCTCGTCCTGGCCATGACCGACCCCCTGGACGTGATCGCCGTGGATGAAGCGGCGCTGCGGACCGGCAAACGCATCGTCCCCGTACTGTGCACCGAGAGCGGCTTCGACGAGGTCGTCACCATCTACCTGAGCACGCGCGGCAAGCTGCAGGCCGGCGCCGGCGATGAAGCGTCGCTGCCGGACGAGGGCGCCGCCCTGGCCGTCGACGAGTCGACCATCGAGATCGTCGACTCCCTGATCGCCGACGCCGCCAGCATGAAGGCCAGCGACATCCATCTGGAGCCCGGCCCCTACTCACTCACAGCCCGCTGCCGCATCGACGGGGTCCTGCACCCGCTGCGCGAGTACTCGCTCGAGCTCATGCCCGGCATCATCAGCCGCCTTAAGATCATGGGCAACATGGACATCTCAGAGCGCCGTCTGCCGCAGGACGGCCGCACGTCGTTCGAGACATCGGCCGGGCAGCAGGTCGACCTGCGGCTCGCCTCCATCCCCAGCATGTACGGCGAGAACATGACCATCCGCCTGCTCGAGGTCTCACCGGTGATCCCGACCCTCGACGCGCTTGGGCTGCGGGGTGCCTCACGGAAGCGCTTCGAGGCCGCCGTCGCCCTCCCGGAGGGCGGCATCATCGTGAGCGGCCCCACCGGCAGCGGCAAGTCGACGACCCTCTACGCGACCCTGGAGATGATCAACGACCCGGAGCGCAAGATCTACACGGTCGAAGACCCGATCGAGCGCAAGATAGGCGGCATCATCCAGACCGAGATCAAGGAGAGCATCGGCCTCACCTTCGCGCGCGTGCTGCGTTCGCTGGTACGCGCCGACCCCGACGTGATCATGGTCGGCGAGATCCGCGACGTCGAGACCGCCAAGATGGCGGCCGACTCGGCGGTCACCGGCCACCTGGTGCTCACGACAGTCCACGCCAACGACGCGGCGGCGACCCTCTACCGCCTCATCGAGATGGGACTGCCGCGGTACGTCGTGGCCGCCGCCTTCCGTTGCGTGGTCGCGCAGCGACTGGTGCGCAAGCTCTGCGTGCACTGCCGTCGGCCGGCGACGCTCAGCGCCGAGCAGTGGCGTGAGCTCGGGCTCGGCGAGCCCCCGCACAAGCGGCTCGACGTCTACGAGCCGGTCGGCTGCGGCCGCTGCTTCGGTACCGGGTATCTCGGACGCATCGGGCTCTACGAGGTCCTGCCGCTCGACGACGAGCTGCGGGCGATCGTCACCGGCGACGGGCTGGCCTCGGACATCCGTCGCGTGGCGGCCGCCCGTGGCATCGGTACCATCCGCCAGGACGGCATCGAGAAGGTCCTCGACGGCACCACCAGCTACCTGGAGATCCTGCGCGTCACCGCGTGACCCTGCGAGCCGGCGGGCGCGGCCTCGCTGCGCCACGATGAGCCGGCGGGCGCGTTGACACCGTCCCGTGGCGCCACGACAGGACGCGGCTGTGGGACAATGCCCGCATGGGTTGGTGGTCCTTGATCCTGCTGCTGCCGCTCTTCCTGCTGGTGACGCCGGCGCTCCAGCTCGCCGTCGGGTGGGGACGGCAGCAGCGCGCCAGAGTACGCCTCGAAGAGGAACGGGGCAGCCGCGTCATCCCGCTGATCCTGAGCATGGAGGCCGTCGCCACCTACGGCATCCCCTTGCTGCGCTTCGAGCAGCTTCCGCTGGCCGAGGAGCTGGTCGCCGCCGTCGCGGCGACCGCCGCCGGGAGGCCGATCGACCTGGTCGTCGACCTGCCGCGGGATGTCGACCTGGATGTCGCGCCGCTGGCCGCCGCGCTGGCTGCGCATGGGGCGTCGACCACCCTCCTTGTCCCGCGACGAGCGCTCACCGGCGGCCTGACGCTGGCCGCCGTCGCCGACACGATCGTGCTGGGACCGGCGGCCGCCATCGCCGGCGACCGCCCCGGGCACGCCACACCGGCCTGCGGCGCCGCCGACCTGCGCGCCCTCGGCCTGCCGGTCGAGGAGACGCTGCCGGAGCACCTGGCCGGATACCTGGCGTCGTTCACCCCGCCGCAGCGTCCCTCAGGACGGCTGCCCTTCTTCATCTCGCTGCCTCCGGCGGCATCATCCTCACGGCAGCCGTCCCACGCGGACGACGGTGTCGTCGCCGCTGCCGTCGTCCCAGACGACGGTGTGACGCGGGCTGGCGGACGCGGTTGATACGTCGCCGCGTCCGGCCAGACGGCCGGCCGTCCAGTCGCGCAGATCGACCGAGATGACGCGATCGTCGACTCCCAGGGCCTCATAGTCGGTGAAGAAGAGCGTGCCGCCGCTGAGGGTCGGGGCCAATCCCGCGTCGCTGATGAGCCGCACGGTGCCGTCCGCCCGGCGCACCATGATCCGGTAGCCCGACGCTTCGTCGTCCTGCTCGGCCTCCCACGCCAGGTTGCGGCCGTCCCACGCTATCTTGCGCACCGGGCCTCCGCGGTAGCGGAACCGCAGCAGGACCTTGCCGTCGGCGATGCGCACCACCACGAAGCGGGCGCTGTGCACGTCGACCGGATCCGTGTACTCGACCAGCGCCACGGTACCGTTCGCGGCCACGCACAGATCACCGACGCTCACCGGAGCGCTGTAGAGCACCTGCCGTTTCCCCGTGGCCAGATCGCTGACGAAGGCCCATCCGTGAGAGCCCCACTCACTCTGCGGCCCGTAGGAGTTCGTCACACTGACGAGCCGGCGCCCGTACAGGGCGAAGTGCGGACGATCGACGCGGCGCCGCTCGCCGCGCAGCACGAGTCGAGGCCGGCCCACCCGCAGGGTGCGGCGGTCGAAGCGCGCCGCGTACAGCCGCCAGCGATCCTCGCTCTGGCCGTGGACCTCCTCCCAGGCAAGCCAGCCGGCGTCGGAGACCGCCCGCGCCATCGACCACCAGGCCGGGCCGGCCACGCAGTGGCGGCGGACCAGACGCCGCGCGCCGCTCTGCAGGTCGATCAGATGGTGCTCCTCGCGGATGCCGTCGGCATCCTGCGCCGTGGGGGCGCCGGCCACGGCGCGGTTCACGGCCAGGAAGCGGTCGCTGTGATCGACCACGTTCCACCACGACCGCAGCCTCAGCACTCGGCCCGGCAGGTCGATGGCCGGCAGCTTGCCGGGATCGCCGACCAGCGGCGGGCTGTCAGGCGCCGCGATCCCTGTTGCCGAGGCCCGCGGGGTGGCACGCGCAGACGCCCGCGGTGTGGCACACGCAGACGCTTCCGGCGCGACCGGGGAGCCCGGCCGCGCTGCGGTCACGCTCGAGGCCACAGGTGGGGGCGACGCGGCCGAAGCCGCGCCGCCCCCACAGGCACCCAGACCGAGCGCCAGCGCGCCGACCATCGTCACCAGCAGCAGACTCGAACCGACGCTCACCTGGATCTCCTTTGCCTGTGATCGATGGGTTCAGTAGACGATGTAGTACATGGTGCCGGCGACCTTGGCGGCCGAGTAGGTGTGCTTGCCGTAGGTCGCACCGCCGGAGCTGCCGCGCCCCAGAGGCGGAGCGGCGTTCTCCGGGTAGGGGTCGTCGACGTAGATCGGGAAGCCAGACTTACGCCAGTCGAAGCCGCGCCCGCCCATGATGTGGCCGGCGTGGTAGTAGCGGTAGAGCGTCCACTTGTCCTGCTCGATGCGGGCGGAGTACGCGACCGGCCGCTTCCTGACCAGCTCGGCGTACTGCGTCTTGTTGCGCAGATGGTCGAGCCAGGTGGTCTTGGACACGCTCGGGAAGTAGAAGCACGCGTAGCCCTTCCCGGTGACGTTCTTGAGCCCCACGGCCATCATCGGCGGATAGGCGCCGCGAGCGTCCGTCCAAAGGCGTTCCGCATCTTCGATGGCACCGTTGCGGCTGACGTCGTACGAGTAGGAGGACCACTTCTGCTGCGTCCAGTGTGTCGACGCGCCGCGGAGGAAGTGATCGAGGATGGCCATGGTGGCCGGCCCGCACCAGTCGTTGCGGAGCTGCTTGTGGCTCACCGTGCTCAGCATGGCGTAGGGGGCGTCGAGGCCGCGGGCGCCGCGCCTGCGTGCCGCCCGCACCCGTGCCCGCGCCACCGGCTCGCCGGCGAGCCACTCCTGGTACTCGGCCTCGCCGTCGGCGAGGTACTCGGCGAACGACTCCGGCAACGGCTCCACCAGCACGTCGTCGACCGGCACGTCGTCGGCCGGCTGCGCGGCGGCCGTGCCGGCCAGCAGCAGCAGGCTGCTGCAGAGCACGGCCGCGAACACCAGCATGCCGAGGCCCAACCTGTGTCGTTTCAAGAGGAAGCCTCCTTGTGAGGGATTGCGGGGTCTGATCCCCGACGATGCGCGTGCGCGCCGGCGGCACTCCATGAGGGTAGGGGCATCGCCGCCCGGAGGCGAGGTGGACAAAGGGGGTAGGCGGTAGACGTTTGCGTCCGCAGACGGCGGCAGCGGGTGGACGTTCGCGCCGGCCGGACGGTGACGAAGCACTGCCTTCTCCGACGACTCACAGGCAGTCCCCAGCCCTCCTCCAAGGTCTCCACAGCGGTGTCGCCCATGATCCGGCCATACACCCGAGACACACCGGCGGATCTCGCCGAGAGAGGAGCACGGCATGAACGGCATGCCCTCGTTTGACCGAGGGGACTGGATGGACGGATTCCAGCTGCACCCCGACTGGATGGAATGGACGATGATCATGAGGGCGATCGCTCTGGCGGTCATCGCCGCGGCACTCATCGCTCTGGCGGTCAAGGTCTGGCTTGCGCGCGACGATCGGCCGCAGCGGAGCGTCGCCGGCGTGCCGGCGCCGCCGGCGGTGGCGGGAGCGACGCACTCGGCGGATCCCCCCGCCGCGACCGGATCTGCCGACGCCGCCGAGGCTCCGACCCGGACGATGCCGGCCGCGGACCACGCCGCTGGAGCCGATGCTCCGGCAGTCGCACCCGCTGCGGCTGCTGCGGCGGAGACTCCGCGCGCCATCCTCGACCGCCGCTACGCGGCCGGCGAGATCGACCGCGACGAGTACCGGGCGCGACGCGCCGACATCGATGATGCACCGGCGCCCGACGGCGCCGCCTGACGCCGGGCGCCTCGGCGCTCCATCGTCGCTGCCGCCACCGGCCTGACCGGGACTGCTTGTGCGCAAGCGCGGGCGGTCCGGTCCGGCCGGCATCGGCACTCGTTCTCCACTCGTTCTCACATGCCCCGGTGGGTATTCCAGCCGATGTACGGGAATACCCTGACTGATGGGCACACAAGCCGACACAGAGACGCAGACCGGCATCGACGATGCCGAGGTACGCCAGCCGGGCGAGGCGGCCGGCGCAGACGAAGCCGACCGAGAAGGGCGCGGCGCCGCTGACGCCCACGCTGATGCGCTCGATGACGATAGGCGCGCACCGGTCGTAGCGGACCTCCCCATCACCGGCATGACGTGCGCCGCCTGCGTGGCGCGCAACGAGCGCACCCTGCGTGGGCTCAAGGGCGTGGCGAGCGCCGACGTCAACTTCGCCACCGAGCGGGCACGGGTCACGTACGATCCGCAGAAGCTCGCCTTCGACGACCTGATCGCCGCCGTGCGCGGCGGCGGCTACGACGTCGCCACTCAGACGCTCACTCTGCCGGTCGTGGGCATGACCTGCGCGAGCTGCGTGGCCCGGGTCGAGAAGGCGCTCAAGGCGGTGCCCGGCGTCGTGAGCGCCGCCGTCAACCTGGCCACCGAGAAGGCGACCGTCGAGATCGTCCCCACCCAGACCGACCGCGAGGCGCTTTCCGACGCCGTACGGGCGGCCGGCTATCAGGTCGTCGACGAGGCGTCGGACGAGGCCGGCGCCGTGGACGCCGTCGATGCCGAGCAGGCGGCCCGCGACAAGGCCTACAGGACGCTGAAGCGCAAGGTCATCGTCGGCGCCGTCCTGAGCTTCATCGTCTTCCTCGGCAGCATGCACGAGTGGTTCCCGTTCCTGCCGATGTGGCTGCACGACCCGTACGTGCTCTGGGCCCTGGCCACGCCGGTCCAGTTCTGGGTCGGCTGGCAGTTCTACGTCGGCGCCGTCAAGGCCGCTCGCCACAAGACCACCGACATGAACACGCTCATCGCCCTGGGCTCCTCGGCGGCGTACTTCTACAGCGTCCTGGGTGTCGTGGCGCCGAGCCTGTTCCAGTACGAGGGTATCGGCGCGCCGATGTACTTCGACTCATCGGCGCTCATCATCACCCTGGTGCTGCTGGGGCGCATGCTGGAGGCGCGCGCCAAAGGTCAGACGTCCGAAGCCATCAAGAAGCTGATCGGCCTGCAGCCGAGGACGGCTCGAGTGCTGCGCGACGGCAACGAGAGCGACGTCCCGGTCGCCGACGTGGTGCCGGGCGACCTCGTGGTGGTACGACCCGGCGAGAAGCTGCCGGTCGACGGTGTGGTGGTGGAGGGCGGCTCGGCGGTCGACGAGTCGATGCTCACCGGCGAGCCGATACCGGTCGTCAAAGAGGCCGGCGCCGAGGTGATCGGCGCCACCGTCAACACCACCGGCTCGTTCACGTTCCGGGCCACCCGGGTCGGCAAGCAGACCGCCCTGGCGCAGATCGTCCGTCTGGTGCAGGAGGCGCAGGGCTCCAAGCCACCGATCGCCCGACTGGCCGACACGGTCGCGAGCTACTTTGTGCCGGCGGTCATCGCCGTGGCCACCGCGACGCTGCTCGCCTGGATCCTGTTCGGGCCCGAGCCGGCGCTCAACTACGCCCTGCTCAACTTCGTGGCCGTGCTGGTCATCGCGTGTCCCTGCGCGCTCGGCCTGGCCACGCCGACGGCCATCATGGTCGGTACCGGTCGCGGCGCCGAGAACGGTGTGCTCATCCGCAGCGGCGAGGCGCTGGAGACGGCGCACAAGCTCACCACCATCGTGCTCGACAAGACAGGTACGATCACCGAGGGCAAGCCGAGCGTCACCAATGTGATCGTCTTCGACGGGCGCTCCGCCGCCGCGCGCCACAGTGAGGACGATGCCGCGGGTGAGGAGATCGTCACTCTCTCCGAGGACGAGCTGCTGCGCCTGGCGGCCGGCGCCGAGCGCGGCTCGGAGCACCCGCTCGGGGTGGCGATCGTGGCGGCGGCGCGGGAGCGCGGCATCGAGGTGCCGGACGCCGCGGACTTCACGTCCGTGACCGGCCGCGGCGTACGCGCGCGAGTAGACGACCGCGAGGTAGCGGTCGGCAGCGAGCGGATCCTCGGCGGAGACGACGGCGGCGGCCACGACGCAGCGGTCGGCGGTGCCATGGCGGTCGTCGACGGCGCCGTGACAGTCGACGGCGCCGTGACAGTCCACGGCACGAGCGGATCCCTGAACGGCCGCGTCACCGAGTTGCGCGCCGCCGGCAGGACGCCGATGTTCGTGGCGCTCGACGGCCGGCCGGCCGGCATCATCGCGGTGGCCGACGCGGTCAAGCCGGAGTCCTCGCGCGCCGTCGGCCGCCTCCGCGAGCTCGGACTCGAGGTCATCATGCTCACCGGCGACGCCCAGGCCACCGCCGAGGCGGTCGGCCGTCAGGTCGGCGTCGACCGCGTGGTGGCGGGCGTGCTGCCCGAGCAGAAGGCGGCCGAGATCACGCGGCTGCAGCAGGAAGGCAAGCGTGTGGCCATGGTCGGCGACGGCATCAACGACGCCCCGGCGCTGGCCCAGGCAGACATCGGCATCGCCATCGGCACCGGCACCGACGTGGCCATCGAGGCCGGCGACATCACCCTCATGTCGGGCGACCTCAACGGCGTGGTGACCGCCATCTCCCTCTCACGGCGGACCATGCGGACCATCCGTCAGAACCTCTTCTGGGCCTTCGCATACAACACGGCGCTCATCCCGCTGGCCGCCGGCGTGTTCTACCCGGCCTTCGGAATCCTGCTCAACCCCATCTTCGCCGCCGCCGCCATGGGCCTCAGCTCCGTGACGGTGGTCAGCAACAGCCTGCGTCTGCGCCGCTTCAGGCCGGCTTCCTGAGCCGTGCTGAGCGCCGCCCGCAGGGCGGCCCACACGACGGAGGGCGGCCCTCCGGACCGCCCTCCGTCAACAGGCTTCTACTCTGTCGTTCCTCGTCCATGGCTCGTCGGCCTACCTGCGACGAGCCCGTGCCAGTCTCCCGGCATGCGTGAAGGGGACCCATCCCATCGGTCACACCTCCTCCCATCCATCGCGGTCCGCAAAGACCTTGGTGTCGGTCGCCATCCGGCGGCGGACTCAGCCCTTCTTCGTGTTGTACATGTCGTACAAAGACACGAGAGGCGCCATCGCCCGCCACCGTTCCTGATGAGCCGAAGAGCATCGGGCAGATCTCTCATCTGTCCTGCTCGTGCTCCCTGATCCTATTATCACCATCGCGGCAGTGGAAAAAACCTCGCTGCACCTTGCCGCGTGACGTTGGCCACACTGGACAACATCGCCCGCCTTCCTGTGCCAAGCACGGCACCTGCCGGCGATTGCCGACCGCGACCGGCTCTGGGAGCATGAGAGTCGACGGCGCCTCGCGATCGGCCGTCGCACGACGACAGGCCCATCGCTTGCGACACACAGACCAGGACGGTAAGCATCCGCCTCGACCGCAATACCATCGGGCACCTGCTCCGAGCGCACGGCATCAACGCCTGGGGCGTCGCCGATAACCGCGACCACGGATTGCCGCTGTCGCCGCAGCTGCCCACGGCGATAGTCGTGATGCGGCGCCTCAGCCCCGCGGCTCTCAGAGACCTCGAGCACGGCCCCACCGCCGCCTACTACGAGGAGTACCGGCTTCTCAACCGTGAGCTGGCCGAGACGGTGACCGAGCTGGCGGCAACGGTGCGCGAGCACCGGCATGAGGCCATCGCCATCGAGCCGACCAGCAATGACGCCACCGCCGCCGAACCGCTCTACTCGCACAAGTCGGCGGCGACCCGGGCCGGCCTGGGCTGGATCGGCAAGACGGGGCTGTTCGTCTCCGCAGAGCTGGGCCCCGCCGTCCGCCTGGCCAGCGTCTTCACCGATCTGGAGCTGACGAGCGGGCACCCTGTCGTGTCGGGACGCTGCGGCGACTGCCGGCGCTGCGTCGATGCCTGTCCGGCGCAGGCCGGCCGCGATGTCTGCTGGTCGGCCGGTATGCCGCGCGATCAGATCCTCGACGCCGCCGCCTGCGAGCGCCACATGGCGCAGACCTCGACGCGCTTCAACGGCAGCATCTGCGGCATCTGCATCGCGGTCTGCCCCTATACCGAGGCCGTCCTGCGTCACGGGCGCGAGAGCGCGTCGGCCTGACGGCGGCCGGCGCCGCGTCCGCGCGGCGGGCGTCACCCTGGCGGCCGGCGTCGCGTCGGCTCAGCGGACGATGAGCGTGGTGGCGCCGCGCTTCACCTGCGCATTGCCGGACGCGTCGCGCGCGAGGACCTGGAAGCGGTAGCGGCCGCGAGGCAGCGTGCAGCGCCAACTGACCGACTGCAGCGATCCGGTCGCCCGCCGGCCGAGCCACAGCGTCGTCTTGACCCGTCCGCGCCGATCGACGATGCGCACGCTGACGAGCGCCGTGGCGCTGACGTCATCGGTGACACGGAAGCGCAGGCGGACGCTGCGTCCGCGGCGCACGGCGGCGCGACGCGGCGCGTACGTCTGCGGCCCGACGACGTCGGGCGGGCGGGCGTCGCCCTTCCACTCGTGGTAGGCGGCGTTGAGAAGCGGCAGGAGCTCCGCCGTCGCCTTGCGGTCGCCGGCCCGGTTCGGATGATCGTCGCCGCCGGCGCTGGGATACGCCAGCGTGCTGCGGCCGCCGGCCGACCGGTGCTGCACGCGGCCGTTCCACATCCGGTGGTGGTGTCCGCCGCTGCGACCCAGGTCGTCGACGCTCGCGCGGCCGCCGTTGCTCGTCAGCACCGTGAAGTAGTCGAAGACGAAGACGTTGCGGTGCGGATACGCGTCGAGCCAGTCGTCGACCAGCCAGTCGGCGAAGGCACGCGCGCTGCCCGCCGCCGTCAGATGCTGCATCGGCGGCGCCACGACGACCACGAAGAGCTGCTCCTGGTGGGCGCCGAAGTAGTGGAGCAGGTCCAGGTAGATGCCTTTGGCGTTGGCGACGGTGAAGTCGCCGCCGCCGCAGGCCTGCCCGCGCAGCGGATTGGACCCGATGGCCGGCGGCGGCGCCGAAGCGCTGCCGCGCAGATCGGAGTTGGGGAAGCAGCTCTTGAACATCACGATCTCGTTGCGGCCCCCGGGATCGGCGCGGCGGGAGTAGGAGCACGAGCGCTCGCTCCACGTCGCCAGCGCCGCCTGATAGAGCGCCGCGTCGGGCCCCCGGAACCACGTCCACCAGTCGCCGATGTCGGTCGTGCTGCCGATCGGCTCACCGCGGCTTGACGGAAGGTCGGCCGGGCGGCCGTCGCTGCCCCAGCCGTAGGTAGTGTCGCTGACGAAGTAGCGCTCGTCGCGCAGCGCCCGGCCCAGTCCGCCGTGGCCGTCGGCCAGCCACTGCTCGCCGGTCGAGTGATGGATGAAGACGAGCTTGACCGGCGTACTCGGCGGCCGTGTGTCGAGGGCCGCGGCACGGTCCGGCAGGCAGGCGCCGAGCAGCATGACCGCGGCGGCGATGGTCGTCGCGACCGCCACGCCGGCCCTCGCCGTGACCGTCCGGATGGTCATGGTGGAGAAGGACTCGCTCAGGGCCACCATTCTCACCTCCATGTGCCGACGCCCGCTGCTGGTCGCGTCGGGCTGTGCGCCTAGCGCGACCCGCAACGGGCGTCCGTCACAGGCTCCAGCCCTTTCATCGGCCGGCGCCCCGGGGGCTCAAGCGAGGTCCGTAGCCGAGCCGGACGACGGACCGTCCACCGCCGGCGGCGGCGCGTCGGTGCGGCCGCACGCGATCAGCGTGCAGACCGGCTCGCCGCCCTCGGTCTCGAGCTGCAGCGTGCTGTGATCGATCCCGAACTCGTCGCGCAGCAGCCCGGCCGCCGCGCAGCGACAGCACTCGCCGTCGGCCTGCCGGTCCACGATCAGATGGGCCGAGAGCGCCGGGAACCCCGATGTGATGGTCCACGCATGCAGATCGTGCAGGTCGACGACACCGGGGACGGCCCGCAGCCGAGCTTCCAGATCGGCCATGTCCAGGCCGGCCGGGGCGCCCTCGAGCAGGATGTGCACCGACTCCCGCAGCACCGCCCAGGCGCTGCCCAGGATCAGCAGACCGATGAGCACGCTGGCCAGCGGATCCGCGTACAGCCAGCCGGTCGTCATGATCACCGCGGCGGCGGCCAGCGTACCGACCGAGCCCGCCAGGTCCCCGAGGATGTGGCGGAAGGCGGCTTCCATGTTGAGGTTGCCGCGCCGCGGGCCGAGCAGGACCAGCGCCGCCGCCACGTTCACCAGCAGGCCGATGCCGGCGACCAGCAGCATCCAGCCACCGAGCACCTCGGGCGGCTCGCGCAGACGCCGGGCGGCCTCCACGAAGATCCAGATCGAGACGCCGACCAGCCCGGCGCCGTTGGCCAGCGCCGCCAGCACCTCGGCTCGCTTGAAGCCGAACGAGCGCTGCGGCGTGGCCGGCTTGCCGGCCAGCCACACGGCCACCAGCGCCAGGCCCAGCGAGACGTTGTCCGAGAGCATGTGCCCGGCGTCGGCCAGCAGCGCCAGGCTGCCGGTGAGGATGCCGGCCACGACCTCCACCGCCGTGTACGACGCCGTGAGCGTGAGCGCGACGATCAGCGCCCGGCGTCGAGTCGCAGGGTCTGCGACGCCTGCCGCTGCGTGTGCGTGCGAGCCATGAGCATCGTGAGCGTGCGCCATCGGCACCTCGTATGAAGAGCGGGGGGGCGGGGCGGTACCACCGCCCCGCCCCCCCGCGACCTACCTCACTCCGGCCGGCGGATGACCGGCGACCGGCTGCACGGTGCGCCGCCCATCCACGGCCGTCACTCGCCCTTGCCGACCTTCACCGGCGTCACACCGGCCAGGTCGCCGATGACGTTCACCAGCTCGGCGCCCTCCGGCACGATGACCTTGGCGTTCTGCCAGAGGCTCTTCTCGACGGTCTCGAGCCGCTTGAGCAGCTGGGCGTTGCCGACGAAGT
>DIWP01000022.1:76281-153953 GCA_002423545.1 Thermoleophilia bacterium UBA6103
TTGAGCTCGGTGCGCAGGATCTCGATGCCCCAGTTAGCCGTCTCGACCCGCAGCGTCGAACGCAGCTCGTCGTTGATCTTGCCGCGCTCGCTGTTGGCCGACTTGAGCGTGAGCGTGCCGATGATGTTACGCAGCGTGGTCCGCGCCAGGTTGACGATCTGGTACTCGTACTGGGCCACGTTGTACTGCGACGCCTTGACACTCTCCTCGAACGCCTTGACCTTGAGGTAGACCTGCGCGTCGACGCGGGCGTTGAGGTTGTCGTTGGTGATGATCACCTGCGGCTGCGCGTCGACCAGCACCTCGCGGATGTCCACCTTGTAGAGCTTCTCGATGATCGGGATGATCCAGTGGAACCCGGGCTCCGCGTAGCGCTGGTACTTGCCGAGGCGCTCGATGAGGCCGCGCGACGTTGGCCTGACGATGCGGATACCGCTGAGGACGAACGCCAGGAGAAGCACCGCGATGACAACGATCGCGATAACCAGTACCGACATCACTGCTCCTTAGGCTCAGCTGCGATCGGCTCCCGGCGCCGGTGCGCACGGACGATCGGAGTCTTTGCGTACGGGCGGCTACCCGCCGCCCGTACAAAGTGTATTCCCTCGGACCATGCGAACGATACGAAGGACCGCTGTCAGCGCCCGATGCCGGCCGGACAGCGATCCACGGCCGCCTCGATGAGCCCTCAGCGCCCGGACGGGCGGCTCACCTCGGCGTCGCGGAAAGTCGCATTGCCTTTGCTCCATGTACCCAATCCGGCCGAGCCCGATGAGAAGCTGTCGTCCCTGAAGTCCATGATGCTCCTGCCGTCGACGCTCACCACATGGCGGTCGCCGACGACCTCGATCGTCACCGTGTGCTCGGCGCCGTACGCCTGGAAGTCCTTGGGCATCGCCACGTTCGCCAGCGTACGCGATGACTTCCCCTTGACGTACTTCTGCACCAGGAACCTCTGCTTGCTCTTCACCCGAGGGTCGAAGACGAACACGTAGCCGCTGGTCTTCTCCTCGCCGTCGGCGCGGTAGAACACGCCGTAGCTTCCCTTCCCCGCCAGCGTCGTGGCGACGTCGATGCGTACGTCGGTCCACTCGGGGTCACCGAAGGTGACGCGGTTCGTGGAGGTCTTTGTCGGTGCGACCAGCCCGGCCGCCGTCGCAGACCAGGCGCCGGACAGCACGGTGAGGCCGTCGAGGCTCTGGAACTGCGACGCATAGAGCACGCTGTCGCGGACCGGCCGCGCCACGTACGGCTCGTCCTTGACCGAGGTCCAGCCGATCAGGCCGAACTGCTCGTACTCCGGCAGCACGAAGGCCAGTGCGGCGAGCACCTCACCGCTCCAGGCGTCGTAGTGGAAGTCGCCGCGCGACCAGACGTCGCTCTCGGCCATCGGCGCCCCGCTCCAGGGGTTGTCGGGCCAGGGGTCGAGGTAGGTGGCCACAGCGCCGTCGACCGCCACCTGGGAGGGATCGGGGAAGCCGGCGTCGTGGTCGGCAGCGTAGGTCACGACGGCGTTCTGGATCGCCCAGACGCCCTCCTTGACGCCGGCGTCTTTGGCCTTGTCGCGCTGGTTCAGGTAGAGCGGCACGGCGATCATCGCCAGGATGCCGATGATGACGATCACGATGAGCAGCTCGATGAGGGTGAAGCCGGACTGGCCCGGTCCCCATCTGCATCTCGCGCGCTCCATGCCGTCCCCCTGTCCGCCGCCAAGGCAGAGGCCGGACCGGCGGGCATCCCGGCCTGCTCCTCCTGCTCCCCTATCGACAGCACCATGCCCCGCACTGCACGTCTGTCCATGGAAGATTCGTCTATGTCGCGACGCCGCCCGTCCGCCGGCCGCCTCGCTGGCATGAACCGCGGCGTTCCTGTGGAATACACAGACCATGAGCCGAGCATTCGTGAAAGAACCGGAGCCGGGCGCCGCCGGCGATCCGCCGGCCGAGCGGCCCATCAGCGAGCACGTCAACTACGTCACGCCGGCCGGGCTCGCACAGCTCAAGGAGGAGCTCGAGCGGCTGGGCCGACGCCGTATCCAGCTGCTGGAGACGCTGGAGGGCAGCGCCGGCGGCAGCCTGCCGCCCGACCAGGAGCAGATGCTGCGCGAGGAGCTGGCCTACGTCGACCGCGACATACGCTACTTCGACCGGCGCCTGGACTCGGCGGTGCCGGTGGACCCGGCCGGGCAGCCTCTCCACGAGGTGGCCTTCGGCGCCACCGTCACGGTCGCTGCATCGGGCTCACGCGTCGCCGACGAGCCGGGCGCCAGCGTGTCGCTCGACTCCCGGCCCGTCCAGGTCTGGACCATCGTCGGCGAAGACGAGGCCGATCCCGACGCCGGCAAGGTCAGCTACGTCTCGCCTTTGGCGGTGGCGCTGCTCGGCGCCAGGGTCGGTCAGACGGTCACCTGGCGCCGCCCGGCCGGGACCCTGCGACTCAAGATCGAGCACATCAGCTATCGTCGCTCAACGGCAGGCTGAGCGCACCGGACCCAAGCTGGACTCAGCGTGCGGAGGTGACCCGACGTGGCCCGTATCCACATGTACTCGATGGAGTGGTGCCCGTACTGCGCCAAGGCGAAGGCGATGCTCAAGGCCAAGGGCATCGACTACGACGAGATCGACGTCACCCACGATGAGGACGCGGCGCGGGAGATGGTCGAGCGCACCGGGCAGCGTGCCGTGCCGCAGTTCTTCCTCGACGACGAGTACCTCGGCGGCTACGACTCGCTGGCCTACCTCAACGCCACCGGCGAGCTGGACAAGCGGCTCGGCATCGAGCTGAAGGTCGACCTGACCAAGGTCTGGGACGTGGCCGTGGTCGGCGGCGGTCCGGCCGGCCTCACGGCCGCCATGTACGCCGCCCGCAAGAGCCTCTCGACCGTCCTCGTCGCCCTCGACCTCGGCGGTCAGGTGGGCATCACGCACACCATCACCAACTATCCCGGCCTGCCGGCGGTGACCGGCCCCGACCTGGTGAAGCTGATGTTCGAGCAGGCATACATGTACGGCATGGAACGCCTCATCGGCGAGCGGGTCACGGGGCTGTCCATCGACGGCGTGGCCAAGGTGCTCACGCTGGCCAGCGGCAAGCGCATCCTGGCGCGCACTGTGATCGTCGCCAGCGGCGCCCAGAAGCGGCGCCTCGACATCCCCGGCGAGAACGAGTTCATGGGGCGCGGCGTGGTGTACTGCTCCACCTGCGACGGTCCCTTCTACCGCGACGCCACCATCGCCATCGTCGGCGGCGGCAGCTCGGCGATGGAGGCGGCCGTCGAGATGAACGCCATCGCGCGCAAGATCTACGTGGTCAGCCGCGGCGAGTGGAGCGGCGAGAGCTACCTGGTCGACAAGGTCCGCGGCGCCAGGAAGGTGCGCCCGCTGCGTGGCTTCGAGCCGGTCGAGATCAAGGGCGACGACGTCGTGAACGCCCTCGTGCTGCGCAACGTCAAGAACAGCAAGAGCAAGACGCTCAAGGTCGACGGCGTGTTCATCGAGGTCGGCCTCTTCCCGCAGTCCGACTTCATGCTCGACGTGGTCGACACCAACCAGCGCGGCGAGATCGTGGTCGACGCGCACGGCGTCACCGGGGTGCGCGGCGTCTTCGCCGCCGGAGACGTCACCGACAACCACGACAAGCAGATCGTGGTGGCCGCCGGCGAGGGCGCCACGGCGGCCCTGGCGGCCTTCGACTACCTGATCCACCAGCGCTGACACCGGACCCGCGGCTCGGGACGGAGTCGCAGACGAAGGTCCGCGACGGCCTCGCAGGCAAAGGCTCACACGGGCCCGCGGGCGAAGGTGCGCGACGGCCCCGGCACCGCGGCTCGCGACGGTCCCGCGGGCGGAGACCGGCAGCGGGCTCGGGTACCGCCGGCCTCGCCGGACCGCTAGCATGAGCCGATGGGCCGCTTCGCGATCATCTTCCTGCCGCTGTTCGTGGTCATCGCTCTCATGCTGTTCCGACGCATGTTCTCGGCCGAGCGGCGGGCCGGCTACGCCACGAGCGGCGGCCGCTGGCTCTCCGCTCTCGCCTCCTGGCTGCTCACCGCCCTCGCGTGGTCGGTCATCATCTATCTCGTCTTCCTGACCATTCTCTTCTTCGTCTTCAAGGTCGACTTCGGCGCCTTCTGGTCGTCACCGGACGCGCCGGACGTGCCGTAAGACCGCACGACCCGGTCACCTCCTCGACTCCCCGGCACCCGCGATCCTCGACGTGTTGTCAGTTCTGACAACACGTTGGAACCGCTGAACGTGATCATCGCGAGACCCGTCGCCGACACAGGAAGTGGCAGCTGATGGCGCCATTCGAGGAGGCGGGACGATGCAGGCCGGCACGCACGCAGATCCGATGGGGGTCGCCGTCCGGCATCCCTCGGTGCGGATCGCCGCCCAGAGTCCTTCGGCAGCCGCGCGCGTCCGCGCCACGGAACGCCTCCCGTCCCTACCGACCTGGGCGCTGGTGGCGCTCATCATCGTCTGCGCCATCGTCACCTCGGCGCTGATACCCGACTGACCGCTCGCCGCCGCCGCCCGGTCACCGGCGTCACGCAGACACCGGGTGCACATGACCGTGACCGTACGCCCGTCGCTGCGTCCCGTGCGCGCGTCGCTGCGTCCCACGCGGTCATGGCTACATCCCACGCGGTCATCGCTGCATCGCGCGCGGTCATCGCAGCGGCACGCGTCGCCGGCGCACGCTGCGCCGACCGCGGTCAAGTCGCCGAACGCCGAAGCCGATAGTCAGGCAGACCCGACAGACCCGCTCGACGATGCAGCCGACCAAGGAGACGATCGTGTCCGATTCGATCATCACCGCACAGTCCGTGATCACCATGGATACGCTGCGGACGAGAGCGGAGGCGGTAGCCGTCGCTGACGGCGGCGTCATCGAGGCCGTGGGTTCCGTCGAGGAATGCACCGCAGCGCTTCCCCACGCCGACCGCCAGGATCTCGCCGACGCCGTCCTGCTGCCCGGCTTCATCGAGCCACACAGCCATCCGCTCGTGAGCGGTGCGGCGACGATGCCGCCCGCCTACGATATCGCCCCCTGGTCCGCCTCCAGCTGGGCGGAAGTCGAGAAGGTCTTCAGGAAGGCGATCGCCGAGGCGCCGGCCGCCGACACGCCGCTCGTCTTCTGGGGATTCGACCGGCTGCTGCACGGCGCCGACGCTCCCACGTCCGCCACGCTGGACCCGATCTTCGGTGACCGCATGGTCGTGGTGCTGGACAACTCCGGCCACGGAGCGTTCGTCACCAGCGCCGTCATCCGCCACCTCGGCTGGGACAAGGAGCCACCGGCGAACCCCGTGGGAGGCAGCTTCGGCCGCACCGCCGACGGTCACCTCAACGGGCAGGGCTGGGAGGTCGCCGGCCAGTTTCCGTTGAGCATGCCGGTCATGGGCGCCGCCATCAAGGACCCCGTCCTCTCGGCCGCCCGCTACTACGCGGAGATGGCCAAGGCCGGCATCACCTCGACCAGCGACATGACCTTCAACAGCACCGACCTGCCGGCCTACGAGCGTCTCGCATCGACCCCCGGCTGCCCCCTGCGCGTGAGCTTCTACCACATGTCGACGGAGGCCGACTGCGGCACGACCCTGCAGTCGAGCGTGCCGGATTCGCTGCTCAACAAGCAGGGCATCAAGCTCTGGACCGACGGCTCGCCGTGGATCGGCAACATCGCTATCTCGTTCCGCTATCAGGACACCGCGGCCGTACGCCGCGGCGGCATCTCGCTCGATGACGGCGGGACCAAGGAGCTCAACTACACGCGCGACCAGCTCGATGCCATCCTTGACGCCCACGTGCCCGAAGGCTGGCAGATGGCGTTCCACGTCAACGGCGACATCGCGTTCGACGTGCTGCTGGACGCGTACGAGCGAGCCCTCGACAAGTATGGCCTGACGGGATCGGACCACCGCTGGCGCGTCGAGCATCTCGGGGCCGTGCGCGGCGACCAGATGCGGCGTGCCGGTGCGCTCGGTGTGGTCGCTTCCATGGCGCCGTTCCAGTCCTACTACTGGGGCGACCTGCTCGACGGCGAGATGTTCACCCACGACGTCGGCAGCCGCTGGCAGCGCTTCCGCGACGCCTTCGACGCCGGCCTGCGGCCGTCGTTCCACAACGACGGCGCCGTGTCGCCGCCAACGCCGCTGCTCAACATGCAGACGGCGATAACGCGCCGCACCAGCAGCGGCACGGTGCGCGGTCCCGAGCAGGCGGTGTCGACCGACGAGGCCTTGCAGGCGCACACCATCAACGCCGCCTACATCCTCAAGCGCGACGACGTGCTGGGGTCGATCGAGGTCGGCAAATGGGCCGACTTCGTCGCCCTCTCGGCCGACCCCTATGAGATCGACCCGGCGACGCTGGCGGCGACGGTCGAGGTGCTCGGCACCTGGCGCGGCGGTGAGCGCATCGACCCGGACGGCTTCGTGAAGACTGTCGAAGACGCCGGCCCCTCCGGCCTCAGTCACCCGGCGCCGCGCGGCGGCTGCCACCCTCTCCACCACCACGCGCATCAATAAGGGATCGGGGCGAGAATGAGCACGGCGGCGGCCGCCGTCTGCCCGTGGCAGAAGACGGCGGAGCACGCTGTCGGCGAAGCCGGACCGCGCACGCAGCACGCGCCAGGCCGAGGCTACCGGGGCTGCTCGGCCGGGGCTGCCTGGGCTGCGCTTGACCGGCCGCCGATCACAGACCATACTGCAAATGATGTTTGCGTTTGCAATAAGCATTATCGCTAGCGGGGCGGCCTTCCCGACGGCCGCCGGGAGCCGGGAGCGTCACGATGACGGCTGAGCCCGGCGGCCGCCGGGAACAGCGGCACGCCGCCACGCGCGCCGACATCCTCGACGCGGCGCGCGCCGTCGTCGCCGAGCGCGGCACCGCCGACCTCAACCTCAAGGACGTCGCCGAACAGGCCGGCTTCGGCAACCCGGCCTCGCTCTACCGCTACTTCTCGAGCCGGCAGGAGATGCTGGTCTGCCTGGCGCACGGCAGCCTCACGGCGCTGCGCGACCATCTGGCGCGGGTCCCGGCAGACACGCCCGCGGAGGAGTATCTGATCGGCCTCGGGCTCGCCTACCTGGACTTCGCCCGCAAGCACCCCGAAGAGATCGCCCTCGTGTTCGAGAGCCTGCGCAGCCTCTCGCCGGTCGACCAGGAGGTCGCGATGCCGAGCGGCATCTTCGGCATCATCGACGATGCCGTACGCCGGGCCGTCGACGAGGGCGTGCTCCCGGCTCGCTCCGAGGAAGACATCCAGATCATGTGGCACGGCGCCTGGGCGCTGGTCCACGGCCTGGCCATGATCGAGAGCCTGCACAGCGGAGCGCACTGCGAGATGCTGCGCCGCAGCCACCCCGTCGTGCTGCGCGCCTACATCGAGGGACTCAAGACGGGGGCACTGGAGTCCGGGGAAGGGCCTGCGACGGCCGACGGTACGGTCAAGGCCGGGAGCGCGGACGGGACGGCCGTCGCGGGAGCCGCCGCGCCCGAGCCCGGCAGCACGGCCGCGACGGGCGCGGCCGCGCGCACCGACCCGCGGCGGCGCGACGATCGGCGGCCGCGATGACCGCCCGGCGCCCGTTCACGGAGCGTCTGGCGCGGGCGTGCGCCGCCCACCCGCGCCTCACCGTCGCCTTGTGGCTACTCGCCCTGGTCATCGGCGGCGCGACCTTCGCGCTGCTCAACGACGCCTTCCGGGCCGAGGACGACTTCCTCAACGAGCCCGAAGCCAAGAAGGCGCAGATCCTCATCGAGCGCCGCCTCGACCAGGCACAGCGCGACACCGAGGTGGTGATCGTCAGCTCGCCGGAGCTGACCGTCGAAGACCCGGCCTTCAGGCAGCATGTCGAGGACCTCGCCGCCGACCTGCGGGCGCTCGGCCCGGACGACGTCGGCGAGGTCGTGACCTACTACGACCTCGAGGCGGCCGCGGCGGCGCGCTCGGACGAGGAAGAGGACGCCGGCGGTGAAGGGGCCGGCGGTGAAGACTCCGGACCAGTGTCCGGCGGCGACGGACCCGCGGTCGCCGGCGCTGCGTCCGCGGCCGGCGACCCGTCCTTCCTGGTGTCCGACGACCGCCACACGACCATCGTGCTCGTCGATCTGGCCGGTCTGCCGACCGACGCCGAACAGCACGTCGGCGGTGTCATCGACGTCGCCGGCGAGGCAGACGGAGACGGCTTCACCGTCGTGGTCACCGGCTCTGCCGCCTGGATGCACGAAGCCAACGGTCTGGCGGAGTCGGACCTGCAGCGCGGCGAGATCATCGGCGTCCCCATCGCGATGATCATCCTGCTCATCGTGTTCGGAGCCGTGGTCGCCGCCCTGGTGCCGCTGGTCCTGGCGGCGTTCGCCATCGTCGTCGCGCTGGCTCTCACGGCGCTGTTCGGCCAGACGTTCGAGCTCTCCATCTTCGCCGTGAACATCATCATCACGATGGGGCTGGCCGTGGGTATCGACTACTCGCTGTTCATCGTGTCGCGCTTTCGGGAGGAGCGGCGCCGCGGCCTCGACAAGGTCGAGGCCATCGCCGCGGCCGCCGCCACCGCCAGCCGGGCGGTCTTCTTCAGCGGCATGACCGTGGTGCTCTCGCTGATGGGCATGCTCATCGTGCCGTTCTCGATCTTCCCGAGCCTCGGCGCCGGCGCCATCGCGGTGGTGCTGGCGGCGGTGGCCGCCGCGCTGACGCTCCTGCCGGCGGTGCTGAGCATGCTCGGAGACCGCGTCAACGCCCTGCGTCTGCCGTACCTGGGCCGCCGGCTCCTGCCGGCGTCGGCCGGCGGACCGCAGGTCGACGCTCCGGCGGGCAACGGCGGCTGGTGGGGGCGGGCGGCACGCACCATCATGCGCCGCCCGACGGTGAGCCTGCTGCTGGGCGTCGCCGTGCTGTCCGCCGTCACCGTGCCGCTGCTGTTCATGGAACGCGGCGCCTCAGGCGTCAGCGGCCTGCCGGAGCGGCTCGGGGTCAAACAGGGGCTGACGATCCTGGAGCGCGACTTCTCGGCCGGCTGGACCAGCCCGGTCCTGGTAGCCGTCGACGGACCACTGCTCAACCCGGCCGTCCTCGGCGGTCTGCAGCGCTTCCAGACCGCCCTCGATCGGGACGGTCGCTTCACCCCGATCGGCTTCGACACCGCGGACACCGGTACGCTCGCCGTGGTGCGGCTCATCCAGGATCCGGCACCGACCAGCGCCGAGGCCTTCACCGCCATCGACGACCTGCGCACCGACATCGTCCCCGCGTCCTTCGGCGGCACGCCGGCGACCGTCTACGTGGGCGGCGCCACGGCGATGTTCGCCGACGCCTTCGACATGATCGACCTCTACATGCCGATCGTCATCGGCCTCGTGCTCTTCCTGAGCTTCCTCCTGCTGCTCGTCGCCTTCCGCTCGGTGATCGTCTCGCTGGTCGCCATCGCCATGAACCTGCTCTCGGTCGGTGCGTCGTATGGCGCCCTCGTGCTGGTGTTCCAGTATGGGTTCGGCGCCGATCTGCTCGGCTTCACGCGCGTCTCGACCATCGAGGCCTGGGTGCCGCTGCTCATGTTCTGCGTGCTGTTCGGCCTCTCCATGGACTACCAGGTGTTCCTGCTCAGCCGCATCCGCGAGCGCTGGGACCAGACCCACGATAGCCGCGAGTCGGTCATCTTCGGGGTGCAGTCCACGGCCGGCATCATCACCGGCGCGGCGCTGATCATGGTGGCCGTGTTCGCCGGCCTGGCGAGCGGCGAGCTGGTGATGTTCCAGCAGATGGGCTTCGGGCTGGCGGTCGCCGTGCTCCTCGACGCGACCGTGGTGCGCACCGTGGTGGCACCGGCGGTCATCGGCCTGATAGGTCCGCGCGTCTGGTGGTTGCCCCGCTGGCTGGAGTGGCTGCCGCGGATCGGGATCGACGGCTCGCCGACGCCGCCCGCCGCCGATATCACCCAAAACGGGTGATGCGCGGCCCAGCTCCTTCCTGCCAGAGTCGTCGCGGACTGCCCTGAGCTGAGCCGGTCACGTGGTCGCAGGGGCACCCGGACATCCAGCCCCGGCTGGAACGTCACTGACAGACCGGGCCCGAGATGGCCAGCCGGCATGAGGAGGTTCCGATGAGACGCTTGCTCCCCCTTGTCCTCTGCGCCGCTCTGCTGGGGCTGGCGCTGCCGGCTACGGCCGGTGCCAAGACGCCGAGCCTCAAGAGCCTGGCCAAGACGGTGACCGCGCTGCAGAAGAAGGTCAACGCCCAGAGCAAGACGATCGCCAAGCTCTCGGCCAGGCTCAAGGCCGACGAGACCGCCCTGGCCGCCAAGCACAGCCTGCTGACCGGCAGCGGTGCTCCGGCCGCGGCGAGCGGCTCTGTCGGCGACATGTACCTCGACACCATGGCCCGACAGCTCTACGGACCGAAGACCTCGTCCGGCTGGGGCTCGCCGACCTCACTGGTAGGCCCCAAGGGCGGCACCGGCGCCACCTGGTACACCGGCAGCGGCGCCCCGGCGGCCGGCACCGGCGTCAACAACGACCTCTACCTGCGCACCGACACCGGTGCGGTCTACAAGAAGAGCAGCGGCACCTGGAGTTCGATCGCCAACATCACCGGGCCCGACCCGGCGGCCGATCCAGACTACGCCGGCCTGTTCGCCGTCGCGCCCTACGTGACCGTGCAAGGCACGGTCAACGGCGTGCACGGCCCCAACGTCGTGCTGCAGGGCTGCAACCTGCAGGTCAAGAGCACCACGAGCGAGACCGACACGAGCGGCACCGGCAACGTCATCGTGGGCTGGAACTACAATCCGTACTCTCTGCCGTCACCCTTCCGCACCGGCTCCAACAACCTGGTCGTCGGCAGCGAGAACAACTTCACGACCTGCGGCTGCTTCGTGGCCGGCTACCAGAACACCACCAGCGGCGCCTTCTCCAGTGTCAGCGGNNACGCCAACACCGCCAACAACTCCTACTCCAGCGTCAGCGGCGGCGACGCCAACACCGCCAGCGGTACCTACTCCAGCATCAGCGGCGGCCGCCACAACACAGCCAGCGGCGCCTGCTCCAGCGTCAGCGGCGGCGACACCAACACCGCCAGCGGCGACAGCTCCAGTGTCAGCGGCGGCGAACAGAACAACGCCGGCGGCGGCGCCTTCTCCAGTGTCAGCGGNNACGCCAACACCGCCAACAACTCCTATGCCAGCGTCAGCGGCGGCGCCCACAACACCGCCAGCGGTACCTACTCCAGCATCAGTGGCGGCGGCCACTGGTACAACAACAGCTGGTACGGCTTGACCGAAAGCACCACCTACGGCTGGCGCGCCGGCTGCTACAACTTGACCACCTCCTCGGCTCCCAAGTACTCGGCGCCGTGACGAGGCGCGCGCCGCCCGAGGGCCCCCGGGCTCTCGGGCGGCGCAGTCGCTCGTCACCTCTGTTCGTGAACGGGCGCCGCTCCGCGGGCACGAGGCGACGAAACGATGGTGGTGGAGAGCACTGCCTCCAGCGCCAGCCGCCTACGCAATTGGACGAGGCGTGCGGCTTCGCAGTCGGTGGAACGCCACCGCAATGAGAGCGTCCCCACGACCCACTCCTGCCCCGTGGGGGCGTTGGCGTCCCAGGCTTCGCCTCGCTCCGGATGGGCTCCCGTCTCAGGCCGTCTCGGCTTAGATTCCAGCGGGCACAGGAGTCGTCGCCGTCCACGGTCTCCCGCGGATCGTCGTGCGGCAGTGCCTCGCAGACTGGGTCCCGGCGTCGAGGATGCCGGATGCGGCGGTCGGTCGGGGAAAGCCTCACCAGCGCGACATCACGCCGGCCGCCGCGGTTCCCCGGTGGCCGGAGACGCGGCACCATCGGCGCCGCGGCGCGCTTCGACGTCGGCGAGGATGCCGATCTTGACGAAAGGACGTCGCGACGACCCGAGCGAATCAGTGAGCCTGCGGACGGAAGGGTCCATGAGCAAGCCGGCACGAGCACCGACGCAGCGGAGACGGTTCGACTGGTGCCGGAGGTGGGAGTCGAACCCACACGGGCCACTTGGACCCAGCAGATTTTAAGTCCGCGGCGTCTACCGTTCCGCCACTCCGGCGAGCACAGGTGACCGGCGGGATCGACGCCGCACGAGCCTTCGACGAAAGGGCCGGGCGACGACGCCGACCAGGGCCGGTCGCACCGCCACGAAGTATACGTCTGTGCTACCGGGACAGCCCGCCGGGTACGACGCTGTGCAGGGACGGAGTATCGCAGACGTCGCGCGTGACGCTCTGTGGGCATAACGGACCGCGAGCGGAGCATGGAGGGAGCCCTCAGATCGCGGCAGGACTGTACCGCCGGCGACTGCGGGAACAGGCAGGTGAGGGCGGCGAAAAGAAGATGGTGCGGGCGGCGACGTCTCGCAGACGATCGCCGCCCGCACCAGACAAACGTCGCCGCGACCGCCTATCCACTAGAGCCACCTCTGCGGCGCGTCGCGTGCGCTCGTATCGACGACCGTCTCGTCCACATCATCGCTGCGTACCGCATCCACAATGAGACGGCCGTCTGCTGCCCGGTTGCCGTGGGGCTGGGGGCAACGGACCGGAGATAGTATTTCAGTTGACGAGAGGTGGTCAAAGCATCAGTTTTTGGACAAGTTTATCTTTCGGACCCGCGAAACTTCACGAAACTTAGCACAATGGAGCGTCGTTTTCGGCCAACTGAGAAATCTTCCCTGGATTCAGTACTCTGCCGTCAGCCGCTGCGCCGACCCTCCGCCAAGTGCTCCTCGGCCAGGTCCAGCGCCGCCCCCTCGAGGATGTCCGACTCGCCACAGGACACCCCCGGCAGACCAAACAGCCGGCACACCTCGCGGGCGATGAGGGCACCGGCGAGGATCACGTCTTCCCGGCCGGGCTGGATACCGGGCAGCGCGCCGCGCTCGCGGCTCGTCAGCCGCCGAAACTGCGCGATCGCGCCCTCGATCTCCCACAGATGCAGCGGCTGGCCGTCGATGAGCTGCGGGCGATAGTCGCGCAGGTCCAGCTTGTTGGCGACCAGCGTCGTCACGGTGCCGGCGACGCCGATGGCCCGGTCGATGTCGGCACGGACGTGCTCTGGCACGGCAGCCGCCAGCGAGCGCCGTGCGAAGCGCACCGCCGCCCCCCACTCGCCGGGGGTCGGCGGATCGTGCCGGAAGAACCGCTCGGTGAGCCGCACCGCGCCGATATCGATGCTGCGGACAAAGGAGGGCTGCGGGCGACCCTGGCGCCGGGCCGCGGTCAAGCTGCACGGCCGCCCGGCGGCCGTCGGCTCGTCCTGAGCGGTCGCCGGATCGGGCAGGCGGCCGATCACCAGCTCGGTGCTGCCGCCGCCGATGTCGACGACGAGCAGCACGCCGGGCGCGCCGGCCGGCCCGCAGACGGCGCCGCGGAAGGCCGCCGCCCCCTCCTGCGCGCCGGACAGAATGCGCCAGGGCAGATCGAAGTCCCGCCGCACGGCGTCGAGGAAGGCGCGGCCGTCGGCAGCGTCGCGCAGCACGCTGGTGGCGATGAGGCGCCGGGCATCCGGTCCGTAGTCGGCGATCTGTTCCGCATACTTGGCCAGGCAGTCTCGGGTGCGCTGGACGGCGGCTGGGAGAAGCTGCCCACGCTCATCGACACCCTCCCCGAGGCGCACGACGCGAGTGGTGCGCGTGTGATGCTGTATCGGACCGCACCAGCTTGTCCCGACAGTCCCGAGGAACAGCCGGCAGGTGTTGGTCCCCAGGTCGAGGAGTGCGATCCGTGCGGTCGCGGCCGGCGCCGCGTCGCCGGCGGCCGATGCCGACCCGTCTTCGGCCGCGGCCCCGCGGAGCCGTAGGCAGCGGGCATCGTCGCACCAGAGCGCGGCGCAGTCGCGCGCCTGCTCGAGCACCCGCTCGCCGAACGCGTAGCCGGGACGGGCGAGGGCGTGCGCGGCGTGGGCATGCAGGCACTTGAGGCCGCCGGTGCGGTCGCTCCGCGACCGGCAGCGGCGGCCGGCGATACCGCTGCGCAGCGCCGCGCCTTCGTCGACGGCCGTCTCCCCGTCGCTCGGGCGTACGGCGGCGAGAGCCGCTCGCCGCCGGCGCTCGTAGGCTTCGGCCTGCAGCAGCGACCGCCGCAGCCCGGCATCTTCCTGGAGGATGCTGGTGAGACGGGCGATGCCGCCGGCACTCTCCAGCTTCGCGACGGCGGCGACGGCGGTCGGGCAGGTCAGGTAGAAGAGCGTCGGGAATGGCCGGCCGGCGGCATCGTACGGACGGCTTTCGATGACCGCCGGGAGCTGCCACGGACAGCGGGCGGCGATGCGCGTGACCGCGTGCAGCTCGGTCCACGACGCCCGCTGCAGCTGGCCGGCGACCACGTCGAGATCGAGGCGGTCGGGGCGCTGGGAGATCAAGCTCATCGGTCGACGGCAGACAGTCGCGGCGCTCGTCAGCGGAACAGCGTGTCGAAGAGGTCGTGGAGGCGATCGCCCCAGCTCAGTGACTGCGCCACCGCCTTCACCTCCGGCTTCGGCAGTTCCTCATCGCTCGGCAGGCCGTCGACGACGAACGCCTGCATGCCCTTGGGCACCAGCTGGAACTGGGACCGCGCCTCGCGTATCACCCACACCTCGCTCTTCATCGCCGCTATCTGACCTTCCATCGCCTTGTTCTGGCGCTTGAGCTCGGCGAGCGTGGCCGCTTCCTTCTGCTGCCTGTCCTGCTGGGCGAAGAAGTCCCGCAGCGGAGCGTAGTAGAGCCCGGCGGCGACGAGCACCAGGATCAGGATGCCGACCCGGCCCCAGTGAGCCCGCAGCGGTCCCGTCCCGGTGCTTCGGCGAGAGTCCGAGCGGCGGGAGCCTGAGCGCCGTCGCGGCGCGGCCGTCGACCGCGCACGAGGCTGCGACGACGAAGACGAACGGCGTCGCCCGCCATCCGCGGTGGCCTTCGCTCTGCCGTTGGCGGCCGCCATCGTGCCCGTGCACCTCATGTCGTCGGCGGTACCAGGGCGCGCTCCGCCCCGGCCGTCACTGCTGCTCTCTGATTTCGCCGCCGTCGATGGTTCGCCTGCCGCGGCCGGTGGAGGAGCGGCAGCGGATGGGCGGGCTCGGACAGACCGGCGTCGACAAACGATGCGGACCGAGCGTCGAGCGTCAGCCGATGACGTGCGCCTTGATCAGGTTGGTGCTGCCCGGCTGCCCGCTCTGGACGCCGGCCGTGATCACGACCGTCTCGCCGACGGCGGCCAGTCCGCGCTCACGCACCAGGTGATCGGCCTCCTCGACGACCGCCTCGAAGTGGTCGTGCGGGGTGCTGAGCAGCGGCACGACGCCCCAGACGAGGGCGAGCTGGCCGACCACGCCCGGATCGGGCGAGACGGCCACGATCGGCTGCGACGGCCGATGCTTGGCGACGGCGCGCGCCGTCGCGCCGCTGGCCGTGGCGGTGATCAAGGCCCGCGCCCCGACCTTGCGGGCGACGTCGCAGGCGCCGTAGCTGATGGCGTCGGGGATGTCGCTGCCGTCCATGGCCCACGGCTGCGGCGCCCGGCCGTTGCGCTCGATGTCTGCCTCGATGGTCGTCGCGATCTGTGCCATGGTGCTCACCGCCTCGAGCGGGTACTCGCCCACGGCCGTCTCGGCCGAGAGCATCACCGCATCGGTGGCGTCGTAGATGGCGTTGGCCACGTCGTTGGCCTCGGCCCGCGTAGGCCGCGGACACGACACCATCGACTGCAGCATCTGGGTCGCCGTGATGACCGGCCGCCCGGCGACCACGCAGGCGTGGATGATGTGCTTCTGCCAGATCGGCACCTCGGCCGGCGGGATCTCGACGCCCAGGTCGCCGCGCGCCACCATCACCACGTCGGCGGCGGCGACGATGCTCCCGATCTCGCTCAGCGCCTCGGCCTTCTCTATCTTGACGACCACCAGCTGCCGGCCACCCAGTTCGGCCAGTGCCTCCCGCAGCTCGAGCACGTCGGCGGCGCGGCGCACGAAGCTCAGCGCGATGTAGTCGACGTCGAGGTCGACGGCGACGCCCAGCAGCTCGCGATCGCGGGCGGTGAGGGCCGGGATCGGCAAGCTGGTATCGGGCAGGTTGACGCCCTTGTGCGTGTCGACACGGCCCTTGTTGAGAGCCCGTGTGACGATGGCGTCGCCGCGCCGTCCAACGACGCTGAGCGCCACGGCGCCGTCGTCGATGAGCACCCGATGCCCCTCCTGCGCGTGCAGCACCAGAGAGGGCTCGGTAAGCGGCAGCTCGCCGCCCTCTCCCAGCAGGACCTCCTGACCGGACTCGATGCCGATCGGCCGCTCCAGCTCGCCGATACGCAGCTTGGGACCGGGCAGGTCGCAGAGCACCGCCACCGGCCTCTCGACCGCGGCGGCGGCGGCGCGCACGTGGGCGATGGTCTCCGCATGCTCCTCGGCGGAGCCGTGCGAGAAGTTGACCCGGGCGACATCGACACCGGCCGCCAGTAGCAGCTCCAGCATCGCCTGCCCGTGCGTGGCAGGCCCTATGGTGGCGACGATCTTGGTGCGTCTCAACGTCTGTCCCCGATCTGCTTCATGTCTCTGTCATCGTTCCACTTCGGCCGGCGGTCGCACTCGACACCCGCCGCGCTCGGGCTCGCCCGCACTGTGAGCGCGACCGCGCCCCCTCGGGTCAGCCGCGCAGGTTGCAGAAGGCGGCCAGACCGCGGTAGCGGGCCACGTCGCCGAGCATCTCTTCGATGCGCAGCAGCTGGTTGNNACGCGGTCGGTGCGCGCCGGGGCGCCGCTCTTGATCTGACCGGCGTTGGTGGCGACGGCGATGTCGGCGATGGTGGCGTCCTCGGTCTCGCCGGAGCGGTGCGAGACGACCGCCGTCCATCCGGCCCGGTTGGCCATCTCGATGGCGTCGAGCGTCTCGCTGAGCGTCCCGATCTGGTTGAGCTTGATGAGGATGCTGTTGGCGCAGCCCATCTCGATGCCGCGCGCCAGCCGCTCGGTGTTGGTGACGAAGAGGTCGTCGCCGACGATCTGCACGCGGTCGCCGATGGTGTCCGTCAGCAGCTTGAAGCCGTCCCAGTCGTCTTCGGCCAGGCCGTCCTCGATGGAGATGATCGGGTACTTGTCGCAGAGGGCCACATAGTAGTCGACCATCTCCGCGGAGCTCAGCGTGCGACCCTCTCCCTTGAGGTTGTACATGCCGTCTTCGTAGATCTCGCTGGCGGCCGGATCGAGAGCCAGGCAGACGCCGTCGCGGCCGGCCTCGTAGCCGGCCTTCCCGATCGCCTCCATGATGACCTCGATGGCTTCTTCATTGCTGGCCAGGTCGGGGGCGAAGCCGCCCTCGTCGCCGACCCCGGTCGCCAGACCGCGCCGCTTCAGCACGCCCTTGAGCGTGTGGTAGATCTCGGCGCACGTGCGCAGCGCCTCGTCGAAAGTCTCGGCACCGACCGGCATGACCATGAACTCCTGCAGGTCGACGGTGTTGTCGGCGTGCTTGCCGCCGTTCATGATGTTCATCATCGGCACCGGCAGCACGTGTGCGTTGCAGCCGCCGACGTACTGATAGAGCGGCAGGTCGAGCGCCGCCGCGGCCGCGTAGGCGGTGGCCAGCGAGGCGCCGAGGATGGCGTTGGCGCCCAGGTTCGCCTTGTTCGGCGTGCCGTCGAGCTCGATGAGCACCTGGTCGATGAGCCGCTGGTCGGTGGCGTCGAGGCCGATGAGCTCCTCGGCGATCACAGTGTCGATGGTCTTGACGGCGGTGCGGACCGCCTTGCCGCCGTACTCAGCGCTCTGGTCGTCGCGCAGCTCCACCGCCTCGTGCTCGCCGGTCGAAGCGCCGGAGGGCACCGNNGTCGGGTTGCCGCGCGAATCGAGGATCTGCCTGCCTACCACGTCGATGATGATCGTCATGTCTCCGCCCTCCTCCTGGCGCCGCCCACGGTCCTCGCGATCCGAGACCCCGAACGGCGTCGATGTCCGTCAGTATGGCATTGGCATGTGAGCGCACGATGACCGGCGGGTCGAGCCGCGACACCGGAGGGCCGACCGGGACGGTCGGCCGCAGCCGGCGGCACGTACCGGCCGGTCGACCCGCGGTCGGCGGCCGCCGCGACGGCGACCGGAACGTCGGCCCCGGCCGGCGGCCGGCTGCGGCGATGCCGCCTCAACCGGTGGCGCGCTTGGCCCGCTGGTAGTAGCGCTCCTGCTCGTCCAATCCTAGCGCAGCCCAGTCGCGACCCTCGGTGGCGGCCAGTTCGGCGGCCCCTTCGACACGACGCTGGAAGCGCTGCGACGCCTCGCGCAGCGCCAGCTCCGGATCCACCCCGGCCTTGCGAGCCACATTGACGACCGCGAAGAGCAGGTCGCCGAACTCGTGGCGCAGGTGCGGGTCGTGGCGCATCTCGAGCGGCGACGAGCCGTCTGTGCGGCCGTCACCGCCGGTCGCCGGCGCCACCTCGGGATCGTCGAACTCGCCGATCGGGCCGTGCGCGACCAGGGCCTCGCGCAACTCGGCGTGCTCCTCGGCGATCTTGGGGAACGCCTGCTGTGCCGTCTCCCAGTCGAAGCCGACCTCGGCCGCGCGGCGCTGCAGCTTGCGCGAGAACAGCAGCGAGGGCAGCGTGGCCGGCACGTCGTGGAAGATGCCCTCCCGGCCTTCCTGCTCACGCTTGATGCGCTCCCACTGGCCGCGCACCGCGGCCGGCGTCTCGGCGACCCCGTCGCCGAAGATGTGCGAGTGGCGGCGCACCAGCTTGCGCTCGATGCTCTCCGCCACGCTGCCGAGGTCGCCGGCCCCCTGCTCATCCAGAAGCACAGCGAGGAAGTAGACCTGGAAGAGCACGTCGCCGAGTTCGCCGTGCTCCTCGGCCCGGTCGCCGGCGGCGATGGCGTCGGCCAGCTCGTACACCTCTTCCAGGCTGTAGGAGATGATGTCGCCGGCGGTCTGCACGCGGTCCCACGGGCAGCGCTCACGCAGTATCCTCGTGACCCGCAGCAGCGAGACCAGCGACTGCCCGGCGAGACAGTCGTCGAAGACTGGCCCCGACGGCACCGTCAGCAGCTCCACATCGCCGGTTTCCTCGACCAGCGACCGCACTCGCCGGGCCAGCTCCGGTCCCCGTGCGCCGGCCGCCACGACCGTGGCGCCGCTCTGCCGCGCCGCCGAAAGCGCCGGCGCCGGATCGACGGGGTCCAGATCGCGCAGCCGATCGGCGTCGGCAGGCACCGAGACGAGCGCGCGCAGCGGCGCGTCCAGATCGGCGGGAACGAAGACGGCGCCGACGCCGGTCAGCGCCCGCAGGGACTCCGCGGGCGCCACCTCGGCGTCGGCGCCGATGTACACGAGCGTGAGCCGCCCGGCGGCCCGGACCGAGCCAGGCTGCTGCGGCGTCACGTGACGGTCACTCTCCGGCGGTCGGCGACGGCTCGGGTGTCTCGTCGCCGGCGGGTGTCTCTTCGTCGACCGGGACTTCGTCGTCGGCCGGCGACTCCTCGGCACTCGGCGAGGCGGTCGGCTCGGCCTTGGCGAGCTGCTTGGGATCGAAGCCGTCGGCGTACTGTACGTCGGCGTTCTTCTGGGCGTTCTTGAGCCAGCCGTCCCAGACCTCCTGCTGCTTCTCGCTGAGCAGGGTCTGCTCGATCTCTTCCTTGACGTCCGCCAGCGTGCCTTCCTTGGCCGGCGTGATCTTGGTGACCTCGATGACGTGCCAGCCGAACTGGCTCTTGACCGGCTTGGAGATCGTCTTGGCCTTGATGGCGAAGCTCTCCTTGTCGAAGGAGGGCACCATCATGCCCGGCGTGACGTCGCCGAGGTCGCCGCCGTTGTCCTTGCTGCCGGGGTCGATGGAGTACTCCTTGGCGACCTTCTTCCAGTTCGCGTTGGAGGGGTCGGCGACCAGCAGCGCCCGGACCTTGTCGGCGTCGGCCTCGGTCTTGACCAGGATGTGACGGATCTGGCGGGTCTCGGGCTGGTCGTACTGGTCCTTGTTCTTGTTGTAGTAGCTCTCGATCTGCTTGTCGGTGACCTTGACGGCGGCGACGACGCGGTCGTAGACCGCCTGACCGGTGAGCTGGTCCTCGATGGCTGCGTCGAGGTCCTTCCAGGTCATGCCCTGCTGCTTGAGCAGCTCCTCGACCGACTCCTTGCCACCGTAGGCTTCCACGAGCTGGTCGACCTGTTTGTCGATCTGCTTCTGGGTGATCTTGATGGGCCGGTCGTACTTGGCGGCGTCTTTGCCGAGGCGGGCGTCGAGCTCCTCTGAGTCGATGCCCAGCGTCTGCTCGAGCGCCGTCTTGAGCTGGTCGGGGTTCGCCGCCGCCTGGTTGATGACGCTCTGCTGCACCAGGTACTCGACGACGCGCGCCGCGAACTGCTTGTACTCGGCGCTGCCGACGGCCGGGAACTCCGGCTGGCCCTCCTGCTCGGACTGTGCCTTTGACTGGTCGATGATCTTGTCGAACTGCTTCTGGGTGACGACCTCGTCGCCGACGGAGGCGATGGCGCCCTGCGGGACGCCGCCACCGCAGCCCGCCAGAGCAGCGATGCCGATGACGGCAAGCAGGAGCGCCGACACGGCGGCGAGCATGCGGGTCTTCACGAGCATGCGTGTCTTCATCAAGTGTGCCTTTCTCGGGGAGTGCCGCGCGGTCACGACGCCGTGGCATCCGCGCGAGCGGACCGGGCAGCCAGTATAGCATCCAGCACTTCGAGCACCCATTGCAGCACCGTGTCCTGTGAGCCGGCTGTGGACGCGCTGTCGGCCGGCTGAGCGGGTTCGACCGGCTGCGCGGCCGGTCCCTGCCGCCGCCGGCCGGCCGACGTGGTCCCGGACCGCGATGACGCGGTCGCTGGCGCGCCGCCACGCTCGGCTCCGCGGCCCGCGGAGCCGGCCGCCGGATGCACGGCCAAGCTGGAGCGGGCCTTGAAGTAGACGGCCCGCTCCTGCGTCTCGCGCAGGGCGGCCGCCTGCTCGTCGTCGAGCTCGAGGCCCTCGACGGTCAGCTTGCCGCCGCGGACCGCCACCGCGCTCACACCGGCGACGGCCGCCTTGAGGCGCACCGCCTGCAGGTCGAGCAGCCGCTCGACCGCCTCCGGCGGCGGTCCGAAGCGATCGGCGAGCTCCTCGCCCAGCCTCACCAGCTCGTGCTCGTCGCGCGCCCGCGCGATGCGCCGGTGCAGGTCGATCTTGTTGGCCTCCAGGGCGATGTAGTCGGCCGGGACGTATGCCGAGACGGGGATCTCGACGCGCACGACGCGCTCCTCCGGCAGTGGCTGCCCGCGGCGCTCGGCGACCGCCTCTTCCAGCATCTGCACGTACAGCTCGAAGCCGATCGCGGCGACATGTCCCGACTGTTCGTCGCCCAACAGGTCGCCGGCGCCGCGGATCTCCAGGTCGGCCATGGCGATGCGGAAGCCGGCGCCCAGCTCGGTGTGGTCGGAGAGCGTCTGCAGCCGCGAGACCGCCTCGCCGGTGAGGTGGGCGTCGCTCGGGTAAAGCAGGTAGGCGTACGCGTGCTCGTGGCTGCGCCCGATGCGGCCGCGGATCTGATACAGCTGGGCCAGCCCGAGCATGTCGGAACGGTCGACGATGAGCGTGTTGACCGTGGGGATGTCGATGCCGCTCTCGATGATCGACGTGGTGACCAGCACGTCGGCCTCGCCGGAGAGGAAGCGGCCCATGACGGCCTCCAGGTCGTGGGCCGCCATCTGGCCGTGGGCGATCTCGATGCGCGATGCGGGCGCCAGCTGACGCACCTGCTCGGCCGCCTCCTCGATCGTCTCCACGCGGTTGTGCAGGTAGAACGCCTGACCGTCGCGGGCCAGCTCCTTCTCGATGGCGGCCCGCACGATGTCGTCGCGGTACTCGCCGATGTACGTGCGTATCTCGCGCCGGCCGCGCGGCGGCGTCTCGATCACCGAGATGTCGCGGATGCCGCTCATCGACATCTGCAGCGTGCGCGGGATCGGCGTCGCCGACAGGCTCATCACGTCCACCTGCAGCTTGAGCTGCCGCAGCAGCTCTTTCTGGCGCACGCCGAAGCGCTGCTCCTCGTCGACCACCACCAGACCGAGGTCGTGCGGCTTCACGTCGCGGCTCAGCAGGCGGTGCGTGCCGATGAGGATGTCGATGCGGCCCTCGCTGAAGTCCTTGAGGATGCGGCGTTGCTCGGCCGCCGAGCGCAGGCGCGAGACCATCTCCACGCGCACCGGGAAGTCGCGGAAGCGGGCCGAGAAGGTGGCCAGATGCTGCTGGGCGAGAATGGTCGTCGGCACCAGGACGAGCGTCTGCTTGCCGGCCTCGGCAGCCTTGAGCGCGGCGCGCAGGGCGACCTCGGTCTTGCCGTAGCCCACGTCGCCACAGACCAGCCGGTCCATCGGCCAGGCGGCCTCCATATCGTTCTTGACGTCGTCGATGGCCGCCGCCTGGTCGTCGGTCTCCTCGAACGGGAACAGGTCTTCCAGACGGGCGATCAGCTCACCGTCGGGCGGGTAGGCGAAGCCGGGCTGCGCCTGGCGGGCGGCGTACAGCTCGAGCAGCTCACCTGCCATCTCGAGCACCGCCCGGCGGGCCCGGGTGCGGACCGTCTGCCAGGCCGTGCCGGTGAGGCTGTTGAGGGCCGGCGCCGCGGCGCCGGCCCCGATGTAGCGGCTCACCTTGCCCATCTGGTCGTGCGGCAGGAAGACCTTGTCCTCGCCCTTGAACTGCAGGAACAGGTAGTCACGCGTGACGCCGGCGACCGTCCTGGTCTCGATGCCGGCGAAGCGCGCGATGCCGTAGTCCTCGTGCACCACGTAGTCGCCGAGGCGCAGGTCGAAGAACGAGGTGAGGCGAGCGCCGCCCACAAAGCGCGGCTCACCGCGCGCGGCGCGCACCAGCGCCCGCTCAGGGATCACCGCCAGCTTGAGCTGGGCGCTCACGAAGCCGTCGCGCAGCGACGCCGCGATGAGGTACAGGCCGGGCTCCTCCGGCAGGCGCGGCGCTCGGGCGGCGGCCGTGGCGGCCCCGGGGCGCCCTGCGGAGGGCCGACCTTCCGCCGCAGCCGCCCCGTCATCGGCCGGAGCCTCGATCAGCTGCGCCTCAAGCGACTTGAAGCGGTAGGCCGCGCGGCCGGCCTCGCCGGCGTGACGGAACACCACGAACGTGCGGTAGCCGTCGCTGACCAGCCGCGTCAGATCGCCCTCGGCGCTGCCGAGGTCACGCGCCGCCACCTGCGGCCGGGCGGCGTCGAGGCGCACGGTCTGGTCGCGCTGGATGGTCTCGATGGCGAAGGCCGGCCGCAGCCACTCGCGTACGTCGGCCGGCGACTCGTAGAACCGCTGCCGCTCGGCCGGCCGCGGCTGCGCCGCCTCGGCGGCCGCCGCCGCATCGACAAGCACCCGCGCGACCTCGTCGGGGTCCACCAGCAGCAGCCGCGGTCCGCCGGACCCGGCATCAGCGGGAGCCGCAGCCGCGGCGCGACCGGCCGCCTGTCCGACTGCCGCCACGCCGTCGTCGACCGCCACGCCGTCGGCGGCTGCCGCCACGTCGGCGACGGTCGTGAAGCGCGCCGAGAGCGCCTCCACGGCCCGCAGGGCGGCGCGCCGCTGCAGCTCGTCGGCCCCCAGGCCCTCGTCGCCCTCAACGGACTCATCGATATCCAGGCGCCCGTCCTCGATCCCGCGCCCTTCGACCGACCATCCACCGATCAGGCGCTCCACGTCGGCCAGCACCCGATCGATGCTGCGCCGGAAGTCCGGGTGGGCGCCGTCCACCTCGGTCGCCGCGTGCACGGTCACCGCGGTCAGCGGCGCGATGGTGCGTTGCGAGTAGACGGAGAAGCGCCGCAGGGAATCGACCTCGTCACCCCACAGCTCCACGCGCACCGGCTCGCCGGTGGACGGATACACGTCGAGGATGCCGCCGCGGACCGCGAACTGCCCGCGGTCACGGACCTGGTCGCCGCGCTCGTATCCCAGAGCCACCAGCTGGTCCAGCGCGTGTCCAAGAGGCAGCTCGCCGCCCTCGCGGATGTCCAGCGGAGCGTGCTGAAGCCCGGGCCCGGGGAAGCGCTCGAGCAGGGCGCTTGCCTCCACGACCGTGGTCGCCCCAGCATGCAGGGCGATCAGCGCCCGCTGCCGCTCGCCGCAGACATGCACGGCCGGGGCCAGGTCGCCGGCCCAGGCCACGCCGCGCGCCGGCAGCACCGGCACATCGGCGTCGAGGTAGACGCCCAGCTCGGACGCCACGCGACGCGCCGCCTCGCCGTCCGGCGCCACGACCAGCCACGGCCCGCGGCGGACGGCCATGACGCCGGCCGCCGCAAAAGGAGTCAGGAAGGACGGCGCGTACAGCCCGCGACCGGGCCGCAGGCGGCGCAGCATCGCGGCGGTCTCATCGTCTTTGAGCACGTAGTCGAGAAACACCAGCCGCCTCCGGGCACGACGAAGGCCCCGATCTCCACGAGACCGGGGTCCTGTCGTCCTATTCTACGCCGTCAGTCGGATACCCAGGCGCGCGGCCCGGCCACGCGCCTGTCCGTCTCCGTCGTGGTCACCATCGTCGTTCACATCCTGCGGCGCCACCACCGCTGCCGGGTAGCGCGCCGGCATGAGTGCGTCCGTTGCCCTCAGCGCGCCGCCCGGCCGCCGGTGACACTCTTGGCGATGGCGCCGAAGTTGCCGGCCAGCCAGACCGTCCGCGAGCCGACACACTCGACGTCGTTCAGGCCGCCGGCCATCGGGTCCGCGCCCAGCGGACGCTGCCTGCGCCACGTCCGGCCGTCGTCGTCGGAGCGCAGCAGGGCGCCGCTGTAGCTCGCGATCCAGATCCGACGAGATCCGCCCAGGGCGACGCCCGTCAGATCACCTTTGCCGGCCGCGCGCACGCTGACGCGACGCCAGCTCCGACCTCCGTCGCCGGTGCGCAGGACGAGCCCACCGTCGCCGACGGCCCATCCGTGCCGGGCGTCGCGGAACGCCACGTCCAGAACGTCCTTGTGTGTCCGGCAAGCGGACTTCTTCCAGGTGCGGCCGCCGTCGCGCGTGAAGCGTAGCGTGCCGTAGTCACCGACGACACAGCCGCGCTGCGCGCTGACGAACCGCACGGCGTTGAGCCTGTTGCCGACCCGGGAACGCTGCGCCGTCCAGGTGGTCCCGCCGTCGCGGGTGGCGAGGATGGTGCCGCGCCGGCCGACCGCCCAGCCACGCCCGGCGGTCACGAAGTCGACGCCGCACAGACCCGGGCTGGTGAGCCAGATCTGCTCCTCCCAGCTCTCGCCGCCGTCCCGGGTGCGGAACGCGACGCCGCTCTGATCCCCGGCGTAGGAGTCCTCGCCGACCACCCAGCCGTGCCGGGTGTCCACGAAGTCCACATCCGCCCACTCGTCGCTTGGGTATGCCTGTATATCCTGGGTAGCCCAGGTCGCGCCGCCGTCGGTCGTCTTGACGATCGTGGCCCGGCTGCCGACCGCCCAGCCGGTCCGCTTGTCGACCATGTCGATCGCGTCGACGGTGAAGCGCTCGCCGTGCACGCCGTCGGTCCAGGTCGCGCCGCCGTCGGTGCTCGTCGCCATGGTGCCCAGTGCGCCGACCGTCCAGAGATCACCGGCCGGGGTCGCACAGACCGAGTTGGCCGTGATCCAGTTCGTCTCCACCGGATCGGACCAGGTGACGCCCCCGTCGCTCGTCGTCGTCACACTGTCGTTCTGTACCACCGCCATGCCTTGTCCGGCATCGGTGAAGTACAGCGCCGGGACGATCTCGCCGCCCTCGTCGCCGGGGATGCGCAGGACGACCTGCCAGATGCCGCCACCGTCGTCGGTCCGCAGGATCACGCCGTCGCCGTCGGAGTCGATGCCGCCGACGAGCACCATAGCGTCGTCGAGCACCGCTACGCACATCAGTAGGGCGTCGAGGCCGAGGGACCGCCGACGCCAGGTCTTGCCGGAGTCGAGCGTCTCGATCAGCGTGTTCCTGCCGACCGCCCAGCCATGCCCGGAGGCCGTCATGTCGACGGCCTCGAGATCGACGCGCGTGGTCGACGGCATCCGCCGCCACGTCCGCCCCCCGTTCGCCGAGCGCAGGATGGTGCCACGGTCGCCGACTACCGCCGCCACCCGACCACCCACGGAGTACACGACGCCGCGCAGACTGTCCTCCCCGATTCCCGACGGACGAGCCTTCCAGGTGGCGCCGCCATCGGTGGTCTGCAGGATGCGGCCGTCGTTCCCGACCGCGAGTCCCTTACGGGCAGCAGCGAAAACCAGTCCATGAAGATCGCCGCCGGCCGGCACGCGGCGCGGGCTGCGCCAGGAGGCGCCGCCGTCCAGCGTGCGGATGATGGTGCCGCTCCTGCCCACGGCCGTGCCGTGCCGTGCGTCCGTGAAGCGGACGCACATCAGATCGTTCCCCTGGGGCAGCGGGTTCTGCCACCACCAGGACGGCACCGGAGAGCGGACCGCCGACGCCGGCGGGCCGGCCGCTGCCGCTCGCGAGCCGCTCAGCGCGGCCCAGGCGACGACCGCCAGCGTCGCCAGGAGCACCAGCGTCGCGCCGTGGGCGCGCCACGCCCGCCCGCAATGCGAGATCGACTTCATCGTCAACAACATGATCAGCCTCCGGAGACCGAGCCATCAGCCTTATCGACACGGCTGTGGCGGCGCTTGAACAGCGGTGACGGACATCCCTTCTGAGCCTTGTGATCCGCCGCGGCGTGCCGCCGCGTCCCAAGGCTCACCGCGCGCGAGGAGTCACGCGCACCGTCGTGCGGATTGCTCCGAGCTGGCGATCGCCCTGTGCATCGACTGCCCGGACGACCACCCGGTACCGGCCGGCCGGCAGACGCCGGGCCGGCCGCCAGACCCGCCGCGCACCGGTCGGCACGGCACGCAACGTCGTCCGGCGGACCGTCTTCCCGGTCCGGGTCACCAGACGCAGGGTGACCCGCGCCGTGGTCCGCGGCGTCGCGTGAGCCACATGGAAGGTGATGCGCGCCCCGCGCCCGCTGCGGATCCTCAGGCTGTCGACCACCACCGTCGGCGGGGTCGCCGGCGGCTCCTCGTCGACCGTGTACGCCTTGAGGCACACATCGGCCGCCGGCCGCTGCCCACCGAGGTCGAGCCAGTGACGGCCGTCGGCGCTCACGTAGCTCTGGCCGGCTGCGGTCACAGCCGCCGCATACCCCGGCCACGAGCGCTCCACGGCGACCGGACGCAGAAAGCCGGGTGTGCGCAGCATCACGGCCACGACGAACGGACGGCCGCTCTGCACCGCCGGGTGCTCGCGCAGGTCGACGGTGTGGAATCCGGGCTGCTCGATGCTCCCCTCGGCGAGCGGCGACGGGGTCAGATGCTCGAGGCTGGGGCCCGCGTACACCTCGTAGCGCGCACCCGCGACCGGCGTGTAGAACGACACGGCCGCCAGCGAACCACTGGCCTCGGCGACGTGGCGGGCGGCGAACCAGGCGTGACCCGGCGCTCCATCGAAGCCGGCCGAGTCGATCCACCCCAGCTCGTCGTGACCATACACGGTGGAGTACCGTCCCGGCGTCTCCGCCGCGGCGAACACCGCGGCGTCGCCGGCAAAGGCCGTGTCGTGATAGGAGACCCAGAAGTAGCCGCCGTCACCGAAGCCCCTGCCCCAGCTGTTGCGCACCAGGAAGGCGCCGTCTCCCGGCGGCCGCTCGACGAAGGCGCTCGCCGGATAGCGGTCGTCCCAGCCGACGCAGGTGACGTCGTGATTGAGGCCGATGCCGTCGTAGTAGTAGCTGGCGCGGCCGGGCCGATAGCAGTAGTCGTCCCAGTACATGGAGCAGTCGACCGCCCCGTACGTGAGCACCGCCGACTTGAGAGCGGCGTTGTCGGCGGCCCCGCTGCGCGGCGCCAGGAACAGCACCTCGCGTATGCGCAGGCGCGCCGGCAGGCCGTCCGGCGATGCCCCGGGCCGGGCGTAGCGGTCGTCGCGCTCCAGCACGGGACCGTCCCAGCGCGCCAGGCAGGCGGTCGCCATGCGGCTGTTGCCGCCTTGCCCGAAGCGCAGGCGGAAGCCGGCCCGGTTCACGAGGTTGTTCTCCGAGAGGTCGAGACGGGTGACGTCGGCGGCACAGGACTCCAGGGAGGCAAGGGCGGCGAACGCCCAGCACGTCCCGTAGCGGCCCTGGTCGCGGACGGCCGGCAGCGGTCCGGACAGACGGAGGTCGAAGGCGGCCCGGCTGATGTGACGCGACGGCGCCTGCCGCAGCGCATGGCTGCCGGCGCCGGAGCGGGCCGGCGGCAGACCCAGCGGCGGCGCTACGTAGCCGGCCGCCCGGCTACCGGCGGAGGGCGCCGTGCCCGTCCGCAGGTCCATGCCCTGCCGGTCGCCGGTCCGCCGACCGTCCTCGGTCGCAAAGCGCAGCGGCTCGGAGACGGCCGCGGCGGCCTCCGGCAGCCAGCAGATCAGTGCGACGCCGAGCACCAGCAGGGCACAGGCGATGCCGACACGCAGCAGCTTCGGCGTCGGTCTCTCTGCAACTGTCGACTCCCCGGCCGGCCACTGGGCCATGCATGCCTCCCACGCATCCCGGAGTCACGTGCTCCGGGTCCCTGCGTGGGTCACGCCGCCGGGACCGTCGTACTCCCCACAGGAAGCAGTCGACCGGCGGCGCGGGGTTCTTGATGCCTCCGCCGCTGCGTGGGTCTGCAAACCGTGCACCGCTGTGACAACAGCCGGCGGCCCGCCATGCTCAGTGCGGCGCGGGGCTGCGCGCGTTCGACCTGGGGAGGAGTGTCGCGCCCTGGGCCGCTCGGGGATGTGTGCACATCTCCGCGCCCCCAGGATGTCCACGATCCCCTGAGCGTCTTGACGGCGTAGAGGGTCCCTCCTCAAGGTGACGGGGGATCCGTCCCGCCGTCGAGATATGCTGGTGACGATGAGATCCCGATACGTCCTCCTCCGCCGAGCGTCTGTGACCGTGACACTGGTCGTGATCCAGGTCGTGGCCGTCCTGGCGCTCATCGCCGTCGTACCGCAGCGCGCCGCCGCCTGGGCCAACGGCGATGACTGGGGCAACGGCTTCGGTACGCACGACTGGGTGCTCGTCGAGGCCGACCGGCTGGCCCGCGCCGCCGGGTGCGGGTGGCTCGACCTCAAAGCGGCGCTGCCGCACACCGACGACCCCGACACCAGGCTGCGCGACTTCTACCATCACGTCTACGATGTGTGGGGCGGCCGCTACGGCGACGCCCCCACGCACATCGAGAAGCTGTACCGCCGCACGGTCCGTCAGCTCAGGGCCGGCAAGAGGCGCGCCGCCAGCATCAGCTTCGCACTCCTCTCGCACTACTACTCAGATATCTGCAACCCGCTGCACACCGACCAGACCAGGCTCGAGGAACGCATCCACTCCAATTACGAGGATGCCGTCGAACGCCGCACCGACCGGCGCGGCGACAACCGGCGCTGGATACGACCGGGGCGCGTGCGGGTGCGCTCGTCCGCCGCCGCCGCCGCCCGCGGCGCGGCGAAGTGGGCGCACCGCTCGTACACGATGCTGGTCAGGGAGTACGCGCGGCACGGCTACAGCGCGCGCGTCAACAGCATCACCCGCCGCTGCCTCGACCGCGCGGTCAACGATCTCGCCGACCTGCTGCTGACGGTGCAGAAGGCCCGCTGACGGCGGCGCCACGCGGTGCCGTCGCGCGGCGGCGCCTTGCCGGACGGTCAGACGCAGCGCTGCCCTGCAGCAGAGCCAGGCGCCGCGCTCCACTCCCGGCACGGTCAGGCGCAGCCGCACGGCACGGTCAGGCGCAGCGGCCGTCATGCCGGCACGGTCAGGCGCGGCGCCGTCGGGCCGGCACGGTCAGACGCCGCGCCCCACGATGTCAGACGCCGCTGTTGACCGCCTGCATGGCCGTCTCGAGGTCGTCGCGCAGCCAGACCTCGACCGCATCGGCGGCACGCCGCACCAGCTCGTCGACCTCGGCCCGCGGCTCGGAGAAGGGGCTCAGGACGTAGTCGGCGACGATATCGGGGTCGGTCGTCGGCGGCCGGTCGACGCCCACCCGCAGGCGATCGAACTCGACGCCGAGCAGCCCGTGCACGCTCTTGAGGCCGTTGTGGCCGCCGTGACCGCCGTCGTGCTGCAGACGAAGACGGCCGAACGCCAAGTCGATGTGGTCGTGCACGATGAGCAGCGCCTCAAGGTCCAGCTTGAGCTCGCGCACCGCCGCCGCCACGCTCCGGCCCGAGTCGTTCATGAAGGTGGTCGGCGTGAGCAGGCCGACGCGGATGCCGTGGATCTCGCCGGTCGCGTACCGGCCGGAGAAGGCACGCGCCGGCTTGGCGAAGCCATGCCGGCGCGCCAGCTCTTCGAGCACGAGGTAGCCGACGTTGTGGCGCGTGCGGGCGTACTGTGAGCCGGGGTTGCCGAGGCCGACGATGAGCCGGTCGACCGGCTGAGGTCGGGTGCGCAGCCTCACGGCACCGCACCCGACCCGCGATCACCCCATGGCTGCGGCGTAGTCGCCACGGCGGCCGGCCGGGAGCGCTGAGGGACGACGCGCTGCGCCGGCCCTCAGGCCTCCTCTTCCCCGGCCTCGCGACCCTTGCCGACCAGCTCCGGCTCGGCCGGCTCCTCGCCCTCGGCGGCGGCAGCGGCGGCGGCCTCCTCGGCCTCTTCTTCCTCGGTGGCGCCGCGCGGCGGGATGACGGTGACGACCGTCTCGTCGGGGTCGCTCAGCACGGCCACGCCCTCGGGGACGACCAGCTCACTGACGCGCGCTACCTGTCCGAGCTCCAGATGGCTGATGTCCAGGACCAGGTGCTCGGGGATGTCGCCGGGCAGCGCCTTGACGCGGATCTCGTGGATGACCGTCTCGAGCAGACCGCCGGCCTTGACGCCGGGCGCCGTGCCCTCGAGGCTGACGCCGACGTCGGCCTCGATCGGCTCGCTGAGCTTGACCTCGCGCAGGTCGACATGCGTGACCAGGTCCTTGACCCGGTCGAGCTGCATCTCCTGGATGATCGCGTGATGCTTCGTCTTCTGCCCCTCGAACACCACATCGAAGACGGCGTGCGTGCCGTGACCGGTGCTGACCGCCTCCCGCAGGGCGTGCGGGTCGATGGCGATCGGGGTGGCCGGCTTGCCCGAACCGTAGAGGACGCCGGGGATGACGCCGTCTCGGCGCAGCCTCCTGGCGGTGCGGCTGCCTGCGGACTCTCGTTCTTTGACGACGAGCTCGACTCGCTCCATGTCACTTCTCCTGTATCGGTCAGAACAGCTGGTGCTCGCCGGCGAAGATGTCGCTGACGGAATCGTCGGTGAACACAGCGCGGATGACGTTGGCCAGCACGCCGGCGACCGACAGGACCTTGATCTTGTCGTCGTCGGGGCCCGGCTCTACGCGGATGGTGTCGGTGACCACGACCTCACGGACCTGCGAGGCGCGCAGGCGCTCCCGCGCCGGCGGCGAGAAGATGCCGTGGGTGGCGGCGGCGTAGACATCGCGGGCGCCGTGCGCGTACAACGTGTCGATGGCGCCCACGATCGAGCCGCCGGTGTCGATCATGTCGTCGATGATGATCGCCACCTTGCCGGCGACGTCGCCGATGAAGTGCAGCACCTCGGCCTCGTTGTGGGCCGTGCGCTGCTTGGTGAGCACGGCCAGCCCGCAGTCGGGGATGTGCGCCTGGAAGCGCTTGGCGAGCTTGACGCCGCCGGCATCGGCCGAGACGGCCACGACCGGGGCGTCGAACTGCTTGAAGGCGAAGTAGTCGGCGAGCATCGGCACGGCGGTCATGTGGTCCACGGGGATCTGGAAGAAGCCCTGGATCTGCCCCTGGTGCAGGTCCATCGACAGGACCCGGGAGCAGCCGGCGGCCTCCAGCAGCGTCGCCATGAGACGGGCCGAGATCGGCTCGCGAGCCGAGCTCTTCTTGTCCTGCCGCGCGTAGGGGAAGTACGGCACCACCGCCGTGATGCGCCTGGCCGAGGCGAGCTTGGCCGCCTGGACCATGATGAGCAGCTCGATGACGTGATCGTTCAGGGTGTCCTTGCCGCACGGCGACTGGACGATGAAAAGGTCGCTGCCGCGGACGCTCTCCTGGAAGCGGGCGTAGTTCTCCCCGTTGGCGAACGTCTTGAGCGTGACGTTTCCGAGCCTGACGCCGAGGACGTCCGCGATGCGGACGCCCAGCTCGGGGTTGCTACGGCCGGCGAAGACCATCAGCCGCTTCTCGTTGCGCCAGCAGAGAGTGGCCTCGTCGTTGCGCCCGCCGTCCGGCGCGAAAGATGTGTCGGTCATGCCCCTCGGCCTCACTGCGATGACAGGTGATCGGCCGGCGAAGCTGCTGCATCCGGCGGTCGACCCGGGGATTCTACCAGAGGTGCGGGATCGGCGGCGCGAGAGCGTCCGGCAGCGGGCGGGCGGCTCCGTCGGCCGCGCCCGCGGCGCGATGACGTCGCGGAGCGCGCCTCAGTCGGACGGCCGGGAGGTACCGCCGCGCTCGCGCCGGCGGCGCCCGTACCCCTCCAGGTTCGTCTGTCGCTGGCGCGCCACGCCGAGCGCCTCGGGAGGTATGTCGTGCGTGATCACCGAGCCGGCGGCGGTGAAGGCGCCGTCGCCGACACGCACCGGCGCCACGAACGTGGTGTCGCTGCCGGTCTTGACGTTGTCGCCGATGGTCGTGGGGTGCTTCTCGAAGCCGTCGTAGTTGGCGGTGATGTTACCGGCGCCGATGTTGGTGTCTGCGCCGATGACCGCATCGCCGACGTAACTGAGATGCGGCACCTTGCTGCCGCGACCGACGGTGCTGTTCTTGATCTCGACGAACGTGCCGGCCTTGGCGCCCTCCTGCAGCACCGTGTTGGGCCGGATGTAGGCGAACGGCCCCACCGTACAGCCCGACGAGACGACGCACTGGGAGAGGTGCGAGGAGACGACACGGGCGCGGTCGCCGACGAACGCGTCCTCGAGATAGGCGCCGGGGCCTATCCGACAGGCCGCCCCGACCTGGGTGTGACCGACCAGGTGCGTGCCGGGGTGCAGAACGGTGTCGCGCCCCACCTCGACCCCCCAGTCGACGTACGTGCCCGACGGATCGACGACCGTGACGCCGGCCAGCATGAGACGCTCCAGGACGCGGCGCCGGACGACCGCGTTGACGGCGGCCAGCTCGACGCGTGAGTTGATGGCCAGGGCCGTCTCGGGGTCGGGCAGGGCGTAGCCGGCCACCTGCCCACCCTCGCCCAGCAGCAGCTCGACGAGCTCGGTGAGGTAGAGCTCGCCCTGGGCGTTGTCTGTCTGCAGCCGCGGCAGGAGACGGCGCAGGTCGGCGGCGTCGAAGACGTAGAAGCCGACGTTGATCTCGCGGATCGCGCGCTGCTCCGGCGTCGCGTCGCGGGCCTCGACGATGCGCACCACGGCGTCGTGATCGTCGCGGACGATGCGCCCGTAGTGGGCCGGCTCGTCGAGCACGACGCTGGTGACCGTCGCCGCCGCGCCGCTGCGCTGGTGGGCGCTCATGATCGCGTCGAGCGCCGGCCCGTCGATCAGCGGAGCATCGCCGACCAGCACCAGCACGTCGCCGTCGAACCCCTCCAGCGGCTGCATGCCGACGCGCAGCGCGTCGCCGCTGCCCAGCCGCTGCTGCTGGATGACGCGCTCGCAGCCGGCCGGCAGCAGCGCCGCCACGGCGTCGTGGTCGACGCCGGTGACCACGACGATGCGCTCAGGCACCACATCGTGGGCGGCGTCGAGCACATAGGCCAGCATCGGCCGGCCGCAGACCTCGTGCAGCACCTTGGGGACGTCCGACTTCATGCGCGTGCCGAGCCCGGCGGCCAGGATGACGACGGCGAGCGGTCGGGAACGCGGTGCGGGGACGGAGTGACGGTCCATGCGACACCTCGCGAGAGGGGCGGAAAGGCCGGCGCAGTATATCACCGGCCGTTCCCGCCCGGCGTCGCCTCAGGCTCGCCGCCGCCGGCGTCGCCGCAGGCTCGCCGCGGCCGCCGACGGCCGGCCGTCAAGGCCGCGAGCCGGGCTCCCTCACGTACGCCTCGGCCGCCAGGTCGAGCGTGTCGAACACGTGCTCGGCGCCGATCTTCTCGACCAGCCCGTAGCGGGCCAGCAGCTCGCGCAGGTCATCGGTCACCTCGGCGACGGCAAACACGACCCCCCGCTGCTGCAGCTCGTCGGCCACCGCCAGCAGCGTCTGCCCGGCGGTGTAGTCGACGTCGCTGACGGCCGAAGCGTCGAGCACGAACCAGCGCGGCGTGGTACGGGCGTCGTCGACCATCTGCAGCACCCGCTCGTGGAAGCGGGTCGCGTTCGGGAAGTACAGCGACGACGAGAACCGGTACGCCATCATCCCGCGCGGGGCCAGAGCGCCGCGACGCTTGGTGACGTCGTGCCAGCCGGACTCCGACACCTCGCCCAGGATCGCGTCGCTGGGGACATGCGCGATCCGCATCCTGTCGATGATCGAGAGCGCTACGGCGATCAGGAAGCCGTAGGTGATGGACAGCAGGACTACGCCGGCCGCACCGATGAGAGCCACGGCGAACTCCCACGGCCGTACGCGCAGCACCGACCGCAGACCGGCGACGTCGACGAGTCGCCACCCGGCGACGATGACGACCGCCGCGATAGCGGTGCTCGGCAGCAAGGCGATCACCCCGGTCCCGGCCAGCAGGACGGCCACGACGGCCACGACCATGACGAGCGAGACGACCTGGCTGCGGCCGCCGGCAGCGTCGGCCACCGCCGTCTTGGTGGCACTCCCGTTGACGCAGTAGGTGCCCGAGAACCCGGCGGCCGCGTTGGCCAGGCCGAGACCGAGGATGTCGCGCGCCGGACTCACCCGGTAGCGGCGCCGGAACGCATACGACTCCGCCGTCGCCACCGTCTGCGCGATGACGATGACGACGATGGCGAACGCCGGCACCAGAAGCGGACCGAGCTCCCGCCAGCCGGCCAGCGGGAGCATGAAGTCGGGAAGGCCGGTGTCGACGGCGCCCAGCGTCACGACGCCCCGGGCGCGCAGATCGAGCGCCAGCGCCAGAAGCACCGCCAGGATCACGGCGACGAGCTGCCCCGGCCACCGGGGCAGGTACCGCTCGAAGGCCACGATGACCGCGATCGTGAGCGCTCCCAGCGCCAGCGACGGCCACACGATATCGTCGAGGCCGCGGACCAGATCGACGAGCAGCGGGATGGTCGTACGGGCCGTCGTCTCCACGCCGAGCAGGGCCGGCAGCTGGCTGACCACGACGGCGACGCCGATGCCGGCGAGAAAGCCGGTCAGCACCGGCCGGGAGAGGAAGTCGGCCAGCACGCCGAGACGGGCGACGTACACGACCAGCAGCATGAGCCCCACCAGCAACGAGAGCAGGGCCACCAGTGCCGCGTAGCGCGGCGTTCCCAGGGCGGCCAGCGGCAGCACGGCCGCCAGCACGAGCGGGGCGGTCGCCGAATCGGGTCCGATGACGAGCTGCCGCGACGAAGCCACCAGCGCATACACCACCACCGGCACCAGCATGCACCAGAGGCCGGTGACCGGCGGCATGCCGGCCAGCAGCGAGTAGCCGAGCGCCTCCGGGATCGCCATCGCCGCGAGGGTGACGCCGGCGACGATGTCGGCCCGGCCGCCGCCCCGCAGAGCGGAGCCGATGCCCAGGGTGCGCAGCGCGTGCATGCAGCGGGTTTCGGCGCCCGGACGGTCGCCCCTGCCGCCGGACCAGCCGGCGGCACCTGACACGGACCGGACGCGCGAGTCGAGGTGGTCGAGATGGTCGAGGTGGTCGAGGTGGTGGTCGAGGTGGGACGCATGGCTGGGGCGGGAGGACTCGAACCTCCGATCACGGGACCAAAACCCGTTGCCTTGCCACTTGGCTACGCCCCAGCGGCAAGCAGCGGCAGTGTACCACCGGGGCGTCGGTGGACGGCCGTCGACGGAGGCCGTCGGCCGCGGCCGGCGCCGCTCGAGACAACCTCAGCCGTGGACCGAAGCCGTCGGCCGCGGCCGGCACCGCTCGCGGCGGCTTCAGTCGTCGGCCACGGACAGCGGCTGCAGGTCGCCGACCTGGAACACACGCAGCCCCGGCCGGCCGTCGGCAGCCGCGTCGCGTCCCGCGCTGCCGCGCCCGGCGCCACTGGGAAGCTCGGCCGCCCACGCCCTCAGCGCCGCCGCGGCATCGGCGGCGGCGTCGGACCCGGCGAAGAGACCGAAGACGCTGCTCCCGCTGCCGCTCATGGCCGCCGCCAGGGCACCATGCTCCCTGAGACGCCCGATCAGCTCCCCCACGACCGGATGTCGTGCGACCACGTGAGGCTGCAGGTCGTTCTCGATCAGTCCGGCCAGATCGGCGGGACGCCGCATCGCCTGCAACTGCGCCCGCAGGCGAGCCGCGCGCGCGGCGAACTCGGGCAGGCCGACCACCGTCTCGGCGTCGCGCCAGCCGTAGACGTCCGCGGTCGGCAGGACCAGCTCGGGGGCCGCCACCACCAGGTCGAGCGGCCCCGGCAGCTCGAGCGGGCTCAGGGCGGTGCCGCGGCCCATGGCGATCTGGACCCCCGGCCAGAGGAAGAACGGGACATCGGCGCCGAGACCGGCCGCCACCCTGTACAGGACAGACGTCGGCGTGTGCAGGTCGTAGAGACGGTCGGCCGCCCGCAGGGCCGCCGCCGCGTCGGAGCTGCCGCCGCCCAGCCCGGCGCCGTGCGGGATGCGCTTCTCTATGCTCAGCCGGAGAGGCAGGCTGCGGCCGGCCGCCTCCTCCAGTGCCCGGACGGCCTGCGCGGCGAGGTTGTCTTCGCCGGGGCAGACATCGCAGAGCACCGAGACGCCCTCGTCCGCGCCCTCCGCGGTCACGATGTCGGCGAGCGACACGGGCAGCATCAGCGAGAAGACCTCGTGGTAGCCGTCGCGCCGGCGCGGACCGACCAGCAGCGCCAGGTTCAGCTTGGCCGGCGCCACGATCTCCAACCGCTTCGGGGGCGCCCCGGCGCCGGCCGCTTCGGCGCGCCCGCTCACCGTCGCTCTCCTTCGCGAGCGGCAGGCCCGACCAGGGCCTGCGTCAGATCGACGAAGCGCTCCGGCTCCAGCTCCTCCGGACGCGCGCTTCCGGAAAGACCAGCGTGGAGGAGAGCCCGTCGTACAGCCTCCGGCGTCAGTGCGCCGGCATCCGGAAGGGGCGTGCCGGCGAGAGAGTTGGCCAGCATCTTGCGCCGCTGTGCGAACGCGGCACGGACGATGCGCTCCACCAGCGCCGGCTCCGGCCGTCCGCTCCCAGCCGGCGGCTCGCGCCGCTCGAAGACCAGGAACAGCGAGTCGACCCGCGGCCGCGGCGAGAAGACCGTCCGCGGCACCGGGCGGGCGGCCACCGGCCGGCAGGCGAGCTGCACGATCACCGAGACCGCCGAGTACGCCTTCGTCGACGGCCGCGCGAACAACCGCTCGCCGAGCTCCTTCTGCACCATGACCGCCCAGCGCCGCAGCGTCGGCAGCTCGTGCACAGAGGTGACGATGATGGGGATGGCGATGTTGTACGCCAGGTTGGCGGCGAACAGGGTGGGCGCCGGCGAGAGCGCGCCCAGGTCGGCCTTGAGGGCGTCGCCGCCGTGGACCCGGAGCCCCGGGCGTTCGCCGGCCAGCTTCTCGAGCCGCGGCAGGAACCGGCGGTCGATCTCGAAGGCGTGGACCAGCGCCGCCCGCTCGAGCAGCTCACGCGTCAGCACGCCGTCGGCGGCCCCGACCTCGAGCACCACGTCGTCGGCCCATGCGTCCGTCAGCGCCACGATGGCGTCGAGGGTGCCGCGGTCGACCAGGTGGTTCTGGCCGTAGCGCCGCATCGCCGCCGGTCTGGCCGGGACGGTCATGGCCGATCGCGGCCGGAAAGGACGGCGCTGTGGCCGGGAAGCGCCGTCCCGCAAGCGGGGAGCGCGATCCGGCGGGCAGGCTCGGGCATCGTCCTCACGCTCCCTCGAGGCGGAACACGCGAGCCGCGTTGCGCGAAGTGAGGTCGGCGAGCTCGCGGCCGTCCTGTCCGCGGACTTCAGCCACCAGCGCCGCCGTGTGCACCACCAGTCCCGGCATGTTCGTGCGGCCCCGGTACGGCACCGGTGTGAGGAACGGCGCGTCGGTCTCCAGCAACAGGAGCTCGTCGGGCACCGCGCGCGCCGCGGCGCGCAGATCGGCCGCGTTCTTGTAGGTGACGTTGCCGGCGAAGGAGACGAGGTAGCCGCGCTCGACGCACTCGGCCAGCGCCGGCGGCGCCGAGAAGCAGTGCAGGACGATGGTGAGCCCGTCGCCGTGCGCGGCCAGCAGGGTGAGCGCGTCGTCGGCCGCCTCGCGCACGTGGACCACCACCGGCTTGCCGAGCTGCCGCGCCAGGTCGAGTTGGGCCACGAAGGCCTGTACCTGCGCGTCGCGCGGCGACAGATCGCGATAGTAGTCCAGGCCGCATTCGCCGATCGCCACCACACGCGGAGTACCGGCGAGCTGCCGCAGCTCGGCGGCCAGCGCGTCGTCCCAGCGAAGCGCATCGTGCGGATGCAGGCCGACGGTGGCCCACACCGCCACGCCTTCCGGCGCTGCGGCGTACGACTCCGCCAGCTCGACGGCACGCCGCGAGGAGGCTGCGTCGATGCCCACCGTGATCACGCCGGCCAGACCTGCCCGGGCGGCGTCCTGCAGCGCGTCGGCGACGGGATACTGGAGCATGTCGAGGTGGCAGTGGGTGTCGATGAGCCGCCCGTCGGCTCCCAGGGCGCTCACGGGGTCGGTGCGTCGATGCGCGGAAAGAGCGACGGCGCCGCCTCGACGGCCGCCGGCCGCACGCGCTCCCAGACCGCGTCCTCATACAACAGGTCGTCGGCCCCGGCCGGCTGGCCCAGCCGGCGCAGGATCTCGATGCTCGTGCCCGGCATGACGGGATGCAGACAGACCGCCACCAGCCGCAGCCCGGCGACCAGGTCGTGCAGCACGGTGTCGAGGCGCACCGCCTGCGACTCGTCCTTGGCGAGCTTCCACGGCGCCTCTTCTTCGACGTGACGGTTGAGGCGGCGGACCAGCTCCCACACCGCTTCTAGGGCGCCGCTGATGTCCGACTCGTCGAGACGGGCGCGGCAGGCGGCCACCATGGCCGCGCCCTCGCCGGCCGGCGACAAGGAGCCGGCCGGCGACGTGGCGCCGGAGGCGCCCGCCTCGCCGGTACCGCCGGCGGCCGCGGCGGCCGCGGCCGGCGTCTGCCCGTCGCGATACTTGACGACCATGCTGACGGTGCGGCTCACCAGGTTGCCGAGCTCGTTGGCGAGCTCGCCGTTGTAGCGCGTGTTGAAGCCCTCCATCGAGATGACGCCGTCCTGCCCGAACGTCACCTCCCGGAACAGGTAGAAGCGCAGCGGATCGATGCCGTAGGTGTCCATGACCGCGAACGGGTCGAGGACGTTGCCGCGCGTCTTGCTCATCTTCTCGCCGCCCATGAGCAGGTAGCCGTGGATGAACTCGCTCCTCGGCAGCTCGTAGCCGGCGCTCATGAGCAGCGCCGGCCAGATCACGGCGTGGAACTTGAGGATGTCCTTGGCCATGATGTGCTGGGCCGGCCAGTAGGCGGCCAGGTCCTCAGCGGGCCGCGCGTAGGTGAGCGCCGAGAGGTAGTTGATGAGGGCGTCGACCCACACGTAGATGACCTGCTCGGTGTCCCACGGGACCGGGACGCCCCAGGTGATGCTCTGGCGGCTGATGGAGATGTCGTCGAGGCCCTGGTCGATGAAGCTCAGGGCCTCGTTGTACCGGCTCCTCGGCTTCACCCAGTCGGGGTGGGCGCGGAAGTGCTCGGCCAGGCGGTCCTGATACTTCGAGAGGAGGAAGTAGTAGTTCTCCTCCTCCAGCCAGACCGGCTCGGTGTGGTGGATCGGACAGCGGCCGTCGACGAGGTCGCGCTCGTAGTAGAAGCCCTCGCAGGCGGTGCAGTAGAGGCCGCCGTACGTACGCTTCTCGATGTCGCCGGCCGCCCGCAGCTTCTCGACGAAGCCCTGCACGAAGCGTTCGTGCTCGGGGTCGGTGGTGCGGATGAAGAAGTCGTTGGAGGCGTCGAGCTGGCCGGTCAGGGCGCGGAACTTCTCGGCCACCGTGTCGCAGTGCTCCTTGGGCGTGCGACCGAGCTCGGCGGCCGCCTGCGCGACCTTGTTGCCGTGCTCGTCGGTGCCGGTGAGGAAGAACACATCGTCACCGCACTGCCGGTGGTGACGGGCCAGGATGTCGGCGGCGATCGTGGTGTACGCGTGCCCCAGATGCGGGTCGGCGTTGACGTAGTAGATGGGGGTGGTGACGTAGTAGCGCATGTGGCCTGCCTGTGACGAGGCGCCCGCGGCGGCCGCCGGCGGCGGCGTGCGGGCGTTCAGCTTTCTCCGGACGGCCGGGCGGAAGCCGTGCCCGTGTCCGACGACTCAGCGGGAGCCGCCGTACCCGCATCGGCGGCTCCGGCGGCCGCCTGGGTGCGTTGCCTGACGATCGGCGCCGTGAACCCGAACTCGCCGATCCTCGCCCCCAGTGACCAGTACTCGCCTTCCATGTAGGCGACCGGATCCAGCCGGGCGACGTCGATGCCGCCCTTCTCGTCGAGCAGCTCCTCGTCGGCGTGGACCGCCACGACCTCGCCGATGAACAGGTCGTGCGAGCCCAGCTCGAGCTGGTGACGGATCACGCACTCGATGTTGACCGGGCATTCGGCGATGAGCGGCGGCGCCACGTGCGTCGCCGGCGCCGCCGTGAGCCCATACGTGCGGAACTTGTCGACGGCCCGGCCCGACTCTAGGCCGGCCATGTCGACCACGTCGGCCTGACCGGCGCGAGGCACGTTGATGACGAACTCGCGCGTGCGGCAGAGCAGACTGTACGAATGCCGCGAGTGACGCACGGCGACGGCGGCCATCGGCGGGCTACCGTTCACCGTGCCGCACCAGGCGATGGTGATCATGTCGGCTTCATCACCGGCGCCCGCCGTGACCAGCACGACCGGCAGGGGATACAGGGCCGTCATCGCGCCCCGCTCTCTCTTCATGACACCGCCTCCCGCAGACAGCTCACTCGTCCGGCAAGCTTACACCACGCTGCGCCGCGACCGCCGCGACCGCCGCGACCGCCGCGACCGCCGCGACCGCCGCGACCGGGGCGACCGGGGCGACCGGGGCGACCGGGGCGACCGCCGCGACGGGGGCGGCCGCCGCGACGGGGGCGACTGGGCGGGGTGGCGGGAGAGTACGGCATAGAACACCTGTCCAGACGACCGCCGAGCTGCTCAACCGATGCGCCGCAGCGCCCGATAGCACAGGAGGACCGGTCGCCGCCCCGCACGACACCCGGCGGCCCCATGGCGTGACCCAGGGAGTACAGTCCTGGAACTGACATACTCACCGTATCTCCTGCCGTTCTTCGTGAGCTGCCTGATGCTCGCGGCGCTGCTCGTGATCGCCTGGCGATCGCGCCGCACGCCCGCGGCCGGCTACTTCGCGCTCACCACCGTCGCCGTCCTCGTCTGGACGGTCGGCTTCATCTTCGAGCTCGCGGCCGGGACGGTCGCCGACAAGCTGTTCTGGGCGAACGTGCAGTACCTGGGCATCGCGGTCCTGCCGGTCCTCTGGCTGCACGTGGTGCTCGCCCACCTCGACCGCGACCGCCTGCGCTGGTCGTGGCTGCTGTGGCTCATCCCGGCGGCCACGGTCGTCCTCTCCTGGAGCAACCCCGCTGACGTCTTCTACGCCGCACCCACCCTGGTGACGGACGGCGTCCCGCTCCCCACGATCGACTACGGATACGGGCCGTGGGTGCTCATCGTCAACTTCGGCTACTCGCTCGCCCTCACACTGGCCGCCGCGATCCTCCTCGCCACGTCCATCCGGCACGATCACGGCGTGCGCCGCTGGCAGTCGCTGCTGCTGCTGGCCAGCACGGTCCTGCCGGTCCTCGCCAACGGCCTCTATCTCCTCGGCGTCGCTCCCTTCGTCGGCTACAACCCGACCGCCGCCGTCTTCTGCCTGTCGGGCATCCTGATGGCGATCGCGCTCTTCCGCTTCCGCCTCTTCGACGTCGCCCCGCTGGCGCGCGAGATGGTGGTGGAGCACATGCCCGACCCGGTCCTTGTACTCGATGCGCGTGACCGGCTGGCCGACTTCAATGCGGCCGCCACGATACTGCTGCCGGACCTCGGTCGGCGCTCTCTCGGCCGCTCCATCGACCTGATCCTGGAAGCGAAGCCGGAGCTGCTCGAGCGGCTCTGCTCCATCGACGCCGCCGACACCGAAGTGGTGATAGAACGCGGCGGTGAGGAGTGCCACTACAGCCTCGAGCTCTCCGCCGTCCACGATGAAGAAGGGCAGCTCGCCGGCCGCGTCGCCGTGTTCCACGACATCACCGAGCGGGTCGCCCTTTTCGAGCGCGTGAAGGAGCTCGCCAGCCTCGACGGCCTCACGGGGATCTTCAACCGGCGCCACTTCTTCGAGCTCAGCCGGTCGGAGCTGAACCGCGCCCGCCGGCATGACGCGCCGCTGTCGCTGGTCCTGTTCGACCTCGACTACTTCAAGCAGATCAACGACACGTACGGCCATGTGTGCGGCGACCAGGTGCTGCGCGCGGTCGCCGACGCCTGCAGCGACCGCCTGCGCTCCTTCGACGTCTTCGGTCGCTACGGCGGCGAGGAGTTCGCCGTGCTGCTGCCCGACATCGGGCCCGAGGGCGCTCTGGCAGTCGCCGAGCGACTGCGTCGCGGCATCGCCGCGGCGGCGGAGGGCCTCGGCGACATCGAGGTGACGGCCAGCTTCGGCGTGGCCAGCGTGCTGACGGCGCGCGGAGCCTCGTTCGACGACCTCGTCGTGCTGGCCGACGAGGCGCTCTACCGCGCCAAGTCCCGCGGCCGCGACCGTGTGGAGCTGGCCACCTGCCTGCCGGCGCCGAACGAGGTCACCGCCTGAGCGGAAGCCTGCCGGCGAGGCAGGATGCATCATGCGCGGAGTCGCCAAGGCCACCACGCTGCGCGAGGTCAAGAAGCTCGACGAGGATCGGCTCGGCTGGGCCATCCGCCTGGTCAAAGAGAGGAAAGGCGGCGAGCTGAAGGTGCAGTGCGGCGCGTCCACCCCCGGCCTGCTGCTCGCCGGCTACCTGCCCCCCGAAGACCTGGTCGAGGAGCTGTGGCGATGGAGGTGATGGTCCGCGAGGCCCGCGAGGCGGCCTTGGAGAACCTGCTCACGTAGGCCCCCTCGAGGACGCCGGGCGCGATCGTCATTCGTCGAGGGGACCCGGCAGAACATCACCGCCAAGCCGGCGGCGGGCCGACCCTCTCACTCGAAGGCCAGCACCGTCCCGTCGAACTGGGCGGTGTAGAGGGTGCCGTCCTCGGCGATGCACGGCGGCGTCAGGTTGTTCGAGTTGTGGTCGGGCAGCCAGGGCTTGCCCGAGTCGTAGAGCCACTTCTGCTTGCCCTGCGGGGTGATGCAGTACAGCTTGCCGCTCGAGGTGGCGGCGTACAGCAGGCCGTCCTTGCCGATGGGCGGGCTGTAGACGAACGGGCAGTCGTTGGTGGCGGTCTGGAAGTCCCAGACGACCTTGCCGTCGGGACGGAGGGCGATCACCTTGAAGGCCGACGTGCCGGCGTAGAGCGTGCCGTCGGCGGCGATCGTCGGGGTCATGGTGGCGAAGCTCTTGCACGTGTGCGACCAGAGCACCTTGGTGCCGTCGGGAGTGACGGCGTACAGGCTGCCGTGCTCCGGGATCTTGTAGTTAGGGATCTGGGCCCCGGTCTTGTCGATGCCAGGCATCACCTGCGCGCCGGCGTAGAGCGTGCCGTCCTGACCGATCGACGGGCTCTGGAGGCAGTTCACCCACGGGTACATCTCGTCGTAGGAGGGCAGCTCGCCCTCCGGCCACATGTCCCAGAGTCGCCGGCCGTCGGGGCTGAAGGCGTAGAGGACGAGCGGCGCGCCGCCGCAGTACAGCGTGCCATCCTCGCCGATCGACGGGGAGTGGATGTTGTCGCTCACCTCGGCCGTCCAGAGCTCCTGGCCGTCCGCTGAGAGGGCGACCAGCGTGCCGCCCTCGCTGCCCGCGTAGATGGTGCCGTCGTCGGCGACCACGGGTGCGTCGGCCGGCGTCGGCATGCCGTAGCTCCAGACGTCCGTGCCGTCGGCGTCGACGCAGAAGACCTGCTTGCCGGCGCTCACGATCACCGTCCCGTCGGCGCGAGCGAACGCGTGCTGGCGGCTTTCGCCGCTGGTCGCGCGGGACCAGGCCGGCTTTCCTGTCCGCGGATCGAAGACGGCCAGCTTCTTCTTGCCGCCGAAGACCACCCGGCCGGCCGCGTCGAGCACGGTGAAGCCGGTCGACTCGCAGCCGAGCGTGCTCTTCCAGGCGATCTTCTTCGCGCCCGGACCGGACACCGGCGAGAGGCCGTTCAGACAGCAGTCGCGGTAGGTGGTCGGCCAGACGAGGTCGGCGGCCGGTTCGGGAGACGGAGCCGGTGAAGCGCTTGCCCCGTCTGCGGGCGTCGCGGTCGCCGAGCCGGCCGGCGTACCGCCGGCCTCGCCGGCGTCGCTCTGCTCGCCGCCACAGCCGCCCAGCACAGCACCCCCGGCAAAGGCGAGCACGAGCGCCGCCAGGACGGACGGCACGGCCAGTCGCAGCCTGCCGCCGACCCATCCGGCGCTCCCGTCTGTCGTCGCTGCTCTGCGGCCGCTCATCGTGTGCCTCCCGCGCGTCCAGCCGGTCCCTCTGCGGTCTCTCTTCGTCTACGTTCCATATCGAGTGCCCAAGCCCCAGACTTGAGCCGACACTCCGCTCAGGTACCATCGGTCACGGCCCGGACGCCGCGTCTCGACGGGCTCGCGGCCCGGACGCACGCTTCACGACCGCCCATCGCCCCAGACAGGTGTACGCGTCACTGATACGAAAGTCGTAGGTAGCAGGGACTTGCCGTGCGCCATGGTGCGTGTAGGATTCGTCCATACTTCGATACCGGTCGCCGGGACAGGACACCTCGGTGAGCGACCGCCGTACACAGGCGTTCCAGCGTGCGGAACCCCGGCAGGATCTCGCCGCGAGACCTCTCTCAGTGCACCGCCCACCAGCCTTTCCACGGGGGGAAGCTATGACCGAGTACGGCCGGCCCAGCGTGAAGACTCCGCTTCCGGGCCCAGAGAGCAGTCGCCTCATGCAGCGCGGCGACACCACGATGCTCGGCGTGTCGCTGATCGGTGAGCATCCGCCGAACCACTTCGTCTCGCGCTATCGCGACGGGTGGTTCCTCGAAGACGTCGACGGCAACCGCTACATCGACTGGATCACCGGCTGGGCCAGCAGTCCGCTGGGCGGCAACCATCCGGAGCTCGTCGCGGCCGCCCACACCGCCCTGCGGGAGTACGGCACCGAGTGCCTCAGCGCCCTGCGCACCTGGCACCACTACGAGTTCGCCGAGAAGATGAACCAGATCGCCCCGGCGCCGCTCAGCAAGGTCGTCTACGACACCACCGGCAGCGAGGTCGTCGAGAACGCCGTGCGCATCATGCGCGAGGCGGCCGGACCCGGCCGCCCGTTCGTCATCACCTTCCTGGGCAGCTTCCACGGCGGCAACTACGGCACCGGCGCCATGGGGCCGCACAACGCCCACTACAACCACTTCATCGAGCCGTTCATGAGCGGCTGGATCAACGTCCCCTTCCCCACCTGCTACCGCTGCCCATACCACCTGCAGTATCCCCAGTGCGACATCGCCTGCCTCGACTACATCGAGGAGATGATCCTGCAGTACAAGGCGACGCCGGAGACCATCGCCGGCGTCAACGTGGAGTTCATCCAGGGCGAGAACGGCATCCAGATCCCGCCGGCCGAGTGGCCCGGGAAGCTCGCCGACCTGTGCAAGAAGTACGACTGGATCCTCTACAACGACGAGGTCCAGGAGGGCGTGGGCCGCACCGGCAAGTGGTTCTCGATCGAGCACTATCCCGGTGTCGAGGCCGAGCTGCTGAGCCTCGGTAAGGGCATCAGCGGCGGGCTCATTCCATTCGCCTGTACGCTCGGCGCCGACCGCATGAGCGAGCCGGCCGGCGAGCTCTACACCGGCGGCACCTTCGCCGGCTCGCCGGTGGGCTGCATGGTGGCGCTCAAGCTCATCGAGATCATGGAGCGCGACAAGGTACTCGACAACGTATCCGAGATCGAGAGGGTCGCCAAGGCGAAGTTCGGGGCCATGCGAGACAAGTACGAGATCGTCGGCGACGTGCGCGTGCTGGGCGCCTACATGGCCGTCGAGTTCGTCGAGGACAAGGACACGAAGAAACCGGGGCACGAGCTCTGCCGCGAGGTCGTCTACGCCCTCGAGCGGCTGGGCGTGGTGCCCATCTACGAGCCGGCGTTCAACTGGTTCCGGCCCACGCCGGCGCTCAACCAGCCGCCGGAGCTGTTCGCGCACGGCTGCGACCTCGTGGAAGAGGCCGTGGTCGAGGTGAGCAAGAAGTACGGTAAGGGCATGGCCTGAGCGAGGGTACGAGGGGGCAGACAAGTATGCGCAGACGCGAACCGGACGAGACCGACCGCCGCATCATCGGCCACCTGCAGGAAGACGGTCGGCGACCCTACACCACGATCGCCAGGGACCTCGGCCTCAGCGAGGCGGGCGTGCGGCAGCGCGTCGCCCGCCTCATCCGCACCAAGGTCATCCAGATCGTCGCCGTCAGCGACCCGCTCGACCTCGGCTACATGCGCGCCGAGGTCCTGCTGCAGGTGGAAGGCGACCGCATGACGCAGGTCGCCGAGGCCCTGGCGGCGATGCCCCAGGTCGACTTCGTCGCCCTCTGCGCCGGCCCCCACGACATCAGCGCCAACCTGGTCTGTCGCGACCAGGAGGAGCTGCTCGATCTGCTCGTCCATCGCGTACGCGAGATCCCCGGCGTGCGTCACACCGAGACCTCGGTGTACCTCAAGGTCGCCAAGGACTCCTACGAGTGGTCGCCGCTGGAGCATCCGCCGGCCGGCGCCGCCCACGCCGCCACACCATCGACCGAGGACGCTTCATGACCTTCTCCGAACTGCCCTTCAACGGCATCGCCACGTTCTTGAAGTGCCCGTACGTCACGGGGCCGACCACGGCCGACGGCGACGTGGCCGTCTTCGGCATCCCCATGGACGCCGCCACAGTCGCCCGTTCCGGCGCCCGGCACGGCCCGCGGGCGCTGCGCGAGGTCTCGACGTGGTACGCGTATATCGGCGGCCGCGGCGAGGCCAGCTACGACGGCGAGGCGCAGGCAACGGTGCTCGACGGCGTGCGCTTCGTCGACGCCGGCGACGTCTCCATCCCGCCGCTCACGTCGGTCGAGGACTACCACGCCGTCGTCATCGAGAAGGTGCGCGCCATCCTGGCCGCCGGGCTCTTCCCACTGGCCATGGGCGGCGACCACTCGGTCACCTACCCGCTGCTCAAGGGCGTCCACCAGGCGCGCGGCGGCAAGCCGTTCCACCTCGTGCAGTTCGATACTCACATGGACTACTGGGACGAGGAGATCGGCCAGAAGTACAGCCACGCCAGCCCCATCATCCGCTCCCACGAGCAGGGCCTCATCGACGGCCTCACGCAGTACGGCATCCGCGGGCTGCACAACGTCAGCGACAACATCGAGCTGGCCCAGAGCCGCGGCGCCCACGTCTTCTGGTGCGAGGCGGCGGCCGGGACGCCGCCCGACGAGCTGGTGGCGCACATCGCACCCGGCACCGACGTGTACATCACCTTCGACATCGACGCCCTCGACCCGGCCATAGCGCCCGGCACCGGCACCCCCGAGCCGGGCGGCTTCACCTACTACGAGGCCAAAGCCATCCTGCGCGCCGTGGCCGCCCGCGCCAACGTCATCGGCATGGACATGGTGGAAGTGAGCCCGCCGTTCGACCCCTCGCAGCTCACGTCGGTGCACGCCGTGCGGCTCATGCTCGACACGGTCGGGGCGGTCTTCGCGGAGTAGCGGGACTGGGACCGGCGCGCCGGCCGGATCTGCTCGTCCGCCGGCGCTGCGTCACGGTGCCGGCTGCCGCCCAAGGCGGCGGCTGCTGCGCCGGGCCCCCCAGCCACCGCACCGCGCTCGCGGCGGGTGCTACGCCGCCCACTCCTCGCTGAGCGCTTCGGCCTGCTGGAGCACCAGGACGGTAGCCTGCTCCTGCTTGTCGGGTGAGTAGCCGTACTTGCGCAGGAGGCGCTTGACCATGACGCGCATCTTGGCGCGAGCGCTCTCGCGCAGCGACCAGTCGATGGTGGCGTTGCGCTTGACCGTCGCGACCAGCTCCTGGGCGATCGCCTTGAGCGTGTCGTCGCCGAGCACGGCCACGGCGCTGTCGTTGGTACCGAGCGCGTCGTAGAAGGCCAGCTCGTCGTCGCTGAGACCGAGTTGCTCGCCGCGCTTGTGCGCCTCGCGCAGCTCGCGCGCCAGCTTGATGAGCTCGTCGATCACCTCGACCGTCGTGAGCGCCCGCAGGTTGTACTGCCGGATGGCCTGCTCGAGCATCTCCGAGAAGCTGCGCTGCTCGACGACGTTGCGGCGGAAGCGCGCCTTGATCTCGTCGTTGAGCAGCTTGCGCAGCAGCTCGACGGCGAGGTTCTTGGATCGCCGCCTGCGTTGCGCGCTGACCCGCCGGGGCGTGGAGTTCGCGGCAGCCCGCGGAGAATGTCGGTGTCTCAGCCGGCGACGAAGGAGTCGAGTCGCTCGCGAAGACCCATCACGCAGCGATCGAAATCGGGCAGTGGTCGCACCAGAGCCGCGAGGCTCGTCGTCCACTGTCGCGTGGCGCCCTCCATCACCGCCGCCGGGAAGAAGTCGTCGGCAGACGCGTACTCGACCGCCCGCACAACGCACTTCTCCGGGAGGATCCGGCGGACCGCTTCCGCCCGTACCATATGCGCTTGGGAATCGACACAGAGCCGCCAGAGGTCGTACTAGTCCCGGGCGCAGTCGCGCAGCCACTTGCCTTCGGCCGCCCGCCTCTGTGCCTGCAGGATCGTGCGCAGCTTCTCAGCCGCGATCTCCTCAAGTGAGTAGCAGCGAAGCTCCGCCGCGACGGCTTCCTGATACCCGTGCAGCAGAGGACGATCGGCGATCGGCAGGAGAACCGGCTCGTCCACCGTGATCTCCAGCTTGATGCTGCAGAGAGGCATCGGATGCCACGGGAACTTCACACCGATGCGGAATGCCTCCTGCCCGCCGGGGTGGGCCTTCTTGCCCTGCAGCCGAGAGGCACTCACCTCGAACGGCCCCTGCTCGAGGAGTCGTGCAAGAACCTCATCCCCGGCAGTCGTGACCTCAGACAACAGCGCATCGCCGCGCGGACCGTCGGTTGCCGTGAAGTCCAAGTCGACCGAGAAACGATAGTCTCCGAAGTAGGCCTTCTTGAGCGCCGTACCGCCCTTGAAGACGAGCATGCCGTTGAGAGACGGACGGGAGTACAGCGCCGCCAGGATGTGCCCCAGCGCGTAGTCTCGTTCCACGACGTCCATAGGCACTCGGAGCCGACGCTGCTCCTCGATCAGGCGCCGGCGCAGTGGGGGGCAGCAGTTCACTCACCTGAGGCTCCGGCGCCGAGGTTGACGATGAGCTTCCACCGCCGATCGTGCTCTCCGCGACGTACGCGGCCGGGATCGAGCAGGCTGTAGGAGCCGGCGGGCGCCTCAAGCAGAGGCATGAGTGGCGCAATTTCGACGCCTGCGTGCTCCAAACTCCACCCGAGTCTCTTGATCACGGCGGTGGACCCATGCGCCAGCGCGTACTCGACGAGCTTCTCGACATCAAGCGAGGCAACGGATCTCTCAAGCATGGCCAGACCCTCGCTGATGCCGCCGAAGTGACGTGGCATCGCGAACGTGTCGAGCACCGTCCGCTCGCGATCCGTGATCGAGAACTGGAATCGATCGTCCGCCCACGCCCGTTGAAGCCCGATCCTGTAGCGAGCCTCCGTCAGCGTGAAGAACCGGCACTCTATCCCGGCCACATGCCATGAGTGTCTGCCGCCGGGCTTGCCTCCCGACCGCATGCTCGGCGTGACCACCTTGCGCGGCGTCAGTGCGGTGACGACCACCGGCACCTGGTCAGTGAGGTCATGGAAGGCCAGAGCGGACCAGAGGCCGATCGCTGAGGGATTGACGACGGCCGTGGCGAGAACGAATGGAGGCACGTCGACGCCACCGGGGAGCCGACCGGTGCCCGCGTACAGCCCGCGCTTCAGGCGGATCAACCAGCCTGCATCCCTGAGCAGCTTGAGGAGATAAGGCACCTGGCTGGGGGGCACACCCGGTGGCGCGTGCCTCACCGCGTCTTCGGTCCTGAAGACGAGCAGGCCCGCGTGCGCCAGCGCCGCAGCTAGATCGACACCGGCAGAACGTCCGTAGCTGCCCTGTTCCAGCTCGTCCATGTGTGCGATTCTACTGCGATATTTTGTGATTGACAAACTTACGCAGTACTTTCGCACACGGCGAAGAGGAACCCGACCCGCCGTCGAAGTACACCGTGGATAGACGGCACGGCGACCAACGATGGGCCGGCAAGGACACAGGCGATGGCTGAGCAGCAACAGCGACGGCCACCGCGCCACGGCCACCGCCGATCCGTACGGAACGCCTTGACGATGTCCACCCCGACGGCTCTTCAACGTCACCTCATGTACACTATGGTCAACCTGTACATGTCGTATGGTTTCGAGGCACACTGATCGAGCACGAGGTGACATCCGTGGAGACGTGGCAGATGACCGAGGCGCGGGCGAGATTCCCGGAGCTGCTCGACAGGGTCCGGGCCGGAGACTGGCAGATGATCGGCAGACGCGGCCGCTGTGAAGGCGTCCTCGCCGACGCCGAGGATCTCGGCCTCCTGCTGGCACGGTGCTGTCCGTTCGCGCCGCAGGTGTTCGTCGAGGAGGCGGCGGTCGGCATCTACCTCGATGAGCTCGATGTCCACGGCGCTGGAGCCACTCTCGAAGAAGCCCAGGAGGATCTCATCGATGCCACGCTGGAGTACATCGAGGCGTGGCGCGACCACCTGCATGCCGCCCCGAATCACCGCGAGCACGTCGGCCATGTGAGACGACTCCAGATGGCCGTAGATCGGGAGGGCATCGCGCGCGTGCTCTTCGGTGCGGAGGGCGCGGCGACGGAGAGCCGGTGAGAGTCGCGCGACCGCGAGGTATCCGCCGATTCTGCATGGTCGACGGGTGGCGCTGCTCGTCCGCCGCACCCGGACGGCACACGTCCAAGCACGAGGTGTGGGAGACGACGCTACCCGGCGGCGATGTGCTGCGCACCGTCATCTCCAAAGGCCGCAGTCCGTACCCGAAAGGCCTGTTCGCCCGCATCCTCAAACGGCAGCTGCGCGTCACCGCGTCCCAGTTCTGGCAAGCCGTCGACAGAGGCGTGCCGCCCGACCGTCCTCAGGCGCGCGCCACACGTCCCGGCGGAGAGCCGTTGCCGTACGACCTGGTGCAGCAGCTTCTGGCGGCCGGCATCGCGCTCGACGAGCTCAGGGGTCTGTCCGCCACCGAGGCGAAACAGCTCCTCGACGGGCGCTGACCGCGCAGCGGCCGGACGTGCGGCGTGCGGTTCCGCGCCGCGCCGAGGGAGTCGGAGTCGTCACCCGCGCGGCGCCGCGAGCGGGAGAGTGCTACCCGCGCAGCGCCTTGACCAGCGCGACGATGTACTCGGGCGTGGTGCCGCAGCAGCCGCCGACCACGTTCGCGCCCTGGGCCACCAGCGAGGGCATCACGGCGGCGAAGTGCTTCGGCGTCTCGTCGTAGACGGTCAGCTCGCCCTCGAGGCGCGGCTGACCGGCGTTGGGCTCGGCGATGAGCGGCGCGTCGGTGGCCGCCCGCAGATCGGCGACCAGCTCGACCATCTGGTCCGCGGCCAGGCTGCAGTTGCAGCCGACCACGTCGGCGCCGGCCTCGAGAAGACCCTGCGCCGCGCGAGCCGGATCGATGCCCATCATCGTGCGGTACCCGCGCGGGGTGATGCCGAAGGTCATCGACGCCATCACCGGCACCGATGCGACGCTGCGGGCGCCCTCGACCGCCAGACACGCCTCGGCGAGATCGAACATGGTCTCTATGCAGATGAGGTCGGCGCCGCCCTCCACCAGGGCCGCGACCTGCTCGGCGAACATGTCGCGCATCTCGTCGGGCGTCAGGTCGCCCATCGGCTTGAGGAAGCGGCCGGTGGGGCCCACGTCGCCGGCCACCAGCCGGCCCGGAGCGTCGGCGTCGCGGACCGCCGCGGCGAGCCGGGCGGCGGCGCCGTTGTACTCCGCCACCTGACCCTCGCGACCGTGATGCGCAAGCTTGGCCCGTGTGCCGCCGAGGGTGTTCGTGAGCACCATGTCCGCACCGGCGGCGAAGTACTCGCGGTGGATGTCGGCGACCACATCGGCGTGCGTGACGTTCCACTCTTCCGGGCACGTCTGTGACGCGAAGCCGCGCGCCATGAGCTGCGTGCCCATGGCCCCGTCCATGATGACGGTGCGTTCCTTGATGGTGGCGAGCAGGTCCATGGCCGTCAGTCTACCAAGCGCCGGCCGGTCTGTGGGCGGGAGGCGCCGTCCTCCTCGCTGACGGCCCGCACCAGCCGCTCGGCGTCGCGATGGCGAAGGCCGAGACAGATCGTCAGAGCGGCGGCGGCGTCGCGCTTGCTGAGGCGCTTGCCGAGCAGCGCCCGCGCGGTTTCCGCGGCCGCCTCCTGGTCCACGGCCTGCCGCGCCTCGCCGGGACCGGCGTCTAGCACCAGCGTGATCTCGCCGCGCACCTCCACATCGGCCGACGAGTATCTGGCCGCGAGCTCGCCGAGGGTGCCGCGATCGACCCCCTCGTGGAGCTTGGTCAGCTCGCGGCAGACCGCCGCCGCAGCGTCCGGAGCCGGCGCGGCCAGAGCCTCGAGGCTCCGCGCCAGACGGCGCGGCGACTCGAAGGCGACGATCGGCCCGCCCTCGCGCCGCCAGCGTCGCCACGACTCCTGGAGCAGCGCTCGCCGGCGCGGCAGGTAGCCGACGAAGCGAAAGCCGCCCTCGCCGGCCAGCCCCGATACCACCAGCGCCGTGATCACCGCCGAGGCTCCCGGCAGGACCACCACGTCGAGGCCCTCCCGTACGGCGTCGGCGACCAGCCGGGCGCCGGGATCGGAGACGAGCGGCATGCCGGCGTCGCTCACCAGCGCGACCGTCTCGCCGGCTCGCAGGCGGGCGAGCAGCTGCCCCGCCTTGCCGGCCTCGTTGTGCTCGTGGAAGCTGGTGAGCGGCGTGTGGATGTCGTGATGGGCCAGCAGCCTGCGCGTGCGCCGTGTGTCTTCGGCGGCGATGAGATCCGCCGTCTGCAGCACCTCGAGCACCCTGAGCGTCACGTCGCCGAGGTTGCCGATCGGGGTGGCGCAGACGCAGAGCACGGCGGCTACTCCGGACGCCGTCCGACGAGCATGATCTCGTATTCATCGAGGTCGAGCGGACGGCGGCCCCACTCCCCGGCGGTGCCGCCCCAGAGGTGCGTCACCTCCAGACCGGCACAGCGGCAGAGCAGACGCAGCTCCGGTGGCACAAAGCCGCGCTCGCGGACCTCGACGCTGTGCTCGCCGGCGTCGTCGCGCCAGACCATCTCATTGCGCTCGCACATGGTCATGGGGTCGAAGCGACCGGAGGCGACCTCCTGCGGCCCGTGCAGCCGGACCATGCGCAGGGCGCTGAGCACCGTCACGAGGAAGCTGCCGCCGGGCGCGAGCGCCTCGCGGATCGTCTCGAGAACGGCGAGCGGCTGCTCGAGGGACTCGTCGCCAGATCCGAGCAGGCCGAAGGCGCCCTCACACAGGCAGATCGCCAGGTCGAAGCGCTCCGGCGAGCGAAAGGCGGTCGCGTCGGCTTTGATCAGCCGCACGTCCACGGCGGCCGCCTCGGCGGCCGCGGCAGCCTGTGCCAGCATGCCCGCCGAGAGATCGACGCCGGTCACGGCGTAGCCGCGCCGGGCGAGCTCCACGGCATGGCGCCCGGTGCCGCAGCCGAGGTCGAGGATACGCGCCGTCGCCGGCGGCGCGAACAGCTCCTCGATGAAGTCGACCTCGGCGACGGTGGCGGTCACGAACGGCTCGTCCATGTACCGCGGCGCGTGCCCGTCGAAGAACGCTTCCCACTCGCTCACACCCGCCTCCTTTCGCGGCCGCACGGCGTCCCCGCGCCCGACATCAACGTCGGACCGTGCGGAGAGACAGCAAGGGGGCGGGCCCGGACGGGCCCGCCCCCCACTGAAGACCTCTCAGACCGGTACCGCGGTACCGGTGCTCAGTCGGCCGGGACGATCGCGTCGTTGGGACACGAGTCGACGCACGTACCGCAGTCGTCGCACTTCTCCGGGTCGATCTCGTAGATCTCGTCGCCCTCGGAGATGGCTTCATTCGGGCACTCGTCGATGCATGCGCCGCATGCCAGGCAATCTTCGGTGATCTTGTAGGCCATCGCTCCTCTGCTTCGTCGTCTGGCTGCGCGGCAAGCCACACCTGTCGCGCGGGGACTGCCCGTGTATTACGCACGAGCCCGGCACGTGTTGTCAAGAACGGTCCGCGCGAGCCGCGGTCGGCGGCGCTCTGCAGGGCCGATGGTCAACCGCTCTCCAGCAGCTCGGTGTACGCCAGAGCGGCGGCGCCGATCACGCCGGCGTGGGCACGGAACTGGGCCGCGAGGATCCGCACCTGGTCGCGCTGCGGGACCAGCGCCTTGCGTGCCACCGCCCGCCGCGCCGGTTCCAGCAGCAGGTCGCCGGCCTCGGAGACGCTGCCGCCGACCACCACCAACTCCGGGTTGAAGATGTTCACGAGGTTGACGATGCCGATCCCGAGCAGGGCGCCGACCTCTTCATAGACGGCGACCGCCGCCGGATCGCCGGCGCGCGCCAGGCGCGTCAGCAGAACGCCGTCGACGGTCTCGCCGGCGACCGCCGCTTCGGCCAGCGCCCGGTCGGACCCGGCGGCGGCCAGCGCCTCGGCGCGGCGGTCGAGCACCGAGCCGGAGACCAGCGCCTCCAGGCAGCCCCGACCCGGGCAGCTGCCGCTGCACGGCGGACCGTCGACCTCGATGACCATGTGGCCGAGTTCGCCGGCGGCGCCGCTGAAGCCGCGGTACGGCTGCCCGGCGGCGATGATGCCGCCGCCGATACCGGTGCCGAGCGTGAGCATGAGCATGTCGCGGGTGCCGCGCCCGGCTCCGAAGCGGTGCTCGGCGATACACGCCACGGTGGCATCGTTGTCGATCGCCACCGGCAGCTCGAAGCGCCTTCGCAGCTCGTCGCGCAGCGCGAAGTCGCGCAGCGGCAGATGCGTCGACTCGACGATGCGGCCGCTGGGGTAGTCGACCATCGAGGCGGTGCCGACGCCGATGGCGGCCACCGGTCCCACGTCGGCGATGACCGCCTCGACCTCTTCGCAGAGACGCTCGAAACAGGCCTCGGCCGACTCGGTCGCCGTCGGCGCCAGCCGCAGTGCCTGCACCTCCATGTCGCCGGACACGCAGGCCACGGCGACCTTGGTGCCGCCGATGTCGACGGCGGCGATGAGGGGGTCCCTGCCCATGATCGCCGCTACCCTACCACGGTGTACACTGTGTCGATGTCCGACGACAGATCTTCTCGTCGAGAGTACAAGACGTATCGCTCCAACCCCGCCGCCGCCCGCGTCCGCGCACGCGACCGCGAGCTGATGGGCGAGGCCCAGCCGCGCCCCGGCTCCGATGCGGGCGACCGTGCGTTCCCCAAGCCGAAGTCGAAGCGTCGCCGGCCGCGCGCGGCCGGCGGCTCGCGACGCCGCGTCACCGTCCGCCGCGTCGTCCTGGTCGCCGGTCTGCTTCTCCTCGCCGCCCTCGTCGGCGTCGGTATCTGGGGCTTCATCGGCTTCCGTACCCTGGACAAGGCGGTCGCCAAGTCCAACGCCCGCATCACCCCCGAGACCGAGGCCGCCCTGACGCCCGACTCGGGCAGCATCTTCTCGACGCCCACCACTATCCTCATCCTCGGCGTGGACAAGCGCGGCAACGACCCCGGTCGCTCGGACTCGATGATGCTGCTGCGCTCGGATCCGGACACCAGGACGTTCTCCCAGCTCTCCATCGCCCGGGACATGTGGGTGAGCATCCCCGGTCACGGCACGGGCAAGATCAATACCGCCTACTTCTGGGGTGGCCTGCCGCTGGCCATCGAGACCGTCGAGGACTTCACCGGCGTCCCCGTCAACCACGTGGTGCTGATGAAGCTCAACAACTTCCCGCGCCTTATCGACGCCGTCGGCGGCATCGAGATCGACGTCCCCAAAGACATCTCGTCGTGGTACTCGGGCGGCAAGACCGTGACGTTCAAGAAGGGCGTCAACCACATGGACGGCACCGAGGCGATGATCTACGCGCGCATCCGCGCCGTCGACGACGACTTCCGCCGTCAAGCCCGCCAGCAGCAGGTCACCCAGGCCCTGCAGCAGAAGCTCACCGCCAAAGGCAGCGTCTGGCGCCTCCCGCAGCTCGGCAGCGAGGTGATGCGCAGCCTCACGACCGATCTGACCACCTGGGAGCTCACCCAGCTCGTCTGGCGCAAGTGGCGCGCCGGAGAGACGCAGCGAGCGATCATGAAGGGCACGCCCGCCTGGCGCGACGGTCAGGCGGTCGTCATCTCAGACAAGCAGGCGAACCTGCAGCTCATCGAGGAGTTCCTGGGCGACTGAGGCCGGGCTGTCGCGACCGCCCCGGTATCGGGAGCCGGGTCGCGACCGGACGCGTATCGGGAGCCGGGCCGCGACCGCTCCGGCGTCAGTACGCGACGCGGATCAGCGCCAGGCCTCTGGCCGGCGCCGTCTGACCCATGCGGCGGCGCTCGCCGGAGGCCAGCGCCGCCTCGACGTCGGCGCACGTCATGCGTCCCTGCGCCACATCGACCATGGTCCCGACGGCGATCCTGACCATGGTGTGCAGAAAGCCCGACGCCGTGATCTCGAAGCGCAGCAGGCCGCTGCCGGCGTCGCCCGGCGTCTGAGGCACCTCGGCCGCGTCGTCGCAGCAGCCCCCCTCACCGCGCCGCCAGGCGGCGGAGGTCACCTCGCGTACGCAGTGGTGGTACAGGTGCGCCGACGCTGTACAGGCCGCCCAGTCGCGGCGGCCCACGAAGAGCGCCGCCGCCTCTTCCAGGGCAGCGGCGTCCAGAGCGCCGCGGACCTGCCACGCGTAGCGCCGCTCGCGTACGGGACACGGCACCCCGTGCCACACCCGGTAGCGATACGTCCTCGCGCGGGCCGCACGGGCGTTGAAGCCGGCCGGCGCCGGCGACACGGCCGTCACGGCCACGTCCTGAGGCAGCAGTGAGTTGAGCGACAGCAGCAGGCGCCGCGGTGCGATCGCCGCCGCCACCGCCGAGGTCGTGTCGAACGACGCCACCTGGCCCCACGCGTGCACGCCGGCATCGGTCCGGCCGGCGACCCGCAACCGGACCGCCTCGCGCAGGACGGTCGAAAGTGCCGCCTCCACTTCGGCCTGCACGGTCCGCAGGCCGGGCTGACGCGCCCACCCGTGGAAGTCGGTGCCGTCGTACTGCAGATCGAGCCGCCACGCGGTCATCAGATCACCGCCGCCACGCCGATCGCCGCCGCCACGATCACACCGAGCACGGCGTCCCGCCGGCCGGCCCGCAACGGGTGCAGCCGGGTGCGCCGCTGGCCCGGCTCGTAGCAGCGGGCCTCCATCGCCAGAGCCAGCTCGTCGGCACGCCGGAAGCTGATGATGAAGAGCGGTACCAGCACCGGCACCAGCGCCCTGGCGCGACGGATGGGCCCCCCGTGCGAGAAGTCGGCGCCACGCGCCCGCTGGGCCATCATGATGGACTGCACCTCGGCCAGCAGGGTCGGGATGAAGCGCAGGGCGATGGTCACCATCACCGCCAGCTCCTCGGTCGGCACGCGGATCGCTCTAAGCGGCCGCAACAGCCAGGCCAGCCCATCGGTGAGCGGGATCGGCGGCGTGGTCACCGTCAACAGCAGTCCGATCACGACCAGGACCACCAGCCGCACGCTGAGCAGCCCGGCAGTCTCCAGTCCCTCCCGAGTGATGCGCAGGGGACCGAGCTCGGCGAGCGGCTCCCCCCGGGCGAAGAACAGCTGCGCCACGAACGTGAGGACGAGCAGCCAGACGAGCGGCTTGAGGCCACGCCAGACGAACGACGGCGGCACACGGCTCACCACCAGACCCACAGCCGCCAGGGTTGCGTAGACCGCCAGCGCCGCCCACGCGTCGCGTGTGAACAGGGCGATCGCCAGCGCTACGGTGGCCACGATCTTGGCGCGCGGATCGAGCCGGTGCAGCCAGGAGTCACCGGGGAAGTACTGACCTATCGTCGGTCCCCTGCCCACGCGGATCAGCCTCTCCCTGCGAGGTCACCCGTGAGGGCGGCGGCCAGCACCGCGGCGGCGGCGGCGGCGCTGCGCGGCACGGCGTGCGGCGACGAGAGCAGACCAAGCCGGCGCCACAGCTCGACCAGCGCCGGCCGGCGCAGGCCGTCCTCGCCGTGGCGCGAGCCGGCGGCGACCGCCGGCGTCCACGCTCCGGCCGCGCTCAGCTTGCCGCCGCGCAGCACGACCCGCCGGTCGCAGAGCTCCCAGGCCAGGTCGACGTCGTGGGTGGCGACCAGCATCGTCACGCCACCCTCGCGCAGCCGCCGCAGCACGGCGACGAGGTCCCGGCGCCCGGCCGGGTCGAGGCTGACGGTCGGCTCATCGAGGAGCATCGCCCGCGGCCGCATCGCCAGCACCCCGGCGAGGGCGAGACGTCGCTGCTCGCCGCCGGACAGCGAGTACGGGTGGCGGCCGCCGAAATCGTCGCGCGGCAGCCCGACCGCCGCCAGCGCCTCTGAGGCGGCCTCGTCGACAGCCGTGTCCGACCAGCCCCACTGCCGCGGTCCAAAGGCGACGTCGTCGAACGCCGTCGCCGCGAAGAGCTGCGCCTCGGCCCTCTGGAAGACGATGCCCACCTGCCGCTGCAGGGCTCGATGCTCGCTTGTACCGGGCGCCGCCCCGTCCAGCGTCACACGCCCGCCGTCGGGCTCAAGAAGGCCGCGCAGCAGCAGAAGCAGCGTCGACTTGCCCGACCCCGACGGACCCAGGAGCGCGGTCGCCGTGCCCGGCTCCGATCCAAAGCTCACGCCGGCCACGGCCGGCGACTCCGTGGAGCCGCCCTCGTAGCTGAAGGTCACGTCGCGGCAGTCGATCGCCATGCCCGTGGATGCACTGGCCCCTGCGCGTGGCGCCGCCGTCACCGCGTCATCGGCCGGCTCTAGCTCCCCTGCGGGCACACCGACCATCGCCGCAGCGCCGGCGGAAGCACCGTCCGACAGCCCGGCGAGCTCGGCGACCAGGTCGTCGACGGTGAGCGGCAGCGACTCGAGCCGGTGCCCCCGACGCCGCAGCTCGAGCGCGACCTCGGCGCTCAACGGCGCCCCCAGCGACAGGTCGGCGAGCAGCCGCTCGTCGGCGAAGAGCTCGGCGGCCGTGCCCTCGAACACCACCCGACCGTGCTTGAGCGCCATCACCCGGTCGGCATGAGGTACCTCGTCCATCTCCTGCGTGACCGAGAGCACCGTGAGCCCGTCCGTCCGCAGATCGCGCACCGCGGCAAGCACGCCGGCCGCTCCCTCCGGATCGAGCATCGCCGTCGGCTCGTCGAGCACCATCAGACGCCGCGGGACCGCCATCACACCGGCCAGGGCGGTCCGCTGCTTCTGGCCGCCGGAGAGCCGGTGCGGCTCGCGCAGACGCAACTCCTCCAACCCGAAGCGCTCCAGCATGACGGCTACCCGGTCGGCGATCCGATCGGTCGGCAGCCCGAGGTTCTCCAGACCGAACGCCACGTCCTCCTCCACGGTGACCCCGACGACCTGGCTCTCCGGGTCCTGGAAGAGGATGCCCACGTCTCGCCGCGCACGCCGGCGCGAACGGGGATCGGAGAGGTCGTGACCGCAGACAGAGGCTCTCCCCGTCACCAGCGGCGCCTCGAGGCCGGCGACGATGCGCCCCAGAGTGGACTTGCCCGAACCGTTGGGCCCTACGACGGCTACATGCTCGCCCTCCGCCAGGCGCATGCGGACGTCGTCCAGAGCGCGGCGACCGTCGCCGTACTCGAAGCTCAATCCGTCGAGATCGACGATCGTCGCCATCAGCCCTCAGCAGGAGCCGCCGGAACGTGCCGTTCCCGCCGGCGGCACGATCGCGGCGACCGCACGGCCGGGAGCCCCGCCACAGGCCACCGCGGCGACCGGGACGATCGGACACCAAGGGGCGCCGCCAGCGGCGACCGAGACGATCGCGACCGGACAGATGGACAGAGAAGCCCTGAGAACGAGTCGGGGGCGGGCGCCCGCCCGGGCGCCCGCCCCCGATCCCACTCTCGACGGCGGCGACCCACAGGGCGCCGCCGGGTCAGACGAGCTCGATAAAGACCGCCTCGGCGCCGTCGCCGGCGCGCGGTCCGAGCTTGATGATACGCGTGTAGCCACCGGAACGCTCCGTGTAGCGCGGCGCGATGTCGTTGAACAGCTTGTAGGTGATCTGCTTGTTATGCAGCAGCGCGATCGCCTGCCGGCGAGCCGCCAGATCGCCGCGCTTGCCCAAAGTGATCGCCTTCTCGACCAGCGACCGCACCTCTTTGGCGCGCGGCTCGCTGGTGCGCACCTTCTCGTGCTCGAGGACCGCACAGGCCAGCCCCGAGAGCATCGCCCGACGATGGTCGGGCGCCATGTTGAACTTGCGTCCCTGCTTCTGGTGGCGCATCGTCAGTCATCACTCCTCAGAGCCAGGCCGCGCTCCTCGAGCTTCTCGACGACCTCTTCGATGCTCTTGCGGCCGAAATTGGGGATGTTCAGCAGCTCGGACTCGGTCTTGTTGATCAGATCGCCGACCGTCTGGATGCCCTCGCGCTTGAGGCAGTTGTACGACCGCACGCCGAGATCGAGCTCTTCGATGAGCAGGCTGTCGACGCCGTCGTCCTCCACCTCCGGCGTCTCGTCGAAGCCCAGACCGATCTCGGTCGGCTGGCGGCCACCGGACTCCGTGAAGATGGACAGACGGTCGACGAGCAGGTCGGCCGCCTGACCCACTGCTTCCTCGGGCAGCAGGGAGCCGTCGGTCATGACGTCGAGGATCAGTTTGTCGTAGTCTGTGCGTTGCCCGACGCGGGCGCTGTCCACGGTGTACGAGACCTTGCGGATGGGGCTGAAGTTGGAGTCGATGGGGATGACGCCGATCACGGTGTCGGGCGACTTGTTACCCTCCGCCGTGACGTACCCGGTGCCACGCCTGATCGTCAGGGTCATCTCCAGCTCGCCGTCGTCGGACAGCGTGGCGATGTGATGGTCGGGGTTAAGGATCTCGAGCTCAGCCGGGACGTCGATGTCGGCGGCCACCACCTTGCCCGGCTTCTTCTTGGCCAGCCGCACGACCACCTCGTCAAGCTCGCCGTGCAGCCGGCACACGAGCCCCTTGAGGTTGAGGATGATGTCGGTGACGTCTTCCTTGACGCCCTTGATGGTCGCGAACTCGTGCGCCGCGCCTTCTATCTTGACTGAGCTGACGGCCGCGCCTTCGAGCGAGCTGAGCAGGACACGCCGGAGTGCGTTGCCGAACGTGTGACCGAACCCACGGTCGAGCGGCTCGACCTCGAAGCGCGTGCGGTTGTTGCCCAGCTGCTCGCGGGTGATGTTTGGCATCTGGAACTGAAGCAACGTGCCTCCTGGGGGGTGCGGGGCCGTGTGACGATCGCCGGACGTGGCTTACTTGGAGTACAGCTCGACGATGAGCTGCTCCTGCACCGGCGCATCGATCTCACCGCGTTCCGGCAGGCGGATGATCTTGCCGGTGAGGTTGTCGTGATCGGCAAGCAGCCAGGGCGCGACAGACGACGTGAGGTCGGTCGACAGACGGATGACCTCGGCCGCCTTGCTGCCGGACCTGATGGCGATGATGTCGCCGGGTCGCACCTGGTACGAAGGGATGTCGACCTTGCGTCCGTTGACCGTGAAGTGAGCGTGCCGCACAAGCTGCCGCGCCTGCCGGCGCGAGGCGCCGAAGCCGAGACGATACACGACGTTGTCGAGCCGCGTCTCCAGCAGACGGAGCAGGTTCTCGCCGGTCACGCCGCTCTGGCCGCTGGCGATCTCGTAATAGTGATGGAACTGGCCTTCGAGCAGCTGATAGTAGCGGCGCGCCTTCTGCTTTTCGCGCAGCTGCAGCAGATACTCCGACTGCTTGATGCGGCCGCGTCCGTGCTCTCCCGGAGGATACTGACGGCGCTCGACGGCGCATTTGTCTGTGAGGCAGCGCTCGCCCTTGAGGAAGAGCTTGACGGTCTCCCGGCGGCACTGCTTGCACTGAGGTGATGTATCTCTCGCCACGATGAATACCTTCCTAGACGCGGCGACGCTTACGCGGCCGGCACCCGTTGTGCGGTACCGGCGTCACGTCGCGGACGCTCACGATCTCGAGACCGGCAGCCTGGAGCGAACGGACGGCCGTCTCGCGACCCGAACCCGGGCCGCGGACGAAGACCTCGACCTTCTGCAGGCCATGCTCCATGCCCTTCTTGGCACACGACTCGGCCGTGACCTGAGCCGCGAACGGCGTACTCTTGCGCGAGCCCTTGAAGCCCGCCGAGCCGGCGCTCTCCCACGCGATGACGTTGCCTTCCTTGTCGGTCAGCGTGACGATCGTGTTGTTGAACGACGTCTTTATGTGCGCCTGGCCGACGGCGATGTTCTTGCGCATGCGGCGCCGCTGCCGCCCCTTGGCTCTCTGTGGTTTGGCCACTCCGGTCTACTCCTCTACGCGATCAGACGGGTCACTTCTTCTTGCGCTGACGGCCAACGGTCTTCTTGGGACCCTTGCGCGTACGCGCGTTGGTCTTGGTCCGCTGGCCGTGGACCGGCATGCCGCGCCGATGACGGATACCGCGATAGCAGCCGATGTCCATGAGACGCTTGATGTTCTGCGAACGCTCGCGGCGCAGGTCGCCCTCGACCATGACTTCGCGATCGATCGTGTCCCGCAGCCGCACGACCTCTTCTTCGGTCAGGTCGCGGACCTTGGTGTCGGGGTCGATGCCGAGCATGCCCAGCACCTTGTTGGACGTGGAGCGGCCGACACCGTAGATATACGTGAGGCCGATCTCGACACGCTTCTGGGGAGGGATGTTGACGCCGGCGATCCGTGCCACAGCTCAGCCCTGCCGCTGCCGGTGGCGAGGGTTGACACAGATGACCTGTACCACGCCGTGACGGCGGATGATCTTGCACTTCTCGCAGATGGGCTTCACCGATGCTCTGACCTTCATGCCTTCCTCACTCAGCGCCACATGGCCACTGCCACAGAGCGCGTATCCGAGCTTTTCGACGCGACGTCCCACACACCAGGAGGCGCCGGTCGCGTCCCGGTCACCACGTACCCGGCACGCCGGGATCGGGGTGACGGCGGCGCACCGTCCGCCTCACTTGAACCGATAGGTGATCCTGCCTCGCTGGAGATCGTACGGCGACAGCTCGACCTTCACCCTGTCACCGGGCAGGATGCGGATGTAATGCATGCGCATCTTGCCCGATATGTGTGCCAGCACCTCGTGCTGGTTGTCGAGCTGCACGCGGAACATCGTGTTGGGCAACGCCTCCACGACGACCCCTTCGACCTCGATTGCTTCCTCTTTGTTCGCCATACGCTCCCAGTAGACCATGGGCGGCCAGCTATGATACCACACGCAGGGCTTTGTGGCCCGCCGGTCAGGCTCCCCCCGCGGCCTGCCCGGTCAGCACCCGCGGACCGTCGTCGGTGACGGCCACGGTGTGCTCGAAGTGCGCCGACAGAGAACCGTCGGCGGTGTGGATGCTCCAGCCGTCGGGGGCGACGAAGACCTCGTGCCCGCCGACATTGACCATCGGCTCGATCGCGAAGACCATGCCGGTCTCCAGACGCGGCCCGCGCCCCGCCTCGCCGAAGTTGGGTATCTGCGGGTCCTCATGCATCTGCCGGCCGACGCCGTGGCCCACGAGCGAGCGCACGACGCTGTACCCGGCGCCCTCAGCGACCTCCTGCACGGCGTGCGAGATGTCGCCGAGGCGGGCTCCCGGTCGGCAGTGCTCGATGCCTGCCTCCAGGGCCGCGCGAGTCGTCTCCATGAGACGTGTCGCCTGGACGCTCACACGGCCGATCGGCAGCGTCAAGGCAGCATCGGCGATGAAGCCGTCGTGCGTCACGCCGACGTCGACGCTGAGGATATCCCCGGCCCGCAGACGGTACTTCCCCGGGATGCCGTGGACGACCATGTCATTGGGTGAGGCGCAGATCGACTTTGGGAACCCGCGATAGCCTTTGAACGTCGGCGTACCGCCGTGCTCACGGATGTATCGCTCGGCCATCTCATCGAGCGCCTTGGTCGTGACCCCCGGCTCGGCCGACGCCGCCAGCATCGACAGGCAGCCCGACAGGATGGCGCCGGCCGCCGCGATGGTCTCGATCTCCGCTGCTGACTTGCGGACGATCACGCCGTCTCGTCGCCTGAGAGCGCCGCCCGCACGTCGGTCCAGACCTCGTCGGGCATCCGACCGCCGCCGTGGACCTCGTGCACGATCCCCTGGGCCGTATAGTAGTCGATCAGAGGCGCCGTCTGCCGCCGGTAGACCAGCAGGCGGTTGCGCACCGTCTCCTCGTTGTCGTCGGCGCGCTGGTAGAGCTCGCCGCCGCACACGTCGCAGACACCCTCCGTCTCCGGCGGGTCGAACGTGAGGTGATACCCCTTGCCGCAGTCGCGGCACATGCGCCGGCCGCTCAGGCGCTCGACCAGCTCCGCTTCCGGCACCTGGAGGAGGATCACATATGTGACCCGCCGTCCGGCGGCGACCAGCATGCCGTCGAGCGCCTCGGCCTGTTCCAGGGTGCGCGGAAACCCGTCGAGCAGGAAACCCTGCTCGGCATCGGGCTCGGCCAGACGCTCCCGGATGATGCCGACCACGACCTCGTCCGGCACCAGGTCACCGGCCTGCATGTAGCGCTGGGCGCTGCGGCCAAGTTCCGAATCGGCAGTCACCGCGGCGCGCAGCATGTCGCCGGTGGAGATGTGCGGCAGGCCGAACTGCGCCCCGATGCGCTCCGCCTGCGTGCCCTTGCCCGAGCCCGGAGCGCCGAGCAGGACCACATCGAGTCGCCCGCGGCCGCTCACTTGAGGAACCCTTCATAGTGCCGCATGAGCAGCTGCGCTTCCATCTGTCGCATCGTGTCGAGAGCGACACCGACAACGATCAGGATGGACGTGCCGCCAAAGTAGAACTGGACGTCCAGGAAGCGGAAGAGGAACCACGGCAGCGCCGTGATGACCGCCAGGAAGATCGCCCCCGGCAGAGTCAGACGCGTCAGGATGCGATCGAGGTACTCGGCGGTCGGCTTGCCCGGACGCACGCCGGGGATGAAGCCGCCGTACTTCTTGAGGTTGTCGGCCTGGTCGACCGGATTGAAGGTCACGGCCGTGTAGAAGTACGTGAACAGGACGATCAGGAACGACTGGCCGATGAGGTACGGCAGCGCGTTGGGGCCGAACCACTCGGCGAAGGTCTGCGTGAAGTTGCTGGGGATGAACTGCGCCACGGTCGGGAAGATCATCATGAACGACGAGGCGAAGATGATCGGCATGACACCGGCCATGTTCACCTTGAGCGGTATGAACGTGCTCGAGCCGCCCATCATGCGGCGCCCCACGACACGCTTGGCATACTGCACCGGCACCCGGCGCTCGCCGCTCGTGATCCAGACCACGCCGACCACGACCGCCAGCATGATGACGACGAGGGTGATCTGTGACGCCAGGCCCATGGTGATGAACACCTGGATGCCGCTGGGCAGGCTCGAGATGATGCTGATGAAGATCATCAGCGACATGCCGTTGCCGATGCCGCGAGCCGTGATCAGCTCGCCGAGCCACATGACGGCCGTGGTGCCGGCGGTCAGGGTGATCACGATGAGCGCACCGCGGGTGAAGTTGAGGTCGGGCAGCGCGTTGTAGGAGCGGAAGAGGAACACATACGCCAGCGACTGCGTGAGGGCGAGCACCACCGTGAGGTAGCGCGTGTACTTGGTGATCGTCTTCTGACCCTGCTCACCCTCCTTGGCGAGCGCCTCGAGCTTGGGGATCACCACGGTGAGCAGCTGCATGATGATCGATGCCGTGATGTACGGCATGATGCCGAGGGCGAAGACAGCCGTACGGCCGAGCGCGCCACCGGAGAACAGGTCGAGGAACCCGAAGACGCCGCCGGCGCCGCTCTTGAAGAACTCCTCCAGGGCCTGTGTGTCGATGCCGGGCACCGGCACGTGGCAACCGAAGCGATAGATGGCGATGATGGCAGCCGTGAAGAGCAGCTTGTTGCGCAACTCCGGGACTCGCCCGGCGTTGAGCAGCGACTGCCAGAGCTTGTTTTCCACTGTCAGGCCCCCGCGATCCGGCGTCAGAGCATCTCGACGGTGCCGCCGGCAGCCTCGATCTTCTGCACGGCGGCGGCGGAGAACGCGTGCATCCGCACCGTGAGCGCCACGGAGAGCTCGCCGCCGGCGAGGATCTTGACAGGCGTGCGTGTGTTCTTGATGAGGCCCTTCTCGACCAGCGCTTCTGGCGTCACGACGCCGCCGGAAGGAAAGGCGGTCGCCAGGCGCGACACGTTGACCGGCACGTTGTACGTGCGGAACGGCCCGATCGGCATGCTCTTCTTCATGTGCGGGCCACGCAGCTTGCCGAGGCGCATGTAGATCGGCATCTGGCCGCCCTCGTAGCCCGGCCGCACGCCGCCGCCGGAGCGGGAGTTGTATCCCTTGTGGCCGCGACCGGCGGTCTTGCCCTGTCCGGTCGCCTTGCCGCGCCCGAGGCGCTTGGTCGGGTGCGTGGAGCCGGGATCCGGCTTGAGGTTATGGAGTCCGATCTCGCTCATGTCATGACTTCTTCTGGGCCGGGCGCACCTCGAGGAGGTACGCGACTCTATGGATCATGCCGCGCACCACGGGAGTGTCTTCGTGCACGACGGTCTGATGCAGACGGCGGAGACCGAGCGCCCGCAGCGTGCCGCGATGAGCGGGCGGCGCGCCGATACCGCTGCGGACCTGGGTGATCTCGAGCTGTGCGGCCACGGCGCTCATGCCTCCTCGCCGGCGGCCGGGGCCTTCTCGGCCGGCTCGGTGGCCTCAGGCTCGGGGGCGGTCTCGGCGACCTTCTTGCGCGAGGCGGCAGCCTTCTTGGCCGGCGGCTCTTTCTCGCCGCCGGCGGGCTTCTCTGCGCCTTCCGCGGACTTCGCCTCGGCCTCGCCGGCCGACGGCTTGGCTGCGGCCTTCTTCCCAGCGGCGGGCTTCTCCTCGGTCGCCGGCTTCGCCTCGGCCGCAGCCGCGGCCTTGGCCGCCGCCGCCGCTTCCTTGGCGGCTCGGCCGACCGGCTCCATCCCCAGGACCTCGCGCACGGTGAGTCCGCGCAGACGAGCCACCTGCTGCGGCGTCTTGAGGCCCTGCAGGCCGGTCACCGTGGCCCGCACCAGATTGATCGGGTTGGTGGTGCCGAGCGACTTGGTGAGCACGTCGCGCACGCCCGCCAGCTCGAGCACAGCGCGTACGCCGCCGGCGGCGATGACGCCGGTACCGGGGGCGGCCGGCTTCATGAACACGCGCGCAGCGCCGAACTCGCCGACGATCTCGTGCGGCAGGCTCGTCCTGTACAGCGGCACCGCGAAGAGGTTCTTCTTGGCGTCTTCGATGGCCTTCTGGATCGCGAGCGGGACCTCACGCGCCTTGCCGTAGCCGGCGCCGACGTGACCGCTCTCGTCGCCGACGACCACCAGCGCGGTGAACGAGAACCGCCGGCCGCCCTTGACGACCTTGGCGACGCGGTTGATGTCGACGACCCGCTCTTTGAGCTCGGTAGCTTCAGTGCTGACTCTTGCCACGGGCTTCCTATCTCTTCGTTAGAACACCAGACCGGCTTCGCGCGCGCCCTCGGCGAGCGCCTTGACGCGGCCGTGATAGAGGTAACCGGCACGATCGAACACGACCCGCTCGATGCCCGCCGCACGGGCGCGCTCACCGAGGAGCTGGCCGACCTTCTTGGCCACCGCCGTCTTGTCGAGGCCCGACGTGTCGACCTCCTGCGAGCGCGCCGCCACGACCGTTGCACCGCGCACGTCGTCGATGAGCTGGGCGTAGATGCCGCGGTTGGAGCGGAACACGGACACCCGCGGCCGCTCCGTTGAACCGGAGACCCGCGCGCGGACGCGCCGGTGCCGCTTGACTCTCGCTTCTCTGACTGTCTTCTGGCTCATGCGTTCGTGTCCCTCTGCTGCCGGCGCGGATCAGGCCCGCTTGCCGACCTTCCGTTGCACGTACTCGCCGGCATACCGCACGCCCTTGCCCTTGTAGGGCTCCGGCGGCCGCAGCTTGCGGATGTCCGCCGCCACCTGTCCGACGACCTGCTTGTCGATGCCCTTGACGACCACGACTGTCGCCTGCGGCGTCTCGAACTCGACGTCCTCCGGCGGCTCGATGACCACCGGATGGCTGAATCCGAGCATGAGCTCGAGCTTCCCGTCCTTGACCTGCGCCCGGTAGCCCACGCCCACGATCTCGAGACGCTTGGTGAAGCCGTCGGTGACGCCCTCGACCATGTTCGCGACGAGCGTGCGCGTCAGGCCGTGCAGCGACCTCATGCGCGAGGCGTCGCTGGGCCGGCGCACGACGAGCGTCTCGCCGTCCCGGTCGATGCTCATCTCGCGTGGGACGCGCTGGGTCAACTCGCCCTTGGGGCCCTTGACGGTCGCCACGCCGTCCTGGACGGCGAACTCGACGCCGGCAGGGACGGTGATTGGTGCTCTTCCGATCCTCGACATGACAGCCGCCTTACCAGACGAAGCAGACGACTTCGCCACCGACGCCGAGCCGCTTGGCGTCGGCGCTGGTGAGGATGCCTCTGGATGTCGAGATGACCGCCGTGCCCAGGCCACCCAGCACCTTCGGCAGGGTGTCCTTGTTGGCGTAGATCCGGCAGCCGGGCTTGGACACCCGGCGGATGCCGGAGATCACGCGCTCACGGTTCTTGCCGTACTTGAGCTCGACGACGATCACCTTGCCGGGATCGGCGGGCTTGACCTCATAGGCCGCGATGTAGCCCTGCTCGTAGAGGAGCCGTGCGATCTCGATCTTCATGCGCGAAGCCGGGATCTCGACGTTCTCGTGACGTGCCACATTGGCGTTGCGGATGCGCGTGAGCATGTCGGCGATAGGGTCTGTCATTGACACCGCGATCGCCTCCTTACCAGCTCGACTTGGTGAGGCCGGGGATGACGCCCTCGTGCGCGAGTTCGCGCAGACAGATCCGGCACAAGCCGAACTGCCGGTAGTACGCGCGCGGCCGGCCGCACCGCGTGCAGCGGTTGTACGCACGCGTCTTGTACCGCTGCGGGCGAGCCTGTTTCACCACAAGCGACTTCTTTGCCATTACGGGCGCTCTCCTAGTTGTTGCGGAAGGGCATGCCCAGCCTGCTCAGCAGGGCACGGCCCTCCTCGTCTGTCTTCGCCGTCGTCGTGATGCAGACGTTGAGGCCTCGCGTCTGATCGACCGAGTCGTAGTCGATCTCGGGGAAGATCGTCTGCTCACGGATACCCAGTGAGAAGTTGCCGCGTCCGTCGAACTGCTGCGACGAGATACCGCGGAAGTCGCGGATGCGCGGCAGCGCGATCGAGACGAGACGATCGAGCATCTCGTACATACGGTCGCCGCGCAGCGTCACCACGCAGCCGATCGCCATGCCCTCGCGCAGCTTGAAGCCTGCGATGGACTTGCGGGCCCGTGTGATCTTCGGCCGCTGGCCGGTGATGAGCGTCAGCTCCTCGACGGCGTCGTCGAGCAGCTTGGCGTTCGTCTTGGCCTCACCGACACCCATGTTGACGGTGATCTTGGTGATCCGCGGCGCTTCCATGACGTTGCGGTAGTGGAACTCCTCCATGAGCTGCGGGAGCACCTCTTCCCTGTACTTGTCCTTGAGTCTCGCCATGCCGTCGCCTTACGCCTTGTCGATGTCTGAGCCACACCCGGGACGCCGACACACGCGGACCTTGGCGCCACCCTCGGTGAAGCGATAGCCCACCCGCGTCGGCTGGTTGCACGACGGGCACATCAGCATCACGTTCGAGATGTCGATGGGACCCTCGCGCTCTATCACCCCGCCCTGCGGGTTCTTCTTGGGGTTGGGCTTCGTGTGCTTCTTGAGCATGTTGAGATGCTCGACGACGACCCGCCCTTCGGCAGCCTCGACGCGCATCACCTTGCCGGACTTGCCGGCCTCCTTGCCTGACACGACCATCACCTGGTCGCCCTTATGGATCTTCAGCCGTTTCATGCCTGCTCCGCTACTGACCGTCGGCTCACTCAGAGCACCTCAGGTGCCAGCGAGACGATCTTCATGAAGTTCTTCTCGCGCAGCTCCCGAGCCACCGGCCCGAAGATACGCGTGCCCCGCGGGTTGCCCTGGTTGTCGATGAGCACCGCCGCATTCTCGTCGAAGGCGATATAGGTGCCGTCCTTGCGGCCCAGCTCCTTGCGCGTGCGCACCACGACCGCGCGGACCACGTCACCCTTCTTGACGCTGCCGCCGGGCGTCGCCGATTTGACCGTACCGACGATGACGTCGCCGACGCGGGCGTACCGTCTCCGTGAGCCACCCTTGATGCGGATGCAGAGGATCTCACGGGCGCCGGTGTTGTCCGCCACCTTCAGTCTCGACTCAACCTGGATCATCTGCTTCCTCTGCCGTCTCTCACGTCGTCCACCGCCGCCCGCTCACTTGGCCCGCTCGAGGACCTCGAGCAGACGCCAGCGCTTGGTCGCGCTGAGCGGGCGCGTCTCGACGACCCGAACCAGGTCGCCGACCGCCGCCTCGTTGCGCTCGTCGTGCGCGTGCAGCCTGGTCGAACGCCGCACGACCTTGCCATAGACCTCGTGCTTCTGCGTCACATCGATGCGCACCACGATGGTCTTGTCCATGGCGTCGCTGACGACCACGCCGCGACGCTCTTTACGGCCGGGGACGCGCTCGGGCGCCGGCCGCGCCGGCTTCTTGGCGGCCGGCTTCTTCGCGGCCGGTTTCCTGGCCGTCTCTTTCGCCGGCGCCTGCGCCGCCTTCTTGGCAGCCGGCTTGCGAGCCGTCGTCTTGCGCGCCGTCGATGTCTTTGGCGTCGCGCTCCCGGCCCGCTTCCTGGCGGGAGCCTTGTCGCCGCCCTCTGCTTTCTTCGTTGCCATCAGCCCTCACCGCCGTCGTGCCGCGCATCCTCGCGCTGCTGCATGATCGTCAGCAGACGCGCGATGTCGCGCCGCATCGTGCTGAGCTTGTGCGGATCGTCCAGCTGCCCGGTGGCATGCTGGAACCGCAGGTTGAACAGCTCACGGCGTGCGTCGCGCAGCTTGACCACCAGGTCTTCCTCGGAGAGCTCGCGCAGCTGCTTAGCTTTCAAAGAGACTTCCTTCCCGCGTCACGAACTTGCAGCGGATCGGCAGCTTGTGACCGGCCAGCCGCATCGCCTCGCGAGCGACCGGCTCGCTGACGCCGGCAAGCTCGAACATGACCTTGCCGGGCTTGACGACCGCGACCCACTGATCGGGAGAACCCTTGCCGCCACCCATGCGGGTCTCGGCCGGCTTGCGCGTGATCGGCTTGTGCGGGAACACGTTGATCCAGACCTTGCCGGTGCGCTTGACGTGCCGGGTCATGGCGACACGGGCGGCCTCGATCTGTCGACTGGTCACCCAGCCACACTCGAGCGCCTTGAGCCCGAACTCGCCGTACTCGACGTGCGTACCGCCCTTGGAGGCGCCCGCCATGCGTCCGCGGTGGTGCTTCCTGTGCTTGACTCGCTTCGGCAGCAACATGCCGTACCGCCCTTATCCTTGCTCGCCGGACGGCTTTGCAGCCGCCTTCGACTCGTTGGCCGGTGTCTGCGCCGGCGCCTTCTCGGCGGCGGCGCCGCCGGATGCCTGCTTGGACGACTCGCCGGCCGCACTCGCGGCGGCGCCGTCCGTCTGCTGCTCGGCGCGCGGCTGACGATCGCCACGCGGTGCGCCGGGACGGTCGCGACGCGGCCCACCGGACCGTCCGCCGGGACGCCCGCCACGACGTTCGCGACGCGGCGCCTCGCGGCGCTCCTGCGCCTCGCGACGCTCCTCGGCGAGGCGGCCGTCGGTGGACAGCTCGCCGCGGTTGACCCAGACCTTGACACCGATACGACCGAACGTGGTGCGTGCTTCGCGGAAACCGTAGTCGATGTCCGCGCGCAGCGTGTGCAGCGGTACCTTGCCCTCGCTGTAGTGCTCGGAGCGGGACATCTCGGCGCCGCCCAGACGACCACCGCAGCGTACGCGCATGCCCACGGCGCCCGATCGCATGGCGCTGGTGAGCGCCCGCTTCATGGCCCGCCGGAAGCTGACACGGTTCTCGAGCTGCTCGGCGATCGACTGCGCCACCAGCGCCGCGTCGAGCTCCGGCCGCTTGACCTCGATGATGTTCACCTGCACGTTCTTCTGCGTCATCTTGAAGAGCTCTTTGCGCAGGGCATCGACCTCAGAGCCGCTCTTGCCGATGACGATCCCCGGCCGGGCGGTGTGGATGTCGATCGTGATGTTGGTCTGGTCCTTGCGGATGACGATCCTGGAGATGCCGGCGTTGGACAGCCTGCGCATGATGTAGCCGCGGATGCGGCGATCCTCGGCGAGGAACGCGCCGAACTCCTTCTCCGTGTACCAGTGGGACTTCCAGTCCTGGATGACGCCGATCCGGAAGCCGCCGGGATGCACCTTCTGACCCACTACCTACGCTCCCTCTCCTCGACGGCCACCGTGATGTGACTCGTGCGCTTGCGGACGCGGTAGACGCGCCCCATGGCCCGGAAGCGCCACCGCTTCATGGTCGGACCCTCGTCGACGCGAGCTTCCTTGACATAGAGGTCGTCGGCCGCCAGGTCGTTGTTGTTCTCTGCGTTGGCCACGGCCGAATCGAGGACCTGGCCGACATGCCTGGCGGCGCCGCGGTTGGTGAACGTGAGCGTGGTGCGGGCTTCGGTCACCGACTTGCCGCGGATGAGGTCGATGACCTCACGCGCCTTGCGCGGTGAGACCCGTACGTACTTCGCTGTCGCCCTGACTGCCATCGCTTACCTTCTCGCTCCGCGCGCGTCCCTGACGTGACCGCGATAGGTGCGCGTGAGGGCGAACTCGCCGAGCTTATGACCGACCATCGACTCGGTGATGAAGACCGGGACGTGCTTGCGGCCGTCGTGCACGGCGATGGTGTGACCGACCATCTCCGGGAAGACGGTGGACGCCCGCGACCACGTCTTGATCATCTTCTTCTGACCGCTCTTGTTCATCGACTCGACGCGCCCCAGCAGGCGTTCGTCGACGTACGGGCCTTTCTTGGCTGACCTGCTCAACCGGTCTTCCTCCTGCTTATCCGCGCTTGCCGCGTTTGCGTCCGCGGATGATGTACTTGTCCGACCGCTTCTTCTTGGGCCGCGTGCGGTAGCCGAGCGTCGGCACGCCCCACGGCGTGACCGGATGACGGCCGGCGGTCGACTTGCCTTCCCCGCCGCCGTGCGGATGGTCGACCGGGTTCATGACGACACCGCGGACCGTCGGCCGCACGCCGCGCCAGCGGGAACGACCGGCCTTGCCGCCGTCGATGTTGGAGTGGTCGGAGTTGCCGACCTCGCCGACGGTAGCGCGGCACGTGAGCGGGATACGCCGCAGCTCGCCGGAGGGCAGACGGACGACGCCGAAGCCGCCCTCCTTGGCCTGCAGCTGGGCGCTGCCGCCGGCGCTGCGCACCAGCTGGGCGCCGCGACCCGGATACAGCTCGATGTTGTGGATCGTCGTGCCGGTGGGGATGTTCTCCATCGGCAGCGCGTTACCGGCCTTGATGTCGGCGCCGGGTCCCGACTCGACCATGTGACCGGCGAGCAGGCCCTGCGGCGCGATGATGTACCGCTTCTCGCCGTCGAGATAGTGCAGCAGCGCGATGCGCGCCGACCGGTTGGGGTCGTATTCGATGTGTGCCACCCGCGCCGGCACGCCGTCTTTGTCACGCTTGAAGTCGATGATGCGGTAGCGCCGCTTGTGACCGCCGCCGTGATGGCGCGTGGTGATGCGACCGTTGTTGTTGCGGCCGCCGGTCTTCTTGACGGGCGCCAGCAGCGACTTCTCCGGCGTTGTACGGGTGATGTCGTCGAAGGTCTCGGTCGTCATGAAGCGACGACCGGGCGACGTCGGCTTGAATTTCCTGATGCCCACTTACCTGCCCTCGAAGAACTCGATCTTCTCGCCCGGGGCGAGCTGGACGACCGCCTTCTTCCACGAGCGCGTGTGACCGCGGTGGAAGCCGCGGCGCTTCGGCTTGGGCCGCATGTTCATGGTGCAGACGCCGGTGACCTTGACGCCGAACAGCTCTGCCACCGCCTGGGCGATCATGGTCTTGTGCGCGTCCGGGTGCACCTCGAAGGTGTACCGCTGATCGTCGATCTCGCGGTAGCTCTTCTCCGAGATGATCGGTCGGATGATGATGTTCTCAGCTTCGGTCATGGATCATGCCTGGTCCAGGGCGGCGAACGCCTTCTCTGTGAACACGAGCGAGCGGGCGCGCAGCACCTGCTCGGTGGTGAGGTCGCGCACCTCCGAGGCTTGCGCGTACGCGAGGTTGCGCACCGACTTGCTCAGCACGTCCTCGTCGTGAGTGACCACCAGCACCGGCGTGGCGATGTCCATCGCCACGAGCAGCCGGTGGACGCTGCGCGTGCTCGGCGAGTCGAGCTCCAGGCCGCGGGCCAGGTACACGGCGCCCGATTCGGCGCGGTTGGAGAGCGCCATGCGCAGAGCCTGCCGCGCGACCTTGCGGTTGACCTTGATGGAGAAGTCGCGAGGCTTGGGACCGAAGACGGTGCCGCCGCCGGTACGCACCGGCGACTTGACGGAGCCGGCGCGCGCGCGCCCGGTACCCTTCTGGCGGTACATCTTGGCGGTCGTCCCGGCGACCTCCCCACGCGTCTTCGTGGACGCGGTGCCGCTGCGACGCGCGGCCTGCTCGGCGCGCACCGTCAGATGCATGACACCGGTCTTGGCGGCGACGCCGAAGCGCTCGGCGGCCAGATCGACCGTCTCCACCACGCGACCGTCGGCGTCGACGACCGCGGCCTGCAGCGGCCCCCTCGGTGCTGTGCGCGCCGTGTCCTCGGCCGGCGCCTTGCTAGCGGCCGGCTTGGCAGCCGCCTTGCCCGCGGCCGGCTTGGCAGCCGCCTTGCCCGCGGTCGCCTTGGCGGCCGGCTTGGCCGCGGAACGCTTGCCCGCTGCCGCAGCGGCGTCTGACGTGCCGGCTGCCTTCTTGGCTCCCGCGGACGAAGCCGCGGCTCGACGGGTCGGCTTCTTCGCCGGAGTGGCGACCTTCTCGTCGCCGACCGGCTTCTCTTCGGGCTCGGCGTTGGACGTATCTGACGCCGCGTCGGCGGCCTCAGGAGCGGCGGCACTCTCAGCCGGCGCTGCGCCCGCAGCCTCGTCTGCCACATGCTCGGACTCGACGGTCCCGGACGTGCGTCGCGGTCGCGGCGCCTTCTTCTCAGAAGCGTCGGCCTGCGCCGCCGCGTCCTGGCTCGCAGCCTGCGGCTCCTCGCCGGGCGTGCCGGTACCGGTCGTCTCTTTGATCTCGTCTGCGGCCACGTGTTACCTGCCCTTGATGATCACGACGGAGTCTGTGGCACCGGGCACCGCGCCGCGGACCAGCAGGAGGTTGTTCTCGGCGTCGGTGCGCACCACGGTGACACCGAGCTGCGTGACCGTGCGGCTTCCCATGTGGCCGCTCATGCGCATGCCCTTGAACACACGCGCCGGATACGCGCTGGCGCCGATGGACCCCGGTTGACGGACGTTGTGCGAGCCGTGGGACTCGGGACCGCGAGCGAAGTTGTGACGCTTCACCGTGCCCTGGAATCCCTTGCCCTTTGACACGCCGGTGACGGTCACGGACTGTCCCTCGCTGAACGCCTGTACGGTGACGGTGTCGCCGACCGCCAGGTCGCCGCCGCCGCGGAACTCCGCCAGGTGTCGCTTGCCGTGCTTGATGCCGGCCTTGTGCAGATGGCCGAGCTCCGGCTTGCTGAGCGCCTTGTCCTTGCAGTCGCCGAACGCCATCTGCACGGCCTCGTAGCCGTCGTGCTCGGCGGTCTTGATCTGGGTGACCACGCACGGCCCAGCCTCGATGACGGTGACGGGGATCACGTTCCCCTCGTCATCGAAGAGCTGCGTCATGCCTCTTTTTCTGCCGATGATGCCGATCATGGTCAGAGCTTGATCTCGATATGGACGCCGGCCGGGAGGTCGAGCCGCATGAGCTGGTCGACCGTCTTGGGCGTCGGTTGATGGATGTCGATCAGACGCTTGTGCGTGCGGATCTCGAAGTGCTCGCGCGAGTCCTTGTCCTTGAACGGGCTCTTGATGACGCAGTAGACGTTCTTCTCCGTGGGGAGGGGCACAGGGCCCGAGATCGTCGCGCCGCTGCGCTGCGCCGTCTCCACGATGGACTGGGCGCTGCGCTCTATGAGCTCGTGGTCGTAACTCTTGAGCCGTATGCGGATCTTCTGTTGAGCCACTCTAGCTGCCTTCTCGCTCCTGTTCACGCGCCCGGGCGTGTCCCTCACGGGGGCGTGAGAGACACGCCCGGGCCGCACTGACTCCTGCGTCTTATTCGATGATCTCGGTGATGGCGCCGGCGCCGACCGTACGGCCGCCCTCACGGATGGCGAAGCGCTGGCCCTCTTCCATGGCGATCGGGGTGATGAGCTTGATCTCCATCACCGTGTTGTCGCCCGGCATGACCATCTCGACGCCCTCTTCGAGGGTGATGACGCCGGTCACGTCGGTGGTGCGGAAGTAGAACTGCGGCCGATAGCCGTTGAAGAACGGCGTGTGACGGCCGCCCTCGTCCTTGGACAGCACGTAGACCTGCGCCTTGTAGTGCGTGTGCGGCGTGATGCTGCCGGGCTTGGCGGCGACCATGCCGCGCTCCACCTCTTCGCGCTTGGTGCCGCGCAGGAGGATGCCGATGTTGTCGCCGGCACGACCTTCGTCGAGGATCTTGCGGAACATCTCGACGCCGGTGACCACCGTCTTCATCGGCTTCTCGCGCATGCCGATGATCTCGACCTCCTCGCCGGTCTTGACGATGCCGCGCTCGACACGGCCGGTCGTCACGGTGCCGCGACCGGTGATGGTGAACACGTCTTCGATCGGCATCAGGAACGGCTTCTCGATGTCGCGCTCGGGCTCGGGGAGATACGTGTCCAGAGCCTCAGTGAGCTCGAGGATGCTCTTGCACCACTGGCAGTCGTCCTTGCCGCAGCCGCACTCGAGCGCCTTGAGCGCCGAGCCGCGCACGACCGGCAGATCGTCGCCGGGGAAGTCGTACTCGGTGAGAAGCTCGCGGACCTCCATCTCGACGAGATCGAGCAGCTCGTCGTCGTCGACGAGGTCGACCTTGTTCATGTAGACGATGATGTGCGGCACGTTGACCTGGTGGGCGAGCAGGATGTGCTCACGGGTCTGCGGCATGGGGCCGTCGTCGGCGCCCACGACGAGGATCGCGGCGTCCATCTGGGCGGCGCCGGTGAT
>DIWP01000015.1:0-69243 GCA_002423545.1 Thermoleophilia bacterium UBA6103
GGCGAGCACCATGTAGGTGGCGCCGAAGAGCGTGTCAGGCCGCGTCGTGAACACGGTGAGGGGTGCGTCACGGCCGGGCAGGGCGAAGTCGACCTCGGCGCCGTCGCTGCGCCCGATCCAGTTCGTCTGCATGAGCTTGATCTGCTCGGGCCACTCGATGGTCGCCAGGTCGTCGAGCAGGCGCTGCGCGTAGTCGGTGATGCGGAAGTACCACTGCTCGAGGTCCTTCTTGGTCACGTCGCTGCCGCAGCGCCAGCAGCGCCCCTGCTCGACCTGCTCGTTGGCGAGGATCGTCTTGCAGCTCGGGCACCACCACTGCTGCCCGGTCCCGCGGTAAGCCAGCCCGCGCTCGTGCATGAGGAGGAAGAACCACTGCGTCCAGCGGTAGTAGTCGGGCTCGCTGCTGGTGATCTCGCGCGACCAGTCGAACGACAGGCCGATGAGGTCCATCTGGCGGTGGTAGTTGGCGATGTTGCGCACCGTCGTCTCGCGCGGGTGGACGCCCATCTTCAGCGCGTAGTTCTCGGCCGGCAGGCCGAAGGCGTCCCAGCCCATCGGGTGGAGGACGTTGAACCCCCGCATGCGCTTGTAGCGCGCGACCGCGTCGGTGGGCACGTAGTTGCGGCAGTGACCCACGGAGAGGCCGTCGCCGGACGGGTAAGGGAAGAAGTCGAGGCAGTAGAACTTGGGCTTCTCCGAGACGTCGGGCGTGCGATACGCGTCCCGCTCGCGCCACAGGGCCTGACGGCGAGGTTCTATCTCGTGCGGGTCGTAGCGACGGTCCACCAGGTCTCCTTCGGGAAGCGCACGGCCGCGCGCGGCCACGGGCCGGCCCGGCCGGATGTCGGAAACGGGACCGCCCTGCGGAGCGGGCGGCGCACTGAGTATACTGCACCCGCGTACGCCGCCCGCGCCGATCGAACGGGCGGCCACAGCCTGGAGGGTGCGTGAGCACAAGGTCTCGACGCAGGAAGATCGGGCCCACCGCGGTCCTCGCCATCCTGGTGCTGGCCGTGGTCGGCGGCCTGGCGGCCGGCGTCGCCTCGGGCATCGCCCGCTCCTCGACCCCCGACGACGGCACGCCCTCGCCGGCCGCCTCGAAGACCGCCAAGGCCAAAGCGTCGCCGTCCGCCAAGAGCTCGCCCTCCGGGAAGGCCACAGGCTCCCCCAAGGCGACCAGTTCGCCGAAAGCCTCCGCGTCGCCGTCGTCTTCAGCGGCCTCATCGCCGTCGGCCCAGGCCTCCACCGCCTCTGCCGCCGACCTCGAGAAGGCGCGCAAGGTGGAGGTCCCCATCCTCATGTACCACCACGTGACCACCGAGAAGAGCGACGGCACCTACATGTACGTGAGTCCCGCCGCCTTCGCCCAGCAGATGCAGCGCCTCCACGACGAGGGCTACACGGCGGTCACCCTGAAGCAGGTCCTCGACTCCTGGGAGTACGGCAGCCCGCTGCCGGAGAAGCCGGTGGTCGTCACCTTCGACGACGGCTACAGCTCCGTCTTCACCGAGGCCGCCCCCGTGCTGCAGCAGTACGACTGGCCGGGGGTCATCAACGTCACCACCTGGTCCATCGACGCCCCCTACGCCATGACACGCGGGCAGATGATGAAGCTCGTCGCCCGCGGCTGGGAGGTGGGCTGCCACTCCACCAGCCACCGGGACATGACCACGCTCTCCGACGCAGACCTGGAGGACGAGATCGTGCTGGCCCGCCACCGCATCGAGTTCAAGCTCAAGACCGAGATCGAGACCTACTGCTACCCGGGCGGCGCCTTCAACGACAAGGTCATCGCGGCCATCAAGGAGGCGGGCTACCGCGGCGCCACCTGCGTCTACAGCGGCCTGGGCCGCTGGAGCGAGCGCTACAAGCTGCGCCGCATCACCCCCACCGAAGCGGGTCTCACCATCCCCTCGTCCTGACGATCAAGCGACCGGTCGGTCCGCCGCACCCGAGCGGTCGGCTCCCTCCGGCGGGACGTTCGGTCATTCACGACCGGGCTGTCCGCCCCGCCCCGATGCCACTGGCGCGGCTTCCGTCGCGGCCGTGACCCGGCGCGGTCTCAGTCCCCCGCCGGCTGCTCGAGCTCGACCATCTGCAGCGGCTGGTACTCGGCGCTCGAGGCTCCCGCGAGACCCTCGTACTGCAGCGTGACGACGCCGATCGGCCGCCGCTCCGGCTCCAGGACGTACTCCAGGATCTGGAAGGTGTACGGCGTGCCCGGGTCGCGGCCGAGCTGCTCGTAGCCGGACGCGCCGCCGCTGCCGGGGTCGAGCACGGCCACGCTGCCGTCGATCGTCACCCTGGCGACGTGATCGTGGCCGTGCAGGACGGCGAGCACCAGATCCTCGGCGACGGCCCAGGCGATCACGTCTTCGGCCTGGCCGACATCGTGGAAGACCACGACGTCCGGCGTCGGGACCTGACTTTGCACGGCCAGCAGCGCATCCCCGGCGGCAATGTCCCGCTCGGCGACGTCGGTCAGCGCCGCGTACTCGTCGGCCAGCGGATCGTCGAAGCCCATCAGCGTCAGGCCGGCCAGCTCCGTCGGTCCGCGGGAGAGCTGGATGATCCCGGCCTCGGCGAACACCCGCAGCGCCGGCTCCGCCTCGTGGTTGCCGCCGACCATCGCGATCGGCACGGCGATCGGCTCCAGCTCGTTCGCCATCAGCTCGGCCTCCGTCGACGTGCCGGTGTGCGTAAGGTCACCGACCAGGACCACCCCGGCGATGCCGAGCCCCGGGTCCGACGCCAGACGACGGATCAGACGATAGCCGATGACGTTGTCGTGCAGATCGCCGGCCACCAGCAGACGCACGACCCCCTCCTCACCGCCGCCGGTGGGGAACGTGGTCGTCGCCTGACGTGCGACCTCCTCCAGTCCGCGAGCCAGATCGTCGACCGACCATCCGCTCGCCTCGGGATGGCGGACCACGCTCTGCAGCAGGGAGACGACCCGTGGCGCGTAGCGGGCCAGCCCGTCGTAGGTGACGGTCGGCTGCCGGTTGAGACCCGCATACGTGGTCGCCGCCACCGAGCCCACGATGACCCACAGCGACAGCAGACCGATGCCGGCGCCCAAAGCGACCCGTCTCAGGCGAAGCGTGCCCACGCCGGCGATCAGGGTCCCGGCCGCCAGGCCGAGGACACAGATCCAGGGGATCTTGCCGACGGCATACGCACGCAGCGCATCGGCCGCCGTAGCGCCGACCGCCGGCAGGTCTCCGAGCAGGGCCCGTGCCTCATCCTCCACGGCGATGGTCTCGTCGAAGACGAACGAGACCTCCACCTTCAGCGGCGCGCTGTGAGTGTCGAAGCTGACGCTGCCGACGGGGCCCAGCGGTACGACCGTCTCGCCGCTGCCAAGCGTCGGCGTGACGCGGATGGTGGCCACGCCCGGCGCGATGCGGAACGACTCCGGCGCCACCAGCTCGTAGGCCGCCAGCACCACCAGGGCGACCAGGACCAGGCGGACAGCGATCACGGCCGTCGGCCGCAGCCAGCGGCGCGGACGCCGGCCCTTCACCGGCCCTGCGACGGCGGTAGCCTCACCGGCGTCCGCCGGCCGTTCGGCAGTGGACGTCGCGCCGGCGTCCGCCGGCGCATCCGATGGAGACCTGTCCTCGGGCGTTCCCATGCTCCTGAGAGACTATGCCCTACAGACGCGTCCGGCGCACGCGCTCGAGCGACCCGGGGCGACCCTGTCCAGCGCAGCGTTCACGCGACAAGAGCGAGCCGCGACCTCACGGCGCAGCCGCGCGCGGTCGCCGACCGGGAACGCCTGCCGTCCCTCACACCGTGTCACGCCGCTGCCGCGGCAACGCGGAGGAGTGGCCCGACCGCGCTTGAACGTCTACCCTACTGTCCACGACCACGCCGATGGAGGGACGCCGCGTGCCGGACCGGACACCGACGCACCGCTACCGATCGCCGAGCTACTCACGCGCCGGCGCCGCGGCGCGACGCCGGCGCGGCCGCCGACGGCTGGCGGCTCTCCTGGCGACGGTGGTGCTGCTGGCAGTCGGCGGCGTGACCGCCTGGGCGCTCGTCGGCGACAGACAGGCCGGCACGACGACCGCCGACACGACGAACGGGGCCGCCCAGGACGGCGACGGCCCCGACACGGTCGCCATCGTCGAGCCGCCGGCGTCGAGCTCCCCGTCCCCGGACGCCTCTGAGAGCGCCGGCTCCAGCGGCTCCGGCGCCTCCCCGGCGCCCTCGCCCGACGGCTCCGCCGGCACGTTCAGCGGCACGTACGTCCCGATCCTCATGTATCACCGCATCGAAGAGACCAGCGACACGAGCACCAACGCCAAGTACTACACGTCACCGAAGAAGTTCCGCCAGCAGATGCGGGCGCTCTACCTCGCGGGATACACGGCCGTGACCCTGCAGCAGGTCTGGGACTACTGGCACGACGAGGGTGCGCTGCCGGCCAAGCCGATCGTGCTGACCTTCGACGACGGCACCTCCGGCCAGGCCGAGAACACGCTGCCGGTGCTCGAGAAGTACGGCTGGCCCGGCGTCATCAGCGTCGTGGTGCCCAATGTGACCGACGCCGGCGGCACGTTGTCGATCTCCCCCGACCAGATCAGGCGCCTCCTTGACGCCGGCTGGGAGCTCGACTCGCACAGCATGACGCACCCGATGCTCAACACGGTCTCGGCCGACCGCCTGGCCTACGAGCTCGGCGAGTCGCGCCGCCGGCTACAGGAGCAGTTCGGCGTGCCCTGCAACTTCTTCTGCTATCCCGGCGGCGAGCACAACGCCACGGTCATGGCGGCCGCCGAAGCGGCCGGCTATCTGGGCGCCACCACGGTCGTCCGCGGCTGCGCCGACCCCGCCACCCCCTACGCCCTCGACCGCATCGAGGTCGACGGCCGCAACGTCCTCAAGACCTTCCTGCGCGACCTGGAGTACTGGGAAGCACACCCCTGAGTCCCGCCGACGCACCCCGCTCATGCGCCTCCCAATGTCTGCGGGGCATGCCCCGCAGAGACACGCCGCAGTCCGCCCGTACCGCGGCCCCGCAGCCCGCTGGTACCGCAGCCCCGCGACCCCGCCACGAACGCCTCCGGGAGTTGCGGCCCCCTTTGCACGCGGGTATACTTCCGACCTCGCCGGCACCGTCCGGCGCCCCTCGGTGGGGGTATAGCTCAGCTGGGAGAGCGTTTGGCTGGCAGCCAAAAGGTCAGGGGTTCGAATCCCCTTACCTCCACCAACTCCACATCGCCTGACACCACATCGCTTGACACCATATCGCTGACACCAGATCGCCGCTCCTTCTGAGAATGACTTCCCGCGATCCATCGGCGTGCGACTGTCCGGGCCGGCGACCCGGGTCCCTTGAGCCGGCACCCGGCCCCCACAGCCACTCGTCCGATAGCAGGCAAGACGCTCGTTCGACTCAAACGACCGGTGCGTAACGGCGATGCAGCATGAGCCCGTTGCCGTCAGGATCGGCGAACAGGGCCATATGGCAGACACCGGTGTCCAGAGTCTCGCCATGGAAGTCGATGCCCTTCTCCTCGAGCGCGATCCTGGCGGCCGCCACGTCATCGACGTGAAGTGCGAAGGCGCCGGCGATCAGCGGTGCGAACGGCATCCCCACCGACTCCGGCTCCCAGATGGGATGGGACGGCGACGAAGTCGAGGCTGCTGATCGGCGATTCCATAGCGGACCTCCTGCGACAGACACGAACGTATGTTCGACGAACATACCGCGGTCGACGCGATCCGCGCAAGCCTTGCTCCACTCACGCGCAGGAGAGCGAGCGCCTTCACAGGATGCTCACGTGCGGCCGTCATCCTGACGACTCATCAAGTGGGCGCACCAGGGGGCACCATGTCCGACGACTTCATCGAGTACTGGCTTCCCACGAGCGTGGTACGCGCGAGAGGAGCGGTGGTGCACCGTCGCGACCGGCTCTTTCCCCATCGACTTCCCACAAGCAGAGCGCGAGTCGAACTGACGCTCGACGTCGTCGCCGATAAGGATGTCCCGAGGGGCCAGGCGCTCCCCGTCCGCTGCGTGGCTCAGATCCAGCGTGGCGCGCTGCAGGACACGAACGTGAGCCTGGATCTGACGGAGGACGGGCGCCTGGCACCCGGTGGGGCGGCGAGCCACGTGCCACCGACGCTGCTGTGGCAGTCACCGCCCGACGGCGTCGTCGACGCGGCGATCGCCGGCTGGAGCGCCGGGAACGGCGCCGCGGACGACACGCCGGCGACGATCGGCGGCATCCGAGAGTACGACCGGTTCGAGGCGCCCGACGAACAGGCGCTCCGCATGTCCATCGCGGAGGGGGTCGAGGATGACGATGAGCGACGGGTCGAGGTGGCCTTCCTCCTCGAGCAGCCGCGCGCGGCGCTGGCCCGCAGGTATTTCACCGACCTGGGCCTGCGCCTGCTCGATCAGGTCACCGAGGCCCTCGCCGAGGTCGAGGCCGCCGGCACAGCCGAGGATCGGCACCGGCAGGCCACGATCCGCCTGCTCTCGTGTCAGAACGCGCTCGGCGTCGCCCGCGGCGAGCTGGCCCGCCTTGAGGCCGTCTTCGACTCGTGGCGGGCCGGCAAGATCGGCCATGTCGCCGAGCCGGTCGACGTGGCCATCCCGATCCGTGAGCTGCTGGAAGCCCGACCGGTGGACGGCGTCCGGGGAGTCGTCGGCCGGCGGCTGGGCAGCCTCCTGCAGAAGCTGGGCGTCTGGCCGGTCGTGGAGGAGCTTGAGCCGACCTTCCCCGGCCGGCCGTTCGATGAGTCGATGATAACGCTGAACGGCGGACTGCGGATAGCCCCGGGGGTCATCCTCCGCCAGCCTCGGTCATGCACGCTCGCCGTCTATCAGTATCACGTCGACGGCCGGCCGAGCCCGTGGCCGCATGAGCCGTACGGGCTGCCGTCATCGCCCGAGGCGGCCGGCTTCCGGCTGGTCGATCGCCGGCGCTGCCTCGTCGTCGACCGTGAATGCCGCCATGACTTCATCCGCTTCCGCATGTCCGCCTGGGGGAAGCGGGGAGCGCGCATCACTCTGTCGGCACTCGGCGGCCTGCGTTCCTACAGCACGCACGCCGCCCCTGCCGCGGACGTGCCTGAGCCCGTCGGGACGACCACCGCCGGCCTTTCGCCGGTCCTCCACGACGGCACTTCTGCACGGGGCGCCTCTGCGGTGCATCGAGAAGGCCGGCCGGACCCTGAGATCGCGGAGCTCAGAAGCCGCATCGCGGCCACGGCCGGTGAGCTCACCCTGGCTCGAGCGGAGGCGGCCAGGGCTCAGATCCTCGCACTCGAGAGCCTTGATGATGAGGTGAGTCGCCAGACCCGGAACGTCCGCAAGAGACGCCGGGCAGAGCTGACCGCCTGAAGCGTTGCCCGTCTCGACGTTTGCGGCGCCATGAGCGGAGGGGTCGTCCTGCACGGTCGGCAGTGGTCTGGTCTACGCCCGGCCGTGCTCACCGGGCGGCTGAGTCGAGGTCGCGCCCGGCCGGGTTCAACGGGCGGCGGAGGGCGCCGCGACACGTTCTGAGGCGGCGTCCGCCGCGACGCGCCGCGGCCGGCTGCGCAGCCGCCAGGCGAAGCCGGCCAGCCGTTCCTGCTCGATCGGGTCGCCGTCGTTGTAGACGTAGAGCACCGGGATATCCGGCCGCCGCCGCAGCAGCGCCTCGGCGATCAGGGCCGGCCCGCAGCCGCGCGGCGCCACCGCGACGACGCCGTCGATGGGACGCGTACGCCATGTCTGCAGCACGCTGCCGACGGTGCTGATGGTCTCGCCGAACGGCAAGCCCTCGAACAGCTCGCGGCTGGCCTCCTCCAGCGCCGCGATATCGTGCCAGAAGAGCCACGGCTGCGCGGTCTGCGCGGCGCCGAGCAGCCGGTCGACGATGGAGCGCATGATCCGCAGCGTCGCCAGCCGCTGCCAGCGGAGCTTGCTCGTTGCCGGCAGCTCCTGTATCTCGCGATAGGCGAGCAACTCGAAGAACTCGGCGAACGGCTCGCTCACGACACGCAGGCCCTGGGCCGCCAGACGGCGCTGCAGGTCGTCGTTGCCCCACTCGTCGACGCGCAGGAAGATGTCGCCGGCCAGCAGGACGTCGCGCAGACCAGCGGCGCGCGTCTCGTCGGACGGCACCGCCGCGAAGGCGCGCGCGGCGCCGGCCACCACCGCCTCGATGCGGGCGATCGTCTCGCGCGCGTCGGCCACAAGGCTGCGCACCCCGTCGGCGCGCCGCGGCACCTCGAGCTCGCGCTCCAGGGTCCCCTCCCACGTCTGGAACACGTGGTCCACGTCGCCGCTCGTACGCTCGGCCGCCATCGTGTAGAAGCGCATCGTGTTGAGCAGGTCCTGCGTCACCAGCGCCGCCCACACCACCGGCATGATGCGCCAGTCGCTGGTCAGCAGGCTCAGGTCGCCGATGGCGACCCGGCCCTCCAGTCCCAGGCGCTCCAGAGCAAGCCGCGCCGCCACGGGGAAGATGTTGGCCCGGCAGGAGCGGAAGCCGTTGCCGACGCTCAGGAACAGGGTCGACCCCTCCCGCGACGCCGGCGACTCGGAGAAGTAGCGCTCCAGACCGCCGGCGATGAGCTGGTACGGCAGGCACTCCTTGCCGGAGCACGAGTCCTGGGCGGCGCGCATCGTCGAGGCATCGGTGGCGCCGGCGAACTCGGCCGGTATGCCGCGGCCGCGCAGCGCCGCGGCGATCTGCCGCCCCAGCGTGCCGCCGACCGTCCCGAACACGACCCGGTCCGCGTCACCGACGAGCAGGCTGTGGGCCGGGGGGTCCACGTAGCGGGTCAGCCGTCCCGGATCGACCGGCGACGGCCCGCCGCCTGCCGCCCGGTATTCCTCGACGGCATGAAGGAAGGCCTGTACCCGGGTCACGTAGCCGGCCAGGCCGCCGTGCCCGTCGGTCTCGAAGACGGCATGCGGATAGCCCTCCAGCAGGTCGGCGTAGAGCGGCTCCACGAACGAGTTGGGACCGCAGCCGTAGGCTCCGATGAGCAGCGGAAAGACGGTGCCGGCCGCCCGCGCCGCCAGGGCCACGCGCAGCATCGCGCCGGCGCTGGCCCAGTGGACGCGCGGCAGATCGGGGATGCCGTCCGGCAGCGGGTAGCAGTCGAAGGGTAACGCCAGCGCGCCGTTGGCTGCCACGAGATCGTGGATGCCGGTGTTGAGCGAGCCGTCGTGGATCACGTGCGTCTCACCGAGCACCACCACGACCGGACAGCCCTCGCGAGCCGCGAAGGCGAGCGCCTGCTCCCCGATGCCGCGCAGCCCGTCGGCGTAGCGTCGCTGGGCGGCCAGGGCGGCCGCATGGGCCGCCTTCACCGCGGCTCGCCGGCCACCCGCAAGCTCGGCGACGGCGGCAGCCAGGCTCTCGCGCGTGGGCTCCGATGCCAGATCGTCGTCCTGGTCGAGCAGCAGCGCCGGCATCACCACCTGCGCCTGCCCGCCCCGCTCCATGAGCGCGGCCCGCACCATCTCGGGGGCGCCCTGGGCCAGCGGGCAGGTGCTGCGGCCGTCGCCGGCCGACGGATACGGCACGTTCACCAGGCGCGGCAGGAAGACGGCGTCGCAGCCGGCCTCGGTGGCAGCCGCCGCCATCCCGTGCGCCAGCTTCACCGGCGCGCAGGCGCCGACGGCGCCGCAGAGACGGTCGCCGAGGGCCAGCGTGGTCTCGTCGGGCTGCGTGACCACCACGTCGGCCCCGAGGCGCGCCAGGAACGTGACGAAGAATGGCGCCAGATCGATGAGGTAGTGCGCCATCGGCACCGCTACGGTGAGGCCGCTCAGCGACGCCCCTTCACGAGGCGCCGGAGCGGTCGCCTCAACGAGCGCGCGGGCCAGCCACTCCCGGCGGGCGCGGAAGGGGTTCGGCGCATCACGCGGCAGCTTCTTGCCGCCAGCGGCCCGCTCCTCGTACTTGGGGCAGTTGCCGCCGCTGCGGATCGTCCGCAGCTCGCCGCCGACCTCGACCTGCGCCGTCTCGATGCGGCAGAGGTTCCCGCAGGCCGTGTCCCCGCAGCGGCCTTCCCGCCGGCTGACGACCCGCGCGGCGAGCACGCGGCGCAGATCGAGCGGCTCGGCTTCATCGCGGATCGCCGAACCGTGCGGCTCGGCACCATCCTGGACGTCCGAGAGACCACGAGCCGTAAGCAGCGCGATGCCGATGGCGCCCATCGCGCCCGGGTCGGGCGGCACCACCACCTCGCGTCCGGTCACGGCCGCCAGGGTCCGCGCCAGCGACGGATTGCTCGCCGGCTTGCCCTGGAAGAACACTCTGTCGAGCAGGCGGCGCTGACCCATGACGCGGTTGCGGTAGTTGCGGATCACCGAGTACTGCAGACCGGCGAAGACGTCTTCTCTGGAGTAGCCGTCGGCCAGCGCCTCGGCCACCAGATCGCTGACGAAGACGGTGCACGTCTGGCCCAGCTCGGCCGGCCGTCTGGAGCGCGCCGCCATGTCGCCGAACCCGGCGATGTCGTCGAGACCCAGGGCGGTCGCCTGCTCCTCGAGGAACGACCCGGTGCCGGCGCTGCACACGCGGTTCATGTCCGAGTCGACGACGCGGCCGTCGCGGACGCTGATGAACTTGGCGTCTTGCCCGCCGATCTCGATGATGGACAGACTGCGGCCGCCGTCCGGGTCGAGGCAGGCGGCCGCCGTAGCATGCGCCACGATCTCGTTCTGGACCACGAGACGCTTCCCGGCCTCCGGGAAGGCCGCCCGCATGACCGCGGCGGCGGCATCCCGGCCCGACCCCGTGAGTCCCATGCCGACCACCGAAGCCGACGTCATCTCGCCGATGCGAGCCACCAGTGCCCGGGCCGCCTCGACGGGGTTGCCGTCGGTGCGCCGGTAGACGCTGGCCAGCACAGCGCCGTCGCGATCGACGAGCGCCGCCTTGGACCCGGTGGAGCCCAGGTCCAGACCGAGCACCGCCTCCGTGGTGCCGGCTTCTTCGGTGGCCACGCCGAGAGACTCTTCCGTGTCGCCGGTCCCGGCGACGCGGCCCGGGACAAGCAAGAATGGACGCTCGCGCAACTGGACGACCGAGCCGGGACCCTGCGCCGCCGGCTCCTGGGCGCGGATGCGGCCGGCCCGGGCACGGATCAGGTCCACGCCCCGCTCGGGCCACTCCGGTGCCGCCTCCGTCGTCCCGTCCCGAGCCCACGAGCGCGACGCCGTCCCTTCGTGAGCGAGCGCGCCCGACGGCGGGCCGACCTGGGCAGCCGCGTACCAGAGCGCGCCGAGCGCGTCGAAGGCGGCCGCCTCCGTCGAGACCGCCAGCGGTCCTGTGACGATCCGGCCCAGCGCTTCGGTGAGCGGCGCGATGCGCGCCCCGTTGCCCACCAGCAGCACCGGCAGGCCGTCGGCGACCCGGGCGATGTGCGCCGCGATCGTCTGCGCCACCGCTTCGAAGTAGCCGCGGAAGAGGCGGCCGTGGTCGACCCCTTGATTGGCGAAGTGCGTCAGCTCGCTCTTCGCGAAGACCGCGCAGCGCGCCGTGAGCGCCACCGCCCGGTCGCTGGCGCTCGCCATCCGGGCCGCCTCGTCGAGACTGCACCCGAAGCGGGCGCAGAGGCGCTCGGTCGCCTGGCCAGTGCCGGCCGAGCAGCGATCGTTCTTCTCGTAGATCCAGTGGTCGGCCGGCGCGTCGCCGGAGGTCTGATCGACCCCGACGAGTCCCCCGAGCGCCTCCGCCCGAGACCCGACCCCCGGCGATCGATCGGTCTCCCTCGCGAAGCTTCCGCCGCCGGTGCGAGCAAGTATCGAGAAGCCGCCGCCGCCGATGCGCACCACGGCGGCCGGCCCCGACCACGGCACGAGCCGGCGCGCGGCCCACTCCTGGGCGATCTCCTCCGGCAGGCCGCCGACGGCCGGCGCTCCCAGACGGTCGCCGTGGATGCCGGTCGCCACGACTCCGGCGACCGTCCCGACGGCGAGTCCGTCGTAGAGATCGAGGAACGGCTGCAGCGGTCGTCCGTCGTGCCGCACGCAGCTCGTGCGCGGCGGCGAGAGGGCACCGTCGGGGCTTAGCTCGGCGACCGCCAGAGCCGTGCTGACCGTCCCCGGATCGACGCCGATCAGGAACCGGCCGACCTGCTCCGCGGTCACGCGTCGTCGCTGTTCGGCATGGCCTTCCACAACACTGCAACCTACCAGAGCCGCGACCCGCTCCCAAGACGGACGGCAGGCCGGTCGCACGTCTGCCACGGGCGCGTGACGGCACTCCACGCAGCACGAGTGACGGGCCTGCCATGGATCACGAGCCGGTCGCGCCCGTACTCAGCCCGTCCCCAGCCTGCCTCAGCGCGTCCCCAGCCCGCCTCAGCCCGTCCCAGGCTCGCCCATACGACGCCGCCCAGAGGCGCCCGGCGCCTGCGGCGCGTTTCAGACGAGCCCGAGCGGGGAGATAACTGTTGTCGACACGTGTGCGACCCGGTGGTCGCGCCTGACGACTGCAGGAGGAGTGGGCATGGAGGAGAAGCCGCAGTTCCGCGTTGAGCTTGAGACACCCACCGAAGGCACTGCGATCGTCGTCCTCGAAGGCGAGGTCGACATCTACTCCGCGCCCCAGTTCAAGGAGGCGCTGCTCTCGGGCATCGACAGCGGAGCGACGGCGATCGTGGTCGATCTCGGCAAGGTCACGTTCATCGACTCCACGGCGCTCGGCGTCCTGGTCAGCGGCGCCAAGCGGGTGCGACCCCGGAACGGCAGGCTCGACATAGTCTGCACCGACGAGAACATCACGCGGATCTTCGAGATCACGGGCCTCGACCGCATCTTCGGCATCTACCCGACCAGAGAGGCGGCTCTCAAGGTCGCCGCCGACTGAGGCAGGCGCAGCGTCGAAGATCCGCGTCACACCAGGCGCCGCCCGAGCGGCGCGACGAGGATGAGCGACGATGGAACTTCATAGCGGATCGGCACTGAAAGGCAAGAAGGTCGTCAGTGGCAGCCGCGGCAGTCGTGCCCGGACGTACAAGTCCGGACGCACGTGCGCGCACGAGGGGTGCACGACCAAGCTCTCCGTCTATAACCCCTCACCGACGTGCGCCCTGCATACGGCCGCCGCCCGCTCGGCGGCCAAGCGGTCCAGCGATGCCCCGGCACGACGTCAGCCCGAGACGCGGACGTGTGCATTCGAGTCGTGCGACCGGCAGTTCGTCACCAGCAACCCGGCGCGGAAGTACTGCTCGGATGCATGCCGCATGCGTGCCTTCCAGCGGCGCAGCGCCGAGGCGCGCCGTGACGCACATCGCGACGTGCAGCATCGGCAGCGGGTCGGTTGACGACGCCTGTCTGAAGCGGGAGTCGGCTCAGGCGTCGGCCGGTGGCGCCGTGGGCAGGGATGGCGGAATGAACGGCACCGTATTTGCCAGTGCCATGTTCAGAGCCCCCTCCAGCGAGTCGTAGACCGGCGTGAGATTGTGCAGTCCCACCAGCAGCAGCACGCGCCGGACCTGCCCCCTGGGACGCGTCAGTACGACGTCACAGCCTTCCGACCTGACGCAGCCGACCAGCTGCACGAGGTAGCCGACGAAGGTCGAGTCCACAAACGTGGCCTCGTGCAGGTCGAACACCAGGTGGCGGCGGAAGAAGAACGGTCCCAGAGCGCGGCGCAGGCCGGTGTCGATGGCGGGCACCGTCTCGATGTCGAACTCGCCCCGCAGGGTCACCAGGGCGACATTATCGGCCGAGCCACACCGCCGTACCGCGACCGGAGCCGTGCGATCTGTCGCCGTCTCACGCTCGGCCTGATCGACGCGCACGTACCCCCCGATGCTCTCGCCCTGCCAGGGTGCCACCCCTCCGACTCGCCTCGTATGGCCGCCCTCAGCTCAGGTCGGCGCCGGCGACAGGTGGAACGGTAGACTACGGCATGAACCTCCGTCTGTAAAGGGTCGGAGATCGGTGTTTTCCCTGCTGACGACGGTCTTTCGGGGTAATCACTCGACCAGACCGTCAAGCACTACGGAGGATTCTCAAGCAGCACTTGAGAGTCTGCTACACGTCTGCCGCTCTCCTCGGAAGAGGCGGCAGACGTGCCTCAGGCTCGCGCCTCCCTGGACCGCGCGGCCGCCTTCTGATACTGCGGTTCGCGCTCCTTGAGGACGGTGATGATCGGCGCCGAAACGAAGAAGGACGAGTAGCCGCCGGTGACGATGCCGACCAGCATGGCGAAGGCGAAATCCTGCAGCGTGGTGCCGCCGAACGTCACCAGACAGATGATCGGCAGCAGCGTGGTGATCATGGTGTACAGCGAACGGTCGAACGTCTCCCAGATGGAGCGGTCGACCATGTCGCCGTACGTGAGTCCCTTCATCCGCGGCGCGTTCTCGCGGATGCGGTCGAAGATGATCATGTTGTCGTAGAGCGAGTAGCCGAGGATGGTGAGCACGGCGGCGATCGTCGCCGTGGTGATCTCGCGACCCGACAGCGAATACACGACGATGACGATCAGCAGGTCGTGCGCAAGCGCCCCCATGGCGCCGAGGGCGAACTTCCATTCGAAGCGGATGCTCACATAGATCGCGATGAGCACCAGCGCGATGATCGTGGCCTTCCAGGAAGCCGAGATGATCTCGCGACCGAAGGTGGGCCCCACCGTCTGCGAGGCATACGCAGGCCCATCGGCGGTGGTCACGACGCCGAAGTCCTCGTCGAGCGCCTCACGCAGCTCGACCTCCTGTTCCTGGGTCATCGGCTCCAGCTGGATCTGATAGCCGGTCCTGCCGGTCTCGGCGCTGGTGGACTGCTGGACGACGGCGTTGCCGAGTCCCTGCTCGGTGACGACCCGGCGCACCGCGGCGATACCGGGGTCGCCTTCCAGCTCGACGGTGATGCTCGTGCCGCTGCGGAACTCGAGCCCGTACTTGAGCCCGTCGACCGGGTTGCCGCCGCCGCGCACGACCATGCTGATGAAGCCGCCGCCGATGATGACGGCGGAGATGAGGAACCACCACTTCTTGTACCGCATGTAGTGGAAGCTGTGGATGCCACGCCAGAAGCGTCTCACGTGCTGCCTCCCACGGCGCTACCGGCGCCGCTTACGCCGGCGTGCCGGCTGTCGCTTGCCTCGCTTGCCGCCGGCGCCCGACCGGGCGCCGCCCTTGTCGGCGGGCTTGGCCGCCTCGGTGTCCTCGCCGGCTGCGGCGACATCCGACGCGTCACCTGTGGCTGCCGCCGCCTTCGGATCGGGGGCGTCCGCCGCTTCGTCGCCGGCCGGAGCCTCCGTGGGCTCGGCGGGCGGCGCCTCCGCGGACGGTCCCGGCGGTGCGGCCTCGGGCGCGGGTGCGGATTCCACGGCGACCGCCGGCGCGGCAGTCACGCCGCGGCCCTCACCGCCGGAGCCGTCGCCGCCCGCTGGCGATCCCGCGGGGCCGGCAGCCCGACGAGCGGCGCGCTCCCGGGCGCGCGTGCCGCGGCCGTCGCGCCGGGTCCTGCCGCGCCGCTCGGTGGCCCCGGCCGCCGGATCGTCGAACGAGAACTCACCCGCGTACAGCAGTTCTCCCGGCTTGGCGCCCATGCCCATGAACGAAGCCCTGTTGAAGAACGGGATGTCGCTGAGCAGGCCGAGCAGTGCACGTGTGGCGAGCACCGCCGTGAACATGCTGACCACCACGCCGATCATCAGCGTGAGAGCGAAGCCCTTGGGCTGCGAGGTGGCGAAGTAGAACAGCACCAGCGCCGTGAGCAGGATCAGCGCGTTGGCGTCGAGGATGGTCCTGAAGCCGCGGCTGTAGCCCGACGTGATGGCGGAGCGCACGCTCTTGCCGGCGCGCACCTCTTCCTTGATGCGCTCGAAGACCACCACGTTGGCGTCGGCGGCCACGCCGATGGTGAGGATCATGCCGGCGATGCCGGGCAGTGTCAGGGTGACGGGGATGGCGTTGAAGACGCCCCACAGGATGATGGCGTACACGATCATCGCCAGGTCGGCCACCAGACCGAGGAAGCGATAGATGACGACCAGGAAGATGAGGACGAGGGCGAGGCCGATGGCTCCGGCCAGCAGGCCCGCGTTCAGGGAGTCCTCGCCGAGCGTCGCCGAGACCTGCTGCTTCTCCACTGGCGTGAGCGTGACCGGCAAAGCACCGGTGTTGAGCACCAGAGCCAGGTCCTTGGCTTCCTGGATGGTGAAGTCGCCGGTGATCTCGGCGCTGCCGCCGGAGATGCCCTGCGGGTTGTCGACGTAGTCGACCTGGGGATCACTCTCCATGACGTCGTCGAGCACGATGGCGAACGTCTGTGACTCCTGCTTGAGCGCGCCACGGATGGCGAGGCGCCGGGTGATCTCCTCGAACTCCTTGCCGCCCTCGTCGGTGAACTCCATGAGGACGTTGGGGCGCTGGAACTGATCGAAGCCCTGCCGTGCTTCCTTGATGGCGGCGCCGGTCATGGACGGCTCGTGAAGGTAGAGGAAGTACAGCGGCTCGGTGTTGTCGCCCCAGACGCCCGGCGGCGCCTCGATGATGCGGTACTTGCTGAGGCTCTCGCCCTTCTTGAGAGCCTCGAGGTCCTCGTCCGGCAGACGTCCGTCGGCCTCTTCGAGAAGCTGCTTCCTGGTCTCGGCGGGACCGGCCAGTCGCGTCTCGCCGTCGTCGTAGAACTCCAGCTGAGCCGTCTTGCCGACGATGGCCAGCGCCTGATCGACGTCGCGGATGCCGGGCAGCGCGACCGAGATCTGATCGGTGCCCTGCTTCTGCACCACCGACTCACTGACGCCCAGGCCGTTCACGCGCCGTTCGATGATGGCCAGCGTCTTGTCCAGCTCGGCGGCGGAGGGAGCTTTGCCGTCGGTGGTCCGCGCTTCATAGACGACCTGCACGCCGCCGCGCAGATCGAGGCCCAGACGTGTCGTCTCGCCCGGTGGGTAGATGAGGAACAGCGAGGAGACCACGTACGCCGCCACCGACATGAGGATGAGGATGTTGCCGAAGTGACGACCCTTGGATGCAGAGTAGAGGCCGACGGCGACCGGCACGAGGCCGATCATCCAGCCCCAGAGAGGCCAGCCCAGATACTGGACGTAGGCCCAGGCAGCGACGCAGACGAGCCAGAGCGCGACGATGCCGATGTTCGGGCGATGTGATGCTGAGCTTCTCTGCACCCGCTGGTCCTTCTGGAGAGTGGCCGGACGTGCGACCCGACGGCCGGCGCCGCTTCAGGCAGACGGCCGACGAAGTCTAAAGCAGGGGCGAGACCACTGCAATTCGGGCTCGCCCGGGAGTCGGTCGGCGGTCAGCGGTCCTTGAGGAAGCTCGGGATGTCGAGCACGTCGTCGCCGACCTCGAAGCTCGGCTTCTCGTCGGCGCCGAACAGCGGCGCACCCGGCCCCTCCCTGGTCTCCGCATCCTCACCCGGCGTCGGCGCGGCAGCCGCTTGCCGCTCCGGCCGCACCTCTTCCGGCGGATTGTCGAAGCCGGTCGCGATGACGGTCACCCGGACCTCGTCGCCGAGAGCGCCGTCGATGACGGCGCCGAAGATGATGTTGCATTCGGCATCGGCGGCGCTGGAGATGATCTCGGCCGCCTCGTTGATCTCGAAGAGCCCCAGATCGTCGCCGCCGGTGATGTTGAGCAGGATGCCCTTGGCGCCCTCGATGCTGGCCTCAAGCAGCGGCGAGCTGATGGCCGCCCGGGCCGCTTCGACGGAGCGGTTCTCGCCGCCGGCCACGCCGATGCCCATCAGCGCCGAGCCGGCGCCCTTCATGACGGCGCGCACGTCGGCGAAGTCCAGGTTGATGAGCCCCGGCACAGTGATCAGGTCGGTGATGCCCTGCACGCCCTGGCGCAGCACGTCGTCGGCGACCTTGAATGCGTCGATCAGTGACGTGCGCCGCTCGACGACCTGCAGCAGACGGTCGTTGGGGATGATGATGAGCGTGTCGACCTTGTCGCGCAGAGCGCGGATGCCGTCTTCTGCCTGCCTCGCCCGGCGCTTGCCCTCGAACGAGAACGGCCGCGTGACGACGCCCACGGTCAGGGCGCCGAGCTCACGCGCCAGCTCGGAGATGACCGGCGCCGCGCCGGTGCCGGTGCCGCCCCCCTTGCCGGCGGTCACGAAGACCATGTCGGCGCCCTTGAGGGCGTCGCGCAGTTCGTCCTTGCTCTCCACGGCGGCCTGGTAGCCGACCTGCGGGTTGGCCCCCGCGCCGAGACCGCGGGTGATCTTGCTGCCGATGTGGATCTTCACGTCGGCGTCGCACATCTGGAGGGCCTGTGAGTCGGTGTTGACGGCGATGAACTCGACGCCGCGCAGGCCCGCGTCGACCATGCGGTTCACTGCATTGGTGCCGCCGCCACCGACGCCGACGACCTTGATCACCGCAAGGTAGTTCGTCGCGGAGTCGATCATCTCGTCATCCTCCTGTGATGGTCGAGGCTCTCATCGGTCCGATCGGCAGACCCTCGGGTGAGTCGGGGCGGACGCCGCAGTGGCCGGTCGTACGACCGTGCTCCGGGACCGCCACGACGTTCGCCGGCCGCGGAACCCTCATGCGCAACTTGAGACCTCGCCTTTGGGCAAGCATACTGGCGCCTCCGAAGGGTGTCAAACATGCCCGGAGCGGGCCTCCGCCGCCGCAGACGACGCCGCCCCGGCAGCGTCCGTGATGTCGTCGCCGGCTGTTCACAGCATCGGGCGGGCGACCGGACGATCGGGCACCGAGACGTCGATGTACGTGGCGGCGACCTTCTGCTCTGAGTAGTAGGACAACACCGCGGCAAGCGCCGTCGCCTTGGCCGCCAGCCGCGTCGTGGCGCCGAGATCGACGGTGACCGCGCTGCGCGTGCGCAGCCGCAGCCCACCGGCCGTCGTGCGCACGCTCGCCACCTGGGCTGCCGTCTCCGCCGGCAGCGCCCGCAGCACGAGCAGCGCCGCCTCGACGTCGTCATCGGCGACGCGCCTGCCGCGCTTGAGGCGGTCTGCCGCGGCGCGTACCGCCGGCAGCCTGCGGACCACGTCCCGGGGTCCCCTCTGCAAAGCTACCTTCGTCGCGCGGTCCTCGTCGCGCACGGCTCCCAGTACGACTCCCGTACGGGAGACGAGATACCAGGTGTCTCCGGCCAGCACATAGGCCGCCGGGACGTGCTCACGGACCCGCACCCTCAGCGTCGACGGGAAGTCGCGATCGATGCGGACGCCGGAGACGAACAGCAGCGGCGAGAGCGTCCGCTCCACGTCGTCGGTGCGTACGCGGAAGAGATTCCGGCCCAGGAAGCGCTTCTCCAGGAGCTGCAGGGCTCGTGTCTGAGAGGTCCTGCGCACGCCGGTGATCACCACGTCGTCGACGGTGAAGGTCGACGAGCGGCTGCCCCACGCGTACAGACCGGCCGGCAGGAGCACCAGCAGGAAGGTCAGGCCGATGGAGATGAGGACGGTCCGCGGCCGACGTCGCCGCCGCCGCGTGCGCTCGCTCCTGGCCGTGGCCGCTCACCTCCTCCGCCGCTTCGCCGATCGGACCCCCACCGGGCGACGCGACGACGGCACGGCGGCGCCGGTGGTCCTCCGCTATTCGCCGCCGCCGGCGCGTTCTCCTTGCGTCGCCGCGCCGCCGGCGTCGCCGCATCCGGCAGCACCGGTCAGCGTCGAGAGAAGCGACTCGCCGACGCGGGACACGTCACCGGCCCCCAGCGTGAGGACGAGGTCGCCGTCGGCCACGGTGCCGCTGAGATACCGCACGGCGTCGGAGAGCCGCGGCATGTAGGCCACCGGCCCGGACGGCCGCTCGGCAAGGAAGGCGTCGACCACCAGCTTGCCGGTCACGCCCGGCTCAGGCTCCTCGCGAGCCGGGAAGATGTCGGTGACGACGGCGACGTCGGCCAGGGTGAGGGCGCGGCCGAACTCCCTCTGCAGGTAGCGCGTCCGGGAGTAGAGATGCGGCTGGAAGACGGCGATGACACGCCGGTAGCCCCCGGCCCGCGCCGCGCGCAGCGTGGCCGCCAGCTCACTCGGGTGATGGGCGTAGTCGTCGACGATGCGTACTCCGGCATGCCGGCCGACCTCCTGATAGCGCCGGGCGGCGCCGGTGAACGTGGCCAGAGGCAGCGCCGCCTCGTGCGGAGCGACCCCGCAGCGTTCGACGGCGGCTATGGCTGCGAGGGCATTGAGCACATTGTGTTCGCCCGGCACGCGAAGCCGCAGGCGGGCGACCTCCACACCATCGCGACGCACCAGCGACTCGGTACCCTGATCGTCGACCGCCAGCATCTCTGCCATCAGATCACCGGCGCCGATGCCGCAGCTGGTGACCGCTGCCGGTGACTCGGCGGCAAGGAAGTCGCCGCCGCTGCCCGCCACCAGGACCAGCAGGCCGGCCGGCGGCAGCAGAGCCACGAACCGCCGGAACACGTCGTGCACCTCGGCCACGCAGGCGTAGTGGCTGTGGTGGTCGAGCTCGACGTTGGTGATGATGGCCACTTCCGGGCGCAGATAGAGCAGGCTGCCGTCGCTCTCGTCGGCCTCGGCGACGAGCCACTCCCCGTCGCCGACGCCGGCGTTGGAACCCCTGTCGTTCACTTCGCCGCCGACGAGGAACGTCGGTGCCAGACCGCACTCGTGCAGGATGTGGGCGACCATCGACGAGGTCGTGGTCTTGCCGTGCGTGCCGGCGACGGCGATACCCCGGCGCATGGCCATGATCCGGGCCAGCATCTCGGCCCGCTGCAGCACCGGGATGTCGCGCTGGCGCGCGGCCCGCAGCTCGACGTTGCTGGCGGGGATCGCGGAGGAGATGACGACCACGGCGGCGTCACCGACATGCGACGCGTCGTGTCCGATACCCACCTCCACACCGGCCTCTTCGACCAGGCGGGTGTAGCGGCTGGCCTTGAGATCCGAGCCGGTGACCGCCACGCCCATGCGGGCGAGGACGAGGGCGATGGCGCTCATGCCGGCGCCGCCGATACCGATGAAGTGGACCGGCTGCGGCAGCGACTGCGGGCGCGTGGTGCTCATCAACGCTGTTCCTCCAGAAGGGCGGCGATGCCGTCGACGACGCCGGCCGTGGCGTCCGGGCGGCCGAGCCGGCGGCTGGCGGCCGCCATGGCCGACCGGCGGGCGTCGTCGGCCAGCAGCTCGGCGACCGTCTCGCCGAGGCGTGCCCCGTCGAGCTCGGCGTCGGCGATGATCAGGGCGGCGCCGGCGCGGGCCATCCACTCGGCGTTCTTGCGCTGGTGATCGGCGCTGGCGTACGGATACGGCACCAGCACGGCCGGCCGGCCCAGGGCCGCGATCTCGGCGACCGAGCCGCCGGAACGGCCGACGACGACGTCGGCGGCCGCCATCGCGTCCGCCAGGCGGTCAGTGTAGGCGACGAGGTGGTAGCGCTCAAGCCGGGCGCCGCGCCGGGCCAGATCGGACGCCACCTCGTCGTGGTTGCGCGGGCCGCAGACGTGGATGACCTCCAGCGCCAGATCGGGGCGCGCGAAGGCATCCAGACAGGCCCGGTTGAGCGTCTGGGCACCCTGGCTGCCGCCGAAGACCAGCACCACCGGCAGGTCTGTGGTGAGGCCGAACGCCTCGCGGCCGGCGGCGGCGCTCGCCTGGAGCTGACGCCGGGCCAGCGGCCGCCCCGTGACCACGTACTTGGGCGGCGCCAGACCGGCGATCGGAAAGCTCAGGAACAGCCGCCGCACCCAGACCTTCAACAGGCGGTTCGTGATCCCGAGATGGCTGTCCGCCTCCATCGCGACCGCCGGTATCCCGCGCAGGGCGGCCAGCGCCACGACGGGTCCGCTGACGTAGCCGCCGCCGCCCACCACGCAGCGCGGGCCGGCGGCGCTGATGTGGCGCCAGGCGCGCGGCGCCGCCGCCAGCAGCTGGCGCATCGTCGTCAGGTTCTGGCGCGACAGCGACCGGCGGTCGAAGCCGCGCATGGCCAGCTCGTAGGTCGGGTACCTGTCGGCGACGAGCGACCGCTGGGACGGCGTGGTGACAAAGCTGACAAGAGCGCCGCGGTCGCTGAGCTCCTCAGCGACCGCGAGCGCCGGCGCCATGTGGCCGCCGGTCCCCCCGGCCGCCACCAGCACGCCGGCGCCGTTCAGGGCTGGCAACGATGTGGCTCCTTCGGTTGTTGGCGATGTTCAACATGATACCTGTGCCGGCCAGCACCGCCAGCAGGCTGGTGCCGCCGCACGACACCAGCGGCAGCGGCACGCCCAGGATCGGCACCAGTCCCATCGCCGCGCCGAGGTTGAGCAGGGCCTGGGCCACGACGGCGACCGTGAGGCCGGCGCAGACCAGACGGGCGAACGGCTCGCGGCAGCTCAGCGCCAGGTGCAGCCCGGCCCAGGCGAGGACGCCGTACAGGGCGATGAGCAGCAGCAGGCCGACCAGACCGAGCTCCTCGCCGATGATGCCGGTGATCATGTCGGTGGTCTGCTCGGGCAGGAACCCGAACTTCTGCACCGAGTTGCCGAGCCCGACGCCGAACACCTGTCCGGAGGCCACCGAGATGAGCGACTGCGTCGTCTGGAAGCCGCTGGTGTCGGCGTAGGCCCAGGGGTCGAGGAAGGCGGTGAGCCGGGCCGTGCGGTACGGCTCGACCAGGATGAGCACCCCCGCGACCGCGGGCAGCAGCAGCCCGAACCCCAGCAGATGACGCCAGTGCGAACCGGCGGCGACCAGGACGGCGCCGATCGCCAGCGTGAGCACCATCGTCGTGCTCAGATCCTTGCCGACCATGATGAGCAGCGCCAGCGGCAGCAGAGACACGGCGACCACGCGCACCATCCCCCTGAGCGTCGTGACCGGGGCCCCACGGCCCACGATCAGCGCCGCCGCCAGCAGGACCGCCGCCGGCTTGGCGAACTCGCTCGGTTGCAGGGTCGCGAACCCGAAGTCGATCCAGCGGCGGGCGCCGTTGATGGTCGCGCCGATGCCCGGTACCGCGACCAGCAGCAGCAGGCCGGCGACACCCGCGGCGAGCGGGAACGCGAACCGTCGCCACACCCGGTAGTCGATGCGGCTGAGCACCAGCATGAGTCCCACCCCGGCGAAGGCGAAGATGAGCTGCTTCTTGAGGAAGTACCAGTGCGAGCCATACGCGAAGTAGCCCTGCGCCGTCGAAGCGCTGTAGGCCATGACGAGGCCGAAGAGCAGCAGCGTCACGGTCGCGAAGACGAGCAACCGGCCGGCCATCGGCGCCGACAGGCCGGCGGCGCGCGCCGGCGCCGGCCGGCGACGCTCTTCCCGGCGCCCTGCTGTCTCGCGACGCGCGGGCGTGCGTGTCGATCCGGCGGCGCCGGCCGTCGATCCTTGCGTCCGAGCCTGCGGACCGCGACGACTCGACGACAGCGCGTCGCCCACCCAGTCCGGGGTCTCAAGGATGTCGGAGAGAGCATGAGAGCGCCGCGCCGTCACGCCGGCCGACCTCCGGCCGCGGGGTCGAACGACCGCGGACGTCCGGGGCGGATGCGTCGTGGCATCGCCCCGTTCGGCCGCAAGATGATGGGTGGGGCGATCATCACGGTGCGTCCGTCTCCCTGCTTCGCAACTCCTCGACCAGCTCGATGAAATGTTCGCCCCGTTCCTCGTAGTTCCTGTACTGATCGAAGCTGGCGCAGGCGGGACTGAGCAGGACGACGGAGCCCGGCCGGGCGGCCGCCGCGGCGTCGGTCACGGCGGCCGCGAGATCGGGAAGCACCGTGTACGGCGTGGCCGTCGCCGGGGCTGCCGCCGCCCGTCGCGCGAAGGCCTCCTCCAGCGGCACGGCGGCCTGCCCGATCAGCAGGACGCGCTCCACCCGGCCTTCGGTGGCTCGCGCCAGCTCGTCGAAGAGCGCCCCTTTGAGCGACCCGCCGAGGATCAGCTGCACCGGTCCGTTGTACGCGGTCAACGCCTTGCAGGCGGCGTCGACGTTGGTCGCCTTGCTGTCGTTCACATAGGTGACGCCGTCGATCGTGGCCACCACCTGCAGCCGGTGACGCACGCCGGGGAAGCTGCGCAGCGTGTCTGCGACGGCGTCCGGTGGCACGCCGACGGCCACCGCTGCGACGGCGGCGGCTAATGAGTTGTGCACGTTGTGGTCGCCCTTGAGCGCCAGGTCCGAGAGTCTGCACAGCGGCAGGCGGCGGCCCTCAGGCCAAGCGCCGGCCGCACCGGTCGACGCGGACACGAGCGCGGCGTCGATCCAGAGCGTGCCGCCGTCGACGCCGGCCATCCGCGGACCGGCCGCGGAGGCACTCTCGTTGGCCGGGACGGCGCGATCGTCGGCAGCCACGCCGGCGAACCATGCTCGCCGCCCGAGACCGGGGACCGTCAGCGCCCGCACCCGCTCGTCGTCGGCGTTGAGCACCGCCACGCACCCGGCGTCCTGGTTCTCGAACAGCCGCAGCTTGGCCTCGGTGTAGAGATCGAGCGTGCTGTGCCGGTCGAGGTGGTCCTCGGTGACGTTCAGCAGCACGCCGACGTCTGCCCGGAAGGCCTCGATGTCCTCGAGCTGGAAGCTCGACAGCTCGGCCACCACGATGGTCCGCGGACCCACCTCCTCCGGCAGCCGCGCCAGGGCGTGGCCCACGTTGCCGGCCACCGCACAGTCGAGTCCGCCGGCCCGGACCATGGCTCCGGTCAGTTCGGTGGTGGTGGTCTTGCCGTTGGTGCCGGTGATGCCGATCACCGGGTTGTCGAGGAAGCGGAAGGCCAGCTCCACTTCGCTCCAGACCGGTAGCCCGCGTCGCCGCGCCTCTCGCACCAGGGGGTGCTCGCCCGGGACCCCGGGACTCTTCACAAGCAGCTCGGCGGCGTCCGGCAGGCCCGCGTCGGATCCGAGCAGCAGCGTCACGCCGGCGGCACGGACTTCGGCCAGGTCACCGAGATCGGCCGGCGGCCGGTCGTCGACCGCCGTCACCGCGACGCCGAGGCGGCGCCGCAGGAGCACGGCAGCGGCCACGCCGCTGCGACCCAGGCCCAGTACGACGGCGCTGCGGACGGCGCGGACATCGAGGGTGCCCATGGCGCTCAGAAGCCTCCCATGGCGGTCAGAAGCTCCAGTAGTACAGGGCGAACCCCACCCCGGCGAACATGGCGGCGATGATCCAGAAACGAACTATGATCTTAGTTTCCGACCACGCCTTGAGCTCGAAGTGGTGGTGTAACGGCGCCATGAGCAGCACGCGGCGATGGAACAGCTTGAACGAGACGACCTGGGCGATCACCGACAGAGCCTCGACGACGAACAGGCCGGCGATGATGACCAGAAAGATCTCGGTACGGGTGAGGATGGCCATGCCGGCGATGGCGCCGCCGAGCCCCAGCGACCCGGTGTCGCCCATGAACACCTCGGCCGGGAACGTGTTGAACCAGAGGAAGCCCAGACAGGCGCCGCCGATGCAGCCGGCCAGGATCATCAGATCGGTCATGCCGGGGTCGTGCTGCTGACGCCCGAGGATGAACGCCACGCCGGCCAGCGAGACGAGCACGATGGCGGCGCTGCCGGCGGCCAGCCCATCGAGCCCGTCGGTGAGGTTCACCGCATTCGAGAACCCCGAGATGAAGAGGAAGACGATGAGGTAGTAGACCGCTGTGGGGATCTGCAGCTCGGCGTTGGGCCAGGGCAGGTCGAGGGTGGTGTCGACGCCGCCGAAGCGCAACGCCAGGAAGCCGACGAGCAGGGCGAGCAGCAGCTGGAGCAGCATCTTCCAGCGCGCCGCCAGACCCAGCGAGCGTTTGCGGACGATGCTCAGCCAGTCGTCGAGGAACCCGATGAAGGCGCACCCGAGCGTGGCGATGAGCACCGTGAACGACGCCACCGTGAAGCGGCTGAAGATGACGTACGGCACCAGCACGGCGACCCAGATGAGCACGCCGCCCATGGTCGGCGTCCCGGCCTTGGTCTGGTGTGCCTGCGGTCCCTCTTCCCGGATGTTCTGGCCGAACTCGTTGGTTCGCAGCCAGCCGATGAACTTGGGCCCCACCACGAGCATGAGCGCCAGCGCCGTGAAGGTGGCGGCCAGGGCACTAAACATGGTGGGCCCTCTCAGTCACGGGGGTCCTCGCACAGCGCGTCGTCACGGCGGCAGCCTTGCGCCACGCCCAGCGTCTGCTTGATCCACTCGGCGACGCGTTCCAGACGCAGTCCACGCGACGCCTTGACGAGGACGGCGGCGCCGGGCGGCAAGGCGGCCGGCAACGTCGCCAGGCATGCCTCTACCGACGGGTACCACATCTCGCCCGGCGACCCCGAGAGGTAGTCGCGGGCCAGCGTCCCCACCGCCACCACCGCCACCCCACGCTCGGCCGCGTACTCCCCGACCTCCTTGTGGAAGCCGGCGGCCTGCGGACCCAGCTCGTACATGTCGCCGAGCACGGCCACGCACGGCCGGCCGGCCGCCAGCTCGATGAGATGATCGATCGCCGCCACCATGGCGAGCGGGTTGGCGTTGTAGGCGTCGTTGAGCAGGAGGCCGTCGTCGCGCAGCGCCACGACCTCACCGCGGTGCTCCGAGAAGACGACCCGGCCCGCCCCCTGACGTGCCGCGGCGAGCGGATGGCCCAGCTCGAGGAGGGCGCCGAGGGCGGCCAGCGCGTCGGTCACGTAGTGCTCGCCACAGAAGTCGAACCACAGCGACGCCCGGCGGCCGAAGGCGTCGATCAGCGCGTGTGTACCGCCGTCGCGAAGGCTGGTCTCGACCACGCTGACATCGCCGCCGGCCCCGAACGTCACGACGCGGCCCGGATGGACGCTGGTGTGCGCCAGCAGCAGCTCCTCGCCGGCCGGGACGACGGCCGAGCCCGGGCCCAGCTCCGGCAGCAGCTCCGCCTTGGCGCTCGCCACGTCCTCCAGGTTCCCGACCAGCTCCAGGTGCACCGGCGCGATGTTGGTGATGATGCCGATGTCCGGCGCCGCGATGCGCGCCAGGTGACGGATCTGTCCGGCTCCGCGCATCGCCAGCTCGCAGACCACCACCTCGGTCTCCGCGTCCAGGGACAGCAGAGTGAGCGGCAGACCCACCTCGTTGTTGCGATTACCACGCGTCGCGACGACGTGACAGAGCGGCCGCAGCAGGGCCGCCAGGATGTCTTTGGTGGTCGTCTTGCCGGCGCTGCCGGTGATGGCGACCACGCGTGCCGCCGAGCGACGCCGGACGGCGGCCGCCAGCGCCGTGAGAGCGGCCAGTCCGTCGTACACGATGATGTGCGGCGCCCCGAGCGGCAGCGCCGTGGCCGTCTCCGGCCGCACGAGCACGGCGGCGGCGCCGGCCGACAGCGCCGCGGCCGCGTACGAGTCACCATCGTGACGCTCGCCGCGCAGACCCACGAAGAGGGCGCCGGCAGAGATGGTGCGGCTGTCGATCGACACGTCGGTGACCACCTGAGCCGGATCGCCGTCCACCAGACGGCCCGAGCAGACATGCGTCACCTCGGCGAGCGTCAGCGGCAGCATGACCCGCTCCTCTTCCGCCTGCGTGCAGTCGCCGTCATCCGTCGGCCTCAGGGCGGCGCCCGACGAGCAGTTCGCGGGCCACCGCACGGTCGTCGAACGGTAGCTTCTGCGTGCCGACCACCTGTCCTGTCTCGTGTCCCTTGCCGGCGATGACGACCACGTCACCGGGTGTCGCCCGCCTGAAGGCCGTCTCGATGGCTCGCCGCCGGTCCGGCTCCGCCACGACCTGCGCCGGCGCACCGGCGGGGACGCCGCTCAGTATCTCGTCGATGATGGCCTGCGGGTCCTCGCTGCGCGGGTTGTCTGACGTGACCACCGCCACATCGGCCGAGGTGGCGGCGACCGCGCCCATCTCCGCTCGCTTGCCGCGGTCGCGGTCGCCGCCGCAGCCGAAGACGACCAGAAGCCGGCCGGCGCCGATGTCGCGCGCCGCACGCAGTGCGTTCAGCAGCGAGTCGGGCGTGTGCGAGTAGTCGACCAGCACCGTGAACGGCTGCCCGGCGCGTACCGCCTCGAACCTGCCCGGCACGCCGGCTACGGCGGCGAGCCCGGTGGCGGCCGCCTCGACAGGTACGCCGGTGGCGACCGCCGCCGCCACGGCTGCCACGGCGTTGGCGACGTTGAAGCGACCGCCGAGCCCGATCTGCATGGCCGCCGGCGCCGATCCACGACGGCGATCGGCGTACGCGAACGACGCCCCGTCGGCCGCCACGCGCACGTCCACCGCCAGCACGTCGGCGTCCGCCGCGCCGGCGTCTCCCTCGACGGCGAAGGTGACGAGGTCGTCGCCGTACGGACCCCGGCACTCGGCGGCCAGACGCCGGCCCCAGTCATCGCCGACCGAGACGACCGCGGCGGCATGCGGCTGACGATAGCCGTCGGGCAGGAACAGACGCCGCTTGGCGAGGTAGTAGTCCTCCAGGTCCCGGTGATAGTCCAGGTGGTCGCGCGAGAGGTTGGTGAACACCACGGCGTCGAAATCGATGCCGACGGTACGGTCCATGGCGAGCGCATGCGAGCTGGCCTCCATGGCGCAGGCCCGGTCGCCGGCCGTCACCATCTCGCGGAACATGCCCTGCAGATCGATCGAGTCGGCGGTGGTCAGCGTCACCGGACGCTCACGACCGCCGATGCGGTTGGCGACCGTGCCCAACACGGCGCACGGCAGCCCGGCCGCCTCGAAGACGGCGCCGAGCAGGTGTGCGGTCGTCGTCTTGCCGTTGGTGCCGGTGACCGCCGCGACCACCAGCTCGGCGGTCGGCCGTCCGTAGAACGTGGCGGCACAGAGCGCCATCGCCCGGCGCGCCGAGCGCACGACGACCTGTGGCACGGGGACGTCGAGACGTCGCTCCACCACCAGCGCGGCGGCCGCGGCGGCGACCACCTGCCGGGCGAAGTCGTGACCGTCGTGACGGGTGCCGGGGACGCAGAAGAAGAGGGTCCCGGGCGTGACGGCGGCGGTATGGCAGGCCAGGCCCGTGATGTCGACATGAGCGTCGCCGATCACCTGCAGGGGGCTCGAGCCGGCGACGAGATGAGCCAACTCCATGGCTGGGGATGCTATCAGAACCGCCACGCCGGACCCCGCCCGCCCGCCGCCTGTCAGGGCGCGATCTTCAGGTGCGCCAGAGCAAAACGGGCGATGTCGCGAGCGGCCGGCGCCGCGACCACGCCGCCCCAGATGGGATGCGGCTCATCGACCACGACCATGACCAGCAGACGCGGCTCATCGGCCGGGACAAGAAGGACGAACGAGGCGATGTAGCGGCCCTCCGCGTAGCCGGCCTGCCCCACAAGCACCTTCTGGGCGGTGCCCGTCTTGCCGGCCACCTCGTAGCCGGGGATACGGGCCCGGGTCCCGGTCCCCGACTCGACCACATCGTGCATCATGTCGAGTACCTGCGCCGCCGTGCCGGCGCCGATCACCGGACGACCGGCCTTCGGCACCCGCAGATCGTCGCCGACCTGCTCCACCAGACGCGGCGAGACGGCCACCCCGCCGTTGGCGATGGTGGCGTAGGCGGCCGCCATCTGCAGGACCGTCGTCGAGATGCCCTGGCCCATCGGCACGTTCCCGATGGTGGCCAGCGACCAGTAGTCGGGCACGAGACCGCCGACCTCGCCGGGATAGTCGATCCCGGTCGGACGGCCGAAGCCGAAGGCGCTGATCCACTCCATCAGGCGCTCCTTGCCGAGCTTCAGGCCGAGCGTGGCCGCCCCGACGTTGCTCGACTCGACAAGGATGCGACGGACGCTGAACGTCTCGGTGCCGCGGGCATGGGCCTCGTGGATCTCCTTGTCCCCGACCTGGATCGAGGGCGGCAGGACGAACGCCGTCTCCGGCGTCACGATCCGCTCCTCGAGCGCCGCGGCGACGGTGACGACCTTGAAGATCGAGCCCGGCTCCAGCACGTCCGTGACGACCCGGTTACGGGCGTTCTGGGGCTGCTTGCCGTACCGGTTGGCGTCGATCCGCGGCACGTTGACCATCGCCAGGACCGAGCCGTCCTGCGGATCCATGACCACCGCCTGAGCGGCCACCGCCCCGGTGCTGCCGACGGTGGCCTGCAGCACGTTCTCGGCCTCGAACTGGACATCGGCGTCGATGGTGAGCCGGACGTCCTTTCCGTCCACAGGCTCCGAGCGACGCTCGGTGCTCAGGACCATCCCCGCGGGGTCGTGCACCACGTCCTGCGAGCCCGGCGTGCCGCTCAGCTCGTCATCGAAGGCCAGCTCGATCCCGGCCAGCCCCTTGTTGTCGGTGCCGGCGAAGCCGATGACCTGAGCCGCCAGCTTCTTCATCGGGTAGAGACGGAGCTCCTCCGGATAGCTGCCGACGCCCGGGATGTCGAGTCGCACGGCACGCCTGGCGGCGGCCGGATCGACCTTTCTGGCCACGTAGGCGAACTGCGATCTGCGGTCCTGCAGGGCGCGGCGGATCGGCGCCGCCTTCACGCCGAGTGCCTGCGCCAATCGGCGGGCGGCCGTCTCGGGGTCTTCGATGAGGCTCGGCGTGGCATACACGGTGTGCTGCTCGCGGCCGGCCGCCAGCTCCTTGCCGGTACGATCGAGGATGGCGCCGCGGTGAGCGGGCAGATCGACCTGTTTGGTCTGCTGGCTGGCGGCGATCGCCGAGAGATCATTCGAGGTGGCCGCCAGCAACGTCGCCCGGCCGGCGACCACGAGCAGAGCGACGAGCAGCAGCCCGGTGAGCAGGCGCACGCGCCCGTCGCCGAAGCCGGTGGCCGCCGCGCGCCGCGGGCGCCGCCGCGCCATCAGGGCGCTCCCGGCTCCGCGGTCTGCCCGGACGGCGGCTCGGCCGCCGCCTCCCCGGCCGCCGCCTGCCCTCCGTCGAGATAGATGACGCCCTGCGCCGAAACCAGGCCGTGGCGCTCGACCGCCAGACGCCGGAGCCGCGGCGTCGCCGCCAGCCGGGCGATCTCCTCCTGCAGGCGGACGTTGTCGGCCTGCACGGCGCGCTGCTGGCGCATCATCGCCTCGGTCTGCATGTTCTTCTGCACGACGGTGAAGCTCAGCGTGACCCGACCGACCGCCAGCAGCGCCAGACAGACGGCGAAGACGACCAGCCAGACGCCGGGACGCTGGCGCGGGCCGAGGCCGCGCCGGCGGGCGGGCCGGCGGACGACCCGGATGTCCGGCCGGCGCTCCGCTTCACGCGGCGCCGTCCACTCGCGCTCTGCCAGCGCTCCCCGCACAGCGCTCCTTACAGCTTGACGGCGACGCGCAGCTTGGCCGACTTGCTGCGTGGATTGAGCTCGACCTCGCGGGCCCGCGGCATGACTGCCCGGCGCGTCAGTACGCGCATCGTCGGTTCATGACCGCACACGCACTGCGGCAGACCGGGCGGACAGATACAGCCGGCCGCGTGGCCACGGAAGGAGTGCTTGACCATGCGATCCTCGAGCGAGTGGAAGGAGATGACCGCCAGCCGTCCGCCGGGCCGCAGGACGCGGAACGCCTCTTCCAGGCCGCGAGCCAGGGACTCGAGCTCATCGTTGATGACGATGCGCAACGCCTGGAAGACGCGCCGCGCCGGGTTACCGGCGGCGAACCTGGCCGGCGTCGGTATCGACTGCTTGACGATCTCGACCAGCTCGCCGGTGGTCTCGATCGGCTGCCGCTGGCGGCGCCGGGCGATGCCGCGTGCTATCTCGCGCGCAAAGCGCTCCTCACCGTAGCGGCGGAAGATCGCCCGCAGCTCGTCTTCGGGCAGCTCGTTGACCAGATCGGCGGCGCTGCGTCCGCGCTCGGGGTCCATGCGCATGTCGAGCGGGGCATCGTACGCGTAGGAGAACCCGCGCTCGCGCCGGTCGAGCTGCATCGAAGAGACGCCGAGGTCCATGTAGACGATGTCGAAGGAGTCCTGCGGGTGGCGCGCCAGGACCTCGGCGAAGTTCCCGCGCACGAGCTTGGTGCGGCACTCTGCGTGACGCGCGAAGTCGCGGAAGAAGCCGGCTACCGTCGGGTCGCGGTCGCAGGCGACCAGCAGGCCCTCGGGACCGAGCTGCTCGGCGACCGCTTCGGCATGGCCGCCGGCCCCGAACGTGGCGTCGAACGCCGACTCTCCGGCCTGCGGCCGCAGGAGGTCGACCAGCTCCTCGAGCAGGACCGGGGTGTGAGCGAGTGCCATCTCGTACTCACACAGGTCAAGCAGTGGCAAACTCGTCGGCGATGTCATCGGCCTCCTCCTCCTGACGGCGCAGATACTCGTCCCAGGCCGCGCGATCCCAGATCTCGATGTGGTCCTGCACGCCGATGATGGTGACGTCCCGGTCGATGCCGGCGAACTCCAGCAGCCGCTGCGGGACGGTGATGCGCCCCTGGCGGTCGAGCTCCTCGTGGACGGCGCCGGCGGTGGCGAAGCGACGCAGGCCGCGTCCACGCCGGCTGTTGGGTGCCTTGCCGAGCTCCTCCTGCAGGTACTTGTCGAAGCCCTCGGGCGTGTAGCAGGAGAGGCAGCGATCCATGCCGCGGGTCACGTAGATACCGTCGGCGAAGGCGGAGCGAAGGCGAGCGGGGACTGCGACGCGGTTCTTCGCGTCGAGGGTGAAGTCATACGTCCCTACAAGCATCGGCCGGTGCACGCATGGGACTGTACCCCACTTCTCCCCACTTTGCAACATTTTTTCGCCATTTGCCCCCACCGCCCTGCCATGCACCCCACCGCGGCTCGTCGGCGACGCCACGCGGCGGTCCGTGCGGCGGTACAGGACGCAGTCTCATGGAGCACCTGCCGACGCCCGCGACCACGGGCGGGCTGCGTGGAGCGGCCGGCCGCACGCCGGGATCCACGTGGGGCGAAGTGGAGCGCGATGGCCGAGCGCCCGGACTCATGCGTGGGGCGAAGTGGGCGGCGGGCGGATGGGGTCATGGCGGCAGACCGTACGGCCACAGCGCCACGTCGCTCGCCGGGCGATCTGATCAGGCCCGGATGCCGGGTCTGGCGTCATGGCGTCGCGGGGCCGAGGCCCGGCCGGCAGTCACGTCGCGCCGGCACCGGGTCGAGAGCCGGCCGGTCGCCGCTTCAGGCCGGCGCCGGTCCTCGACGTTGCCGGCCGCCCCCGGGGCGGCCGGCGCTGCGGCTCACTCCGGCGCCGGTATCGTGATCTTGGTGCCGACGCTCAGGTTGTTGAGGTTGAGCTTGGGGTTCGCTTCCAGGATCTGATCGACCGAGACCCCGAAGCGTTCCGAGATCTGCGAGAGCGTGTCGCCCTTCTTGACCTTGTAGGTGCGTTCGCCGACGACCGCCGGGCCCGAGGGGGACGCAGATGGGGACGGTGAGACGGCGGCGTCGCCGCCGAGGATGCCGGAACCGACCACGACCAGGACGAGCGCGACGACCACACCGAGAAAGACGAGCGGGACCAGGATGCGCAGCGCCCAGCGCAGCATCGATGTCCCGCCGCCGTCATACGAAGAGTCGTCGTAGTGGGCAGGCGGGTAGTACTCGTCGCGACGGGCGCGCTCGTTGCGGCGGCGCCCGCGGCCTCGGGCATCGCCGCGTGCATGCCCGGCCTCGTCGTCGGGACCGGCGAAGGCAGCCATGGAGTCGGTGAACGAACCGATCTCGCGGAGGCGCGCCTCAGCCTCCTCTTCGCGCCGGCGCGCTTCTTCGTCGCCGCCGGCCGAACCCTCGCCGTGACCATGCGGCGCGGCGCCGTCTGCCGCCCGTCTTTCGGGTCCTAGGTCGCCCGGCGGTCTGCCGCCGTCGCTCGCGTTCATGGCCAGAGCACCCCCGCCAGTCGGTCGCGCAGTTCTTCACACGCCTGCGCAGCGGCGCTCGCGAAGTCGCCGCCGCGTCGACGCCATGCATACAGGATCGATCGGGACGAATTTACGACGAGCCCCCCGGCTTCTCCTGCCGACAGGCCCCGCAGAGCCTCCGCCTCGCCGCCCTGGGCGCCGATCCCGGGCACCAGGATGAACGAGCGCGGCAAGGCTTCGCGGACGGCGCGGAGCGCGTCCGGCGCGGTGGCGCCGGCGACCGCGCCCACATCGACGTAGCCGCGCTCGCCGACGGCGCCGTCACCGAGGCCCGAGACCATGTCGGCGACGACAAGATACAGCGGCCGGGCGCCGTGGTCTCCGGTCGTCGTCGCCGCGTCGTGCCGGCCGGCGACGCCGGCGCCCCGCTGCTGCGGATCGACGTGGCGCTCCTGCAGATCGGCGGCGCCGGGATTGCTGGTCCGCGTGAGCACGAAGATGCCGCGCCCCTGATCGCAACGCCGGACGAAGGGCTCCAGGGAGTCGGCGCCCATGTATGGATTGACGGTCACGGCGTCGGCGTCGAGGCCGGCGCCCCGGCCGCCGCCCGGCAGCGGAGCGCCGCCGAAGACGGCATTGGCATACGCCTGTGCGGTCGCGGCGATGTCGCCGCGCTTGACGTCGACGATGACCGGCAGCTCGTGCTCGTGCGCGACGCGCACCACCTCGCAGAGCGCGCGCCATCCGGCAGCGCCGTACTGCTCGAAGTAGGCCGCCTGGGGCTTCACCGCCGCCGCCACGTCGGCGACCGCGGCGATGATCCGCCGGCAGTAGCCCGCACAGCAGGCGGCCGCCAGCGCCTCTCCGTCGGTCGGTCGCGACATCGCCGGCCGCGCTTCGTCGGCGGCCCCACGTGCGGCCGTCTCGGCGACGAACGCCGGCGGCATGGAGTCCAGATCGGGATCGAGCCCGACGCAGACGGCGCTGCGTCGACTGAGGATGGACGCCGCCAGCCGGTCACTGAAGCGTGTGCTCAGCTCAGGCGCCAGCGTCGTCACTCCCCTCGCCCGGCGACCGTGTCCGATCGCCCTCTCGATCGACCCCATCTGCCGCGACGCCGTCGATGTGCCCCCGCACCGTACGTCGTCGCATCAAGGCAACCATACCAAGAACGCCGCTCGTTGCCACGGCGGTCGCCGCCAGTCCGCCCTCCGGACCGAACGCGCCCCCGACAAGCCAGGCCGGCCCATCGATGTCCAGATCGATCAGCGCACCGCCGGGCATGCCCATGCCGCTGACGCTGAGTCCCAGCACGTTGCCCAGCGTCCAGTTCCAGGCGGCGTGCATCGCGAACGCCCCCCACAGGCATCCCTGCCGGAGCACGAGCAGGGCGAAGAAGACGCCGATGAGGAACAGGTTCAGTGCCGGCAGCCAGCCGAAGCCGGGATTGAGGGCATGAAACGAGGAGAACAGCAGCGATGAGACGACGACCCCGAACCACGGCGTATAGCGGGCCCCCAGGCTCAGCAGCAGCCAGCCGCGAGACAGCAGCTCCTCCGCCGTCCCCTGGACCGCCCAGCCCAGCGTCACGACAAGCACGCCACCCAGCGCCGCGACACCGGTCACGCCGTCACGCGAGGGCCCGATGCCCACGTCACCGAGCACCACCGTGACGCCACTCAGGATCAGGATCGCCGTCACGCCGATGACGCCGCCGACGGCGGCCGCCCGGGCGGCGCCGCGGCGCGGCAGCGCCAGCGACTCGACCGGACGCGCCTCGACCGCCAGCATCCACGCGACGGCCAACGCCCCCAGCGGGATGAAGACGAGCCAGAGACGGGCATCGAGCCACAGGGCGCCGCGCAGCGCCGCGCCGACGCCGGCGTCTGGCCCGGTCGGCGGCAGGCTCCACGGCAGGCGACGGCCGGCCAGCAGAAGCGGCAGCCGGCTCAGGAACAGGAAACCCCACGCCGCGGCCGCCGCGACCAGCAAGTTGCTCAGCCTGCGGCCACGGCGGGCGGCGACGAAGAGCCGATCAGCGGCCGAAAGGATGCGGTCCATGGCGCGCGAGCGCCCGGCGATCGCCTCGACGGCGCGCCACATCACCGTGTGGCGACGCCGCCGGGGCGGAACGTCGCCGGACGTCCGTCAGTTGCCGGAGCTGGGAAGCTGCGGGACGAGGAAGGACAGGAACGCGCCCCAGGACCGGGTCTGCAGCATGACCTTGCCGGGCCCCACAAGCTCCACTACAAGGCCCTCGCCGCTGAAGAACGTCGACTTCAGGCCGCCGACCTTCTTCACGTTGAACGTCATGCCCTCGGGGAACGCCACCAGATGCCCCGTGTCCACGGTGTACGACTGCCCGGCGGCGAGGTCGAACTCGTGGATGGCGCCGTACGAGGAGACGACGAGCTGACCGTGACCCGAGCAGCGCAGCATGAACAGTCCCTCGCCGCCGAAGAAGGTCTTGGCGCCGCCCCACTTGCTCTCGGTCTCGATGCCCATCTCGGACGCCATGTACGAGCCACTCTGCACCACGTACGGCAGGCCCTCCAGCCGCATGACGGCGATGTCGCCCGGCAGGGCCGGCGCCACCGCGACGTGGCCGCCCTCGGCCGGCGCCTGGAAGACGTTCTGGAAGAACGACTCGCTGGTGAGTGCCTTGCGCGCCAGCGACTTCAGCATGCCGCCGGTGGCCTTGGTCTCGATCTGCACTCCGGCGCTCATGCTCACCATGGCACCGCCCTCGACCCTCACCTGCTCGCTGCCGGCAAGCTTGAGCACCCCGAGCGAATAGGTCGGCTTGTAGAGGATATCGACGTCCATGCCCACGCCCTCCCGCGTCGCTGGCTCTGCCGCGACCGGTCGCCGCGGCCCTGTCCACGTTCGGCCTCCGGAGCGCCGCTCCTTGCCGCTGGTGGCGAACGCGGCGGACGGCGGCGGGTTCAGTCGCCGCGGAACTCCGGCGCGCGCTTCTCCAGGAAGGCACCCATGCCTTCCTTCTGATCGTGACTGGCGAAGCAGAGCGCGAAGAGGTCGCGCTCGATCTCGTGGCCGGTGTCGAGGTCGACGTCGAGCGCCCGGGAGAGCTGGCGCTTGAGGTAGTCGAGGATGAGCGGGCTCTTCTGCGCCAGCTCGCCGGCCAGCTTCATCGCCGCCGGCAGCAGCTCCTCGCGCGGGAACACGCCCTGGACGAGGCCGATGCGCTCGGCCTGTTCGGCGCGGATGGGACGGCCGGACAGACAGATGTACTTGGCCCATCCCAGTCCCACGATCCGCGGCAGCCGTTGCGTGCCGCCGAAGCCCGGCGTGACGCCGAGCCCGATCTCCGGCTGGCCGAACTTGGCGTTCTGCGCCGCGAAGCGGATGTCGCAGGCCAGAGCCAGCTCACAGCCGCCGCCCAGTGCGAAGCCGTTGACCGCCGCCACCCAGGGCTGCGAAGCGCCCTCGATAGCCGCCATCGCGCGGCGCCCCAGCAGCGAGAACCGGCGCGCCTGCTCGGCCGAGAAGCGGCTCATCTCGGCGATGTCGGCGCCGGCCACGAACGCCTTGTCGCCGGCCCCGGTGAGCACCACGGCACGGGTGCCGGTGTCGGCGGCGATCTCCTCAGCGACCGCGAGCAACTCCCGCAGCGTCTTGCCGTCGAGCGCGTTGAGAGCCTGGGGACGTGAGATCGTGACCACAGCCACGGCGTCTCTGGATTCGACGAGCACGGCCACGGCAGGACCTCCTTGGTGTGCACGACCGGGGCGATCCCAGTCTACCGGATGCCCGGCGCCCGGCGGCCTCAGCCGCGCAACTTGCGCAGCGGCGCCACGTTGGCCATCAGGCGCCGCTCGCTGCCATCGGCGTCGAAGTGCACCAGGATGATGCCGCGCGCCTCGACGGCCCGCACCGTGCCCTCTCCGAGCACGGCGTGGAGTACGCGCTCGCCGGCCTTGAAGTACTGGCTCACCGCCTGCTCGCCGATGTCGGTGGCGGCATCCCGGTCCGACGCGCCCGCCGCCGCGCCGCCGCCGTCCGCGGCGCCCCGGCGCCCGGCGACATCTGAGCGGCGGTCCGCCGGCGGGCGGCCCGGCCGCCAGGCTCCCCCACCGCCCGACGCACCCGGCGTGCCGGCCCCGCCCCGGGGCCTGGCGCCGATCACGGCGCCGGCGCCGAGGTCGGTCCAGCCGCCGTCGCCAGCGTCGTCGTCCCAGCGGCGGCGAGCCGAGCGGTCGTGGGCGCCGCCGGCGCCGAACACCGACGGCGGACGACGGCCGCCGATCACCTTCTTCTCGACCAGCCGCGCCGGGATCTCCGCCAGGAAGCGCGACGGCAGGTTGTCCATGGCGCCGCCCCAGAGCATGCGGCTGCGGGCATGGAGCAGGTACAGCACGTCCATGGCCCGGGTGATGCCCACGTATGCCAGCCGGCGCTCCTCCTCCACGTTCTGCTCGTCGATCGAGCGCTGGTGAGGAAAGACCCCCTCTTCCATGCCGACGATGAAGACGGCCGGGAACTCAAGGCCCTTGGCGTTGTGCAGGGTCATGAGGGTGATCTGGGTACCCGCCTCCACATAGGCATCCTGGTCGGTGTAGAGGGAGACCTCCTGCAGGAAGCCCTCCGCCGTCGGCGCTTCGGCGCGACGGTCGTACTCGGCGGCCACGCCGATGAGCTCTTCGAGGTTCTCCAGCCGGCCCTCGGCCTCCAGGGTGCGCTGCGCGCGCAACGCCTCGAGGTAGCCGGACTCCTCCAGCACGGCGCGTACCGTCTCGGCGACGGCTCGCGCTGCCGGACGACCCGCCGTAGCGCCGTCATCCGACTCGTCTGCGGCGGGCGCCTCGCGGGCCACCGGCGCCGTGGCGGCGGCCGCAGGCCCTGTGTCGCCCGCCGCCGGCGCGGCGGCGGAGGCGCCGGGCTGCGTGCCGTCGGCCGTCGCCGAGGCGACCGGCACACCGCCAGCGCCGGCCTGGAAGCTCCGGATGAGCGACACGAACATCTGCAGCCTGCCGGCCGTGGCGGCGGCCACGCCGGCGACCTGATCGGCCGCCTGCAGCACCGACCACAGCGACTCACCGACCGTCGCAGCCTGGGTCAGCAGCCGCTCGACGGTGGTCGCCCCGATCCCGCGCCGCGGCACGTTGATGATGCGCAGCAGCCGCTGTTCGTCGTCGGGGTTGGCGATGACGTTGAGGTAGGCCAGCGCATCCTTGACCTCGGCGCGCTCGTAGAACCGCTGGCCGCCGATCACCTGATACGAGATGGCGTAGCGGCCGAACTGCTCCTCGAGCACGCGGCTCTGAGCGTTCGTCCGATACAGCACCGCTATCTCGTCGGGACTGAACGCCCGCGGCCCGGCTTCGCCGCGGAGCAGCCGCTGCACCTCACTGGCCACGAACTGCGCCTCGCCGTGCTCGTCCGGCACTTCGACGATGGTGACCGTGCTCCCCTCCCCGCGCCCCGTCCAGAGATTCTTGCCCTTGCGCCGCCGGTTGTGCTTGACGACGGCGTTGGCCACATCGAGCACCGCCTGCGTGGAACGGTAGTTCTGCTCGAGACGGATGATGCGCGCCTCGGGGTAGTCGCGCTCGAACTCGAGGATGTTGCGGATGTCGGCGCCACGCCAGGAGTAGATGCTCTGGTCGTCGTCGCCGACGACGGCGATGCTCCCGCGCTCACCGGCCAGCAGGTTCGCCAGCCGGTATTGGGCGTGGTTGGTGTCCTGGTACTCATCGATGAGGATGTGGCGGAAGGAACGCTGGTAGTGGGCCAGCCGCTGCGGGAAGCGCTCGAGCAGGAAGACAGCGTTGGCCAGCAGATCGTCGAAGTCCATGGCGTTCATCTGCCCGAGCTTCTTCTGGTAGAGCTCGTAGACATCGGCGACGGTCTGGGCGAAGAAGCCTTCCACCTCCGAGCGGTAGTCGGCCGGATCCTGCAGACGGTTCTTGGCGTCGCTGATGACGCGGGCTATCGACTCGGGCGGGAAGCGCTTGACGTCGAAGTCGAGCTCCTCGAGGCAGCGCTTGATGAGCCGCCGGCTGTCGTCGGCGTCGTGGATGGTGTAGTTGGCCCGGTAGCCGAGCCGCTCGGCCTCGCGGCGCAGGAGGCGGGCGCACATGCTGTGGAAGGTGCTGATCCACATGGTGCGGGCGACGTGACCGACCAGCGTCTCGATGCGGGCCTTCATCTCGCCGGCGGCCTTGTTGGTAAAGGTGATGGCGAGGATCTCGTCGGGCCGCGCGCCGCGCTCGCGGATGAGCCAGGCGACGCGATGGGTGAGCACGCGCGTCTTGCCGGAGCCGGCGCCGGCCAGGATGAGCAGCGGACCGTCGCCGTAGGTGACGGCCTCAAGTTGCTGCTCGTTGAGGCCGGCGAGAAGCGGTGAGGCGGCCGGCTCGGTCGGTGCGGGGCTCATTGGGTCAGGCCGGCGCGTTGAGGAGCAGGCTGAGGCCGAAGGCGACCCCGCCGGCCAGGATGAGCTTGGCGGCCGACACGAGCATGCGCCCGCGCGACACCCTGCTCAGAAAGGCGCCGAGCAGGAACAGCTCGGCCACGGCCAGCCCCCAGGCGAGGTAGAACGACGTCTCGACGCCGACGACCGGGTACAGGGCAAGTCCGACGCAGAGGATGAGGCCGCCGAGGGCCGACGAGAGTCCGGCCACCGTGGCGATGGCGAAGGTGGCGTAGCGGGAGGCGGCGCCGATGTCGGTCGACTCCAGGCCGTACAGCGTGGTCTCTTCGAGCTCCTTGAGCTCGCGGGCGCGTTCGGCCTGCTCGGAGAGATAGGAGCCGTAGAAGCCGGAGACACCGAGGCTGACCGATGCCGCCGCCACCACGCTCACGACGGTCCGCACATCCCTGACGCTGGCGAAGTACGAGCCGGTGATGATGCCGAGCCCGGTGAGGACGCCGTCGAAGGCGTTCATGGGGAAGTAGCGGCGCGCGATCTCGCCGACGTCGGCGATCTCGTGCAGGTGCTTGAGACGGCCGACCAGGGTGGCGGCGCGGGAGCCCGATGCTCCGGTCGGGCGCGATGCCCGGCGGGCCGTCGCGCCCTTCTGATGCCGGCGACTCACGGACGGCTCACGAGATCTTGGTCAGGAAGGGGCGAGGAGAGGTCCGGCGAGACGACGGTCACCGCATCCAGCGGGCGCCGCCGTCCTGGGCGGTGTCGGCCTCTTCGATGAGCTGCCGTCCGCAGGACACCTTGTCGATGGAGTGCACGCTGCCGCCGGCATCCTGGATGACCTCGGCGACGGCCTGGAAATCGATGTCGTCGCCCTCGAGCGTGACCTTGATGTTCTCGACCTTGCTGTCGATCTCGAGCAGCGTGAGGTCGACTCCGACGACGCCGTCCAGATCGCCGAGCTTGTCGGCGATGGTCAGCATGGTGGGCTGATGAGGCTTGAGGACGTCGAGGACGAGACGCCTGATGGTACTCACTCGGGATCACACTCCCCGCACGGCGACGGTTGGCGGTACGGACCCTTCTCGACGTGACGGGCCGCGCCGACGATGACCGCTCGATTCTACCACCGACGCACCGGCGTCGGGCGGTCCCACGGGCGCCTGAGGATAAGGAGCGCCGGCCGGCGACCGGCGGCAGACGTCCACCGCGGCGGGACCATGGCCTCTGGGCGGGCTCCGGCGAGCCGCCCGGTGGCCGGAGTCAAGTACGGATGCCCCACGTCCGATAGGCATCAAGGAACGACGAGCCTTCGGCGCGGGCGTGGACACACGAGCTTCGTCTCCCCGCACGGCGGCTCAGCGTCAAGGAGGGAACTATGCGCGGACGTGTCCTGGCACTTCTGGCTCTCACGGGCATCCTGGTGCTCGCGGCCTTCACCCCGGCGGCGCTCGCCGGGATCCCGAGCAACAACCCCGACTGGTCCTGGCAGAACCCCCTGCCCCGCGGGAGCAGTGTCAACGGTATCGCGATCGCCGGCGACGGCGACATCTGGACGGTGAGCGACGGCGCGGAGAACTTCCTGCACAGCACCGACGATGGGGGCACGTGGACGGCGGTGGGCGCCGCATCCTCCTTCGGCGCCGCCGGGATCGTGTTCCCCGATACGGATCACGGCTATGCCGTGGGCACCGATACGCTCGATCCGAATACATCGTGCGGCATCGTGTACCGCAGCGACGACGGCGGCCACACGTGGGACTCCGATGGTCTCGTCTGCGGCAGCGACGCGACGTTCACCGGCCTTTCGTTCCCGACGAAGGGCGCCGGCTGGGTGGTCGGCGCCGACGGCATCGTCTTGGCGACGAACGACGGCGGAAGCTCCTGGGACATCCAGGACACGGGCAGAAGGGCGGACTTCGAGGCGGTCTGCTTCGTGGACACGCTGCACGGCTGGATCGTGGGCAGTCGCGGCACCATCGTGGCGACCGCCGACGGCGGTCAGACGTGGAGCAGACAGGCGGGACCAAGCCGGACCGGACTGAGTGGCGTGGCCATGGCCGCCGACGGGTCGCACGGCTGGGCCGTCGGCATGGCCGGCAGCATCTGGCGGACGACGAACGGCGTCAGCTGGTCGGCCCAGAGATCGCCGACCGACGAGGACTTCAGCGCGGTCGTCTGCACCGACGCGTCGCGGGCCTGGGCGGTCACGCGCTCGGGCTCGATCGTACGCACCACCGACGGCAGCACGTGGCGGCTGGTGGCGCGCGCAGCGGAGCGGCTGCGGACGCTGGCTGTGGACGGATCCGAGCTCTGGGCCGGCGGCGACGACGGCCTGATGATGCGCTCCGCCGACGGCGGGGCGACATGGACCCGGGTCGGCAGCGGCCTCACGAGCGGCTCGCTCGAAGATGTCGACGCCGTCGACCGCACCAGAGCATGGGCAGTGGGCGAGCGCGGCCTGATCCTGCGCACGCGTGACGGCGGCGCCACCTGGACCCGGCAGCGCAGCGCCGTCACGAACACCCTCAACGGCGTCAGCTTCGGCACCACGCGCAGCGGGTTCGCCGTCGGCAACGCCGGTACCATCCTCCGCACCACCAACGCGGGCGCCCGCTGGGTCCGCGCCGGCCGTCCGGTACGGAGCCGGCTGGTGTCGGTCTGCGCCGTCGACTCCAGGTACGTCTGGGTCGCCGGAAACCGGGGCACGATCCTGCGCTCAAAGGACGGCGGCCGGCACTGGAAGCGTCAGAAGGCGCACACCCGCGCCGACCTGTGCTCCATCACGTTCGTCGACCGCCGCCATGGCTGGGCGGTCGGCGGCACGAGCATCCTGCTGCGCACCACCGACGGCGGCCGGCACTGGAAGAAGAGCACCCTGCGGGCCCCGATCAAGCATCCGGCTGCACAGGCCTTCACCAGCGTCTTCTTCATCGACCGCACGTACGGCTGGATCGCGGCCTCCGGCCTGGGGCTGCCCGGCTACTCCATCCTGCGGACCACCGACGGCGGCAAGTCGTGGCGCTGGACGAACCTGGACTTCGGCAGCTTCATGCTCGACGTGAGCTTCTCCGACCGCCGCCACGGCTGCGCCGTGGGCGAGCAGTCGGTCATGTACACCTCGCAGGACGGCGGGCGTACGTGGGACTTCCAGGGTGTCACCGACGGTATCGGCGGGCTGGCAGCCGTGGACATGGTCGACGCCACGACCGGCTGGACGGTCGGCCCCTTCGGCGCCATCCTCAAGACGGAGCCCTGAGAGCAGCCTGACCTGCACAGCCGGCGGGGCGGCGCCCATGATCGAGAGCGCCGCCCCGCCGGCTGTAAGAGTGCCCTCGATGTGTCACCGCACGATCCTGCGCTGCACCTCGCCACGGCGCCGCGCCCCCCCCGCGCAGCGCCGTGCGATCACCGATCCAGTAGGGCGCAGGGGCTGCACCGAGACCATGGAACGCTCAGATGCCGGCGCCGTGCTCGAAGCCGAGCAGCTCCTCCAGCACCCGCTCCGCCTCCTCGACCGCCTTGCGCCGCCGCTCACCGCGGTCGGGATGGATCTCGTCGAGCTCCTTCTCCATCTCGACGATGCGCATGACCAGGCAACGGATCGCTTCAGCGACGGGGTCGGGCAGGTGACGGTAGTCGATGTCGGGGATGCCGACCCGCTCACCCTCCACCAGCACCGGGCGACCGGGATTGCCGACCACCGTCGAGCGCCGCGGGATGTCCTGTACCACCACGCTGCCGGCGCCGATCTTGGCGTCGGCGCCGATCTTGATGGAGCCCAGCACCTTGGCGCCGGCGCCGACGACCACGTTGTCGCCGAGCGTCGGGTGCCGCTTGCCCGATTCCTTGCCGGTGCCCCCCAGCGTGACCCCCTGATAGAGCGTCACGTTGTCGCCGATCTCGGTGGTCTCGCCGATCACCACCCCCGACCCATGATCGATGAACAGGCCGTGGCCGATCTGGGCGCCCGGGTGGATCTCGACCTGCGTGAGCCAGCGGCTGAGCTGACTGATCAGGCGCGGCAGGAGCGGCACGCGGCAGCGCCACAGCCGATGCGCCACACGGTGCAGCCACAGGGCGTGCAGGCCGGAATACGAGGTGAGGATCTCAAGCTTGCCGGCGGCCGCCGGATCGCGCTGCTGGACCGCCTCGATGTCCTCGCCGATCATGGTCATGAAGGCGCAGCCGCGCCTCGTGCGACTCAGGATCCGGCAGACGGCGAGGCCTGCCACGATAAGAAAGACGACCAGGCGCCTCATGGGCCTCACCTCCTGCCGTTGTCACTCTCGTGCCGCGCCGCGACGCAGCGGCACGCCGGATCCGATCGCCCGGCCCGACGCTCGGACCGTCGGCGCAGCCGATCGGCCACGCTTGAGCGGTCCGGCCCGGTGACCGGCGACGCGCCGTCCCCGACACGCGTGAGGAGTCTACAGCGCGTCGCGGTCGAGGACCTCGTTGAGGCTGCCGGACCGGAAGCCCTGCAGATCGAGCGCCACGTAGGTGAAGCCGGCGGCGGCGACGGCGGCGATGAGCTGCAGTCGCACCTCGCCGGTGGCCCGAGGCAGCTCGCCGACCGGCAGCTCCACGCGGGCCAGCGCGCCGTGATGCCTGACCCGGCATTCCGCAAAGCCCAGCCGGTGCAGAGCCGCTTCGGCGGCGGCGACGGCGCGCAGCTTCTCCGCCGTGATCCGCTCCCCGTACGGGATGCGCGACGCCAGGCAGGCGTCGGCCGGCCGGTCCCATGCCGCCAGGCCAAGCTCGCGAGCCAGGGTCCGGACGGCCTGCTTCCCGAGGCCGGCCTCGAGCAGCGGATGGCGCACGCCGCGCTCGTCGGCGGCCCTGAGGCCCGGCCGGTGGTCTGCCGGGTCGTCGGCGTTGACGCCGTCGAACAGAGCCACGCAGCCCAGCTCGTCCGCCGCCGCCAGCAGCAGGCCGAGCAGTCCTGCCTTGCAGTGATAACAGCGATCGGGCGGGTTGGCGACGAAGCGCTCATCGTCGAGCTCGGCGGTCTGCACGACCAGATGCTGCACACCGAGATCGGCGCAGAGGCGTCGCGCCGCGGCCAGCTCCCCGGCGATGAAGGTGGGTGAGTCGGCAGTGAGCGCCGCGACCTGTCCCGGACCGAAGACCGCCACGGCCGCCGCCAGCACGACGCTCGAGTCGACGCCGCCCGACAGCGAGACGCAGACCGGACCCTGCCGGCCGAGTGTCGCACGCAGCGCCGCCGGCAGCGCCGCCGATGCCGCGGAGACGGCCCTGCCGGCGGCCGTGCCGCCCGGCTCGCCACGCCCGGTCACGACCCGGCGCCGATCACGGCGTCAGTCCCAGCCCGCCGGCGCTCGTCGCGAGATCGGTGATACGGGGCGCCTCACCGCAGACGGGGCATGCCGGGTCGCGCTGCACGGCGACCTCTTCGAAGGTCATCTCGAGCGCATCGAACTGCAGCAGCCGGTCGTAGAGCGGCCGCCCGGCGCCGACGATCACCTTGATCACCTCGGCCGCCTGGATGCAGCCCATCACGCCGGCCACCGGCCCGAACACCCCGGCCTCAGCCGGGCTCGGCACCGAGCCCCCGGCCGGCAGCTCCGGGAACAGACAGCGGTAGCAGGCCGTCTCGCCGCCGCGGATGGTCGTCGCCAGGCCCACGAAGCGCAGGATGGCCGCCTCCACCAGCGTGACGCCACAGAGCACGCAGGCGTCGTTGAGGAAGAAGCGGGTCGGCAGGTTGTCGACGGCGGTGACCACCACGTCATAGCCGGCCATGAGGTCGGCGGCTGTCTGGGGCCCGAAGCTGAGCTGATGCTCCACGACCTCGACGCCGGGGTTCAGCGCCCGCAGCTTGGCGGCGGCACTGACTGTCTTGGGACGCCCGATGTCGGCCGTGGAGTGGATGATCTGACGCTGCAGGTTCGAGACCTCGACCACGTCGTGGTCGACCACTCCCAACCTGCCCACACCGGCCGCGGCGAGATAGAACAGGCAGGGCGAGCCGAGCCCTCCGGCGCCGACAACCAGCACCGAGGCCCGGCCCAGCGCGCGCTGGCCCGCGGGGCCGATCTCGGGGATGACGAGATGACGCAGGTACCGCGCCCGGTCGTCGCCGGCCGTGTCTTCGGGCGTGTCTTCGCGCCGCGGCGGCGGCTCGCGTCCCGACTCAGCCGCCGGCATGCAGGTCTCCCTGGACCTGGGCCCAGCTGGGCTCCTGCGGCGGCTCGAAGAGCGGTGTGCTCAAGTACCGCTCGCCGGTGTCGCAGAGCACCGTGATGATGAGCTTGCCACGGTTCTCGGGCCGGCGGCCCACCTCGGCGGCCCCCCAGGCGTTGGCGCCGGCCGAGATGCCCACCAGCAGGCCTTCGCGGCGAGCCAGGGCGCGAGCGGTCGCGAACGCCTGGTCGGCCGACACGTGCAGTATCTCGTCGATCACCCGCGTGTCGAGCACGTCCGGCACAAAGCCGGCGCCGATGCCCTGGATCTTGTGCGGACCGGCGCGGCCGCCGGCCAGGACCGGCGAGTCCGCCGGCTCCACGGCGACCACGCGTACGTCGGGCCGGCGCTCCTTGAGCACCTCGCCGACGCCGGTGATGGTGCCGCCGGTGCCAACGCCGGCGACGAAGACGTCGACCCGGCCGTCTGTGTCGCGCCAGATCTCTTCCGCCGTGGTCTGCCGGTGGATCTCCGCGTTGGCCGGGTTCTCGAACTGCTGCGGCAGAAAGGCGTCGGCGTCTCCGGCCACGATGTCGTGAGCGCGCTCGATGGCGCCGTGCATGCCCTCGGCGGCCGGCGTGAGCACCAGCTCCGCGCCGAGGGCGGCCAGCAGGCGGCGGCGCTCCAGGCTCATCGACTCGGGCATGGTCAGGACCACGCGGTAGCCGCGCGCAGCCGCCGTCATCGCCAGGGCGATGCCGGTGTTGCCACTGGTCGGCTCCACGATCGTCGTGCGGCCGGGGGCGATGCGACCGTCCCGCTCGGCGGCGGTGATCATCGCCACGCCGATGCGGTCCTTGACGCTGCCACCCGGGTTGGCCGACTCGAGCTTGCCGACGATGGTCGCGCCGGTCTCCTCGCAAAGGTGATTGAGCCGCACCAGCGGGGTCCCGCCGATGAGATCGAGCACGCTGTCGGCGATGTTCACAAGACGTCCTCCCTGGTAGGACAGGCTCAGATGCGGGCGGGCGCGGCGCTGCGCGGGCGCCCACCCGATGCAGCCATCATAGGCCGCGGCGCCCGGCAACGGTCAAGCGGCGACACGCACACCGGCCCGGCAGAGGCGGCGCCCCGGTCCCGGCGAGCAGGCGGCCGGTCAGCCTCGCCGCTTCCGGTGCCAGCGCACCAGTGCCGTCGCCGCCGCTCCGACGAGCAGCGTGACGATGCCGGCCCACACGATCCTGAAGCCGAACACCCAGACGGCGCTGGCACCGACGGCGATCAGGATGAGCGAGTCCTCGACGATGGCGTGCACCATGCTCAGGAAGAGGCTCATCAGGAAGACCTGCCGGCGCCCGATCGTGCCGCGCCGGGCGTCGCGCACGATCACCCCGCCGCCGTACGCAAGTCCGAACAGGAACCCCACCAGCGTCGGCGTCGCCGTCTCTTCCGAGAGGCCGAGCGGCCGCAGCAGCCTCGCCCACCCGCGGGCCAGGGCCCGGAACCAGCGCCGGCCCTCGGAGACCTCGAGGATGACCATGATGGGGACGATGATCACGAACATCTTCCACAGCAGGTCCCAGGTGCCGCGCAGGAATTCCCAGAGGAACGAGCCTACGGCGCTCACGAGAGGATCCCGAAGAGGAGGTTGACGACGATCCCGGCCGTGAGGCCGGCGGCCAGCCGCAGCAGGCTGAAGAAGATCCCGTTCATGCCGGCCTTGTGGACCACCGCACCCTCGACGATCAGGTTGTGGCTGATGAGGATCACGATGGCCAGGACGGTGATCTGCTCGCCGCTCAGCGGCAGTGCCTGCATGGCGCCGATGGCGGCGTAGATGTTCAGCAGGCAGGCCAGCACCAGCGGCAGCGCGGCGCTGCCCGGCAACCCCATGACGCCCATCACCGGCTCGGCCCAGTCGCTCAGGACGTCGATGACGCCGAGCTTCTCGAGCAGCAGCGCCGCGAAGTAGGCCGGCACCATGGCCAGCGCCATCTCGGCGAACGTCCGCACGCCGATCCGCGTGCCGGCCAGCAGCGCCGGGCGCAGGGGCCGCGGCTCGAGCAGCACCGCCTCCGCCGGGGCCGGCTTGCGCCCCTCAGCCCGCCGGTCGTCGTGCCCCGCGGGCTGCGTCGGCCGGTCGCCGCTCATCCGGACCGGCGGGGCTCCCAGCCCTCATCATGAGCGATCATGTCAGCGTACGTCTCTTCCCGGCGGACGCGGCGCACGACGCCGTCCTCGACGGCGTAGACGGCCGCCCGCGGCCGGCAGTTGCAGGGAGTCATCATCTCCAGGCCGTAGGCGCCGACCTGGGAGAACAGGACGATGTCGCCGGCGGTGGTGCCCGACGGCAGCGACCGGCAACCTGCCTCGTCGTCACCGACGAACACGTCGCCGGCGTCGCAGAGAGGACCGGCCACGCGGATAGGCGCCGGCGCCTCTTCGTCGGGTCGGCCGGCGACGATGCTCGGGTAGTACCAGTGGTACAGGCAGTGCTCCAGCAGCGTGTTGTAGCCGGCGTCGACGGTGACCCAGCGCTCCTCGTCGAGAAGGCCGCCGCGAGCGTCGCGCACGTACTTGACCTTCTTGTTCTCGACGCGCGTGACGAGTACGGCGGCCGACGCGGCGATGAAGCGGCCGGGCTCGATCAGCAGGCGCAGATCGGGGCGGCGGCGCTCCAGCACGCCGCAGATCGCGGCGGCGTACTCGTCGATGGCGAACGGCGCCCGGAAGTAGTCGCCGGGATCGACGACCGCTCCCTCGGCCGGCTTGAACGGCACCGGGAAGCCGCCGCCGGTGTCGAGGAACTCCAGCGTGATGCCGCAGGCGGCTTCCACCTCGGCGACCAGATCGAGCGCCGCCTCGATGCCACGCACGTAGGGGTCGGTCGTCGTGATCTGCGACCCCAGGTGCACGTGCAGGCCGCGCGGCTCGAGCCACTCGTGGGCGGCGGCGAACCGGTAGCCGTCGACCGCCTGGGCGAGGTCGACGCCGAACTTGCCGCCGTGTGTGGTGGCCATGCCCGGATGCGTCTGCGTCGGCACGTCGATGTCCACGCGCAGGGCCACCGTGGCAGGCTTGCGCAGCTCGGCCGCCACGGCGGCCACCCGCTCAAGCTCGAACAGCGAGTCGACCATGAGCGCCCGGATGCCGACCCGCAGCGCCTCGCGGACCTCGGGTACGGTCTTGGCCGCCCCGTTGAAGACGATCTGATCGGGGCGGAAGCCGGCCTTGAGGGCCTTCCACAGCTCGCCGCCCGAGTTGACCTCGACGTCGATGCCGCTGGCCAGCACGTGGCGCAGCAGCCACATCATCGAGCACGCCTTACTGGCGTAGAGCACGTCGGTGTCGATGTGACGGCGGGTGAAGGCGTTGCGCACGCTCTCGACGTTCCAGCGCAGGCGCCGGGCGCTGTAGAGGAAGAACGGCGTCGGGATGCGCTGCGCCAGGTCGAGGACATCGGTGCCGTCGACCAGAGGGCGTCCGTCGACGACCTCGAGGATGCCTGCATCTGCGCTCACAGCATGACCTCCGGCGTCGACACGAGAGATGCGTCGCGACAGGCCCCACCGGGCTCCCGGCAAGAGCGGTTCCGCGCCGCCGACCAGGCGAAGTATACTCACGGACATGAGGTCAGCAGCAGAGGCGGCACGCACCGCCGACCGGCGCCGCACCGCGTTCGCCGGCGGCAAAGTACACGACTTCTAATCGTCGGCGGCAGCGGATCCCGCCCACCGTCCCGGCTGCTCTTCCGCGGGACAGGAACGGCCTGCGAGGCACCGTCATGTATCCCCAGCTGACCATCGATGTCGATCTGATCGCCACTACCACGCGCTTCATCGCCGAGGACCTGCTGTCCGCGGGTATCTCTCTCGTCGGCGTGACCAAGGTCCTCGATGGCGAGCCGGCGGTCGGCGAGTCGATGCTGGAGGCCGGTTGCTGTGGTCTCGGTGACTCCCGCCTGCCGTCGCTGGACAGGCTCGCCGGTCACGGTCTGGCGCCCCTGACGCTCATCCGCCCCCCGCAGCCGGACGAGGTGCGCGCGGCGGCCCGCGTCGCCGACCGTGTGCTCGTCAGCCACATCGCTGTAGCACGGGCTCTCGGCGAGCACGCATCGGGCTCCGCGGTCGAGCTGCTGCTGTGCGTCGACCTCGGCGACCGTCGCGAGGGCGTGCTGCCCGAGCAGGCGGCCGTGGTCGCCGGCCGCCTGGCCGACCTGCCCGGCACGCAGCTCTCCGGCATCGCCGTCAACTTCGCCTGCCTCTCCGGCCTGCTCCCCAGCGTCGATCTGTTCCGGCAGGCCGAGGATGTGCTCGCGATGGTGGCCGACCGGTGCGCCGGCGAGCCGCTGCTCTCACTCGGCGGCACCTGCGTGCTGCCGTACATGGAAGGCTATCGGCCGCGCTTCCGGACCGAGGTCCGTGCCGGAGCCGGACCGGTCTTCGGCAGCGACCTGGTGAGCAGCGTCCCGCTGGCGGGCCTCGAGCCCACCCCACCGGTCATCGAGGCCGCCGTCCTCGAGTCGGGCCGCAAGCCGCCGCCGCCGGACGGCCCGTGCGGCGGCGACTGCTTCGGCCACGAGCCCGAGACGGCCCTTCCCGACGGCGATGCCGTCTACACCCTGATAGCTCTGGGGCGCCGCGACTCGGCGCCCTCATGCCTCACGCCGCTCGACGACGGCGTGCGCGTCGCCGGCATGACCAGCGACGTGGCCGTGCTCATCACCCAACGGGTCTACGAGCCCGGCGAGACGGTCCGCTTCGCCCTCGACTACGAGGGTCTGGTGCGCGCCGTCACCTCGCCGTTCGTCGAACGTCGGTTCGTCCGCCGTGAGGCGGACTGCCAACGATGAGAAGCCGCTCCGACCACGCGGCGACATGACTCCCCGGCGTCCGGCCCGTCCCGGACGCCGCACAGAAAGAAAGGACGACCATGCCACACGCCGACGAACGCTACGTCGGATCCCGCGCCAGCTGGCAGATCCTCTCCCCCGATCAGATCCGCACCATCCACGAGACCTCGCTCGAGATCCTGGCCGAGGTCGGGATCACCCTGCACTCCAGACGGGCGCTCGACATCGTCGCCGAGCACGGCGGCGAGGTCGACTACGAGTCGACGGTCGCCAGGCTCTCCCCGGAACTGGTCGAGAAGGCGCTGGCGAGCCTGCCCGCAAGCTTCACGCTCGGCGCCCGCGACCCGCAGTACGAGCTGCCGTTCGACGGCGAGCACGTCTTCCTCTCCACCGACGGCTGCGGCGTCTTCCGCCGCGAGCTCGACGGCACCGTGCGGCCATCCTGCAAGCAGGACCTGTACGAGGCGGCGCGCATCGCCCAGGCGATGCCCAACGTGTCGTCCACGTCCGCCGTCGTCTCGGCCCAGGACTGCCCGCCGGAGACGCGGGTGCTGCACGAATTCGACGCCTGCGTCCGTGGCTCGGCCAAGCACAGCATCGTCGTCTCCATCAAGGAGGACTGGGAGGCGCGCAGCCTGATGCGCATGGGCGAGGCCATCGCCGGCGGCTCGCGCGAGCTGGCCGAGAAGCCGGTCTTCACCTGCATCATCTGCACCGTGAGTCCGCTGCATCAGGAACGCTTCGGCATGGACCTGGCGCTGACGCTGGCCGAGGGCGGCATCCCGGTCTCCTTCTACCCCATGCCGATCCTCGGCGCCACGGCGCCGGTGACCATCGCCGGAGCGGCGGCGGTCAACAACGCCGAGCTGATCAGCGCCGCCGTCGTCGTCCAGCTCGCGTTCCCCGGCGCCAGGGTCCTGCACGGCGGCGGGCCGACCGCCATGTACATGAGCTCCGGCGCCTACGCCAGCAACTCTCCCGAGGCCCTGCTGCTGCGCGCCGTGCAGGGCCAGATGGCCGACTTCTACGGCCTGCCGGCGTGGTTCGGCGCCGGCGCCACCACCGCCAAGGAGCCGGGCGTCCAGTCGGCCTACGAGAACGCCCTGGCGATGATGTGCGCCTACTCCGCCGGCGCCGACTGCACCTTCGGGACCGGGCTGCTCGACGGCTCGCGCATCCTCGCCCTGGAGCAGATCGTCACCGACAACGAGGTCTTCGGCATCGTCACGCGCCTGCTGCGCGGCGTCGACGTGAGCGCCGAGACGCTGGCCGTCGACCTCATCAAGAAGATGGGCTTCAAGGGCGACTACCTCTTCGACGGCCACACGCGCAGGCACGCCCGCCGGCTGTGGCAGGCGCAGCTCGGCGAGACCGGCACCTACGACAGCTGGCTGCAGGCAGGCGGCCCGGCCACCGTCGAGAAGGCCCGCCAGACGGTGCGCGACATCCTGGCAGCCGAGCCGGAGCCGTTCCCGGAAGACCTGGGACGCGAGCTCGACCACATCATCGCGACGGCGCGTCCTTCGTGACGGACCTACCCGGCACGACCTACGACAGAGCGATCATGACGATCGATCGATCGTCATGAAGAGGAGCCGGGCCGGCTCGCGCACGCAGCGCCGGCCGGCCCGGCCGTCCCGGACGGCGCAGGAGAACGGCCGGAGTGCACGAAGCCAGCGGGCGACGATCATGAGCACCTCATCGAAGACGGCAGCCGGCCCCCGTCCGGCTCGCGAAGCAGGCTTCTCCAAGGACGCCGACAAGCTCATCAGGCGTCTCTCGCTGGTCGCCTACCTGCTGACGCGGCAGAACAGGCCGGTACGCGCCGAGCAGATCCGCCGCCAGGTCGAAGGCTACGCGCTGATGACCGACGACGCCTTCAAGCGGCGCTTCTATGAAGACCGCGCCGAGCTGGAGCTTCTCGGCATCGCCATCTCCGGCGAATCCGACGACGAGGACGGCGGCGAGCTGTACAGCCTGCCGGCCGCCGCCTACTACCTGCCGGCCGTGGATCTGACACACGAGGAGCTGCTGGCGCTCGGCGCCTGCCTGCTCGTCCTCGAGGGCCGCTTCGCCTATTCCAAGCCGCTGCGGCTGGCTCTGTCGAGCCTCGCTGAGGGGCGCCCCGAGCTGCTCGAGCAGGACGTGGTGCCACCGCTCAGCGTCCTGACGGCACGCGAGGCGCTGCGTGCCAACGCCCGCCTGCCGCGGCTGCAGACCGCCGTCGCCGACCGCAAGACCGTGGTCTTCGACTACTACGCCATCGGTCGCGACGAGGTCAGCGAGAGGATCGTCGACCCGTACGGCATGCTGCTGGTCGGCGACGAGTGGTACCTGATCGGCCGCTGTCACCGGCGTCGGGCGCTGCGCACCTTCAGGCTCTCGCGCATCCGCTCGCGGATCCGATACGCCACCCGCCGGCCGCACGACTTCTCCGTTCCCGATGACGTCTCGCTGAGCGAGCTGCGCGACCGGCCGCCGTGGCAGCTCGACGCCGGCGGCGCCATGGCCGTCATCAGAGTGTCCGAGCACATGGCCTGGTGGGTCGAGGCGCACCACGGGCAGTGCGGCAGCATCGAGCCCGAGCCCGACGGCGGGATCGTGTTCACGACCCGCTTCGCCGCCGCGCGGCCGCTCGTCGGCTGGGCCATGGGTCTCGGGGAGGCGGCCGAGATCCTCGCCCCCCAGAGCCTGCGCGAGCTGGCGTCGGAGCAGCTCGGCCTGCTGCAGGACCGCCTTGACGACCCGCCGCCGACGGCGACCGGCCGCGGCGGCCGGACGGGCCGCGGCACGGCCACGAGCCGGGCCACCGGAGACGCGGCCGGTCGGCGGATGCGAGACGGTGGCGACTGGCAGGTCGACGTCGACCGCTTCACACGCCTGACGGCCCTGGCCAGCTATCTGCTGGCGCACTGCGGGCCCGACGGCACCGTCGATCTGCCGGTGGAGCGCGTCTGCGCCGCGCTGGGCACCTCTCCCGCCGAGCTGCGCGCCGACGTCCGGTTGCTGAACCTCGTCAACTTCGGCGGCGACGGCAACCTCCTCTACGCCGACCTCAAGCACCGCCGGCTGGAGGTCCAGTGCGACATGGCCGGCCCGGCGCTGGCACGGCCGGCCCGTCTCTCACCGCTGCAGGCCGACACGCTGCTCCTCGCCGTCGAGCTGGTCGGCGGCCGCATCCCGAGCGCGTCGGCCGGCGCCCTGCGATCGGCGGCGGAGAAGGTCCGCGCCGCCCGCCAGGGTCCGCCGCCGGCACTCCAGAGCAGCCCCGCGGTCTCCGCCGCCGACGACGCCATGACGCTGCTCAGCACGGCGATCCGGGAGCATCGCCTCTTACACATCGAGTACTGGTCGGAGGGACGCGACGAGCTCACGTCGCGGACCGTGGAGCCATACATGGTGGTGCGTCAGCGGGGCGAATGGTACGCGGTCTGCTACTGCCGCCATTCTCAGGCGGTCAGGACGTTCCGGCTGGCGACCATGAGATCGGTCCGCCTCGACGGCGAGCGCTTCGCGCCGCGCGCCGACGTCGAGCTCGATCTCTACCGCCACGAGGGGATCCCGGCCTCGCGCGACTACGCGCCGCAGACTGCCGCGGTGTGGTACAGCCCGACGGTCGCCCGCTGGGTGGCCGAGCGGGAAGCGGTCCGGATGCTCGCGAACGGCGCCTGTCTGGCCGACGTGCCGTACCTCGACACGCCGTGGCTGGTCCACACCCTCCTGCGCTTCGGAGGCCAGGCCGTCCCGCTGGCGCCACCGGAAGCGGTGGCGGCGCTCCGGGAGGCAGTCCTGCGACTGCGGGAGCGCTACGAGACGCGACCGGGCTGAGAGGTCCGGCGTGAGACGCCACGGCGGCACCGGGGGCGGCAGCGCCGTGCCGTGGGTCTGGTCGGGCCGGCGACGCCTGATGCTGCGTACTCTGGTCCGGTCGCCGGCCGTCGACGTGCAGTTCGTGCCGCCGCCGTCGCTCGCCCCGGTGACCGACATCCGGCGCTCGCTGCGCGAGGCGCTGGCGCACCCCCTGGAGGCGCCGCGCCTGAGCGAGCTGGCGCGCGGCGCCCGATCGGTCGCCATCGCCGTCCCCGACTCCTCGCGCGCGGTGCCGGTCGAGGCCATCGTGCCGGCGCTCGTCGAAGAGCTGGCCGCCGGCGGCGTCGCGGCATCGCAGGTCACCGTCATCGTCGGATGTGGCGCCCATCGTGCCACCACGCTCGAGGAGCGACGCCGTCTGGCCGGCGGACCGGCCGTGACTGCCTTCGGGGTCCGGCTCAGCGACGCACAGGCGCAGACGCCTCCGCACCGTACCCTCGGCAGGACCCGGCTGGGGTGCCCCATATGCCTCAGCGAAGACGTCGCGACCGCCGACCTGGCGGTGAGCGTGGGGATCGTGGAGCCGCATCTCTACGCCGGCTTCTCCGGCGGCGTCAAGGGCGTCGCCATCGGCTGCGCGGCCGAGGACACCATCGCCTGGACCCATGCACCGACGTTCATCTCGCGCCCCGGAGTCGAGCTGCTCATGCTGGCGGACAACCCGTTCCAGGACACGCTCCGGGAGATCGCCGCCGTCACCAGCCTGCGGTATGCCGTCAACGCCGCCGGTGCCGATACGGGCGCCGTGAGCCGGGTCGCCGCCGGCCATCCCGTGGCCGTGCAGACGGCGCTTGCTCGACACCTGACGCCGGCCTGCCTGCACGAGGTCGAGCGACCGTTCGATGTCGTGGTCGCCGGCATCCCGGCGCCCAAGCATGAGAGCCTCTATCAGGCGTCCCGAGCGGCCACATACATCGGTCTCGGAGCGCACCCGCCGGTGCGAGACGGCGGCCTCATCGTCCTCTGCGCCGGATTGCCCGGCGGCTTCGGCGACGGACCGGGCGAGCGGCGCTTCGCCGAGTTGCTCGCCGGCAGCACGCCCGACGAGCTGGTGGCACGCGGGTCGCGCGGATCGCTGGGGCCCGGCGGTCAGCGAGCGTTCGTCGTGTCCCGCGTCCTGCAGCGCTGCCGTCTGGCCGTGGCCGGCGCCGCCGACCCGGACGTCTTCAGCGAGGTCGGCATCGGCGCCTTCTCAAACATCGATGACGCACTCGACGCGGCGCTGCCGGCCACGTCCGACGGCGCCTCACCGTCACGAGTCCTGGTGATCGCCGACGCCCTGTCGTCGGTCGTGCGCCTGCGGCGACAGCCCGGCGGCCCACCGGGAACAGCCCTCAGGGTACGCGGATGACCACCACCGCCGCATCGTCGTCGAGCACGCCGCCGGTGTACCGCTGCACGGCGGCCATGAGACCTTCAGCGATGTCCTGCGCGGCGCCGCCGGCATTGGCCTTCACAGCCTGACCGAGGCGACGCTCCCCGAACAGCTTGCCCTTGCGACGCGCCTCGATGAGGCCGTCGGTGTGCAGGACGATCACCGCCTGCGGCGGCAGGACCATGTGGTTCGTCGGATAGACGGCGCCGCGGAACAGGCCCAGCGGATATCCGCCGTCGGCCGGCGTCGCGACCTTCTGCTCGCCGCTGACCACCACCGGTCGCGGATGACCGGCGACCGCGAACTCGAGCGTCCGCCGCGGCACGTCGATGTACGCGACGATCAGCGTCACGAACGGCAGGTTCTCCTCCTGCGTCATGAGGGTCGAGTTGAGGCGTGACAGGCTCTCCCCGGGGGAGCCCTCGGCGACGTACGCCCGCAGCATGTACCGCACCAGGGCGGTCTGGGCGGCGGCCGTGAGACCCTTGCCGCACACGTCTCCGACACAGACCATCAGCCGTCCCGCACCCAGGGAGACGAGGTCGTAGAAGTCGCCGCCCACCCGCGCCGCCTCAGTGGCCGCCTTGTAGAACAGGCCGAGGTCGAGGCCGGCCACCCGCGGCGGCTCCAGTTGCAGTGCGTTCTGCAGAGTCTCGGCGATCTCGAACTCCCGACGGTAGGTCTGCGTGTTGGTGAGGCTGGCCGCGAGCTGGATGGCCAGCGTGCTGGCCAGCAGCTCGTCCTCGGCGCTGAACCCACCGCGCCGCTTCTCGGTGAACACAAGGTAGGCCTCGTCCCCGATCTGGGACGAACTCAGCGGCACGACCAGCATGCCGTCCTGGGCGACGGCGGTCGGCGCCCCGCCGCTGCGCGGCACGGTCGCTCGCTCCGCCGGTGGCTCGAACACGCCGAGCCACAGCGGCAGCGGACGCTCTTCGGCGTCGCCGTAATGGCTGCCGGCCTCGCCGCCGTCGGCGTCGTAGACGGCGTCGACCCGCAGGCCGCCCGCTTCCACCTCCACGATCGCCACCCGGCGAGCGTCGAGCAGCGCCGCACCGGATCGCACGACAGTGTCGAGCAGCCGCTGGGGGTCGGGCTGGGTCTGCAGGTGATTGAGGCGCAGGGCGATGCCCATGAGTCGCTGCAGCTGGCCGATCAGGCGATCGTTGCGCTCGGCCGTCGTCCGCTGCACCTCGTAGAGACGGGCGTTGTCGATGGCGAGGGCGGCGAATTGACCGACCGCTTCCGCCAAACCGATCTCCGCCTGTGTGAAGCGCCGGCCGGCATCGCGATCGAACAGCTCCACCAGGCCGATCACCCGGTCTCTGGCCTTCAACGGCAGCGCCAGGAGACTCGTGAAGCCACGGAGATCGAAGTACCGCGTCTCCTCCGTCGAGAGCCGTTCATCCTGGCTTCCATACACGACCACCGTGGAACCGGACTCGATGGCCGCCACGGTCGACGCCCAGCGCTTCATGTCGATCTCCGTGCCGGGCGTGGAGGCGCGACGCTGATCGTCGACGTCGATGCCGGCCAGGGCGATGAGCTTGCCGCGCTCCAGATCGACCGAATAGATGTCGCACTGGGACACCGAGAGCGCCGCGGTGAGCCGGCCGATGACCGCGCGCAGCACCTCGCCGAGATCGAGGCTGGCAGCGAAATCCAGGCTGGAGGCGACCACCAGCGACAGGTCGCGCTCGCGCGCCGCCAGCTCGCGGGTCAGACGAGCGCTGTCCAGAGCCACGGCCGTGTAGCCGGCGACGCTCTCGGCGAAGCGCACCTGGTCGGAGGCAAAGCTCGAATCGGCCTCGGTGCGACCAAGGACGATGACGCCCAGCTCTTCGCCGTGCGCGCGCAACGGGACCGAGAGGCACGAGCGCAGCGGGCTCAGCGCCTCGGCGGCCGAGAGCACGTCCGCGTCGTCGACGTCGGCGAGCGCCGTCCGGTCCAAGCAGGAAGCGCCGATGATGGCGCCGTCCTCCTCGAGTGACCGGGCGGCGTCCTGAAGGACGGCGAAGGGCAGGCGCAGCTCGCCGGCAGCGACATCGACCCCGTGAGCGGCGACTCCCGACCAGATGCCGTCGCGCAGCCGCAGGACGAGGGCCGCCTGGGCCCCGATCTCGACACGGATGCGGTCGAGCGCAAAGGCGACGATCTCGTCGGCGCTCTCGCCGCTGCCGCTCATGCCGGCGATGTCCGCCACGGCCTCTGCGTAGCGCGCCCGCAGGCCGGCGCGGCGCGAGATGCGGTCGACCTGAGACAGGAGATGGGAGAGCACCAGCAGCCCCACGCAGGCCAGCACCTCGAAGAGGTAGAAGAGCAGCGCCTCCGGTCCCTCGGCGCTCTGGGCGAGCATCACGGCGCCGCTCAGGGCGAGCGCGACACCACACAGATACAGCGTCGGGCGGAAGCGCAGGATGACCGCCGACGCGCTCAGGGGCAGCAGGTAGAAGCCGCTGACGATGAACCATCCGACGGCGAGGACGTCGGCCACGAAGACGACCGCCATGGCCGCCACCACGAGGGCGACCGTGATCGCGCGCCACTTCCGCAGGACCTGGACGAAGCGGACGAGACGCGGAAAGCGCCGCTCTTCGAGCATCATGCGCGTGAGGGCTTCGGCCATGCGACCTCCCGGCACGTGGGGACGGGGCCCTCGAGAGAGTCCAAGCTTATCCTTCGTCACCGGGTCCCTCAAGGCACGCCGGCTCGATGTGGCGCCCGTTCACCTGCCGCTCACCAGGCCCAGCCGGCGCAGTACCTTCTCAGAACGCAGCTCGCGCAGCACATCTGACGCGATCCAGCGAGCGCCGCGTGAGTCGTGGACGGCGATCCGCTCGGCGGCGTCGATCGCCGCCGCATGCAGGTCGGCACTGCGCTTGCCGATGTTCCGCAGCGCCCAGCTGGCCCCCTTCTTGACCAGGCCGCGGTCGTCGTCGGCCTCCTGCACCACGACCGCCAGGAGCTCCCCGAAGCGTTCGTCCGCGGCCTCCTTGTCGTGGACGGCCAGGCCCGCCATGAGCGCGTAGCCGCCGCGCCTGACGAGCAGCTCGCTGCGAGAGGGCCACTCCAATGCCTTCTCCCATGCCGGCGCGGCGCGGTCGAAGAGGCTCGTGCACGCCTGGTCGCAGACATCCCACGAGTCGAAGTCGGCCGCCCACGACTCCATCTGAGCGCCACCGACCAGCGCCGGCCGGTCGACGAACACGGCCAGAAGCCGCGCCTCGTGGATGCCGCTGCTCCAGAGCTCCGCCGCCACCGCATGGTCGGCTCCGATGTCCTTCGCCATGCGCCGCAGCTCGTAGACGGACACGCCCAGCGTGCCGTGGCTGCTGATGCCGTATCGTGCCATCGCGGCGACGTTCTCGGGACTCCCCATCTCCCGCAGACGCACCAGGATGGCGGGACAGTCCCGCTCGACCACGTGTACCCCTGATTGGGCGGATCTCGCCGACCGTCACCGGGATCGGACGATCGTCGTTCCTCGTCGCTTCCATCTTATCTATCTCTGCCCGGCGCCGGCCGCCCGACGCGCGATCGGCGGCGTGCGGGACCGCGATCGGCGTCGTGCCGGCGGACACCACGCTGCCGGCACGCACAGAGGCGCCATGGACTTGACAGAGAATTCATCACTCGTAGAATTCAACGGCTGTTGAAACTCACGTCGTCGCTTCCGAGCGTGCGGCGCAGAGTACGGAGGGAGACGCAGAGATGTGGGCGATCACGGTCAAGGAGCTGCTCCAGCTCAAGCGTGACAAGCGGACGCTGGCGATGATGTTCATGCTGCCGTTCGTGTTCCTCATCGTGTTCGGCTACGCGGCCAGCTTCGACGTCAAGGAGATCAGCACGCTGGTCGTGGGACCCCACGCCGCACAGGCAGAGGCGCTGCTCCCGGAGCAGTTCAAGGTCGTCGCCACCGATGCACAGGGCGACCGGGACGACGCCGTCGAGGCCCTCCGCAGAGGTGAGGCGATCGCCGCCGTGGTCACCCCCAAGGAACCCGGCACACGACCTCAGCTGCTCCTCGACGGCACCGAGCTCTTCGCCACGCAGGCGGCCGAGATCGCGGCCGCCGACGCCGGGCCGGCGAGCGGGGCCGCCATCGAGATCGAGCCGGAGGTCCTCTTCAATCCCGAGCTGAGGACGTCGGTGATCATGGTCCCCGGCCTGGTGGGCATCATCCTGGTGTTCATCGGCACCCTGGCGACCGCGCTCGGCGTGGTGCGCGAGCGGGCCACCGGCACCCTCGAACAGCTTGCCGTGATGCCTTTTCGCGCCGGCGATGTGTTCATCGGCAAGATCGCCCCTTACTTCCTCGTCGCCGCGCTCGACCTGATCGTCGTGGTGCTCGTCGGCATGCTGGTGTTCGACGTGCCGTTCCGGGGCAGCGTGCTCACCTTCGCTCTGGGGTCTGTCATCTTCCTGTTCGTCACCCTGGGCATCGGCGTGCTCATCTCGACCGTCTCGCAGACGCAGGGCCAGGCCATACAGCTGGCGATGATGACGTTGCTGCCGCAGTTCCTCCTGTCGGGCCTCTTCTTCCCTCTCTACAGCATGGTGCCGGCGGTGCGCTGGATCGGCTACCTGGTGCCGCTCACCTACTACATACGGATCTCTCGCGGCGTGATGGTACGCGGGGCCCCCATCGACGCCCTCTGGCTGCCGTTCCTCATGCTCACGGTCCTGAGCTGCGTCGTCTTCGGCCTCTCTGTCCTGCGCTTCCGCCGCGACCTGGCTCCGTCGGCGCGCCGTGGCCGCCGCCACAAGCAGGCAGCCACGCACCCGTCGATGGGAGCGGCCACGGAAGGAGACCTGTGAGCACGCCCGACCCGTCCCACCCCTGCGCGGTCGACGGGCTGACGGTGCGCTACGGGCGGCACATGGCGCTGCAGGACGTCACGCTGGCGGTGCCGTCCGGTGCCATCACAGCCGTGGTCGGCGGCGACGGCGCCGGCAAGACGACCTTGTCACGGACCGTCGCCGGCCTCGTACGGCCGAGCGCCGGTGAGGTCCGCCGGCCGGACCGACGCGATCTCGGCTTCATCTCCGGCACCACCGGCGTCTACCGCGACCTCACGGTCGCCGAGAACCTCGACTTCGCGGCCCGCGCCTACGGCGCCGCGACCGGATCCAGCGGGCGCCGCGATGAGCTGCTCGAGCGGATCGGCCTCGCCGGTTTCGAGGGTCGTCTGGCCGGCGACTTGTCCGGTGGCATGCGGCAGAAGCTGGCCGTGGCGCTGGCACTCCTGCATCAGCCGCGGGTGCTCATCCTCGACGAGGCCACCACCGGCGTCGATCCGGTGAGCCGGGCGGAGCTGTGGCGCACCGTCTCCGGGGCGGCTGCCGACGGTGCCGCCGTGCTCATGGCGACGACCTACCTCGACGAAGCCGAGCGCGCCGGCTGGATCTGCCTGCTCGACCGCGGTCGGATGCTGCTCTCGGCGCCACCCGCCGAGATCGTGGCGACCGTCCGCGACGGGATATACGTCGCGCCGGCCGGCGACACCGCGCCGGCCCAGCCGGCCTGGCGCAGCGGCACCACATGGCGCATCTGGTCGCCGGACGGCCCTCCGCCATGCCCCGCCGGCCGGGTGACGCCGGCCGCAGCAGACCTGACCGACGCGGTCATCGTCGCCATGCTCAGGGCCGAGCCGGTGCCGACCGACAAGGACGCGCTCCCGATCACGCATCTCCCGCCCATCGCCACGACAATCGAAGACGACGACCCGCCGGCGGCTTCGAGACTCGAGAAGGCGCCCAGCCCCGCCCCGCCGGATGCGGGCTCCGCCGTCGGCGGAGCCACGCGCACCAGCATTCCGGGAACGGCTCGCGACGACGACAGCCTTGTCGTCGGCCGTGGCCTGGTGCGCCGCTTCGGCTCGTTCACTGCCGTCGACCATGTGGACATCGCGGTGTGCCCCGGCGAGGTCGTCGGCCTGCTGGGCGCCAACGGCGCCGGCAAGACGACGCTGATCCGTCTCCTCCTGGGCCTGCTGTTGCCGACCGCCGGCGAGATCTCACTGCTCGGACTGCCGCCCTCGCGGGCGACGCGCAGGCAGACCGGCTACGTCCCGCAGGGCCTGGGACTGTGGGACGACCTGACCGTCACCGAGAACCTGCTGTTCGCGACGGCCGCCTTCGGCGTGCGTCCGCCCGCCGCACTCGACCCGGATCTGAGCGCCGCCGGTGACACACTCGTCAGAGACCTGCCCCTCGGCCTTCGCCGGCGGCTCGCGTTCGCGGCCGCGCTCGCACACACTCCACGCCTGCTGGTCCTCGATGAGCCCACGTCGGGCGTCGATCCACTGGCTCGCGCCCGTCTCTGGGAGACGGTCCGCACGGCGGCGACGACCGGCGTCGGTGTCCTGGTCACGACCCACTACATGGCCGAGGCGAGTCAGTGCGACCGCCTGATCATCATGGCCGGCGGTCGCATCGCGCTGTCCGGAACGGTCTCCGACCTGGTCGGAAGCCGGACCGCCGCCGAGATCGACTGTGGCGACTGGTCGGCCGCGTTCGCGGCGCTGGACGGCGCCGGGCTGCCGGTCTCCCTGAACGGCCGGCGGCTGCGCGTGCCGGTCGCCGCTGCGACGATCGCCGAGAAGACGCTGGCCGATCACGGTCTGGCGGCACGACTGCACCGGGTCCCCGCCTCTCTCGAGGAGGTCTTCGTCGAGATCACAGCCGGACGCCACCCGGACCCGGACAGCCCCATCGAGGAGACGGCTCCATGAGCGCCCCCGACCTTTCGCCGAACGCCTGCGAAGCGTCGGCGGACGGAGGACTGCCGGCATGAGCGATCGTCGCCCGGCACCGCGGACGCCGGCCGGCGCCGGCCGGCGGGCGCACAGCGGACGCCGGCCGGGGGCGCCCGACACCCGCCGCGACATCCTGCACGCGGCGCGAGAGCTGTTCGCCGCCCGCGGCTACGAGCGCGCGACCATCCGCGCCGTCGCCGCGGCGGCACATGTCGACCCGGCCCTTGTACATCACTACTTCGGGACCAAGGACGACCTGCTGACGGCGGCGCTGACGCCACCCATCGATGTGGCCGAACGCCTGCCGCGCGTGTTCGCCGCTGTCGGAGGTACCGCCGGCGAGCGGATCGCGCGCGCCTTCCTCGGCATCTGGGAAGACCCGGAGCTGCGGCCCGCGTACATGGCGATCGTGCGCTGCGCCGCCTCGCACTCGCAGGCCGCCGACATCATGCGCGGGGTGCTGGCGCGACAGGTCATCGGCCCCATGGTCGCCACCATCCCTGCCGCCGACGCGCCGCTGCGCGCCACGCTGGTGGCCGCGCAGCTCATCGGCCTGGCGATGGCGCGCTACCTGACCCGCCTGGAGCCTCTGGCCCAGATCGACGTCGAGACGCTCGTGGCCGCCGTCGCCCCGACCATCGACCGGTATCTCACCGCACCGCTGCCCGAAGAGAGCGGACCACGCACGAGGCCGCCATCGGGTGAACGAGACGGAGGGCACGGCGACCGTACCGGGGATCGCGCCCCCGGCGACACCGGCCCGAGGCTTCCGGGCGGCGGCGATCAGCGCCGCGATCGCGTCGAGCCGGAACGACATGGCGGTGGCCCTCACGGTCAGCCGTCGAGTTGACGTACAATAGGCCACAGGCAGGAGGCAGCGGTCGCCATGATACGGACGGACTTCGAGTCCTTGCGCACTTTTCGCTTCGTCCTCCGTTCTGCCGGCCGGTCTCCTGCTGCTGCATGCCGAGAGCAGGTGATGCGCGGCACACCGTCTGCCACGCATGAACGGGAGGAGGGCCGCGGATGAGCCGTAAGGGAACGCTGTACAACGCCGTCCAGCGACGCGCCATCGACCAGGTGCTGAAGCTGGCCACCAGCGACAACAAGAAGAGCATCCTCGCCGCGGCGGCGATCGCCGAGAAGATGACTCCGGCGCACCGCAAGCGCGAGCTGAACTGGGTCGTCGATCAGATCAGAGAAGAGACGCCGGTGCTGCAGATCGTCCGGCATGTCGTCCGCGACCTGAGCCCTGCCTGCCGCGAGAAGGCCATCCAGAACCTCATCCTGACCGCCCTGCTGCAGACATCGTCCACGCGCGAGGCCTTCACCGAGCGCACCGGCGCCCATACGCCGCTGATCATCCTCATCAGCCCCACCATGCGCTGCAACCTCACCTGCGAGGGCTGCTACGCCGCCGAGTATCCGCCCGACGCAGACATGAGCCCCGAACTGCTGCAGAGCATCGTCGACCAGGCCAACGACATCGGCATCTATCTGTTCACGATCCTCGGCGGCGAGCCGTTCGTCAAGCCGGACCTGCTCGATTTCTGCGAGCAGAACAGCGACTCCTACTTCCAGGTGTACACCAACGGCACGCTCATAGACGACGATGCGGTCGCGCAGCTCGCCCGCATCGGCAACGTCGCTCCCATGCTCAGCATCGAGGGAGACAAGGAGGCCACCGACGCCCGCCGCGGCGACGGCGTCTACGACCTGCTCATGGAGACGATGGACAAGCTGAAGGCCGCCGGCGTCGGCTTCGGCACCTCGTCCACCGTGACCCGGCGCAACTACAAGTACCTCGTCAGCGACGAGTTCGTCGACCTCCTGGTCGGCAAGGGCGCCATCATCGGCTGGAACTTCCTCTACATGCCGCTCGGACGCGAGCCCGACCTGAGCCTCATGCTCAAGCCTGAGGAGCGCAACGAGTTCCGCGAGGGCGTCCTGCGCGTCCGTTCGCAGAAGCCGCTGTTCGCCCTCGATTTCTGGGGCGACGCGCCGCTCGTCGGTGGCTGCATCGCCGCCAAGTGGTACATGCACATCAACAGCGAGGGCTGGGTCGAGCCCTGCATCTTCACCCACTTCGCCACGCACAACATCAAGGAGTGCACGCTGGAGGAGGCCATCACGTCGCCGTACTTCTCGGAGATCCGGCGCCGCCAGCCGTACAACCACAATCTCCTGATGCCGTGCATGTGGATCGACAACCCGAACCAGTCGCGCGAGATCATGGCCGCGACCGGAGCGCGGCCCACCCACGACGGCGCCGACGTCATGCTCAACGATCTCCAGGAGCAACTCGACGAGTACGCCGCCGGCGTCGATCAGGTCTTCACGCCGGTGTGGTCATGCATGGGCGGCGATCCGCTCACCCGGTACACCGAGGAGCGAGAGAAGGCACGCAAGCGCGCCGCCGGCGAGTGAGCCGTCGGGACGCCGGACGACCGCGGTCCGGCAAGCGTTGACGAGGGGGGCGCCACACGGCGCCCCCCTTCTCGTTGCAGAGACGGGGCAGCAGCGATGTGGAGACGGGACGCCGCAGCTTCAGACCGAGCGCTGCTGCGGCAGCGCCGGCGGCTTCACCTTGACGAGGCCCGCATAGCGCGTCGCCAGCGGCCCGACGACGGCCGTGATGAGGACGTACGTCACCGCCAGGGGACCGAGACGGGCCTGCGCTCCTGCGACTACGGCGAGGTCGGCGATGACCACCGAGAACTCACCGCGTGACATGAGTGCGGCGCCCGCCCGTACCCGGCCGGGCAGTGCACACGACCCGGCTGCGATCCAGCCGGTCGCCAGCTTGGTCAGCATCGTCACGATCGCCAGGACCAGCGCCGGGACTATCACTCCCGGGATCGACCCGACCTCCACGCCGGCCGCGAAGAGCAGGAAGAACACCGCCGCCAGCAGGTCCCGCAGCGGGCCGAGGACGGTGCGAGCCCGTTCGACCAGCGAGCCGGAGAGAGCGATCCCCAGCAGGAACGCCCCCACGGCGGCCGAGAACTGCAGTAGCTCGCCGAGGGCGGCCACCAGCAGAAGCAGCGCCAGGACGCTCAGCAGCACGACCTCGTCGGAGGCGTGCGTGAGGATCCGCGTGACATGTCGGCCGTGCCGCAGCGCCATGTAGAGCGCCAGGAGGACGGTGCTCACCGCGATGACGACAGAGAGGAACCCGCTCAGAAAGCCGCCGCCGGCGAGCGCCACCGTCACCAGCGGCAGGTAGATCGCCATGGCCAGGTCCTCGGTCACCAGGAGCGAGAGGACGGCCGGCGTCTCTCGGTTACCGAGACGGTTGAGGTCGTCGAGGACCTTGGCGATGATGCCCGACGACGAGATGTACGTGATGCCGCCGAGTACGACCGATTCCAGGACCGACCAGCCGAGGATGAAGCCGGCGGCGAATCCGGGCGTGAAGTTGAGCAGGAAGTCGACGGCACTCCCGAGACGGCTGGTGCGCAGGCTGGCGCTCAGCTCTTCCCCTGTGTACTCGAGGCCGAGCATGAACAGCAGCAGCGCCACGGCGATGTCGGCCTCAAGCTGGATCGCCTCGCGCGAGAGGTCCACCCCCCCGAGAGCGCTCACGGCGAGGCCGGCGAGCAGATACAGAGGGATCGGCGAGAAGCCGGTATGAGCGGCGAGGCGGGCGAGCAGGGCAAGGGCGAGGATGATGGCGCCGAGTTCGAGCAGGACCACCTCCATGCCCGCCGCCTCCGTCAACCGCCCGTCAGAAGAGCCGTGAGTGCGTCCACGCCCTCGCGCGTGCCGACAAGGACCGCCGTGTCGTCGGCCTGCAGCGCGAAGGTCGACGCTGGTGAGGCGATCGTCTCCCCCTCGCGGACGACGGCCACGATCGATGCGTCCACGTCCTCGACGTGCTCGACGTCGTACACGGTCTTCCCGGGTGCGTGAGAGCGCTTCGCGACCTCGACCCAGTCGATGGAAAGCCCGCCCAGGGCGAGCTGCAGCTTGGCGATCTCTCCGGTGCTGTGCGACACGCCCATCGCCTCGACGAGCGCCAGCGCCTCTTCCTCGTCGAGGTGCATGACCTCCTGGCAGACATCGGGGTCCTGCGGGCTGCAGACGATGACGTCGCGGCGGCCGCTGCGATGCACGATGACGCCGACGCGCTCACCGCCCTTGGCGGTGAAGTCGAAGCGGACGCCGACGCCCGGCAGGCGAGTCTCTCTGATCGGCAGCATGCGCGCATGATATCCCAACCGGTCGGCGACCCGCGCCGCACTGCGGGGCCACGCCGCTCCGTGACGGCCCTCAGATGAACCGCGACCGCAGATCGCGGGCGGCGCGCAGCATGTCGGCCGTCAGCGCCGCCTCGTCGGCATCTCCGGGGGCCGCGACCTGGGCCGCGAAGGCCGCTCGCCGGCCCTCGTCATGAAGATCGGCCGCACGTCGGTACACGCCGAGACGCAGACCGAGCGCCAGCTCCGCTTGCTCTCGCGGCGGCAGGCCAAGGTAGTCGTCGACGACCGCCAGCAGACGCCGGCGGTCTTCGGGCAACGAGCCGGCGAGATCGGGCAACAGGTTGAGCACATGGTCTGAGCGCAGCTCGAAGCGAGCGTCGCCGACCGCCTCCAGCAACTCCCGCAGCTCACGCGCCACCTCGACGTCGTCGGGCAGGTCGAAACGGCCCGCGAGCTGCTCCTCCGCCAGCGGCGTCCCCGGCGCCACGGCGGCGGTCCGCAGGCGCACGACCAGCGGCCTCTCCGGCGCCGCCGCGGCGGCTACCGCACGAAGCACCGCCGCCGTGCCGCGGACGTGCTCATCGCGCAGCCGGCGGCCGCCGAGGCCGGGCATCACGTAGAAGCACAGCTCCAGCCCGGCCTTCAGGACCCGGCGGCCGGCCCGCGTGAGCTCGTCGCCGGTCGTCCCTTTGCAGACCTCTTTGAGAACAGCATCGGAGCCCGACTCGAGACCGATGTGCACGCGAGTGAGGCCGGCCGCGGCGAGCAGCGCCAGATCGGCCGGCCGGCGCCGGGCCAGCGTCGCTGCGCGTCCGTAAGCGGTGACTCGCGACACGCTCGGGAAGCGCGAGCGGACCCGATCGAGCACCGCTGCCAGCTTGTCCGGCCGGACGGCACACGGGTCGGCGTCCTGCAGGAACGCGTGCCGGCTGCCGGCGCGCAGGAACAGCGCCACCTGGTACGCCTCGCGCGGCACCCGCCCGGCATCGAAGGCCCGCAGCATCACCTTCGACGAGGCATGCGGTCCGCCCAGCTCATCAGCCGCCGCCGCCATCGCGTCGACGTCGGTGAGGATATCCTCGAGCGCTCTCTGCGAGGCTCTGGAGCCTTTGTAGACGGGACAGAAGGTGCAACGGTTCCACGTGCAGTTGCGTATGACTCGCACAAGGAGGCTCTGCGCCTCGCTGGGAGGCCGTATGGGGCCCTGTTCGAACGATGGTGTGCTCACACGGACCTCACTCTCACGACCGCACGCCGCACGAGCGCCGGCCCGGCCGACAGATCCCTGCACGCTGGTGCGAAGAGTCGCTCCGCCGTCGTCGTGCTACGTCAGCCCGCGCCGCCGGTCGATGGCGTTCTGCACCGCCTTGACGACCTCGATGAAGAGGAACGCCGCCACGGCGACCAGGATGATCGTCGCCCAGCGTCCAGCGGCCAGCGGGACGCTCTTGAACGCGACGTTCATGAACGGCGCGTAGGTGAACATCGCCTGCAGGCCGGCGGTGAGGGCGACCCCGATCAGGAGCATCCTGTTGGAGAACGGATGGACACGGAAGGCCGTCCGCCGCAACGACCGGCAGTTGAAGAGGTAGAAGGTCTGCACGGCCATGAAGGTATTGACGGCGATGGTCCGCGCCTCATCGGCCGGCACACCCTGCCGACGGGCGATCTCGAAGAGACCGAACGCGCCGGCCTGCAGCACGAGGCCGGCGGTGATGATCAGGACGTTGACCTCGCGGGTCAGGATCGGCGCCCCGGCGGGGCGCGGCGGGCGCCGCATGAGACCTGCCTCCTTGGGCTCGAAAGCGAGACCCATGCCGAGGAAGACGGCGGTGATCATGTTGATCCAGAGGATCTGCAGCGGCAGGATCGGCAGCGCCAGCCCGGCGAAGATAGCGGTCAGCAGCACGAGCCCCTGGCCGAGGTTGGTCGGCAGCGCATAGGTGACGAACTTGACGAGGTTGTCGAAGACGCCGCGTCCCTCCTCGACGGCCGCCTCCACCGAGGCGAAGTTGTCGTCGGTGAGCACCATGTCGG
>DIWP01000015.1:69358-90143 GCA_002423545.1 Thermoleophilia bacterium UBA6103
GCTCCAGGTCCTGGCCGGTCAGGACGCGTTCCCCGGTCGGGTCATCGCCGGCCGGCGGACCTGTCGCCGCAGCGGCCGCCGTCGCGATCGGCTGCCCGCCGTCACCGGCGTCACCATCGCGTCCCTCCCCCATCTCGCCGATCCCCATGCGGGCGGCGATGGCCGCCGCGGTCACGGCGTGGTCTCCGGTGATCATCTTGACGGCCACGCCGGCGGAACGGCAGGCGGCGACCGCCGTGATCGCCTCCGGCCGCGGCGGGTCGATCATGGCCTGCAGTCCCAGGAACGTGAGACCGCGGCGAACGTCCTCGTGACGCAACTGGTCGCTGCCGGCCGCCATCTGCCCGCGCGCCAGGGCCAGCACGCGCAAGCCTTCGGCCGCCAGTCGCTCGACCTGCTGCGCGACGCCGCGCCTGTCGAGGTCGGTCGAGCTCCCGTCGGGTCCCAGCCTGCTGGAGCACCGCGTCAGGACAGACTCGGCCGAACCCTTCAGGTACACGACACACCGGTCGTCGCCGTCGTCGTGCAGGGTCGCCATGTACTGGTGCCGCGACTCGAATGGGATGGCGTCGCGGCGCGCCCGGCGGCGTTCCTCTTCGTCGCGCCGCAGGCCCGCCTTGCGGGCCGCCACCTCGAGCGCCACCTCGGTCGGATCGCCCTGCGCCAGCCAGCGGCCCTCCTCTTCGACGGCGCGGCTGTCGTTGCACAGCAGCCCGGCGCGCAGGCACTCCAGCAGCGCTTCGTCGGCAGCCGGCCGGCCGGCCTCGGCCGACGCCCCGCCGGCATCGGCCGGCGCGTGCTCATCGTCGTCGCACAGCGCGATCGCCCCCGAGGGCTCGTAGCCGGTGCCCTCGACGCAGTACAGGCGCCCCCCGGCGACGACGCGTTGCACGGTCATCTGGTTCTCGGTCAGCGTGCCCGTCTTGTCGGTGCAGATCACCGAGGTGCTCCCCAGCGTCTCGACCGCCGGCAGCTTACGGATGATCGCCCGCCGCCTGGCCATCCGCGAGACACCGATCGCCAGCGTGATGGTCACGGCCGCCGGCAGCCCCTCCGGCACGGCGGCGACCGCCAGGGCGATCGCCGCCTGGAACATGTCGAACACCGACTCGCCGCGCAGCAGACCGACGCCGAAGGTGACGGCGCCGACGGCGAGGATGATGATGAGCAGCACCTTGCTGAACTGGGCCAGCTTCCTGGTCAGCGGCGTCTGCAGCGTCTCGGCCTGGGCGATCAGCTCGGAGATGCGGCCCACCTCGGTGCCGTCGCCGGTCGCCACCACGATGCCGCGACCGGTCCCGTAGGTGACCAGGCTCGACGCATACGCCACGCACGACCGATCGGCCAGCGGCGTCTCTCGGGGCACCGCGTGCCCGTCCTTCTCCACCGGCAGCGACTCTCCGGTGAGCGCCGATTCATCGATCTGCAGATCCCGTGTCCGCGCCAGACGCAGATCGGCCGGCACCTTGTCGCCCGACTGCAGGATGACGACATCGCCCGGTACGAGCTCGGTGGCCGGCACGGTCGTGCGCTCCCCGGCACGTACCACGGTCGCCTCGGTCGTCATCGTCTGCGCCAGCGCCTTGAGCGCCTCGACCGCCTTGGCTTCCTGGACATAGCCGATGACGGCATTGAGCACCACGACGCCGAAGATGACGGCGGCGTCGATCCACTCCCTCAGATACAGCGTGACGGCGCCGGCGGCCATGAGGATGTACAGGAGGGGGTCGTTGAACTGCCGCAGAAAGCGGATCAGCGCGCCGGGGCCCTTGCGCGGGGAGAGCTCGTTGGCTCCGTACCGCTCGCGGCGGCGCTTCACGTCGAAGAGGTCGAGCCCCTCCTCGGGGTCGGTCTCGAGAAGCTCGGCCGCCTGGGCTACGCTCAGATGGTGCCAGTGCTCGGCGACGGGATCGGACGACATGCGGGCACCTCGGTCGGGTGATGTGGCGCCGTCATGATACATGCCGTCGCGAGCGGCCGATGACCGGCGGCCGGGGCCGGCGACGCCCGGGCAGCCCCTTGACAGCAGTTGGTCGTCACCGACGTGAGAGCGCGTACGGGGACGAAGATGGTGGAGGCGGCGGGAGTCGAACCCGCGTCCACGAGTGCCGCGACGGAGTATCTACAAGCTTAGCCGGCGCTTTTAGTCTCGCTCACCGTCCCCGCGTCGGCCGGGTGCGGATCGCCAGTCCCGAGAAGTCTCAGGTCCGGCCGGTCGGGACACGCCCGCCGGACCCCAGTCCGCTGAGCGACGCCACGGTCCCGGCTGCGGACTCACCGGGTGTGACGGGCCGCCTTACTCAGGCAGCCAGTGCCAGGGAACGATCCTCGGCAGTTATGGTTTTCCGGCAGTTTAACGAGGCCACCGGACCTCGGCTTGCTGCTCCGACCGCGATCGGCCCATGTCGAAACCGTTTCGCCCCCACGGGCGCGACGCGACGGTCGCTACTCTTGATGATACCACCGTCAGCTCACGGCAGGCCGGACGCCGCTCATCGCCGTCGCCCATCGGAGGGCCGGGACGGCGTCCACAGAGCACGCACAGCCACGTCCACAGGGCATGCGCAGCCACAGTGTGGCGCGCATGGGAGAAGTGGGTGCGGGAGCACGACCGCTGCCGGCCGTACTCCCGCCGTCAGTCTTCGACCGTCTGGACCTCGCGCCGATCGCGGCGCTTGAAGTACAGGTTGCGGCAGAGCGGACCTTCTTCGGTCTGATAGCAGCTCTGGACCGCCACTGAGCAATGCGGCAGCGGCTGGCGCGAGACCTTCACGACGCCGAAACCGCCCTTTGTCCGTTCGATGTCCTGGAACCGCTTCAGGTCGATCTCATGCGGAAAGACCTTCTGGATACACCCGAAGTAGGTCCTTCCGTCTTCCTGGAACGAGTACAGGAAACGGCAGTCCATGCTCAGACAGGCGGCGGGATACAGCACCTTCTCGCAGACGGCCGAGCACTCATGGCACTCGAGCATCTCCTCAGTCAACAACAACGCCTCCTTACATGAACGTGGCCGGCAAGAACGCCGGCCCACCCGCAAGCATGGTAGCACAGGATCCCGGTCTTGGGAAGGGTACATTTCCGATTCGGCAGTGAACGCACCGCTTCTCTGCCGTTTCGGGTCGCCTCAGGCTCGCGTAGCACCGTCATCCAGCATACGACACCCCTCTCACGTGCGGAGTTCGCCGCGCCCTCCCGGGAGCCTCCTTCGGTGATCGTCTATTGACAGGGTCGGCTCGGTCCATAGACTGCCGACAGGCCGTAGCGGGCCTTGTCGTGATGGACGAGGGCGGGTACCACACCACCCGGGGAGGCTGATCGTTCAATGGACGCCGAGATGCTGGCTCGCATCCAGTTCGCGTTCACCGTCGGCTACCACTTCATCATCGTACCGATGAGCATCGGCCTGGCGCTCATGTGCGTCATCGCCGAGACGCGCTACTACAAGAGCGGACTGGAGAGCGACCGCGCCGCCTCTACGTTCTGGATCAAGCTGTTCACCACCACCTTCGCCTTCGGCGTGGCGACCGGCATCACGATGGAGTTCGCGTTCGGGACCAACTGGGCCGGCTACTCCCGCTTCGTCGGCGACATCTTCGGCGCGCCGCTGGCCGCGGAGGGCCTGTTCGCGTTCTTCCTCGAGTCCGTCTTCCTCGGTGTCCTGCTCTTCGGCCGCCGGCGCGTCTCCAGGAAGGTGTACCTGGCCTCGGCCTGGCTGGTGTTCATCGGCGCCAACCTCTCGGCGCTCTGGATCCTGATCGCCAACTCGTGGCAGCACACGCCGGCCGGCTACCGGATCGAGGGCGGGCGCGCCGTGCTCACGAGCTTCTGGGCGGCGGCGTTCAATCCCTCGATGGGGCCGCGCCTGGTCCACACGCTGGCGGCGACGTGGATCACCGGCGGCTTCCTCGTGGCCGGCATCGCCGCCTGGTACCTGCTCAAGCGCCGCCACACCGCCTTCGCGCGCCGCTCGCTGGTCGCCGGGCTCGCCATCGGGCTCATCGTCTCGGCGGCCATGCCGTTCATCGGCCACTGGCACGCGCTCCAGGTAGCCGAATACCAGCCGGTGAAGATGGCGGCCTTCGAGACCGTCTACCGGACCGGTCCCAACGCGCCGCTCTATCTCTTCGGCTGGGTCGGGACCGACGAGGCCGGCGCTCCCGCCCCCAAAGGCCTGGCCGTCCCCAGCGGGCTGAGCCTGATGCTGGGACTACGGCCGGGCCACGTGGTCGAGGGTCTCGACCAGGTGGCGGCCACCGACTGGCCGCCGCTGCAGCTCACGTTCCAGGCGTACCACTTCATGATCGCGCTCTCGTTCCTGTTCATCGCGATCATGCTCGCCGCGGCTTTCGCCGTCTGGAAGAAGAAGATCGAGCAGTGGCGCTGGCTGCTCTGGGTCCTCGTCTTCTCCATCCCGCTGCCCATCGTCGCGGCGCAGCTCGGCTGGATCGCCACCGAGGTCGGTCGCCAGCCGTGGATCGTGCAGGGCCTGCTGCGCACCAGCGACGGCGTCTCCGCGACGGTCTCGGCCGCCGAGGTGGCGACCACGCTCTCCATCTTCGTGATCGTCTATGCACTTCTGTTCGTCGCCTGGATGCGGGTGTTCACGCGCATCGTCCGCAAAGGTCCCGAGGTCGAAGAACCGGCCGGCGTGCCCGTGGGACCACTGCCCGCGCCGGCCGCAGGACCAGCAGCCACGAGCGTGCTGCAGGCATCGGCATCGACATCTCGGCAAGACGACAGCGGCGGGTCGTCCGCCCGCTGACGGGACGCACCGGAGACGGCTCGGGAGGCCACGCGAATGGATCTGCAGCTCACCTGGTTCGTGCTGGTGGCCGTCCTCCTCACCGGCTACGCGGTGCTCGACGGCTTCGACCTCGGCATCGGGGTCATCTACCCGTTCGTCGCTCGCAACAGCGGGCAGAAAGCCATGCTCCGCAGCGCCATCGGACCGGTCTGGGACGGCAACGAGGTCTGGCTCGTCACCGGTGCCGGAGCCCTCTTCGCGGCGTTCCCGCCCGTCTACGCCATGATCTTCTCCGGCTTCTACCTGGCCGTCATGCTGATCCTCTTCGGCCTCATCTTCCGCGCCGTCGCCATCGAGATGCGCTCCCACGACCCCGCATGGGGCTGGTTCTGGGACGCGTCGTTCTTCGGCGGCAGCGCCGTGGCCGCCGTGCTCTTCGGCTGCGCGCTCGGCAATGTGGTGCGCGGTGTGCCGCTGGACACCAACGGCGACTACGCCGGCACCTTCCTGCAGCTGCTCAACCCCTTCGCCCTGCTCGTCGCCGTCACCGGCTTGCTCATGCTCATGACGCAGGGGACCTGCTGGGCGGCGCTCAAGATCGAGGGGCAGCTGCGCCTCAAGGCGATGGTGGCCCGCTCCGCGATCCACTGGATCTTCGTGGCCGCCCTGGCCGGCCTGACGCTCTACAGCGTCTTCGAGATACCCGAGCGCATGCAGAACGTGGTCTCGCGGCCCCTCGGCTGGCTCGCTCTGGCCGTCCTCGTGGGAGGCATCCTCACCTTCCGCATCGCCGTTGCGCGAGGCGGCGACCTGGTCGCCTTCGTCGGCTCCTCAGCGACGATCGCGGCGCTCATGGGGCTGGCGGCGATCGGCAACTACCCGGCCATCGTGCCGGCGCGCGGCACACCGGCGGCCACCAGCCTCACCCTCGACAACGCGACGGCGACCGACCACGCCCTTCTGGTCATGCTGATCATCGCCTGCATCGGCCTGCCGATCGTGCTCGGCTACACCACCTACGTGTATCGCACGTTCAGAGGCAAGATCGACCCGAGCGCCGGCGGCTACTGAGAGCCGCCGGCGGCCGCCGCAGCGCGAGCGCCGGCAGGCCGTCCGCGGACGGACGCCAAGGCTGGAGCCGGAGGACGGACGCCGTGGCGGTCGCTCAGAGACCCCAGTAGGCGGACTGGATACGGCGCGCCCTCTCGACAGCCTCGCCGGCCGCCTCATCGGCGCCGGCCGGCGTCGGCGCGGTCTCGTCGGCGATGGCCCGCAGGACCGCCTCCGCCGAGCTGCCGAGAGCCGGCCGGTCGTAGCCGCCCTCCAGCGCCAGCGCCAGCCGGTCCCCGCAGCAGCGATGGGCCAGGGTGCGCACTCGGTCGGCCATGAAGGCGAAGCCCGCATCGGTGACCGCCATGCCTGCCAGCTGGTCGCGAACGTGGGTGTCGAAGCCGGCCGACACCAGCAGCGCCTGAGGCTTGTACTGCTCGACGATGGGCTCGACCAGCGCCTCAAAAGCCGCCACGTACGCGGCGTCGCCGCTGCCGGGCGGCAGCGGCACGTTGACGGTGAAGCCTTCGCCGGGGCCGACCCCCACTTCGTCGGCGGCGCCGGTCCCCGGATACAGCGGCCACTGGTGCAGGGAGACGTACAGCACATCGGCCTCGCCGAGGAAGGCCGCCTGCGTGCCGTTGCCGTGGTGCGCGTCCCAGTCGACGATGGCGATCCGTTCGTAGCCGTCGGAGAGAAGCCGCCGGGCGGCGATGGCGACGTTGTTGAAGAGGCAGAAGCCCATGGCGCGGTCGGGTGTGGCGTGATGACCCGGCGGTCTCACGGCGGCGAACGCGATGCGGCCGTCGGCCCACTGTGCGGTGGCATCGATCACGCCGCCGACGGCCAGCAGGGCGACCTCGAAGCTCTGCGCCGAGACGTAGGTGTCGGGGTCGATCCACTCGCCGCCACGCAGCAGCGCCGCCCGGCGGATCCGCGCGACGTGCGCCGGCGTGTGGACGCGCAGCAGATCGCTCTCGGGCGCCGGCTGCGGCTCGACCTCGTGGATCCGCGGCCACAGATCACTGGACTTGAGGTGCTCGACGATGGCCGAGACCCTGTCCGGACCCTCGGGATGTCCGCCGGTGTCGTGGTAGGCGTATCTGGGGTCCCACACGATCGCGATATCGGTCACGGCGTCCTCCTGAGCGCTCGACCGTGACACAGGATACACCGCGACCACCGACAAGCCGGTCCGGTCAGACGCCCTCACTCGGGTCGGCGTCTGGCGGAAGGTCATCGGAACCGTCGCCCACCTTCGCCAGTGATGCGCCCAGCAGCCGCTCCCAGAGCTCGGTGGCGGCGCCGATGTCCACCTGATCGGGATCGAGCGAACGCTGGATCGCCAGTCCGTCCACGATGGCGATCGTCAACATGGCATGGGCTCGCAGCCGGGGGGAGAGCTCCGGTCCAGGCTCTTCCAGGCTGCGCAGCACCGTGTCGCGGTAGCCGTCGTAGAGTCGCGCCACGCGCGGCCTGAGCTCCTCGTCGCGCAGCACGTGCGGAAGGATCTCGAAGAAGACACGGAACGAGCCCACGTCGGCCGCGATGCGTGTCTCGGCGTCGACGAGCGCGTGGATGCGGCGCTCGCCGGCCGGCTGGTCTGCCGTCGTCTCGATGACCGCCAGGTTGGCATCGTGAGTCAGGCAGTCGACCAGGGCCGCGACCAGCCCGGCCTTATTGCCGAAGTAGTATGCGATGCTCCCCTTGGCTTCGCCGGCCTCGTCGGCGATCGCCTGCAGCCGCAGCGCGTCGAAGCCGCCGCGGTCCAGGAGCCTGCGCGCCGCCTGCAGGATGTTCTGCGCCACCGGCGGCAGCTTGGCCAGCGGATCGCCCACCGCCAGCAACTCCGCCTCGTGATCGGCCGGCCGTCTCCTGTGCCCCATCTGCCGTCGCTCCTGCCTCGATCGCCGTGCCGCCTTGACTGTCACGCATCGGTACACTAGCCTATCCTGCGTTCCTTGACCAGGCGGTCAAACCGCGCCGGCGCCGCCGTTCGGTGGCACCGTCGCGACGGTCGCCGGGTGTCGGCGATGAGCACCTCAGGAGGTCGCCCCGATGGCATTCGACACCGCCTTGCGGAATGTCTCGCACCTGCGCGGACGCCACTACCTCACCGATACCGACTGGAGCCGCGAGGACCTCGAGGACCTGCTCCGGCTGGCCGTCGGCCTCAAGGCACTGCGCAGCCGCAAGCGTCTCACGCCGTTCCTTCCCGGCCGTCATCTGGCGATGATCTTCGAGGCCGCCTCCACCCGCACCCGCGTCAGCTTCGAGAACGGCTTCGCCGAGCTCGGTGGCAACGCCCTCTACCTGCGCCCCGGCGAGATCCACCTTCCCGGCCGTGAGAGCATCGGCGACACCGCCCAGACGCTCTCCCACATGAACGACGCCATCGAGATCCGCACCAAGAAGAACGAGACCATCGAGGAGCTCGCGAAGCACGCCACGGTGCCGGTCATCAACGGCATGGACGCCGACCGTCACCCGGCTCAGTCCATGAGCGACGCCCTCAACATCCTCGAGAACGCCGGCACGCTGGCCGGCGTCCACTTCACGTACGTCGGCGACGCCGCCCACCCCTGCAACTCGCTCGCCACCACCATGGCCAAGCTCGGCCTGCACGTGGTCATCGCCAACGCGGAGGGCTACGAGCTGGCCGCCGGACTGCAGGAACTGGCCGCCACCTTCGCCGCCGAGAGCGGCGGATCGTTCACCCTCTCGCATGACCCGGTCGAGGCCGTCAAAGACGCCGACTTCATCTACACGGACTGCTGGTGGTGGACCGGCCAGGAAGACGAGTACAAGGACCGTGTCGCAGCGTTCAAGCCTTTCCAGGTGAACTCGGAGCTCATGAGCAAAGCGAAGCCCGGGGCGAGGTTCATGCACTGCCTGCCGGCGATGCGCGGTGAAGAGGTCACCGACGAGGTCATCGACTCGCCGGCCTCCGTCGTCTTTCCGCAGGCGGAGAACCGGATGCACTTCCAGAAAGCCCTCATGCTGGCCCTGATCGGCATCGACGAGCTGCCCGCCGACCCCGACCTGCAGGAGATCGGGCGCGCCCTCCTACCGCCCGCGGCGTCCTGAGCCGGCGGGCCACGCCCATGACCCCCACCGACAAGACCATCGTCGTCGCCCTCGGCGGTAACGCCATCCTGCAGCCGGGCCAGCTCGGCACCTTCGAGGAGCAGCTCTACAACGTCGATGCCTCGGCGCGGCGCATCGCCAAGCTGGCGGCCGCCGGCCACGAGGTCGTGGTGGTGCACGGCAACGGCCCCCAGGTCGGCAACATCCTCATCCAGCAGGCCGCCGCCGAGGCCTCGGTGGCGCCGATGCCGATGGACGTCGCCGGCGCCATGAGCCAGGGGCAGATCGGCTACCTGCTCGTCCAGACGCTCGAGAACCACCTCCGTCGCCTGCGCTCGCCGATCCCGGTCGCCTGTCTGGTCACCGAGACGATCGTCGATGCCGCCGACCCCGGCTTCAAGGACCCGACCAAGCCGGTAGGGCCGTTCTACGACGAGGCCCGCGCCCGCACGCTGATGCTCGAGTCGGGCTATGCCATGAAGGAGGATGCCGGCCGCGGCTGGCGGCGCGTGGTGCCGTCCCCCGAGCCGGTCGAGATCGTCCAGCTGCCGGCGATCCGCCGCCTCGTTGAGGCGGAGACCCTGGTGGTCTGCGTCGGGGGCGGCGGCATCCCCACCCTGCGCGCCCGCGACGGCTCGCTCTCCGGGACGGCGGCGGTCATCGACAAGGACCTGGCCGCCGCCCGCCTGGCGCTCGACATATCGGCCGACATCCTGCTCATCCTCACCGACGTATCGAACGCGTATGTCGACTACCGCGGGCCCGACGAGCGCGCCCTCGGTGACGTCTCGCTGGCCGAGATGGAGGGCTACGTGGCGGAGGGCCACTTCAAGGCCGGCTCGATGGGACCCAAGGTCGAGGCCGCCCTGCGGCTGGCGCGAGCCGGGCACACCGGCATCATCGCCAGCCTCACCGAGGCGGTCGCGGCGGTCGCGGGGCGGGCCGGGACGCGCATCGTCGGCACGCCGCAGGAAAACGGCGAGGCCGGTGATCCCGCCGGCAACGGCAGCGGCGCGGCGACAGGACCCGGCCGCCCGCGCACGACCCGCACCGAGACCGGCGAGCCGTCCAGGACAGACACACCCTGCGGTCGCTGAACCCCGGGGCGCCCGTCGGCCGGCGGCCCGGACCTCAGCGTGACCCGAGCGAGCGCGCGGCGTTCTTGAGGACCAGCAGCGCCTCGGCGTCCGGCCGTACCGCGCCCCCTTCCACCACGAAGGTCAGCGCCGCTCGATCGCTCCACTCCCAGACCACGTAGACGCGGTCCTCCCACGCCCGCTCAAAGGCATACCAGCGGGCCTGGCGCGGAGATCCCTGCCCTTCGGTGAGCCGCGTCGCCACCAGACCCAGCAGCTCTGCGCAGCTGTGCGCACCGTCCGGCTCGTAGCGCTGCACCGAGGCCACGGCGGCCTCCTCACAGCCACTCCACGCGGTCAGGTGCCCCATCTGCAGGCGGCTCACCAGCAGCAGCGAACCGGCTGCCAGCCAGACGATCATCACGACCGTGAAGCCTCGCGACCAGCGCAGCGGCTTGCCCAGAAGGTGGCGCTGCGCCGACCCGCCGGCCGGCCCGGTCTGCCGCACGGCGCCGAGCGCGACGGCGGCCTCGCCGCGACGCCCGGTCATGACCGCGCCGCCTCGCCGGGCAGTCGTACCGGCGCCGCGGGAAACACGGCTGCGAAGAGCGCTCCGGACACGAACCCCCCGATGTGCGCCCACCAGCCCACACTGCCGCCATACGCCGGGTCGACCATGACCAGGACACCGTTGAACAGCTGCAGTCCGAAGTAGATGCCGAGGACCGTCCACGCCGGCACCCTGAGGCCCACCAGCATGCCCTCCACAACGCCGTCGGAGAGCTTGAGGACGATCACCGTGAGAGACACGACGAGGATCGCGAGCAGCACGACGATCCAGACGACGTCGACGCCGGCGCCGAAGACCGCCGAGAAGACGAACAGACAGCAGACGGCGATCAGCAGCAGGCCCGGCACCCGCAGGTGTGCCCGCGGCCACAGCACGAGACTCGCCCCCATGACACCCGAGATGGCGCCGCTGGCGCCCACCGCAGGGAGCGCTGAGTCGGCATGCATCGCGACGAAGGCCATGCCGCCGAAGAAGCCGCAGAGAAGGTAGAGGGCCAGGAACCACCAGGGTCCGAGAGCATCCTCCACCGCGTCACCGAAGACGTACAGGAACCACATGTTGACGATCAGGTGCACCACGCCGGCATGCAGGAAGACCGAGGTGCCCACGGTGACCACGTTGTGCGCCGTCACCCCGGCGTTCACCCGAGCGGGGACGAGTCCCCAATCCTGCAGGAACGGCACGAAGCGGTCGCCCAGCGACACCTCGAAGAGGAACACGAGCACGTTGAGGCCGATGAGGCAGATGGTCACGTATGGCCAGCGCGCCGTGCGCGCTTCGTGGCTGGTCACCGGAAGCATGACGTGGAAGGTATCGCCACGATGCGGCCTCTGCTTGAGCCCTGTGTCGCCCCCGCCCGGGTCCGTGTCGCACCATCTGAACCCCGGCGCCGGTCGCGACGTCTCCTCTGCAGGACAGGCACGCAGAGCCAGTACGTCAGGCGCCCCCGGGAGGCATCATGAGACACATCAAGCTTCGCAAGAGGACGATCGCCGTGTCGGTGATCGCCCTCCTGGTGGTCATCGTCGGCGCCGCCGCGGTGATCGGCGCCGTCCGCTCAGGTGAGGCGGGAAGCGACTCCGGGGGCGGCGTCGCCTTTCCGGTGAGCGCCGAGCCGGCGCTCGGCGACGACGCCGGCCGCGTCGCGGACGGCGGCGAGATGGAGAAGAGCCTCGACGCCGGCGAAGGAGCCGGCCAGGACGGCGCCGCCCCCGAGGGCGTCGCGAGCGATGTCAGCGGTACGCTGCCGCCTCTGATCCAGTCCGGTCAGCATCTGGTCCGCAGCGGCCAGCTGACGGTGGTCGTGGGACGCGGCAAGCTTCACGAGACGGTGAGCCGCGTCACGGCGGTGACGCGCTCCTACGAAGGCTACGTGCTGTCCAGCATGGTCGGCACCTGGTCCGACGGCGGCGTGGAGCCGTACCCGGCGACCCTCGAAGACGGTGAGGGCGCTCCGGTATCGGACGACACTCCGGTGGACAGCACCTCAGACGGGGACGCTCCCTATGCGTACATCACGGTGCGCATCCCGGCCCAGAGCTTCGACGAAGCGCTCGCGCAGCTGCAGAAGCTCGGCCGCGTCCGCGAACTGAGCACCTCCACCGACGATGTGACGGCGCAGATCGTCGATCTGCGCGCCCGCCTGCGGCACTATCGCGCCGTCGAGGAGCGCCTCCTGTCGTTCCTCGACAAGGCCGACACGGTAGCCGCCGCCCTGGCCGTGCAGGACCGCATCGACCGCACGCAGCTGATGGTCGAGGAGATCGAGGCCCAGCTCAAGCAACTCGGCGAGACGGTCGCCTACAGCACGCTGTCGATCTCCCTCAGCGAGAAGGGCCGCGAGGTCGCGGCCGTCCATGAGTCGACCGGGTTCTGGGGCGCCATCACGCACTCCCTGCGACTCGTCGGCGACGGCTTCCGCTGGATCGGCGTGGCCCTCGGTGCGGCACTGCCGTTCCTGGTGGTGTTCGGCGCCCTGGCGGCCGTCGTGATCGTCCTGGTGCGGCGGATCTACCGGCGCCGCCGGCACGACGGGCCGTCGGGCCCCACGGCACCCCTCTCGACCGGCGACCCGGCCCCGCTGGGCGGCAGCGAGGCCTGCTGAGCCGCTGTCCGGCCGGCGCTGGCGCTGCCGGTCGCGCTGTGCGGCAGCGACGAACAGCCACCGGCGACGAGGCGTGCCCCCCGAGGGCACGCCTCGTCGCCGTCTCAGGTGGCCGTGTTTGCCGACGAGGGAGTCGCGGTACTGTCCCCGTGGTCTACCGAGCAGCCCTGGAGGGACCATGAAGGCGGTGCGCATCCACGAGTACGGCGGCCCCGACGCCCTCGTCTACGAGGAGGTCGAGCGGCCGGCGGTCGCGGACGGCCGGCTCCTGCTCGAGGTCCGCGCGGCAGCCGTGAACCCCGTCGATGCAGCCATCCGGGAGCACCGCTTCGCCACCCCGCTCGAGCCGCCGCGCATCATCGGCTCGGACGGCGCCGGCGTGGTCGTCGAGGTCGGCGACGGTGTCGACGACATCGTGCCCGGCGATGAGGTGCTGTTCACCGGCCTCGGTGTCGGCAGCCAGGGCAGCTACGCCGAACTGGCTGTCATCGCCGCCGTGCAGGCCGTCCCCAAACCGCCGTCCATGAGCTTCGAAGAGGCGGCGGCGATGGGCCTGGTGTTCCCGACCGCCTACTACGGGCTGACGCGGCGGGCACACCTGCGGGAGGGCGAGACGGTCCTTGTGCAGGGCGCCGCCGGCGGCGTCGGCAGCGCCGCCGTACAGCTGGCGCGGGCGCTCGGCGGCACCGTCATCGCCGTCGTCTCCTCTGCCGCCGACGCCGACCGGGTCCGCGATCTGGGCGCCGAGAGCACCATCGACCGCCATCACGAAGACGTCGCCGCGCAGGCACGGCAGCTGACCGGCGATCGCGGTGTCGACGTGATCATCGAGATCGCCACCACGGAGAACCTCGGCACCGACCTGGAGGCGATCGCCAGAGGTGGCCGCATCGTGTGCATCGGCCAGGGGCAGGGCGAAAGCGTCAGCGTCCCGGTCGCGCCGGCGATCGCCGTCGACGCCGGCATCCTGTTCATGAGCTCGAGCAACGCCGGTCGAGCCGGCATGGCCGAGATGCTGCGCGAGATCGGCGCCATGGTCGAAGAGGGTCTGGTGCGACCGGTGGTCGGTGCCACGCTGCCACTGGCCGAGGCCCGGCGGGCCCACGAACTGCTGGCCGGAGACCACTTCGGCAAGATCGTCCTGGTCCCCTGACCCAGGCAAGCGCCTCAGGGGGCGGGCTGCCGCGCGACCGAGGGCGGCACGACCAGACGCGTGCGGGCAATCACATCCCCTTGCCGTTGCCGCGGATCGCCTCCGCCCGCCGGCGCTGCGCCTCGGCTTGCGGAACCAGCGAACGGAAGGCCGCCGCCAGGCTCATGAGGCGCTCATTCTCCGAGGCCGATTCGATGAGAGTCTGCTTGATCTGAGGACCGAAGTCGACGGCCGCCGCCAGCCGGAATGAGAGCGGCGCCGCTCCCTCGGGTATCTGCGGCTGGGGGATGCCGGACGCCGAGAGGAGGTCCACGAAAGCCAGCGCGGCGTCGTCGCGGACCCGCTCGTCGCCCGCTTCGTCGTCTTCGAAGAACTCCACGTCTGCCCGGAGATAATCCGCTTCCGCATCCTCGGGCTCGGCGACATCCACGATGCGGAACCGCCGCCGCCCTTCGACCAGGATGTTCATGCGGCCGTCTTCTGTCTCGTCGACGACCTCGCTCACGACGGCCGTGCAGCCGGTGACCGCCAGCTTGTCTTCGTCCACATAGACGATGCCCAGCTCGCGATCGCCGCCGCGCCGCTCACCGATCAGCCGCTTGTAGCGGGCCTCGAAGATATGCAGCGGGATCGTCTCGCCGGGCAGCAGGACGAGCCCCAGCGGAAAGAGTCCGAGCGTGTCTCGACCGGCGTCCATGATGCAGACTCTACCCGACTGCGGCGGCGATGACGCGCCTCGACGTCGCGACGTCCACACTGCCGGCCGCGCGCCAGTACCCGGGCGCACCGCGCCGCAGGCCGATCACGGTCGCCGGCACACGTACATGAGGAAGGTGAGCGGCCGACCGTCGAGCATGTCGACGGCCTCGACCGTCGTCACGGCTCCGAACACCGTCTGCAGTCGAGCTGCGAAGCGGTCGTCGTAGCCGGTCGCCCAGAAGACAGCGACCCCTCCCGGCCGCAGTGCCGTCCTGACCCGCCGCAGTCCGTGCGGCGCGTAGAGGCCGGCGTTCTCTGTGCGCATCAGCCACTCGGGCCCGTTGTCGGTATCCAGTGCGATCAGATCGCACGCCTGCCGGGCGATGACCAGGCGTGCGAGCACATCGTCGCACTCGAGATGGACGCGACGGTCGCCGAACGCCCTCTGTGCCCGGGCCCCGCCGTAGCGGGCGAACCACTCGATCACGACCGGCTCGATCTCCACCACCGTGACCGAACGCAGTCGGGGCAGGTCGAGAGCTTCGTCGAGCGCATGCCCCACTCCCAGCCCACCGATGAGCACGTCCAGCGGCCGCGGCGGCAACTCCGGCGCGGCGGCCGCGATCAGCGCCCGGCTCGAGGCCTCGTTGCGGGTGGAGATCAGAAAGGCGCCGGCGCAGATGATCTCGAGGTGTACGCCGCTGCGCCGCAGGACGAGCTCGCCGCAGCGGCCCTGGACGCGGGCCAGGACCTCGCTCACCTCACCGTTCCGCAGCGTCACCGTCGCGCGCCGCGAGGTAGCGGTCGATCAACGTGCGACAGCGGCTGCGCACATCGTCGGGCAGCGGCGGCACATCGTTCTCGGCGATGAGACGCTGTGCCCGATCCCAGGCGTCCTGCACGAGAGAACGGCCGGCATACTGATCAAAGGCGTCGCGGTGCCAGAGCGTCGGCTGCCACAGCTCGCCGGCACGGGACATGCGCCGCGTGCTCTTGCGCGCCAGGAAGTGGCCGCCGATGCCGACCTCGACGATGTCGTCGACCAGCGCTCGCGCCTCGTCGACCGGGTCGTCGCGCAGGAAGCGCTCGATGGCGTTCACGGTGTCGGCGTCGAGCACCGTCTTGGCCAGGCTGGCGGTCTGGGCGCTGTCCATGAGACCGAAGGCGAGCATCACGTCCGCACCGGCCAGCGCCACCGCAAGTCCGGTCAGCATGCCTTCCGCGCCGGCCTGCAGGTCGCAGGCCTTGGCGTCGCAGCTCACGGCGCTGCCCTGCGTGAGCATGCCGTAGTGCCGGCTCATCTCGATGCAGATCATGTTGATGAGGGCGTCCTCCGGCGCCCCCGCGAGGTAGAGGCCGCTGCGCATCTCGGCCACCGCCGATCCGACCGCCGAGACCATGGCGCAGCCCGGTGCCGCGAGCTGGAAGAGGACCACGGTACTGAGCAGTTCGGCCATGTTGAGGATGCTGGTCCCCAGCACGCTCATCGGACCGGTGGTGCCCATCTGCGGCATCGGCAGCACGAAGACCGGGCAGCCGGCCCTCGCCATCAGGATGTGTGCCTCCGTCATCTCCCGGTCGTGCTGCAGCGGCGCGATCGTGCAGTTGGTCGCCGACCAGATCGGGCGCTCCCGCAGCGGCGCCCCGGCGATGGTCTCCAGCATCTCGATGAACACCGGCGCCTGGTCCGGGCGACGCACCTCGTCCTGGAGATGCTTGCGCGAGCTCTCGAAGGTGATGCGCGCCATCTCGAGGTTACCGGCCCGCACGTCCACATCGGCGGGCGTGATGGTCGCCCAGGTGAAGTCGATCTCGGGGACCGCGTCGTACAGGCGCATCATGGTCGCGAGATCGGCCGCGGTACCCTCATGGCGCTCGCCGGTGAGGTCGTCGAGCATGTAGGTCGCGGCGCCGTCGCTGGTGTAGAGCATGCGGCCGGCTCCGACGGTGCAGTCGTACGCCGGGTCGCGGCCGGCCAGCAGGACGGTCGCCGGCAACTGCTTCAGGCAGCGTTCCACCAGATCCCACGGCATCGTACAGGTGAGGCGCTCGGCATCGACCGCGGCGCCGGCGTCGCGCAGGGCGTCGGTGAGCCAGGGCGTGTTGTAGCCCACCCCCACCTCCGCGAGGATCCGCACCGTCTGCTCGTGGACGAAGCCCCTGTCGGCGTCGGTCAGATAACGGACGATCGGCCTGGTCATGTGTCTGCTCCTGTCAGATGGGCCTCGTCTGGTGTCACGTCGTCGGCGACCGGACCGTGATCAGGCGCCGCGGCCGGGCCGTGATCAGGCGCCGCGAGCGGGCCGTCAGCCGGTGCCGTCTCGGGTCGACCGCCGGCGTGCGGCGGCGCATCCGGGTCCGCCAGACGCTTGACGGCCGCCACAGGATGACACGACACGCCGTACTGCTCACAATCCAGACAGGGGTCGAGCAGCAGCCTGTGCTGCGGACCCTCGCCGATCGGCGTGAAGCCGGCCCGGAAGTAGAAGCCCGGAGCGCGAGCGGTCACCCAGAGGTGGTCGGCGCCGCGGGCCACGGCGTCGCGTTCCATGGTCTGCAGCAGTGCGGCGCCCACCCCGCTGCCGCGCCGGTCCTCGACCACGGCCATCCAGCCGACGATGTACATGTTCTGCCAGTAGCGGAGGGCGACCGTTCCCACCAACCGGTCGCCCTCGTAGGCGCCCCAGCGGGCGAGCAGCCCTTCGGTATCGCCCTCGGCGTCCTCGAGGCCGGCCGCCCGGCCGAGCGCGATCGCCGCCGCTGCATCGTCGACCGGCCGGATGTCGATGCTCGACTTGCTCACAGCGACGCCCGGAACGACCGCAGGACCCGCTCGATGCAGCGCTGCGCATCGTCTCCGAGCGGTGGCACCTCGTGCGACGCCAGCAGGTCGCGGGCCCGGGCAGCCGCCTCGGCGACCAGACCCGCTGCCGGGGCTCCTTCCCGGGCCGGGCCGCGGCGGAACACCTCCGGCGGCCACAGCTCCCCGGTCCGCAGACGCTCGCGCGTCGAGCGACGGCCGAGGAAGTGGCCACCGATGCCGACCTCCACGAGATCGTCGTGCAGCATCTCGCCACGGTCGACCCGCGACCGCCCGCTCAGACGGCGGACCATCCCCACCAGGTCGCAGTCCAGGACTGTCTTGGCGAAGCTCAGGGACTGCGCGCCGTCGAGCGTCCCGAACGCCAGCAGCGAATCGACGCCGGCCAGTGCCAGCATCACCGACGCCGCCATGCCCTCCGCGCCCTCCTGGAAGTCCGGGTAGCGGCCGTCGCCGCCGGCGCCCGGACCCTGCGTCGGCAGGCCGTAGCGCCGACACATCTCGACACACGCCACGCCCATCAGCGTGGCCTCGGCGGCGCCGCACAGGTACAGCCCCGAGCGCATGTCCGCGGCGGCCGGCTCCGGCGCCGCCAGCAGCGCGCAACCGGGCGCCGCAAACTGGAACAGCACCACGGCGCTGAGCATCTCCACCATCGTGACCACCACGGTGCCGAACAGGCTCATCGGCGAGGTGGAGCCCATCAGCGGCATCGGCATGATGCAGATCGGCACACCGGCCGGCGCCAGGATCAGGCTCGCCTCGGTCATCGCCGGGTCGTGCTGCAGCGGCGAGATGGTGCAGTTGATGGTCGAGAAGATCGGCCGCTCCTTCAGCGAGGCGCCGGCGATGACTTCCAGGATCTCGATGAGCGGCTGCGCGTATTCCGGCGCCCGTACCTCGTCCTGCAGGTGCTTGCTGTACTCCTCCAGCGAGATGACTTCGATCTCGAGGTTGGCGGTGCGGGGGTCGAGATCGCGGGCGGAGATCGACGGCCAGGCGTAGTCGACCTGGGGCAGCGCGTCGAAGAGCCGCATGAACTGCCGCAGAGACGCCTCCGAACCCGGGCTGCGCTCGCCGGTCTCGTCGTCGATGACGTAGGTCGCCGTGCCGTCGGTGCAGCAGGCGAGGTACTCGTCGCCGATGGTGAGGTCGTAGCGAGGGTCGCGGGCGGCCAGCAGCAGCCGCTCCGGCGTGCGGCGCAGCGCCTCCTCGACGAGTTCCCAGGGGATGCGAGCCGAGAGCCTCTCCCGGTCCACCTGTGCCCCGGCGGCTTCCATCACGTCGATGGCCGCCGGGGTGTTGAATCCCACACCGATGTTCTCCAGCATCCAGACTGTCTCGTCGTGGATGGCCTGCTGCTCGTCCTCGCTCAGGTACCGTACGCGGGCCTGCGCCATGTGTCTCACTCTCCTTCGGGTCTCACCCGCTCCACGGGACGATCTCCGGGCCGCCGCCTCAGCCGGACGACCGGACGGACGCGATGATGCGGCCGATCTCGCGTTCCGCCTCGTCGTTCAACGGAGGCACCTCGTGCGTCGCCAGCACCTCCTGCGCGTGTTCCACGGCGTCGCGCACCAGCGACCGCTCGCGAGACTCCTCGAACGATCCACGCTGATACACGTTCGAGCGCCAGACCTCTCCCGAGCGCCGGCGGACGCGAGTGCTGCGCCGGCCCAGGAAGTGACCGCCGATGCCGACCTCCAGGATGTCGTCGAGCAGGGCATCCTGCGGATCGATCGGCTGCCGGCGCGCGAAGCGGCGGATCATGCCGACGGTCTCGCAGTCGAGCACGATCTTGGCCAGGCTCTGGCTCTGCACGGCGTCGAGGGTCCCCACGGCGATCAGCGAGTCGGCGCCGGCCAGCGCCGCCGCCAGACCGCTCATCATGCCCTCGGCCCCGGCCTGCATGGTGCACGCCTTGGCGTCGGTCGACACGCCGGTCGCCTGTGTCGGCAGCCCGTAGAAGCCGCTCATCTCCAGGCAGATCAGGTTGATGAGGCCGATCTCCGGGCTGCCGGCCAGATAGAGCCCGCTGCGCATGTCCGCGACGGCGGCGCCGACGCCGGCGACGAGCGCGCACCCCGGACAGGCGAGCTGGTAGAGCACGACGGCGCTGAGCAGTTCGGCCATGTGCAGCGCGCAGGTGCCGACGATGCTCAGCGGCCCCGTGGTGCCGGCCTGCGGCATCGGCAGGATGAAGATGGGTACACCAAGGCGGCAGAGCTGCAGACCGGCCTCGGTCATCTCGGCGTCGTGCTGCAAGGGAGCGATGGTGCAATTGGTGACCGAGAAGACCGGGCGCTCGCTCAGCGACGCGCCGACGGCCGCCTCGTAGATGGCCACCATCGGCGCGACCATCTCCGGGGTGCGTACCTCGTCCTGGATGTGCTTGGTCGTGCTGCGCAGACAGATGGCGTTCATCTCGAGAGCCTGCGTCTCGGCCGCCAGATCGCCGGCCTGCGGCGACGGCCACACGGTGTCGACCTCGTCGAGCGCATCGCACAGCCGCATCATCTCGGCCAGATCGCGGCTGGTGCCCTCGCGGCGTTCGCCGGTGAGGTCGTCGTAGACGTAGGTCGCCATCCCGTCGCTGGTCACCACCAGCCGCTCGCCGCCGAGCAGGCGATCGTTCGCCGCCACGCGACCCGCCAGAAGTACCTCTCGCGGCGCGCTCGCCAGGCAGGCCTCGATCAGGTCCCAGCGGAGTCGAGCCACCAGGCGGTCGCGGTCGACCTCGGCGCCGGCGCGCTCCAGCAGGTCGATGGCCGCCGGCGTGTTGTACGCGACCCCCACCTCCGCGAGGATCCGCAGCGTCTGCTCGTGCAGCGACTGTACGTCGCTCTCGGATAGATAGGTCAACCTCGGCTCGGCCATGACGGATACCCCCAGCGACCAGGAGTCGGCTCCCGGATGGCGATCGGCTCCGGACGGCGCTCAGGCTACCACAGGACTCAACGCTCTCCGCACGCGAATCGTCAGACTCGAGCAGGTTCTCACCCGATCCGTCGTTCTTGGGCGTACGACGATTCGTACTTCGCAGCGCGTGTGGTGTGAGCCGGTCATCTCTCAGCAGGTGGGGACAGCGGGAGGCGCTGCGGAACGGCGAAGGGGTCCGCTGAGCTCATCGCTCAGCGGACCCCTTCAACATACTCCCGGCGGCGTCCTACTCTCCCGCGGGGCTGCCCCCGAAGTACCATCGGCGCTGGAGGGCTTAACTGCTCTGTTCGGAATGGGAAGAGGTGTCTCCCCTCCGCCATGGCCACCGGAAACCGTGAGCCACGGCCCCAGGACGTCCGAAGACGGGCCCGGAGGCGCGGCAGACTCTGGTGCCGGCGCCGGCACGGACCTGAGAACTGCATAGCGGCAAAGTGGTGTTCATGGTCAAGCCCTCGGCCAATTAGTACCGGTCTGCTGAACACATTGCTGTGCTTACACATCCGGCCTATCAACCTGGTGGTCTACCAGGGGCCTTAC